>CAYPET010000003.1:117793-179198 GCA_964409905.1 uncultured Chitinophagaceae bacterium | reverse complement strand
TAAATATGTACCATAAAAATAAGTATTTGTAGTACATATTATACCAATTCGGTTCGCTATGTACTACGGGTGTTGATAATGATATTGATTATGTACTATCCTTTTCAAGGGCACCTTATTTTTTTTATTAGCTATTTCTGGGATACAATACATTATTTCGAAATTGGCATCATTGCAACCCCATACTTTATATTCTGCGCAGGAAGATGGCGCATGGGGATAATGCACATTTTAATTATTCATTTTTTCTATTATATTCACACGAACAACAAAACTTATACATTATGCCTTTCAACATTTTTGTAGTGCTGCCTATCATGGCTACCAATGGAATGTTTGAGCGCAGCAGCTGGAAACTGATTTGGGTGAATGTGTCCTACTGGGTAATAACCCTTGCCATTATGGGGGGGTATAATTTGCGCCTGGCAGAAGTGTCATTATTTAATATCACTGTCTTATAATTAGGTTTATTCAGATTTGAATGAATCATCAAACTTGGTAACAATTCTCCTTGGTGTGTAAACTTTATGTCTTCAAACCTTATAGACCAAATTGTCGTCTTTTAGTTTGTAATTTTAATTCATGTCTGTTCAAGTTTCGCAATTAAGGATGGTTACGCTCATCAAGTTGGCGATGTTGTTAATGTTCATTTCAGTAGAAATAAATGGGCAAAGTTTAGAATGGGTAAAACAGTTTGAAGCAAGCCAGTCGTTTTGTACGGATATGATCGTGGATAATAGTTTAAATGTGATTACCTCCGGTTATTTTGCAGATTCTATTGACTTAAATCCAGGACCCGCAAAGGCTATGCGCTATGCACAATCTTCTACACTAATAAATCACACTAGTTTTTTATCAAAATTGGATGCCCAGGGGAATTTTCTATGGGGTTTAGCATATCAAACTCCTCAAGTAAATCGTATAATCTCTATTGATGTTGACCAGCAAAATAATATCCTTGTTGTTGGACAATTTGCTGATTCTATAGATTTGGATTTTGGCCCCAATAGTCAGTGGGCATATGCGAAAGGAACTTCTTTGGGAACATTTCGTTCAGTTTTTATAGCAAAATATGATTCGCTTGGCAACTACATTTGGGGCAAGGTACTTTCTGCCCCAAATACCCAAAATAGCCATGTAGTATGGGCTGATCAAATAAAAGTTGACCCATTTAATAATATTATAGTAAGTGGCAGTTTTAAGGATACTGTTGATTTTGATCCAGGTTTGGCAGTTTTTAATATGGTTGGCAATACAGCTTCTACAGGTTTAGCAGGGTATAAATATTTACTTAAATTGGATGTAAACGGAAATTTTGTTTGGGCAAAAAAATGGCAAAGTTCATTAGCTTGGAACGATTCGGGGTACTTTGGTGCTCACGAAATTGATATTGATGCCACGGGTAATATAGTGATGCCAATCAATTTCTTAGGCTCAATTGATATTGATCCAAATTCGGCTGTAAATACAGTCACTAGTAATGGCAATGTTGATTTTAGTATATTAAAAATATCACCTTCGGGTTCATTAATCTGGCATAAAGAGTTTGGCAACAATCAAGGTAATTATTGTTGGGGCTTGTCTTTGGATACTTGGGGCAATGTAATTATTCCATTCGAATCATATGGCTTTTCACTTGATGTGGATCCTGGCCCCGCTGTTCAATTGCTTAGTTGGACGAATGCAACTTTTGGCAGAATTATTGTAAAATTAGATGCGAACGGAAATTATGTTTGGGGCTTTCGAAACTTAGAAAATAATGTTTTCGGTTATGGTTGGCGTGAGGCGATTGATTGCGATACAAGTGGTAATTTTTATTTGACAACTAAGATTTGGGAGGTTAATAATAATCAATGGGATCTTAATCCAAGCGCAGCCACTTTTTTTGTAAGTAGCCGAGGATTAGATGATATCGCTTTTCAAAAATTCGATTCGGCCGGTAATTTTTTGTTCGGTGGCGTATTGGGTGGCACAATAAATGATTACAACTATTCACTTTGCACGGATAAAGCCAATGGTGTTTATTTGGCAGGATATTTTTATACCAATTGCGATTTTGATCCCACGGCTGATTCATTGATATTAAATTCCACAGGCATTGGTCATGACGGTTTTGTTTTAAAACTTAATACTTGTCTTATTACTGATACCGTGGTTCTGAGCGCATGCGACAGCTTAGTATTGTTCAACACTACATATTTTAATGATACAATTGTTTCATTTACCAATAGTTCAATCTCAGGCTGCGATACTACGCACGTCTACACAATTAGCATTAATCAACCAAGCGCCAGCAATTTGTCTTTTACAACTTGTGATAGCCTCGTTTTAAATGGGTTTACTTATTTTCAATCAGGCAACTATAATCAAATATTGACCAACGCCTTGGGCTGTGATAGCATATTGAATTTAAATGTAACGATTATTAGCCTCGATACATCGGTAAGTACTGGGCCGAATAATTCGCTCATTGCCCAGGCAAACAATGTTCAATATCAATGGATTGATTGTGAAAATCAACAAATAGTTCCTGGCGCAACCGCTCAAATATTTAATCCGACGATACCTGGATTTTATGCTTGTATTATCACTCAAAATGGTTGCACGGATACAACGAATTGTTATAATATTGATTTTAATCCTTCGCAGATTCACGAGCATGCCAACAATATTTTTTTATATCCAAACCCCACAACAGGGAATTACTTTATAGAATTTGACAGGTACTATCACAATGTACACTTGACACTACAAAGTATATCTGGTCAAATAATTTGGCAGAAGGATTTTGATTTACTGCATAAAACTAACTTATCAATAGAAGAATTAAGTGGAATTTATTTCTTACATATTCAATACTCCGGAATTACTGCAGTAAAAAAAATAATAAAGTTTTGAAACATTGAATTGTAAACTTAACTACCAGTGTAGACTCTGCCTTAAACATACCCTATATGAATAAGCTATCGACTTACTTTTATGGGACTTGCAAAATTTCATTTAATGGCCTTTTTATCTATAGGTCTCCTAACTGTGGTCGCAAAACAATATCTTCGACTACTGCATTTTTAGACATGCGTGTTAACGACCAGACGCTCTCGGCTACGTCATTGGCTTCCATAATTCGCTCGGGGTCAATACCACTGCCCGCCCAGGATGCTGAGTAAGTGGCTCCTGGATAAACAGTGCTCACTTTGATACCAAATGTTTTCAACTCTTGCCGTAAGTTTTTTGAAAAGCCGGTAAGTGCAAATTTTGAAATACTATAAGACCCTCCCTGCGGATAAGCCTGCAACCCAGCAACGGATGAAATATTGACGATAAGTCCGTTTTGCTGTTCTTTCATTTTGGGAATAATAGCACGGCTTAAATGATAGGCACTGTACAAATTGGTTTGAATCATCATTTCCAGCAGGCCGGCTTCTTCGGTATGAATATCACCCGGTACAAAATACCCTGCATTGTTCACCAGTATATCGACACGTTCGAATACAGAAAGGGCAAAGTTTGCAAACTTTTCTACTTCATCGGCCTTACTGAGATCACTAGCCAAACAGTGGATTTCAATTTTAGAATTTATTCGTTGTAAGGCTTCTTTGAGCGCATCCAGATCGGCAACATTGCGTGAACATACACACAAATTCATGCCTTCCTTAGCAAACTTCACAGCTATAGCTTTTCCGATACCCTTGGTAGCGCCCGTAATAATTGCATTCATGCCTTAAAGGTAAAGTGACTATTGCAGTCTATTGAGAATTTCTTCAAATTCGGCCAACATCATGGCGGTGGCACCCCAAATAATGTGCCCACGAAACTGATAGGCAGGCGTTTCCATAATTCGAGTGTGATCATCGCTGCGCCTAACAGTATAGGTAGTTTTATTGGCATCATCAAATAGCTCGTCAAGTGGCACTTCAATAATTTCAGCCACTTCATCTATTGAAGGGGTTAGCTGTTCAACTTGCTCGGCATAGCTCAGTACGGGCGTGACGATAAAATTGCTGGGCGGAATGTACAATTGACTTAAGCTACCCAGCACAAGAATATTATTTTTTGATAAACCAATTTCTTCTTCACATTCACGCAAGGCGCAAAAGGTCAAGCTATAGTCTTGCGCATCCATTTTTCCGCCGGGAAAACTGATTTGGCCACTGTGCGTTTTACCATCTTCGGTACGTTTTATCAGGAGGGTATGTAATTGATTATTCCGGTAATACAATAAGGTGCAAACTGCACTTTGGCGTACCGTGTGCGGTATCAGTGGTTTGGCGGTGCGCAAAGGTGGTGCCATGCGTTGCTGGGCATCCCAGGCGGGCAATTCACCTAAAATATAATGTTGAAGTTTGTTAATCATTTTTTCGTGTTAGCAGCACGACATTTTCTATATGATGCGTCTGCGGAAACATATCTACCGCCTGAGATTTTTCAATGTTATACATGGCTGAAAGCTCCTGCAAGTCGCGGGCTTGCGTAGCAGGATTGCAGCTGACATAAACCATTCGAGGCGCACCAATTTGCAATAATTTACCAATGAGCTTGGGGTGCAAGCCAGCGCGCGGCGGGTCCAGTATGATACAATCCGGATGGCCATGCGTCGCGAAAAAGGTGTCGTCGCAAATGTCGATTACGTCGCCTGCAAAAAATGAGGCATGTTGAATATTATTGTTCAGGGCGTTTTCTTTTGCATCGGCAATAGCGTCTGCAACAGTTTCTACGCCGATTAGTTTTTGGCATTTGTCGGCTAAATAAAGGCCAATGCTACCTGTGCCGCAGTATAAATCATAAAGGGTATTGGTAGTGCCCATAAAATCTCGCACTACATTATACAACACTTCGGCCTGTGCGGAGTTGGTTTGAAAAAATGATTTGGGGCTAATTTTAAAGGTGACATTGCCCAGTATTTCGGTGATAAATTTTTCACCTGCCACATGCACCACCTCTTGATCGTAAATGGTGTCGTTGAGTTTTTCGTTGACGGTATAATGTAGTGAGCTGATAGCAGGAAATTCATTTTTTAATACCTTGCATAGGGCGTCTATCTTTTCTTCAACACGCTCGCCGAAAACGATGTTTACCAAAACATCACCTTTTTGGTTGATGCGGATAATGAGGTTTCGCAGCAGTCCGGCATGCTCGCGAATATCGTAAAAAGTGTATTGGTTTTCAATGGCAAAGCCCCGTATAAAATTCTTAATCCCATTGGTAGGCTCGGCCTGCAGGTGGCACTCGTCAATATCAATGATTTTGTCAAAAACTCCGGGAGCATGAAAACCGAGTACATTTTGTTTGAACGATGCATCGCCGTTCAACTCTTCTTTGGGCAGATAGCGCTTGTTGCTAAAGGTGAATTCCATTTTATTGCGGTAGCGCCTATCTTGCTGACAGGCCACAATAGGTAAATATTCTTGCACTTTCAAATGGCCTATGCGCTCTAGTTGATCGCGCACCTGCTGCTCCTTAAATACTAATTGTTGGGCATAATCAATCATTTGCCACTTACAGCCACCACAGTGTTCAAAATGGTCACAAAAAGGCTTGCGTCGCAATTCAGATGGCTGTACGATTTGATTAATAGTTGCCTCGCCCCAGTCTTTCTTGTTTTTAAATACAAAGGCATTTATTACGTCACCGGGTATAGCTCCTTGTACAAAAATGACTTTATTATCGTGATAGGCTATGGATTTGCCTTCGGCCGCATATTTTTCAACGCGGAGGTTTTCGACTATATATTTTTTTCTGCGACCCATGTTGTGTGCGAAAGTATACCAATACACGCAAAATACATTGATGCAAAGGCAGCGTTAAAATGCCCTAAAAAGGCAACTTGATAACAGTTTGTTTCGTCTTACCTCTGTAAATTCACGGCTGCTTATGAACAAGATATATTTACTTTCTCTGGTTACCGCGGTAATGCTTACGCTAACAGCTTTTCAAACAACCGCAAAAGATGGATACAATATCAAAGTAAATTTTACAGATGTACAGGATGGCGAAACGAAGCTATTTTTATGTCATTATTTTGGTAAGGGGGGTACCGTATTCAAAGATGACTCGGTTACCTTAAAAAATGGTGCTGGTGTTTTTGCCAGTTCAAAAAAAATCGACGGTGGCATCTATTTGTTGCTCTTTGCAGATCAGACAGCCAGTATGGAGCTCATTTTATTGAATGGTGACAATTTTTCGGTCACCACTAAAAAAAGTGATATGATACCAAACTGCAGTTTTGGTGGGAAGTCAGAAAATGAACTATTCTACGCCTATCAGCGATTTTTGTTAGATTATGGTAAAGAGTATAATAAACTGAAGACTGCACAAGATGAATCCAAAACAGACGAAGACTCGATTGCCATAGGTAAACAGCTAATTGAGAAAGGTAGAGAATTGTCGGCCTATCGAAAAGGCGTTATCAAGAAGCAACCCACTACATTTATGGCAACGGTATTTAAGGCCTTAGAAGAACCTCAGGTGCCTGAGGAGTGGCCAACATTAGAAGATGGCTCAAAAGATTCAACATTCCCCAGTATGTATTACAAAGCACACTATTGGGATGATTTTGATTTTCAGGATGACCGACTCATCTATACGCCAATCTATGAGCCCAAGTTGCAAAACTATATGGACAAATGGGTAGTGCCTATTCCCGACACAGTAAAAAAAGAGTGTGATGACCTAATAAAACAAACCGAAGGCACCGAAGAAATGTTTAAATACACACTTTGGTATCTTACCCGTTGGGCCGAAACCAGTAAGATTATGGGTATGGATGAAGTGTTTGTTTACCTCGTTGAGGAATACTATATGAAAGGTAAAGCAACCTGGCTCGAAGCCGACCAACTGAAAAAATACATTGATCGTGCCAATGCCATTGCCCCCAATATGATCGGTCAGCCAGCCATGGACCTTAAGGTGCGGAATATGGCTAATCAGATACAGCCATTGTCTTCTGTAGACGCCAATTATACATTACTTGTATTTTTCGAGGCCGACTGTGGGCACTGTAAAAAAGAACTACCCAAGCTCGATTCGCTTTACAAAGCAGAACTATACAAATATGGCCTGCAGATTTTTGCAGTAGAAACGAGTAATGAAGTAGAGAAGTGGCAAAAATTAGTGGAAGAGAAAGGCCTGCGTAGTGGCTGGATTCATACCTATGACCCTGACCGCTCTACCAACTTCCGAAGTTTTTATGACGTTTATGTAACCCCAACTATATATTTGCTCGACGATAAAAAAACCATCGTAGGTAAGCGCGTCAATCATTCCAATATCCTAGACGTTATAAAGTATCTGGAAAAAAAGAAAACAGAGAAAGACAAAAACTAAACTGCTAAAACATGAAGAAATCTATTTTATCCATTCTTTTACTAGTAACGGCTTCTTGTGTATTTGCCCAACAAAAAAGTCCTGAACTATTTTCTGTAGGAAGTCGGTCCGTAAGTTCAGCGGAATTTCTACACATGTACACAAAAAATCAATTGGACAAAAAAGTTGATTATTCAAAAAAAGCATTGGAAGAATACTTGGAGTTATACTCACTTTTCAAAATGAAAGTGTCAAAGGCGTATGAGTTGCAGCTGGATACCATACCTGCAGTGCAGCGTGAAATTGATAGCTATCAAAAGCAATTGGCTCAGAACTACCTTACCAATCGTTCGGTAACCGAAAAACTGGTGCGTGAGGCCTATGAGCGCGAAAAGAAGGATGTTCGAGTTGCACATATTTTAATCACAGTGCGTCCCAATAGCAACGATACACTAATGCAATGGAAACAAATAGACAGTATTTATCGGCAAATAAAAAAAGGCAAACTCAGCTTTGAAAAAGCTGCACAGGATTTTAGCTATGACAAGCAGAGTGGAGCATACGGCGGTGACATTGGCTACTTTACCGCTTTGCAAGTTGTTTATCCATTTGAAACCGCAGCATACAATTTGAAAAAAGATGAGATATCGGAACCTTTTCGCACTGTTTATGGCTATCACATTCTAAAAAAACTTGGAGAACGTCCGGCAAGAGGGCAAATACAAGTGGCACAAATTATGACCACCGTGCGAAAAAGTGAAGGTGAGCAGGGTAGAAAAAATGCTCGTTCCAAAATAGACTCTGCCTATGCTGAACTAAAGGCAGGGAAGTCATTTGAAGATGTAGAGAAGAAATACAATGAGGATGCCTATTCAAAAAATGCGGGTGGCGTGTTGCCTGTTTTTGGTGTAGGTAAAATGGTTTCGCAATACGAGGATATGGCATTTGCACTGCAAAAGCCTGGCGATTTTTCAGAAGTGATAGAAACAGAAAACGGCTTTCATATCATTTCGCTCATTAAGAAAATTCCATTAGGCGCTTATGAAGATGAAAAGAAACTCATCGAGAAATTAATACAACGCGATGGCCGTATAACTGTTGCGCAAGAGGCTTTTGTAAGCGAGTTAAAACAAAAATTACATTACAAGCAAGACGTTGCAGCGCTTGATGAATTGATAGCGGCCATTCCTGATAGTACGTTGCGTAATGGGTCGTTTAAAGGAGCCGATTATGCTACCATGACAAAGACCATCTTTACTATGGATGGGACCAATTTTACACAAGCTGATTTTGCCAATTATATTGAAGTATATACCCGTGGCAAGTTGTATGGTGACAAGGATAGTGGACTGCGCAGCTTGCTGGATAATTATGCCAAAAAAGCGCTAATGGACTATGAAGAAACCTTGCTGGAAGACGAGAACCCAGAGTATCGTAGCATACTTCAAGAATACCGCGAGGGGATTCTCATATTTGAATTGACAAAACAAAAGGTTTGGGACAAAGCACCTCAGGATAGCGTAGGCCTGGCCGCATACTTCGAGGCAAATAAACAAAAATACCAGTGGGGACCGGCAGTGGAAGGACAAATCTACACAGCCAAAAATGAAGACTATATCAAGGCTGTGGTTAAGGAGTTGAACAAAGAAAAAGTAGGTACACCTTCAGAAATCGTAAAAAATGTGAATGGTGATGGCCCGCAGGATAAAGTGAGTGTGGAAGAAGGGAAGTTTGAAATGAAACGATTCGATTATAAAAATGCATACGAAGCAGGAAAATACATGCCGTATTATCAAAATAAAGATGGCAGTTACTCATTACTGATGGTTGACAAGGTATTCAAAGACCCAAGTTTGAAAACCCTGCAGGAGGCAAAAGGTTATGTTATAAGTGATTATCAGGATAAGCTCGAATCTGAGTGGAAAAAAGAATTAACTACCAAATACCCTATGCAGTTAAACAAAAAAGAGTTCAATAGCTTAGTTAAGTAAGGGGCAAGCTGATAAAAAATGCCGACATTATGTCGGCATTTTTTTTATTTATAACCTAACCAGGTTCGGGTTTGTTTATCATACAGCCAATAAATATTATTCGCGTAACTAAAGTTGAAAGCATTGTAAGTACTTACATCTTTGGGTAAGTTTAAAATTTGGGAGCGTAAACCGGTTTCTTTGTTGTACAGTTCAATCTTTTTTTGCTCAAAATTTAGCAAGCCAATTTCACCTTTGTCTAAACCGGCATAAACCACACTTGTCAAATTGTAATCTGCACCCAATCTCAAATCTTTGGGTGCAATGTTTGGTTTTTTACCTTCGTCGTAACCGGTATATAAAAGTCTTCTAGCCGTGATTATTTCTTTACCATTGCTACCACATCGCAGGATGTTTGGCCCTACCCTAAGGTAAACTATATCTTGTTTCTCGTCGTAAGCCGCGTTGCTTTTGTCGCCATATTCGTTTTCAGGCTTGAGGTATGTTTCAAAGGTTGTTGGTATGCCCGCTTCATTTAATTGATAGCGTATCCAGCCTTTCTTTTCATAAGTTTTGCCACAAATTGTATTTAAAACAGGATTGTACCAAATCCCTCTTAGGTCAGCCATACACATCAGGTCTTCGCCGGATACACGGTTTCCGGTTTTGTCAAAAACTGCCATCGGAAAATTGGCATTACCTGCATAGGCGGCATAATACTTTTGTTCCTTTGCGTGCCAGGCTACAGCCGAGCCATTACTGCCACTATTTTTGTCTGCGGAGTCCAGTGGCATTTTAAGTTCAAGCACTTTTTTAAGTGTTCGGGTTTTTTGTGCTGCTAAAAGAAAAGGAGTCATTACTAACAGCATGAGAATTATTTATTTCATAATGCGAAATGGTTTTTAGCAAAGATACAGGAATCAGGAATATGCAAATTAGGCAGAAGTGTAATCAATGCAACCGATAGGCTAGAACTTCACAATCATGCGGGCATTCAGCAATCTTGCAGTTAATCGATT
Organism: uncultured Chitinophagaceae bacterium; assembly: GCA_964409905.1. Taxonomy (GTDB): domain Bacteria; phylum Bacteroidota; class Bacteroidia; order Chitinophagales; family Chitinophagaceae; genus JAGNRR01. The sequence goes on along the minus strand of CAYPET010000003.1, from coordinate 168,907 downwards.
CGGTATGGCGTATGTGCGACCACTGGTTTGGTCTTGTATCCATTGATAAGAAATAGTGTTACGAATAGCGAGCAGGTTAAATACTTCGAGGCTCAGCCAAATACTTTTAAAATTTTTGAAGAAACTATAATAGGGGCGCTGCTTATTAGCCCCATCTAGCAGTAAGGCCGAAAAGCCCACATCAACACGTCGGTAACTGGGTGCGCGTAATGTATCGGCATAGCGTGTTTCATCAGGGGGACCAAAAGGCAAGCCTGTTGAATAAAGACCACTGAGGTGTAGCTTAAAATTCTTATTGCGGGGTAAATAGTCAGAGAAAAATAAACCAAAATTGAACCTGGCATCTGTAGGTCGAGGAATGTAGCCGGGATAAATGGTTGTGCTGTCTTCACCTGTCAATACACTTGGTACGTTGATAACATCATTTTCTATATCCTCAGCTGTTTTCATAAAGCCTACGCTAACCCAGCTCTCAGCATCCTTTACGATGTCGCCATACAATCGAAATTCAGTGCCATAGGCATATCCGTGCGAGAGGTTGTCGCCGAAGTATCGGATGCGCACATTATCAAATTCGTAAGGCACTATGTCCCACATTTTTTTATAATACAATTCGGCCGTGAGTTTGAACGGTCGCTGGCTAATACCGGCAAAGTTGTAATCGAAGCCGGCCAAAGCATGAAAACTCTTTTGCGCTTTCAGATTTTTGTTTACTTGTCCGTCTAAATCTCGCATTTCGCGGTAGAATGGTGGTTGGTGATAAAGGCCACTAGCGGCACGAAAAACCACATCGTTTGCCCATTGGCGTGGTCGATATGATAGCTGTAATCGGGGTGATATGAGCAGTTCGTTATTCAATTGATTGTAATTAGCTCGAATGCCCGCTGTAAGGATCATGCCAATTGAGTCAAAGGCTATATTGTCTTGAATGTAGGCAGTATATCGTTGATAATTGAAGTTTTGGGCTGAGCGATAAAAATTATTCAACTCGATTATGGTATCATTGTTTGGTTGGCTGAATCCAGCACTGTCTCGCACTTCCCACTCATGTAGTTTATCATTAATACTGACTAGTTCAGCATTTGCTCCCCACTGCAAAAAATGTTTTCCGCCATCGTAAGCACCTTTGTGACCAATGTTGCCAACGTTGATATCTAAATAATTTCGTGCATATTCATGAATGATGCCGGTTCCAATGGCATATTTCAGCTGTCCAAAATTGTCTTTGCCGAGGTCAGTTTCAATTTCGCCTAATAAGTACTCCCCAATAATGTCGAAAGTTTCTTGTTCGCGCGTTTGAAAGCCCGAGGCCAAGAACTTTAGCGATATACGATTGTTAGGTGTATTGGTAAACTTAATGCCGCCGTATCGTGAGTCAAACTTATCAGTTTCGGAACCTTCATAAAACATGCGCAATTGAAATGCTTGGTTCACTAAGCCGAAACTCTGCGTGCTACTTTCAGGTTTAAATTCAAATCGATTGCGGGCGTAATTCAGAAAAATATCTGACTGCCATTTGTCATTCCATTTATAATTTACGAAGGTTTGTATGTCCGTAAAAGTTGGATTATAGACGCCCTGTGTTTGTTGGGCTTGAAGTAAGTATTGATTTGATTTTTGCCTTACGCCAACGAGATAAGTCATTTTATCGCCAAGCCCTGTGCCTTCCAAATGAGCATTGACGCCTAACAAGCCTAGCTGAACACTGCCCGCAAATTCTGTTGGTTTTTTGTAAGTGATGTCCAACACACTGCTCATTTTATCGCCGTATTTACTTTGGAATCCTCCAGTCGAAAAGGCGACACCACTGGTTAAGTCTGCATTAATTATACTCAATCCTTCTTGCTGACCACTGCGCACCAGAAAAGGTCTATAAACTTCGAAGTCATTAATGTAGACTAAGTTCTCATCATAATTGCCTCCACGCACGCTGTACTGTGAAGTCATTTCATTACGAGAACCAACAAAAATTTTTAATAAACCCTCAATACCGCCAATCGGTGTAGGTAATACTTCTGCCTGCTTTGGGTCTATCCGCACCATTCCCGCAGTATTTCGCACGTTTTCACCTTTTTTGGTAACCGTTTTTATTGTAGTTACTTTTTTATCCAAAGACACGGTGAGGCGTAAAATTTGATTTACGTTGACTCGTTTCGCCAGTTGTTTTGTTTTGTATCCTACTGAAGAAAATACCAGTACAAAGCTTTTATCGGTAGGCACCGCAAGGCTGTAATTGCCATTTTCATCGGATTTTGTACCCAATGCAGAACCTTTGACGCCAACACTCACACTTAGTAAAGGTGTGCCGTCAGCATCCAGCACCTTGCCAGTAATGGTACCATTCAAGCTTTGTGCGGCAGCAGAAAGTGAAATCAGACAGCATAACAGAAAAAGGGAGAGTCGATGCATAAAATACGATAACGAAAGTAAGCGATAAAAATTATAAGCAAAGCATACCTATCTGCTTTTAGGTCTGCACCGAGCCAAGAATTATGAGTCGCAATAAATGTTTTTATCATTATCTAAAAACTATTCATTGTACTTTTACATCTCCTTATGACTCAAAATGCAACAGCTACTCTAACAGCCAAGGATTTTGCAACCGATCAAGAGGTGCGATGGTGCCCTGGCTGTGGTGACTATTCAATATTGAAACAAGTGCAAACAGTCTTACCTACGCTGAATATTCCTAAAGAGAATATCGTTGTTATCTCTGGTATTGGCTGTTCTTCACGTTTTCCATATTATATGAATACCTATGGAATGCACTCAATTCATGGCAGAGCACCTGCTGTGGCCTCAGGTTTGAAAATGACACGGCCCGAACTCAGTGTGTGGATAGTAACGGGTGATGGAGATGCGCTAAGTATTGGCGGTAACCATATTATCCATTTATTGCGCAGAAATGTTGATGTTCAGGTTCTTTTATTTAATAATCAAATATACGGTTTGACCAAAGGGCAATATTCTCCTACATCGGAAACCCACAAGATAACGAAGTCAACACCTTTTGGCAGTATTGACAATCCTTTTAACCCTGCGGCTCTGGCGCTGGGTGCGGATACCACTTTTTTTGCACGGAGTATGGATAGAGACCCAAAACATCTTCAAGAAATGTTGCGACGTAGCGAATCCCACAAAGGAAGTGCCTTGGTGGAGATTTATCAGAACTGCAATATTTTCAATGATGGTGCATTTGAAGTGATGACAGATAAAGCAACAAAGTCTGGCGTTACCCTAATGTTGCAACAGGGCGAACCACTGATTTTTGGTGCTCAACAAGAATTGGGTATCCGATTGGATGGGTTAAAACCCGTTGTTGTTAGCCGTGCAGAATTTGCGGATGATGAATTGTGGATACACGATGAAAGAGATTTAGCCAAAGCTCAGTTGCTTAGTCGTTTTTTTGATGATCCTAGAGCAGAGAATTCCTTACCGCGTCCTTTCGGAGTTTTTTATGCGGTTCAAAAACCAACCTACGAAACTCAACTTCAAGAACAATTGGCAGAAGCAGTGATATCAAAAGGTAAAGGTGATTTAGATAAATTGATTGCCGGTAACGAAGTTTGGGAAGTTCTTTAATCAAGTAATATGCGATGCCTATTTTTATTTTCATGGCTAATTATTGTTGCAGCTTGCACGAAAAATGAATTCTGCATAATACCAATTGCCGCGACCATGAAAATAAATTTTAAAACTTATGATACCAATAACAATCTAATTGATACACCATTGCTTGGTGCAGGTGTTTACACAACGGATACTTCATACGCTTATGCGGATAATGTAGACGGGTTAAATAGTATAGGCGTTTTTTTAAATAAAAAAAATGATCATCAAACGTTTATTATTTTTCAAAGCAATACGCGTGATACAATCCATGTTTTTTACGAGAGTGAAAATGTATTCGTTTCGAATGGTTGTGGATACAGAGTAGATTTCAACATTAAAGATGTGACATTTTCATCATCAAGTATAGAAGATGTGAGAATACAAAATGCAAAGGTCAGCGCCACACAAAACGATACTCACCTTGAAGTTATTTATAAGTAGCATATTATTCTTCTGTGTTTTCATATTGGACGCAAGTGCTCAAGTTAAGGCTATGGAAACCGGCACGGATACAGTAGTCAATAAGATAGGGCAAAACAATAAGAAAAATCATTTTCGTTATTTTCGGGTCGGGCTGGATATATCTAAAATAGTCCACTCGGGACTTGCTGATAACTACAATGCTTATGAATTGCTTTTTGAATCGATTTGGAAGACGAACATGCATTATGTGATAGAAGCTGGTATTGCAAATGCCGAAAACCAATCAGAGAATCTTTCTTTTTCATCATCCTCCTCCTTTGTTCGGGTTGGTTTTGATAAATATTTTTTTGATGAATTATATCCTGGTGATATGGACAATGCCTTTATCGGCCTGCGCATCGGCGGCTCGGCTTACCGAAGGGGTGAGGCCCAAGCCACAATTTGGGATCCTTTTTATGGCAATGCAATGACTACTATAGCAGCTACGAATAGAATGGTTTACTGGGTAGGATTGACTGCAGGGTTTAGAATGGAATTTACACGCAATGTTTTTGTGGGTTGGAATGTGCGTGGAAAAACATTTATCAATCCAAATAGTATCAAAGAATTATTTCCTGTTTACTTGGCGGGCTACGGGGCAGCGAATAAGCAGCCTTCATTTAATTACAACTTGTATCTGTTATATGGTTTTGGGCGCCGTTAATTTATCATTACGTGTACAACAAAACTGTGCTCCTCATCGTTATTTAGATACAATGAAGTTAGTGTCATGGAATGAACATTAGATTTAATTAATGAAATATTTTATAGTCAAGTAGAATAATAGCTTTATTGTGGAATTGAGGCAAGTCTAGACAAAAAAATAATCTCTTTGCGACCTGAATTTTTTCTTGCTAAAATTTTGCAAAATGCGAAATTGGGCGTTATTTGGCTTACGATTTTGAAAAAGGTTAAAACTGTTTTGCAAACGAGTGTATAAACAGCTTTAATTATAAACTTAAAAATTAAAATAAATAGTAAAGTTGAGTAGGAAACAAAATTCTTGTATATCTTGTGCAAGTATTTGTTAATAACTAAAAAAGGAATACATTTGTTACCTTACTCTAAAAACACAAACGAACGCATGATGAAAAATTTTTCGTTGAAGGCAATAATCTTAATAGCCGTTGTTGCAGCCTGGGGTTGTAATGGCGGACCAAGGGGTGAATTGGTTGGGAATCCAAACAGAATGAGTCATACAGACCCTGTGCCAAAAGGAATGGTCTGGGTACCCTCAGGTGTAATGCATATGGGAGCCAGTGACCAAGATGTTCGCAATGCTAATGATGTAAAAAATCGAGTAGTTCAAATGGTTGGTTTTTGGATGGATGCAACCGAAATTACTAATGCGGAATATCGACAATATGTAGATTGGGTGCGAGATTCTACAGCTCATTCGCTTTTAGGAAATTACGTTGATTTGGAAGATGGGTCTCAACGCATAGATTGGAGAAAGAAATTGCGTTGGACTGATCAGGAAGTTCAAGATGCGATGTTGGCATATTACATTCCGGCTAGTGAAAGTATTTGGGGTAAGAAAGAGTTTGATAATAGTAAGCTTATCCATAACTACAAATCTTTTGATTATGACGATATGGTGCAGAATCCCGGACAAGCTCGTTCTGCTTTTCAAAAGGAGTATAACGTTAAAGTCTATCCGGATACGGCCGTTTGGATGAAGATGTTCTCTTATTCATATAACGAACCAATTACGCATCAATATTTTTGGTATAAAGCTTTTGATAACTATCCAGTTGTTGGAGTAAATTGGTATCAGGCTAATGCGTTCTGCCATTGGAGAACACAATTCTGGAGAAGTTATCGCGACTCTAAAAAATTATATTTAGAAGGAGAGTTTCGCTTGCCAACCGAAGAGCAATGGGAATGGGCCGCTAGAGGTGGTCGTGAACAATCGCCGTATCCTTGGGGAGGTCCTTATGTAGTAAACAAAAAAGGATGTTACTTGGCGAACTTTAAGCCAAATCGTGGTAATTACAGTGCTGATGGTGGTTTGTATACTGTGCGAGCTGATGCTTATTGGCCAAACGACTACGGCTTGTATAATATGAGTGGGAATGTTGCTGAATGGACCATCTCTCCATACTTGACCAATACGTATGGAATGGTCTCTGATTTAAGTCCTAATGTTCAATTGAAGACGAAGGATAGTGATCCAAACTGGTGGAAACGTAAAGCAGTAAGAGGTGGAAGTTGGAAAGACGTAGCCTATTATTTGCAGGTTAGTTCTCGTGATTACGAATTCGCTGATACAGCAAAGCCTTACATTGGATTCAGGACTATTACACAGTATATAGCACCTGCATTGACTAATAAAGGTCCGAGAAGAAAATAAAAAAAACTTACAAAAAAACTTAAAAAAAATTAAATAATATTTATATGAATTCTATTGCTTTATACTTCGAAACGAAAAGAGGTAAGTATTTAAAAAACTTTATTATTGGAATTGGCGCCGCTATCGTTTTGATTGGAGCCTTGGCTAAATTGGAACATTGGTGGTGGGCTAGTTATGCGTTGATTGTAGGTATGTGTACTGAGGCGTTTATTTTTGCCATGTTAGGTATTTTACCTCCGCATAAGGATTACTATTGGGAGCGCTATTATCCAGATATTGATAAAAATCCACATGTTGAAGCATATAAAAAAGGTGGAAAGTTTGAAACCCCGGCCTTTAATGGATTGGGTGGCGGCGGTGGAGCAGGTGTTTCGGCCACTGCTTCTCTTGATAAGATGTTGGAAGAGGCAAATATGAACCCCGCTAATTTGGCAAGATTGAATGATAATTTTAATAAGTTCAGTGCGACAGTAGAGCAAGTAAAAGATTTGAGTAGCATTGCTGATGCTACAAATGAATATAGCTCTAAAGCTCGTGAAGCTGCGAGTGCTTTGACAGAAATGAAGGAAACATTTCAGGGAGCTTCCAATACATTGGCTTCGTTTAATAATGCAGCGAATGAAACCGCACGATTCCATGAGCAGGTAACAGTGCTTACTAAAAATATTGGATCTCTTAATCAAATTTATGAAGTTGAGTTGCAAGATGCTAACAACCACCTGAAAGCTATGAATAAATTCTATGGCAATTTAGTGAATGCTTCAGATGCCATGCAGTCAAGTGTAGAAGATGCAAACAGAGCTAAAGAGCAAATGGGTGTTTTAGCCAATAATCTAAATTCATTGAACCAAGTATATGGAAATATGCTTAGTGCAATGCAAGGCCGTTCTTAATTGACAACATTATTTGTTACTATTGTAAAAAAACGTAAACGACAAGATTTTAGAATAAAATATGGCTTTACCTAAGGAACCAAGGCAGTTAATGATTAACTTGATGTACCTCGTTTTGACGGCGCTCTTAGCGTTGAACGTGTCAAACGAAGTATTAAACGCCTTCAGTATAGTGGACAATAGTATTGTTCGATCAAATCAAAACATTGATACTAAAAATAAGGCTACGATTGCCAGTTTTGAAGATGCTGCCAATAATGATAAATTGAATCCAGAGAAGAAGGCCAAAGTGCTTACTGCTAAGGAATATGCTAATCAAGCAGTAGAATTAACCAACGCAATGCAAGCTGAATTGGAAACTTATCGCTCTGAGATTATTAGTCTTGCAGGCGATATTAATCCTGAAACTGGTAAAATTAAACGCGAATCTGATTTGGACTTGCCTACTCGATACATGATAAAGGAAGGTCGTGGAAAGGTAATGAAAGAGAAATTGGAAAAGTATAAAGCTGATATGGCTGCCTTAGTTGATAATCTACCTGAGGGTATGCGCTTATCAGCAGGCCAAAGTTCATTTGCAGATAAATTACCATTGAATTTTGATTTTGAAGGCTCTAATAAAGCCATGCCGTGGGAATTTAATATGTTCAATATGGTGCCAGTTGTTGCAGCGGTTACATTAATTGATAAATATAAGAATGATGTTAAAAATTCTGAGTCTGTAGTGCTTGATGAGTTATGGGCAAGTGCAATGGGAGAAATTAAAACCAAAGCTTTGGTATTTAAGAAGTATGGTGTAATTGCTACTGCAGATAATCATTATGTTTTGCCTGGTCAAAAAGTAAATATTACGGCCATGTTGGGAGCATATAATGATGGAGCTGATGGATTACGGATTTCAATTGGCGGTCAAAGTAGAACTCCTAAAGATGGGATGGCTTCGTATGAATTAGTGGCTTCTGGCACTGGTGAAAAATCAATTGATGTCAAAGCGGAATATTTTGATAAGAATGAAAACCGTTGGGTCAGTGTTCCGAATCAAACAATTAAATATTATGTTGGTACGCCACAAGCGACAATATCATTGGACAAAATGAAAATCTTCTACAAAGGCTTAGATAATCCAATGACAGTTTCGGCCTCCGGATTACCATTAGGTGATATAACGGTTAAGGCGGGACCAAATTTAACATTGGTATCAACTGGTCCCGGGAAATACTTTGCAAGGCCAACCGCGAATAGTGGGACTACTTGGATACAGATACTGGGCAAACGAAGTGATGGAAGTATAGAGGATTATGGTAAACAAGAATATCGGCTAGGTCGTGTTCCGGATCCAAAACCGTTAGTTGCCGGCACTGAGGGTGGTTCAGTTCCCGTGAATCGGATGAAAGCGCAACAAGGTGTTTTTGCCAAATTGGAAGGGTTCCCATATGATTTAGAGTATAAGGTTACTTCATACACACTTGTTCACGTTCCGAAGCGTGGCGAAATGCCTGCTCCTGTTACATATAACGGCAATTTATTAAATCACCCTAATGGTAGTGCACAAGTAAGAGGAATTATGGAAAATCTAGCTGTTGGAGATCGACTTTTCTTTGAAAATATACGGGCTGTTGGCCCCGATGGTGAAACCAGAAAACTTGGTGCTTTAAGTTATACCTTCCCGAACTAATAAAATTTAATCACAGATATTCAGAAAATATAAAAAATGAAAGTTATGAAATTACGCAGTTTAATCGTTTTACTATTAAGTATCACATCTACTGTTTCATTTGGTCAAACTTCAGACCCTGTTTCGAACGCAAATTCTAACAAGGCCGTTAATGACAAATGGCAGCCATCGCTTCGTCCTGATGGAATAATTGATCGCGTTCAGCATACTCACTATTTGACCCCTTGGCAACCTATTAGAGAGGCTGATGTAATGTGGAAAAAAAGAGTTTGGCGTGAAATTGATACTCGCCAAAAGCAAAATTTTGCTTTTCGTTATCCAGGAGATGAGTATAGTGGAGGAGGAATGTACATTGAGATTCTATTGAATGCAATTAAGACGGGAAAAGTGACCGCATTTTCTGATGAACGATTTACATTACCAATGACATACGAAGAGGTTCGTCAGTTGATAACGGGTGACAAGGACACTTCATACGTGGAAGATCCAATCACTGGACAAGTGAATATGATTGTAACAGATAAGCAATTTGATCCTGATAATGTTACAAAATTCCGTATCAAGGAAGATTGGATTTTTGATAGACGTCTTGGTAGAATGGTTGTAAGAATTATTGGTATATCCCCATTCCTTGACAAATACGGGGAGCAAACAGGTGTTTATCAAGGATCTTATCCAATGTTTTGGTTGTATTATCCGGAATTGAGAGAATCACATGTTCAATATGAAGTTTATAATCCTGAAAATGATTTGTTCAGAATGACTTGGGATGACTTTTTTGAAAAAAGAGTATTCAGTTCGTTTGTGGTAAAATCTACGTTGAATAATCCATTCCAAAATGATATACGCTCCTACAAGGATGGTATTTATAGATTGTATGAATCAGAGAATATAAAAGAAACTCTGTTCAACAAAGAACATGACTTGTGGGTGTACTAGTGTCACTCAAAAGTAAAAAACATAAAAAAACCCGTAAGTATATATACTTACGGGTTTTTTATTTTTAGACGGTTGATTTTTATTTCATTGCTTAATGTACTTTTGGTAACTCAAAATTTACAGAATGAATTTATTGAAAGTTACGCTGCTGATAATACTAACAGCCATTGGTTTCGGAGCTAGTGCTCATGAAGATGATCCGAATCCGAATATAACGCCATACAATGATGCCAAAGAAGAACTAGCAGGTTTCAAAATTCAATATCTCAAAAATCACCCTGCATGGCAAAGTTTTGTTTCAAGCAATCCTGCATGGGGAGCACGATTCAATAGATATACCAAATTACCACATAGGGCAATTGGTTCTCCAATACAATATGGTAGCCCTAACCAAGATTTAGTAACAAAGTCCATAGAATTTATTAATTCAAATTTTGCTGCCTTTGGTATACCTACCGAAAATCTTATACCAACAAGAAACTTTAACGATGGAAAATACATAAATGTCGACTTTACTCAATCGCATAATGGATTGGAAGTTTTATGGAGCAATGCAAGAGTTCGTTATTCTCAAAATAAGGAAATAGTAATGTTTGGATTGGATTTACATACCAAAATTCCGGCAAAACTTAATTCTTCAATATCTGCACAGCAGGCAAAACAGTTTGCAGAGAGCGCACTTGTATCTACTGTTGTTAAATCTAATGTTGCTGCGGATAAGAAAATTATTCCAATTCCAGTGAATGGTCAGTATGAATACCACATTGTATACGAGGTAACTACCGAAACGCAAAACACTGAAACTATGCCTGGTCATTATTTAAGTTATGTCGATGCCGAAACTGGAAAAATTTGGTATCGAGATAATAAGGTACGCCAAATAGGGTTTACTGTAAATGCAGATTTGTATCCTTCAAATTTATTTGCCCCCAGTCAACTTTTAGAACTAAAACATTTGCGCATTACTGATGGTTCAAATACCTATTATACTGATGCCAATGGCAGTGTCACATTGCCCGGAGCTACTTTTAATGGTACGATTCATTTGGACGGTCGATATTGTGATATTGTTACTGGCCAAAATGGTACAGTATCTCCATCAGTGACCCCCTCCGGAATTTTGGATAACAGCATTTATACATTTCTTCCGGGAGCAAACAATGCTGTTCCGCAGATTCAACATTTTTCAACCTACTATCATGTTAACTTGATTCACGATTATATGAAATCAAAACTACCATTGTTTACTACAATGGATAATCCCCTTACCACAAGAATCGACAGAACGGATGGCACTTGTAATGCATTCTATAATGGGAGCAGTATTAATTTCTATACAACAGCGGGTGGGTGTAACGCATTTTCCTTGATTAATACTGTTGTTTATCATGAATATGCCCATGGTATTACAAACGTATTTTACAATTCACAAGGCTCAAACTTTCAAAACGGGGGTATGGGTGAAGGATACTCTGATTTATGGTCAATGTTTATTACTAATGATCCGATAGTGGGTCGTGGTCGAGCTATCGGCTCACCAACTAGTTTTGTACGTCGCTATGATGTAAACCCCAAAGTATATCCTCAGGATTTAGTTGGTCAAGTGCATGCAGACGGCGAAATTATTGCCGGAGCATGGTGGGCCACTTATAATTATTGGGGCGATTTGGATAGTGTATCCTCATTGTTCGCTCAATCACATTATGGGTTGGCTACAGGGCCAAATGGTACAGAGGGTGAGGTATATTTTGATATCTTAATTGACGCCCTGCAATACGACGATACCGATAATAACATTGTCAATGGAACTCCACATTTTAACTTCATTGTTAAAGGATTTGCTGATCATGGTATTTATTTGCTGAACAATATTGAGGTTGAGCATGGAGATTTGCTTAATCAGAATTCCGGAGCGCCAATTAATGTGCATGCCGAGGTTAAAGCTGACTTTTCACCCTTTGTAGGCGATATTAATATCGTTTATCGTGAAGCTGGCAGTACTCAAACAAGTAAGGTGCTGATGACTAAAAACAATTTGGAATATGATGTTGTGTTCCCATCACAAACTCCCGGAAAAATTTACGAGTATTACTTTGAAGTGTCTGATAATTTGAATTCTTATGCTGTTGATTTTCCAAAGAATGTAAACTTCACTACAATCACTCCTTTTGAGCGAAACTTGCCTTACTATGTATTGATAGGTTATAAGGTTGTATATCAAGAGTTATTTAATAATGCAACTGCACCAAATGGTTGGGCAATAGGCAATAATGCAGGCGACAATGCCATAAGAGGACAATGGGATTTTGGTGTACCTATACCATCTTTCCAAGACCCTTCTGACTCATCAACAGTTGTACAACCTTATGCTGATTATAACGGCGATGGGCAATGTTTATTTACTGGTAATGCATCAACCCCAACAGCCTCAGTTGGTCAAGAGGATGTAGATGGTGGAAAGACAACCGTAATATCTGCCCCGATAGACATTTCAGGTTATACGCAACCAGTGTTGGGCTATTCACGGTGGTTCACCAATAGTCAAGGCGACAATCCTCGCAAAGATCGTTGGGATACAGAGATTTCGTTTAATGGTGGGACTACATGGTTTCCGATGGAGCGCACATTTCAACCGGATGTAAGCTGGAGAAGATATGTGGTGCAATTACCCCAAGGTTTGGGAGGAAATTTACAAATAAGATTTACTGCCAGTGACGTCCCGCAACAAGGTCAAGGCGGGTCAATTATTGAGGCTGCCGTTGATGCTGTGGAGATATATGATCTGGGCGAAACGCCGCTATCAACCGCACAATTGCATAAGTTAAATTGTTACATCTTTCCTAATCCGGCTACTTCGAGCCTCAATATTGTGCTGCCACAATCTGGCGAGGCAAGTGTAGAGCTATTAAGTAGTGTGGGCCAGGTGCTATTTAATAAAAATGTAGTATCAAGCGGAACACCAATAAATATTTCTCTGGCGAATTTATCAAATGGCATTTATTATCTGCGTGCCTATCAAAACGGCAAAATGAGTATTCAGAAGTTTACCGTAGCAAAATAATATTTGTTCATAATGTGGTTAAAATCTCGCTTTCATTGAAGGCGAAATTTTTATTTGAAATACTACCTTTGCCACCAATTAGATCAAAAAAACATCATGCAAGATTTACATGCCATAGCCACCCAGGTACGAAGAGATATATTGCGGATGGTCCATGCCGTTCAAAGCGGTCACCCGGGAGGTTCGTTGGGGTGTACTGATTTCATGGTTTCATTATATTTTAAGCATTTGCGTCATAACGCAAATAATTTTACTATGGATGGGATTAATGAAGATCTGTTTTTCCTATCAAATGGTCATATTTCTCCTGTCTTTTACAGTGTTTTGGCACGGTCGGGTTATTTCGCAATAAGCGAGCTTGCTACTTTTCGAAAACTGAATACCCGATTACAAGGGCACCCTACTACCCATGAAGGTCTCCCTGGTGTGCGTATCGCCTCTGGCAGTCTTGGTCAGGGCTTAAGTGTGGCATGCGGAGCAGCATTGGCCAAAAAAATGAACCAAGACCAACACTTGGTATATAGTTTGCATGGTGATGGCGAATTGCAAGAAGGGCAAAATTGGGAAGCACTTATGTTTGCTGCCCATCATAAATTAGATAATCTAATAGCCACTATCGATTATAATGGTCAGCAAATAGATGGACCAACTAATGAAGTGATGAGCCTTGGTAATATTCGTCAAAAACTAGAAAGTTTTGGCTGGGAAGTGCTGGAAATGGATGGCAATGATTTACAAAATGTTGATGAAGTGTTGTCGTTGGCAAAGAATGCTACGGGCAATGGTAAACCAATAAGCATTGTTATGACAACAACAATGGGGGCAGGGGTTGATTTCATGGAAGGTACCCACGAATGGCATGGTATTGCACCAAATGATGAACAGCTAAATAGGGCGTTGGATCAATTGCCCGAAACCATAGGAGATTATTAATTGTCGGCTTCTTTAGTACGATAACTATCAAAACCTTAGCAATATATTTAAATATTGGAATGGGTATAATAAATAAATTTACATTTATCAAAAGGTCATTTATATATCTATTAGTGCTGCTGTGCTGCCTAATCAGTGCAAGCCTGCAGGCACAGAATAAAAAGACGCGTATCCTGTTCATTTTGGATGCTTCTTCAAGCATGACCTACAACTGGAATGCTGATTATAATCGCTTTGGCATTGCACGCAATATTTTATTACAAATAGTAGATAGTATCTATACAATTAATAATGAGGTCGAATTTGCCGTACGGTTATATGGTGCAGATTATCCTGCACAAGAAAAAAACTGCTTCGATTCGAAATTGTTAGTACCGTTTAATCTGCAAAACGTAAATCAAATAAAGCAGTCATTAAAATATACCGATGCCATAGGATGGTCTCCAATTGCCTACAGTTTAGAGCAAGCCTCAATTAGCGAGATAAATAATACGGCAGCCTATGATTATTCCATCATATTTATCACCGACGGTGGCGAATCTTGTGGCGGAGATATATGTAAAACTTACATCAACTTGTTGGAAAAAAAGGTAAGTGTAAGACCTTACATTATTGGTTTGGATAAAAATGAAAATTTAAAGAGTTACTATGAATGCTTAGGGAAATTTGTGCCTGTACTTGATGTGCCTGATATTGCCAAAGCTGTAAAACTTATTTTAGATGAAAACAAGCCTATCCTAAATAAGGAAAAACAATTGAACCTTACCACAGTATATTCAAACTCGCCAATTAAAAAATCAACCTCTAATAATGATTTAAGTGGAATATCAAGGCCCGATACAATGCCAGTCAGAAAAGATACACCGAGCGTTGTAAAAACGGAATCTCCTGCCGTGGCACCCAGACAGACATTTGTTTTTCCTAAGTTGAAACTAAAAGATAATATCAGAAAAGAAGTACTTGAAATTTCTCGTCCAACTATTCAGCAAGTGGCCATGCCGTTACAAATATTATACGTGTTTGAATTTGAAGAAGTACCTCCGGTGCCGGTGCGCACTAATTTTGTATTTCCAATGCTGAAACCTTTTTCTTCTCGCTGGCGATTTGTATATGCCTATCGGGTTCCTGATATCCAATATTTTTCACCGGCGATTAAGGAGGTCGAATACGTTTTTAGCTACGAAGCAATTAAAAGAGATACTGTGATAACGGTATCGAAGCCAGTTAATAATGAAATGCCTCTTGCGCAAGGTAGTAGCGAACAACCCAATACCGCAGTGAGCCGAGAGGTTATAAATCATAACAAAACAATGGTACAAGTATTTTTCGTGAATAAGTATCAACGAAATCGTATGTATAAAAAAGCAACACCCACCATTACCATAAAAGATGCTAATACAAATCGCGAAGTGGGTAGTTTCATTCGTTCTATAAACGGAAGTGAACCTACTCTTCAACCAATAAATCCAGGCACCTATAATTTCATCGTAAAAGGCGATAATCGTATTGTAACACCTAAAGTAACCATTGACGAAAATAAAATTAATAAAGTGTTTATTGAAGTTACTGACGGTACAATACAGTTTGATTATATTGGTAATGCATCAAGGCCAGTAAAAGAATTCCAAGCAATAATAAATCCTCGATTTGATAATGATCAAGGCAAGACTAGAATTCAAGAGTGTAGTGAAAAGTTATATTACCCACCCGGGACTTATTATATCGAAATCAACACGATACCGGCCACCAAATTTGCGATGGTAGAAATGGATTTTGGCGAAATTAGATCCATACAATTATATGAACCCGGGTTCTTACAAATCAACAATACAAATAACCTCGGTACTGTTGACTTCTACGAGCCGTCTAACGATAAGTTTGTCAAGTTTCATTCAATAGAAGTAAACGGAAAAGTTAGTGAGCAGAAAATACGCATGCAGCCTCCGGCAAGAGGGATATACAAAGTAGTTTATCTTAAAAACCCTGCCGTGCCTGAGCTGGGTACTATTAAGAAAACCTTTACCATACAAAGCAATCAAACTACATCACTATTATTGGATTAAACGAAATATACATAATAAAAAAATCCCCTGCATTGCAGGGGATTTGCTTTTATAGAACTCTTGAAATTAGCCTTCGCCGTTTTCTTCGCCTTCCATTTTCTTTTTCAAATTAGCCAAAACATCCAAGTCACCTAAGGTTGCTTTTTCTATTTTTGACTGCATTGATTTTATTGATTTCTTAGTACGGTCTTTTTGCGCTTTTGCTTCTTGACGGCCTGCTTCTTTTTCAAGCTCTTTTTCAGCCTCCCAAGTTTTTGAGTGCGAAACTAAGATGCGTTTTTCGTTGCGATCAAATTCGATAATCATGAATTCTGCTGATTCATCAACAGCTATTGATTTTTCATCTTCTTTGCGCAAGTGACGTGTAGGAGCAAATGCCTCTAACCCATATTGCAATTGTACAATACCACCTTTGTCTTCTTTACGAATTAATAAGCCTTCGTGAACAGAGCCAATTGGGAAAGTACTTTCAAATGTATCCCATGGATCATCTTCAAGTTGTTTATGACCCAACGATAATTTGCGAGTTTCGCTGTCAACATTCAAAACAATCACGTCAAGTTTTTCACCAACTTTAGTAAAGTCACTTGGGTGGTTGTAACGTTTTACCCAGCTTAGGTCAGAGATATGAATCATACCACCGATACCTTCTTCAAACTCTACAAACACACCATAAGGAGTAATATTTTTTACTTCCCCTGAGTGACGAGTACCTTCTGCAAATTGAACCTCAATTTTATCCCAAGGGTCTTCTGTCATTTGTTTGATAGATAGACTCATTTTCTTTTCGTCTTTATCTATTGAAACAATTTTTGCTTCGTATTCCTGACCATCAGTGAAGTATTCTTTGGCATTAATTGGCTGATTGCTCCATGTAATTTCGCTTACGTGTACCAAACCTTCAATACCCGGCTCAATCTCGATAAAGGCACCATAGTCCTCAATGTTGACTACTTTACCTTTTACGATTTCTCCTTCCTTAATATTTTCAGGTAGATTTTCCCATGGCTGTTCTGTCAATTGTTTCAAGCCAAGGGAAATTCGTTTTTTATCATCATCAAAGTCAAGAATTACCACATTCAAGCTTTGACCATTTTCCAATACTTCGCTTGGGTGCTTGATACGGCCCCAAGAAATATCCGTGATGTACAATAAACCGTCAATACCACCCAAATCGATAAAGGCACCAAAGTCAGTCACGTTTTTCACAGTACCTTCTAATACCTGACCTTTCTCTAGTTTGCCCATGATTTCGGCGCGCTGTGCTTCAATATCACTTTCGATAAGTGCTTTGTGCGAAACAACAGCATTGCGGATTTCTTCATTGATTTTCACAACTTTGAATTCCATTGTTTTACCAACAAACTGATCATAATCAGTAACTGGTTTTACGTCAATTTGAGAGCCCGGCAAGAAAGTTTCCATGCCGAAAATGTCTACAATTAAACCACCTTTTGTTTTGTGTGTGATTAAACCAGAGGTGATTTCGCCTGTTTTGTAGAAATCTACAATTTTTTCCCAAGCACGATATTGACGAGCTTTTTTGCGGCTCAATACCAAGTGGCCATCGCGATTTTCTTTTTCAACTACGAATACTTCTACTTCGTCGCCTACTTTTACTTCGTCTAAATCTCTAAATTCATTCAAAGAAATAAGTCCGTCACTTTTGTAGCCAATGTCTACAACTGCGTCGGTTTCGGTAAGGGCTTGTACAGTACCGTTGATTAATTCGCCATCGTTGATGGTTGAAAATGACTGTTCGTAAAACTTGTCGAATTCAGCAGTGTCTGCCTCATTGTAATGAGACACGTTTTTTTTGTCGATGCTCCAATCGAAATCGTCGTGAGCACCCACGTGTTTTGTTGTTGTGTTTTGATCTTCCAAAATTAAATCTCAAAAAAAGTTTTAAACGGACTACCTGCCCGTGGGGCTTTTTTGAGGACGGCAAAGGTAGTGAAAATGTGAAAAACTATTGTGAATCATCTCACTATTTCTTGTTCAAATGCTCGCCATTACAGGGCATTAACAACAAAAACGGAGATAGCCTTGCCACCTCCGTTCATATAATTATTACTGTGAAGTTTATTTAATACCCAATTTGGCTTTTACAGCCGGAAGCAGATTGTCTTTGTCTTCAGCATGTAGCAATGCTCCAGAGCTAGCATCTATTATATAAGAATAACCTTTTTCTTTTGCCACAGCTTTAATAGCATCATCAGCTTTTTTGAGGATAGGTTCTGTAAGTTCTTGTTCTTTTTCCTGCACCTTTTGCTCGCCGCTTTTGTTCAGTTTCAATATGCGCTGCTCTAAATCCTGTATCTCATTCACTTTTACCTCTTTGATAGCTTCGCTTGTTTTAGGATCCTTTGCCATTTTTTGATAAGCTTCCACTTTTTCTTTGTATTCACCTTGCATTTTTGTGAGTTGGTCTTCAAATGTTTTGGCATATTTTTTGACTTCTTCCTGTGCTTTTAGCATTTCTGGCATTACAGAAAGCAATTCGAGCGAATTAATATGACCAATTTTTTGACCTTGTGCTTGTGCGCCAAGACTCAATACGATGCTTAGCGTAAGTATGCTGATTATCTTTTTCATTATAGTTTAATACGTATTTAAATTATTTTCTGGCTTGCAAATATATAGGATTGATTGTTTCAAGACCAATTAATAGCTTGCTACTCCCTTATTATTGCGTTAAAGTTATTCTAGTTAAAAAGGAGTAGCATTATTTGCTCTTAGGATTCGTAACACCCAATTCAAGCAAAATTTCGTCACTAATATCGATTTTGGGCAAATTGTAAAAAATACTCAAGTCTGATGATTTGTCAAAAATTATATCATAGCCTTTTTGCTTGGCAATTTTCTGCACAGCATTGTAAACTTTATCTTGTACCGGCTTTACCAACTCTTGACGTTTCTTGAATAAATCACCTTCAAACCCAAAGCGCGTTTTTTGCAGTTCTTTAGCCTCACGCTCTTTTTGAATAATTTCATCTTCGCGATTTTTTTTCATCTCATTACTTAGCATAACTGCTTCTGCTTGAAATGATTTATACAATCGCTCTACCTCTTGAATTTTGGCGTCTATTTCTTTTTGCCAGTTTTTTGAGAACTCATCGAGTTTATCTTGTGCACGACTATATTCATTCAGATTGCTTAAAATATATTCCGAATTAATGACAGAATAACGCTGTGCGTGTGCATTACTGGCAGACAATCCGAAAACAACTAGTAGGAGGGTGATTATTTTTTTCATATACTGTTCAAAGTTTTTTTACGGTCCTATGACTACAAATAGACAATAAAGTTAAGACAATTGAATGGCTTTAACGTTATTTTAAACCTCCGGATAGCAGTCTAATCTGGCTCTTGGCCTAGCATGAATGTAAATTTAGCAGCTTGGCTAAACTTCATACCAGGCTGAAAACGGTCAAGACCAAAGCCGTAGTCAAGACCCAATAATCCAAACATCGGAAGGAAAATACGGATGCCCAATCCTGTCGCTCGGCGCAACTCAAAGGGGTTAAATTGGTTGAAATTATCCCAGGCATTTGCAGCCTCGTACCAGGCTAGACCGTATATAGTAGAGCTCGGATTGAGTGATAGGGGATAACGCAGCTCGGCAGTGTATTTATTAAAAATAGTGGCTCCACCTTGGCTTGAGTATATTTCATAACCTCTGTGCGCAATGATATCCCGACCAAAAATGGTAAAACCAGTAATGCCATCACCACCAACCTGAAATCGCTCGAAAGGTGATTGTGCCGCTGTGTTATAATAGCCAAGGTAACCATGTTTTACAGCTAATTTTAATACCAAATTGCCCTTGATGCGCTGGTACCATTCTGCCGTGAAACGATATTTGTGATATTCAATCCATTCATACTTTACTTCTTGCGGAGCGGTAGCATAATCAATAGAATTGAAAGAAGAGTACGGTGGAGTGAACTGGGCGCTTAACCGAAAGCTACTACCACTCCTTGGGTACAAAGGTTGATCAATGGAGGTGCGAGCAAGCGTGATTTTCAAGCTGAGGTTGTTGGCTTTACCATTATTAAAACCTTCAAAGAAATTATAATCATTGATGTCATAACGCTGGTAATTTAATCCGTACGAAATGATGAAGTTATCATCAGGCCAGCGCAAACGTTTGCTAATAGAAGCACCTAATCCAAGCGTGACCATATTTCCTGTAGTAGCCGAGCCGAAGTTGCCAGCAAAATAGGTTCTGTATGCGCTAAGCGATAAGGCGGTGGGCTTTTTACCACCTAACCATGGCTCTGTAAAACTTGCAGTGATAGAGTTAAACCATCTGCCATTCGCCTGACCACGAAGCGATAACTTTTGACCATCACCCATAGGCAAGGGGTCCCAAGCATTTCTGTTGGTCAAGTTTTTCAGAGAAAAATTATTAAAAGAAACACCCACAGTACCTGTAATCCCTAGTCCGCCCCCAAAACCTGCTTGCAATTCAAGCTGGTCTGATGACTTTTCTACAACGGTATAATCGATGTCAACCGTGCCATCATTATTTGGCTTAGGCACGATGCCAATTTTTTCTGCGTCAAAAAAGCCGAGATTGGAAATCTCACGTTGAGAGCGAATTAAGTCAGATCGGCTGAATTTATTGCCTGGTAGTGTTCTTAACTCGCGTCGAACAACGTGTTCGTGGGTACGGTCATTACCAGCAATATTCACATTCCGAATGGTATATTGATCGCCCTCGGTGAGTTGGATGTCAAAGTTAATGGTATCACCCACAACTGATCGCTCTGCAATGTTTGAGTTAAAGGCCAGGTAACCATCGTCCAGATAAAGTGAACTTACATCATCACTTTCCATTGTAGGGATTTTACCTAATCTTTTTTCTAAAAGCTCTTGGTTATAGATGTCTCCTTTTTTTATCCCAAGTATTTTATCTAATTCTTCATTTGTGTATTTGGTATTACCCTTCCAATAAAAATCACCGAAGTAATATTTGTTACCTTCGTCAACAACCACATCCATATTTAGGTGACCATTTTCGGCAAAGTAAGTGGTGTCTTTTTTTATGCGGGCATCACGATATCCAATGGAATTGTAATATTCTACAATAGCCCGTTTATCTTCTTCGTATTTTTTCGCATTAAATTTTGAAGCAGAGAACACCTTATATCGGAAATATGGATCAAGTAGTTGGGCTGTTTTGGATAAGCTTAAGTACCCCTTGTTTTTTAAATATGAAGAAGCGCTGATGTCATTCTTTCCTAGTACACTTTGGTCTGCAACTGGGTATAGTGACAGGCGCGCCATTTCTTTACTCCCTTTCATAGCCCGCTTTAAACGCATGGTGTTGGCGTTGTCGTTACCAAAAATATTGATTTGATTAATTTTTATTTTAGGCCCTTTGTCAATTACAAAGGTGAGAATACTCATATTTTGTAAGGCTGTGTCGGGCGTTTCCAGTATTCTCACTTTTGTGTTAATGTGGCCTTTTTCGCTATAATGTCTTTTTATTCGCTCGATGGCACTTTTTTTTGTACTTTCTGTAATCACACGTGATTTTACCAGTCCAACTTTGTCTTTCAGGTCTTTGGCATCGTTTTCTTTAATGCCTTTAAAATTGAATTTGGATAAGCGTGGTCTTTCGGTGATATTAATGACAAGGAAGATTTTATCACCTACAAAACGCTCGGCCTCTATGTTAATATCCGAGAATAAATTTTGTTTCCAGATATTTCTTACAGCTTTGCTTATGTTTGGGTCATAAGGTAGGGTGACATTATCACCCGGCGAAAGACCCGATATGGAAATGAGGAGTTCATTATCGATAAATTTTGAGCCTGCAATACGTATACCACCGATATTATAAACATCGGGGGTTGATGTGATACTATTTCTGTTCTGTGCCTTGCCTACCCCCAACTGAATTTGCGCTGTCATTGGTTTTGCTATTGAAAATAGCAGTACAAGGTATAAGACTATACTTCGGTTCAATTTCATTAATATTTATGCTGGTTTGAGTTGTTCGCTTGTTTTGCCAAAGCGGCGCTCTCTGTTTTGATAATTCAGTATGGCTTCAAAGAGGTTTTCTTTTCTGAAGTCGGGCCAATGGGTATTGGTAAAGTAAAGTTCGGCGTAAGCCAATTGATAGAGCAAAAAGTTACTAATGCGATGTTCGCCACTTGTGCGAATCATCAGTTCTGGATCTGGTATATGGCTTGTGCTAAGGTGTTGTTTGATTATATCATCGTTGATATCCATGGCTGACAATTGTCCTGCAGCCACTTGTTGAGCAATATTTTTTACAGCTCGTATAATTTCCCATTTCGAACTATAGCTTAAAGCTAAAATCAATGTCAATCCATTGTTGTTTTTTGTAAGTTCTTTTGCTTCGGTCAATTGCTGAATACATGTAGGGGGCAGACTTTCAGTGTCGCCTATAATGTCCAGTTTAATGTTGTTTTCATGCAATTGATCAATTTCATTACGGACGGTAGATACAAGTAACTCCATGAGGCCATTAACTTCCTCTTTTGGCCTGTTCCAGTTTTCTGTGCTAAAGGCATAAAGCGTTAAGTACTTTATGCCCAATTCGGCACAACCTTCCACCACATCTCGTACACTCAATACCCCTTGCTGGTGCCCAAACAAGCGATCTTGATTTCGCTCTTTGGCCCATCTGCCATTACCATCCATAATGATGGCAATGTGTTCGGGAAGTTTATCCTTCAGTATGAGGTTAATCATTTTAACTAACAAAAATAAGGTTTCGAATTTTTAATCGCTGTTAAAAGCCCATTGTATAAATAGTTTAACAGGGTATTCACTATATGGCGAATGTTATTTTTCGTTGTGCGAAACGGGCTTTATCTCAATAGCTTTATTATATTTGTTAAACAACTATCAGGTATAAAATATGTTCAAAAAATTCAATGTTTTTTTGTTTGTCGTCGGCTTAAGTGCGCTAATGTTTTCTTGTAATAAAGACATGAGTCCTGATTTGCCTTTGCCAGATGTGCGAAAAAAAACAGTTTTCATTACAACTAACAGCAACAGACTGTATGGTTATGATGCCGAAACCGGCCAAAAAACCTGGGAAAAATCTTTGAAAGGAAAGATGTCATCCTCTCCACTCATTACCGATGATGCTCTTTTTGTGTTTACGGAGGATGGTGATTTGTATGGTTGGGATTTAAAAACGCAAGAACAAAAATTTTCACCAAAAAAATTGTTTTCTGTTTCACCCAATAACTCATTGGCTGGAATGGGGAATTTGATATTTGTGCCCAGTGATAGTTTGTATTGTTTTGACACTGATGGAAATCGAAAATGGGCATATGGTAGTGGTGCAGGCCCGGCTACCACAGCTGTTACCTTATTTAATAATCGTATTTATGTCGGTTTCGGTATGGCCATCCGATGCCTAGATGATGCGGGTAATATGATTTGGCAGTCAACGGCTAATGATATTATCACTACAACCTTGAAAGCCACAACTTCTGCTTTGTTTTTTGGCACCGCCGATTATAAAATGCAAGCCATAGATATAACGAATGGCGCTTATTTGTGGACTTATACCACTAGCTCAAACGTGCTGTCGGCACCCTTGGTATATGGCGGTATGAGTATTTCGGGGAGTGATGATAATAATATTTACTGTGTAGATATGCAGGCTGGTGCTGGGCAGCAAGGGTTGTTACGTTGGAGCGTACCCACAAAGGAAAGAGTGAGGTCGTCACCTGCAATCCATATTCCTACTAACACGGTGCTCGTTGGATGTCATGATTATTTTCTTTATGCTATAGATCATGTAAGCGGCACAGTGAAATGGAAATATCCAACAGGCAGTTTGATTTCATCTTCACCGGTGATATTAGGAAATAAGGCTTATTTCGCTTCGTACGATAAGTATTTGTATTGCATTGATGTAAGATTTGGCGATTTGTTATGGAAGACCAATATGGATTTTAGTGCTGATGGTTCGCCAATTATTGATAATGTGACTAATGAGGCATACAATGGCGCCAGCGGTATGAGCACTAATTAGGTAAATAATGTTCACTAAATAAGAAAGCCCCAATTGGGGCTTTCTTATTTTTAGTGTAGGTCAGTCAGCTTATTCAGCAGGCATATCGCCACCCATATCGGCCAACCATTTATCATCAACTTTCTTAATATTGATAGTCTCTTCTCTATCAGGCGCCTCACTGCTTGTAAATTTCACGCTGGCTTCTGTACCTTCTTCATTAAAAGTGGTGGCACCAAAAGTCAACTTAGCATTTTTAGCAACCGCCCGCGCTGAATCCATTTCGCCCTGCAAAGAGTCTGGAATCATAGAAGAGAACATTTTTATTTGTTCAATCATTTGATCAGTGTTGTCTGTGCCTAGTTCTTTGGCTGTTTCATAGTCCTCGTTGATTATAGCTTTTAAAAACTTTTCTGCTACATCTTGAACGTCTTTTTCACTTGGTTTTGATTTGCATGATTGAAATACGAAACTAATTGTCGCAATAATCATGATTACATTCAATATTTTTTTCATAATCTATTTTATTGGCAGCAAAGGTAATAGATATTCTATACCTATCAGAACGGCTTAGCGGTTAAATAGCTGCTAACATATCACCAAAAAAATGGCTCGCCGCAGCGAGCCATTCATTTATACGTTTGAGTGCAATTATGCTTCGTTATTCTCTTCTTTTATCAGCAATACTTTACGTGACAACTTAAATTTACCAGTCTTTTTATCCAAACCTACTAATTTAACCTTCACAGTATCACCTTCGTTAAAGATTCCGTCCATAGTTTCAAGGCGTTTGTGCGAAATTTCTGAAATATGCAATAATCCTTGTTTGCCTGGCATAAACTCCACAAATGCCCCATAAGGCATTATTGACTTCACAGTTGCTTCATATTCTTCGCCTACTTCAGGTACGGCTACAATCCCTTTAATTGTTGCTAAAGCCTTCTTAGCTCCTTCTGCGTCAGCCGAGAATATTTTCACTATACCTTTTTCGTCTACCTCTTCAATGCTGATTTCAGTGCCTGTCTCGCGCTGTAACTCTTGAATTATTTTACCACCTGGCCCAATAATGGCACCAATATATTCTCTATCTATCGTTATAGACAGCATGCGCGGAGTTTGTGGTTTCATTTCCGGACGGTATGCATCTATACATTCGTACATGGTATCTAGGATATGCATACGACCTGCTTTTGCCTGAGCCAGAGCCTTGCGCATCACATCCATACTTAAACCATCTACTTTAATGTCCATTTGAACAGCGCAAATACCATCGCGAGTGCCGGTTACTTTAAAGTCCATATCACCCAAATGATCCTCATCGCCCAAAATATCGGTTAAGATACAATATTTACCGTCTTCAGCGCGTGATATCATACCCATAGCAACTCCAGAAACATGTTTAGGGATAGGCACACCAGCATCCATCATTCCCAAAGAACCTGCACATACTGTTGCCATAGAAGATGAACCATTACTTTCCAAGATGTCAGAAATAATGCGCACCGTATAAGGGAAATCTTTTGGTAAAACTTTTTCTAATGAGCGTTGCGCCAAATTACCATGACCTACCTCACGACGACCGGGGCCACGGTTTGGTCTTGGTTCACCCGTGCTAAAACCAGGAAAATTATAGTGTAAATAGAAGTTTTGCATATCCTTTGTTTGAGCCGTTTCAATCATTTTTTCGTCCTCGGGTGTTCCCAAGGTAACGGTGCTCAAACTTTGGGTTTCGCCTCTGGTAAATAGGGCTGAACCATGTGGTGAAGGCAAATAATCAATTTCCATTTCCAATGGACGTACTTCATCAAACTTACGGCCATCAACACGTACTTCTTCATCAAGCATGAGGTTGCGTGTAGTATATTTTTGAACCTCGCCCACATATTTGCTTACTAAAGCTTGATCCTCATCGGGCAATTCGCCTAAGGCCTCAACGACTTCATCATACAATTTGGCATAGGCTTCACTTCGATCAGCTTTGGGTAGTTTCGCTCGAACGATATTTTTTACTTTTTCTTCAGCTAACGCATAAATTTTCTTTTTTAAATCTTCGTTAGTGTAAGGTGCGGTATAGGCTCTTGGCCCTTCAACGCCAACATCTTGACGTAAAGCTGCTTGTGCAGCAACCTGTTTTTTAACTGCGGCATGACCGGCCTCTATAGCTTCTATTAATTCTTCTTCGCTACACTCTTTACTCTCACCCTCTACCATCATAATGTTGTCGGCTGTGCCGGCGATGATAAAATCTAAGGTTGTGTCAGCCATTTGCGATCTGCCGGGATTGATAACATATTCACCGTTGATTTTCGCTACGCGGACTTCGGAAATAATTTCTTGAATTGGTATGTCAGATACTGCCAAGGCTGCCGAAGCTGCCAAGCATGCTAATGCATCGGGCTGCACCTCAGGGTCTGATGATTGCAAGGTGACCATAACCTGTACTTCACAGAGGTAGTCGCTAGGGAATAAGGGTCGTAGGGCTCTGTCTATTAGTCGAGAGATTAAAATTTCATAATCACTTAATCGCCCCTCTCTCTTGAAAAATGAACCCGGAATTCGTCCGGCAGCTGCAAATTTTTCTTGATAGTCAACGGTCAAGGGGAAAAAACCTTGTCCTGGTTTTGGTTCTTTATTTGCAACCACGGTGGCCAGTAAGGCACATTTACCCATCGTGACTAAACAAGAGCCATGTGCTTGACGGGCAAGTTTGCCGGTTTCCAATTTTATTTCACGACCATCACCCAGGTCGATTGTTTGAGAATGTATATTAAACATAGTGTATTTCTTTTTAGGATTAAATTAATGAATAGCATTTCATTTTAAATGCCTTCGTGAAGTGACAAAAACCAAAATAGGTTTGGAATTGCCTAAAAAAAGAATTCCCCGCTCCTTGCGGGGAATTTGAAGTTTGATTATTTTCTAAGACCAAGCTTGGCGATAAGCGCACGATACTTTTCGATATCGTTTTTGGCCATATATGATAAGTATCTTTTTCTGCGACCTACCATTTTCAAAAGGCCGTTTTTGCTACTGTGGTCTTTCTTGTTTTCTTTCAAGTGACCGGCAATGTGGTTAATACGTTCAGTAAGTAATGCTACTTGCGCTTCTACACTGCCCGTGTTGGTTTCGTTTCCGCCAAATTCAGCGAAAAGTTCTTTTTTGCGTTCTGATGTTATTGCTGCCATGATGTATAGCTTGTTTTGTCGTCTTAATTAAGTGTGCAAATGTAGGCCATTTTTTTCGAAAAAGGCTTTTTTTCAACAATAAATGGTTAATTCCCTTGGCTATCAGGTGGCAATGGGTAGTCGAAGGTAATGAATACCTTGAAAATTGCGATGCTTCATGATGCCCTTGAAGACATGGGGGGATATTTTCTTGATAACTGAGAGCTCTATTTACTGCTAGCTAGAGGAGATATTATCTTAAACCACAATTTTGTTGTAGCCATTTTTTTAAAAACGGTTTAAAATGTATCTGAAAGCCTAAAAAGCGCTTTTTTAAAGTTGAACAGAGAAGAAATATTAAGTCGAAATAATCCTTCGCCACCGAAACCATGCTGACATCGCAATATTAAACAAAATAAATGTTAGAAATGCCGTAAGGTATAGTCCCTTGCTCCATTGCAGTGGCATGGCTATCAAGTTGGATATATTTAGGAAGAACCAGGTTTCGAGGCTGCGCTTAAGCAGCAGATAAGTACCGCCAAATGCAAAGGCCGTCACCAGAGCATCCAGATAATGCGCTGGCATCATGTCAATAGCCATTGTAGCCTGGCGGAAAAAATAAATACCTAATACCACCGCCATCGTCATCAAAATAATGAGGCCGGTAATGCGTAGCTGCTTTGCAGAAGCTCGGCTAATGACCGACTCGCTGCGGTCTTTTTGGTTCCAGAGTACTAGCCCGACCAGGCTCACAATGAGGTAGTACAGGTTGAGGATACTCTCAGCTATCAGGTCGGCTTGGTAAAAAATGTAGATATAGGCGCACACGCTAATCGCGCCAAACAAAAAATTAATGGTCTTGTTGCGATAGGCAAAAACAACTTGTAAAATGGCAAAAGAAAAGGCAAACCACTCTATAAGAGGTGTTTGCCTGAATTGTTCCAACAAGGTGTGCACCATGCTAGAATTTTATTTCTTCTTCTGTTTCTTTTACAAAAAACTTGTAGTCGATAAAACCAAGGTTACTATCACTTTCGCAAAGGAAACTACCGTATTCTTTTTTCCATTGTTGGAAAATTGATGGCTTGAATAAGCCAGCTTTTTTGGTAAGGTGAGAGTGTACAATAGGATGAACCTTTAACAGAATTGTTTGATTACTCTGTCTTGTAAGGTATTTAATGTGTTTTTGAATATCTTCAATCAATACATGAGTAGAACGAGCCTTACCTGTACCCTCACAACTTGGGCATTTTTCACCCGTTGCAATTTTTATTGCCGGGCGTAAGCGCTGACGGGTTATTTGCAACAACCCAAAGCGAGAAATACCCAATATGCTGTGCCGTGCACGATCAGTGCTCATGGCATCTTTCATGGCGTCACTTACGGCATTTCGGTTTTCTGCTTGGCGCATATCAATAAAATCGACAATGATGATACCACCTATGTCGCGCAAACGCAATTGTCTTGCAAGTTCTTTAACGGCTGCTAAGTTTGTTTGTAATGCTGTTTTCTCCTGATTATCGGCCGAAAATTTGTGTCCGCTGTTTACATCCACCACGTGCAGTGCTTCTGTGTGCTCAATCACGAGGTAGCCACCCCCTTCAATCATTACCGTTTTGCCAAAAGCAGATTTTACTTGATGATTAATACCATAATGCTCGAAGATTGTTTTGCCATTTTTATGCAATCCAACAATGCTCTCTTTGCCAGGGGCAATTTTTTTTATGTAATCTACCGTTTGTTTATGAACGGTTTCATCGTTGGTTACAATTTTATTAAAGTCATCATTCAATAAATCACGCAGTAGTGACGTGGTTTTATTTTGTTCGGCCAAAATTTTTGTTGGCGCATCGGCTTGATATAAGTTTTGCTGAATGTTTCTCCAAGAGGAGGCCAATGCAGTAAGGTCTTGATGAAGTTCTGCGGTGCTGAGTCCAATAGCGGCTGTGCGAACAATGACGCCGTAATGCGGCTCTTTAATATTAGTAATAATATTCTTTAAGCGTTGGCGTTCTTCTCGGCTTTCAATTTTCTTTGAAACATTCACCTGATCAATGAAGGGGACCAATACTAAAAACCTGCCTGGTAATGATATTTCGCAACTAATTCGCGGGCCTTTGGTTGATATTGGTTCTTTTAATACCTGAACCAAGATTTTTTGTTTGGTTGATACTACGTCGTTTATTTTTCCGGCTTTTTCAATCTCGGGTTCTAGCTTAAACTTGTCCCAACTAAAATTTTCGTATTTACGCGCATGGTCTGTAAACTTTTGAAGACTTTTAAAGTTGGGGCTAAGGTCGGTATAGTGCAAAAAGGCATCCTTTTTGTGACCAATATTTACAAAAACTGCATTTAAACCGCTGGCCAGTTTTTTTACCTGACCAAGGTACAAATCACCTACGTTGAACTCTCCTCCAGAATTATCATAGTGTAATTCTACGAGTTTTTTATCTTCCGTGAGAGCAATTTCAATACCGCCCTCGTCAGAAGATTGAATAATCAATTCTTTGTCCATACAATTGTTGGATTTTATTGCATTCAGGCATTGCCACGCTTTCGCAGGGTGATAGTGCCCACGAAGGCTTATGCCTAAATTACAAGGTTAATAAATAGAAGTATGGAGAAGCTTATTTCTTCTTCTTGTGACGATTCTTACGTAAACGTTTTTTGCGTTTGTGTGTTGCAATCTTGTGTCTTTTCCTTTTTTTTCCGCAAGGCATAATCTGTTGTGTTTTTTGTTGTTATTTACCAAGTAGCAAATAACCTTGTTAAAAAATATATACTAGTTGAACGAGCGGATATAGTTATCAATCTCTGCCGAAAAATCAGGATTATTTACAATCTTTTTGCATTGCTCAAAAAGTTCAATGGCTTTTTCTTTATTGCCCATATTTTTATGCGTTTCAGCAAGAAAATACAAGGCTTCTGTATTTTTCGAATCTTGAGAAAGAACTACATTCAAACGTTCGATTGCTTTTGCATATTGTCCAGATTGAACGGATAGTTTACCCAATATAAGGTTGGCTGCGGGGTTTAGGCTATCAATAGCTGTAACTTCCTTAAGTGCGCCCACACCTTTCATGATTTCACCGGTACCATCAATATAACAATTTGCAAGAGCAATTTTTGTGTCAAGGTTTTTGGGGTTTAACTCGTTTACTTTCGTAAAACATTCAATCGCCTCATTGGCCTGCCACTCTTTTATTTCCGGTTCGGATGTGTTTGACATCTGTAGAAGAAATAAATTCCCGGCAAAGGTGATGCTTTTTTCTGTATTTTCCAACAAAGCTGCTTTTTTGTAGAAATGTGCTGCAATGTTCAGATTTCGCTGTTTTTCCCAAAACTCTGCCACATCTTTATAAGCGACGGCTGTATTGGCTGTTTCGGCTTTTTGATACAGTTTTTTTTCTTCATCTGCCAATGTGTTATTCAAACTTTGTTGCCTGGACTTGTAAATGTCTGAAAAATTAGCGGGCTCAACATTATTAGCCGGCATGCCCGCTTGCATAGCTGGCGTCTCGCCGCTATGATTGTGGCCTTCATGATGCTGGTTTGTTCGGTTGCCCCAAAAAAGCAAAGCCAATAGCACTAATAATCCTCCACCAATGAAGAGATACTGGTTTTTATTCAATTGTTTATCTTTTTTCGATGGGCAAAGTTATCGTTAGAATGTGGTATCTAAACGTTTTTGCTGACATTCTCTTCCTCATCAACTGGTAGTTCTTTAACCTGTTCGATGAATTCTTTCGATGGCTTAAAGGCCGGAATGTAATGTGCCGGGATAAAAACGGAAGTATTTTTCTTAATGTTTCTACCTACTTTTGAGGCACGTTTTTTAACTATAAAACTTCCAAAACCGCGGATGTATATATTTTCGCCGTTGGCCATGGTTGATTTTACATTTGCGAAAAAACTTTCTAACGATACTAAAACATCTACTTTAGGCACACCAGTTTTTTCTGATATTAAGTTGATTAAATCTGCTTTTTTCATAATACATTGGTCCAAAGTTAATTAAAAGTAGTGCAAAGTTAATTGTTTCATTATACACAATCAATGAAAACTGAAATTCAATTCGTTTATACACAGTACTTTAGGGATAAGTTGTTGCGCTGGAATAAGCACCATAACCATCGAACCATGCCTTGGAAAGGAGAGAAGGACCCTTATAAAATATGGTTGAGCGAAATTATCCTACAGCAAACAAGAGTTGATCAAGGACTTAAATATTATGAAAAATTTATTTTAAACTATCCAACCATTGCCGATTTAGCAAATGCCTTTGAGGATGATGTGCTTAAAGATTGGGAAGGTCTGGGGTATTACAGTCGTTGCAGAAACCTGATATGGACAGCTAAGTATATACATCATGAGTTAAATGGTAGTTTTCCAGATGTGCATAACGAAATATTATCACTAAAAGGAGTTGGGCCTTATACTGCAGCGGCTATTGCTTCATTTGCATTCAATCAGCCTTATGCAGTGGTGGATGGCAATGTCGTACGTGTTTTAAGCAGGTTTACTGGTACGAGCCGATTGTTTGTAAGTAGTCAAGACAAATTATTTTATCAGCAAATGGCTGATCAATTTCTTTCGAAGAAAAAGCCCGCTGAATATAATCAAGCCATTATGGATTTTGGCGCCACCCTTTGCAAACCGGCTAAACCTGATTGTCCGCTCTGCCCGCTAAAGGCTCATTGCGTAGCATACATTGAGAATAGAGTAGAAGAATTACCGCTTCGAAAAAAGGCTGTCAAATTAAAAAAACGATATTTTCATTATCTGCTGGTAGAGAAGCAGCAGGCTTTGTGCCTCAGAAAACGCCAACATAATGATATATGGCAATCGCTATATGAACCCGTTTTAATTGAACAAACGGCTAAACCTGCCTGGCTTAAAAAAACTTCATTAGCCTTCAAAATTCAAAAATTAAGTCATCAGGAATTATGCATTCATTTTTATAAAGCGAAGTGCTCGGATATGCCCACCGCCATGTTAGAGGGCTATGAACTTGTGCCTAAGCATGAACTACCAAACAAGGCGTATTCTAAAAGCGTATTCGACTTTTTAAAAGAATTTGACTATATTTAGTTCCTGATTGGAATTTATTTGAAGGCTCAACAAATTTTAGAGTTATAACCTTAATATGAAATTATGCGTGGTGTAAACAGAGTGTACCTTATCGGAAATCTTGGTAAGACTCCTGAAATACAATATTTAGAGGGCAATATCCCTGTGGCAAGCTTTCCGCTTGCTACCACCGAAACCTTTAAGGATAAGAATGGCAAGCTCAATTCCCAAACGGAGTGGCATTCAATCGTACTTTGGCGCGGCCTTGCAGAGTTAGCTTCAAAGTATTTAAGCAAGGGAAGTTTGGTTCATATCGAAGGCCGATTGCGTACCCGCACATGGGAAGACAAAGACAAGCAACGTCGACAATCCACCGAAATTATAGCTACAAATCTAGTTATGTTAGATAAAAGAAGCGACACAGAAGATATGGATGCCTCATCCGAGGTAGCGCAGGAAGATGAACAGTCGGAGGGGGCGTAATTTAGAAAGACTTTTGCTTAACTTTGGCCTTTAAATACGTTTCACTTGGATCCTGACCCCCTGTTGTTACTTAACAATATCCCCAACAACAATCTTATTGCATTTGAATATGTCTTCAATATTCTTCTTGTCGGCTTATTGATATTCTGTATGCTGGGGCTTTTCATCCTAAATATGTTTGAGAAAGCCCTTATTAAACTGGATGCCGAAGAACTCAAATTGCTGGAGAAAGAAAATGCAAATCGTTTCGAATTGCTTCGAACCATCTTCACCCAAAGCGCTAATGTGTCTACAACTTTTGCCATAAGCAAACTTTTCTTGGCAATAATAGCGATTGTCAATTTGGGTTTCTTAATACCATTCAGTCATCAGTATGCATTGTTATTTGCTATGGCTATTGTATTGTTCATTGGTTTGTTGAATTGGTTCATACCAGTTTTGATGCCTCAACATCCTGTCAAATGGGTGTTGCGAGGGTTGCAGTACACCTCATTATTATTGCAAGGCGTTATCCCCTGGGCAAATAAAATAGCCCCTGCCGAGCCAAGGCTTCCTGAAGATGATGTTAGCCTTGAAGAATTACAAACAGCCTTACCCGAAAAAGATAATAAAGTACCCAGTATAGCAAATCTCAACTTGTACAAGCAAGTGCTGAGATTTGATAAAATATTAATTAAAAATGTGATGCGGCCCAGGAAAGAAATTGCCGGCATTAAGGCCAATTATAATTTTAAAGAGGTATTGGCAAAAATTGAACTGAGTAATTTTTCGCGGTTACCGGTTTATGAAGAAAACTGGCAGCATATTTTGGGTATCATTCATTGTAAAGACTTATTACCCTTTACGCATCTTGATAAATATGATTGGAAAAAACACTTGCGTCCAATAGTTTATGTACAGGAAAATGATTTAGCAAGAAGCGTATTGCGCATCTTTCAAAATAGCAAAAGCCATATGGCTTTGGTGCAAAATGAAGCAAAAGAACTTGTCGGTATTGTAACCTTGGAGGATATTACCGAAGAAATTATCGGGGAAATTGAAGATGAGTAAATTATTTTAAACACTTGTTACAATAATTTGTACTACTTCTCCGTCAATAAAGCGTAATTTTTGTGAATTGTCATTCCTGAAACTAACGATTCTTCTGGCTTCTGATTAAATTTGATGAACTATGCATAGCAAACAATTTTTTGGTTGTTTATTTTTTTTGCTTTTCAGTCTGATACAAAGCGCATCAGCTCAAGAGCGAAAGCAGGCTTTAGTTGGGGTAAATCCGGCCGGCTTGGTAAATGAAATTCCGAAAGAAAAAGTTGACACATCACAGTTATATAAAATCGAGAAAATAAAAATTGGTAATGCTGGGGTGCCTCAGGTTACCTTAAAAAATGTAGTATACACGGCAGTTGACCAACCCTTGCCATCATTAAAGTTTCCTAAAGATTTGAATATTCAGGTAAAAATAGGTACCGAGCAAAAACAGGTCTACGCCTTTGCTTTTATTCCCCAATATATTCAAGATGTTAGTGGCGAAGTGAAAAAAATTGCATCCTATGAAATTGAGTTGTTAGAAAACCCATCTTCAAACAAAACTACGGGTAATCGCGTCTACGCAACCAACTCTGTGTTGGCAACAGGCAGCTGGCACCTTCTCTCTATTGCAGCGCAAGGGATCTATAAATTAGATTATAACTTTTTGAGGGATCAAGTAGGAATCAATATGAGTATCTTGAATCCTGCCAACATTCGTATTTATGGCAATGGTGGTGAAATGTTATCCGAGGACAATGGTGTTATCCCTCCGGATGACCTTATAGAAAATCATATCGAGGTAGTAGGTGGGGGCGATGGCAAGTTTGACCCCGGCGATTACATTTTATTTTATGCTAATGGCCCACACACCATTTTGCCTGATAGTGCAAACAAAAGATTTAGTCATGCATTCAATACGTTTTCTGAGGTTTCTTATTACTTTCTCAATGTAGACTTAGGGCCTGGCAAACGAATAGCTCAGCTAAGCCCATTGCCAGCGGCCAATCAGAGCACGAATACTACAAACTTTTTCCGCTTTTTGGAAGAGGATGTAAATAATCCAGGCAATGTTGGTAAGACTTGGTGGTCGGATATTTATGCAAATTTGCCCGGCAAGGTGCTCAGTAAGACCTTCAATTTTTCTGTGCCCAACATACTTTCATCTCAACCTGTGCGCATTGATACGCGAGTCGGTGGAATAGCATTTGCCGGGGTGAGTAATTTTCGTATTACGGCAAATGGTCAATTGGCAGATAATATACCGTTGAATGCGATTGGAACAAACTTTAATGACCCTATTATAAACGCTCAAACAAGCTCGGTTGATGTGACTTTGTCAGGTAATAGTATTGCCGTAAATACCAACTTTACGCCATCCAATACTGCTTCAAATGGTTTTTTGGATTACATCCGTATCAATGGTAGGCAGCAATTAATATTTTACAACCAATGTATAATTGCCGATTGGAACACGGTCGGGCCTGGTAATATAACCGAGTTTCAACTTGCGCAGGCAAATGGCAATACAGCCGTTTGGGATATTACGAATCCACTGCAGCCGCTAAGTGTGCCCACAACCTTGGTTGGTGGCGGGTTAACTTTTAGACAATCTTCTGACCGGTTACATCGTTTTATTGCTTTTGACGGAAGTGGTTTTCTAACCCCAAAATATGTAGGTGTTGTACCAAATCAAAATTTGCATAGTCGAAGCGCAATTGATTATATTATCATTACACATCCTGATTTTCTTTCTCAAGCGCAGGAGTTGGCAAACTATCACAGTCAAAAAAGAAACTTAAGCACGCTGGTGGTGACACCACAACAGATTTACAATGAATTTTCCAGCGCTTCGCAAGATGTTAGCGCCATTCGTAATTTTATTAAAATGTTTTATGACAAAGCTTCCTCTGCATCCGATGCACCCAAATATGTGCTGATGTTTGGCGACGCCTCTTATGATTACAAAAACCGGATTAACAACAATACCAATCTCGTACCAACTTATCAAACATTTGAAAGTATCAACAAAATAACAGGCTACTGCACTGATGACATTTTCGGGTTTTTGGATGATTCAGAAAACCCGAATATTTATAATAGCAGTACGACACTCAACATATTAGATGTTGGCATTGGGCGTATCCCAGCCTCTAATACTACAGAGGCTAGTAATGCCGTTGCCAAAATAAAAAACTATGACAGTCCAAACTCCTTTGGCTCATGGAAAAACACCATGATTTTTAATGCCGACGATGAGGATGGTAATATTCACTTGGATGATGCTGAATTAATGGCACAATATGTGTCGGATAGTTTGCCACAATACAATAATTATAAAATCTATGTAGATGCCTTTGAGCAAATTGCCACACCTGCTGGTCAGCGAGCACCAGAGGCAAATAGGGCTATTAAGGAACACTTGTTTAATGGAGCCTTCTTGGTAAACTACAATGGTCATGGCGGACCGTTAGGTTGGTGCGAGGAGCGTATTCTGAGCCTAGAGGATATACAGGGTTTAGAAAACAACAACAAGCTACCCATTTTTGTAACAGCCACCTGCGATTTTACACAGTTTGATAATCCGGCACAAAAATCAGCTGGTGAGGTGCTCTTTGCTAATCCTCGTGGTGGAGCTATTGCATTAATGACCACTACTCGGCTTGTATTTCAGTTTCAAAACAGACAAATGAATCTCAATTATCTAAAGGAAGGTTTTGCCGAAATGAACGGCACTGGGCAAATGCCGACGCTGGGCGATGCTTATCGTTTGTCAAAAAATATACGCTATGTCAGTTCCATATCGGAATTTGATGCGGCCAACTTCAGAAAATTTTCTTTAATCGGCGACCCTGCTTTACCGTTGGCTTTTCCGCTATACGAAATACAAACAGATAGCATCCGTGACGAACAGGCAGGAGGGGTAACAACGGATACGCTAAAGGCACTGGGAAAGTATACCGTTTACGGCAAAGTGACAGATGCCAATAAGCAGTTGTTAAATAATTTTAACGGTGTTGTATTTCCAACCATTTTTGATAAGCCAAAATCGTTGACTACATTGGCTTTTGACGGTGGTGCGAAACGTGTTTTTCAAGTTCAGAATAACGTGATTTACAAAGGCAAGGCCACCGTAAAAGATGGCGTGTTTCAATTCACTTTTGTTGTGCCTAAAGATATTAATTACAGCGTAGCTAAAGGTAAAATATCGTATTATGCCAATACCATAGACGAAGATGCTACCGGCTTTGATGCAGAAGTGCTGATAGGGGGCAGCTCAACGGTTGCTATATCTGATGAAGTAGGACCTCTTATCAGACCTTTCTTGAATGATGAAAAATTTGTAAACGGCGGTATTACAACACCTGATGCAACTTTAATCGTAAAATTATCTGACGAGAATGGCGTAAATTATTCAGGTTCATCAGTGGGTCATGATATTACCGCTGTACTTGATGATGATGCTCAAAAAACATTTGTGTTGAACAATTTTTACGAGGCTGATTTGGATAGTTTTACAGCTGGAACCGTTCGTTTTCCTTTAGAAAATCTTGCAGAGGGCAAACATAGTTTACGCATCAAGGCATGGGATGTACTCAACAACTCCAGCGAAGCCATACTTGATTTTATAGTTGTGAACAATAGCGAAGGTAAATTAGCTCATGTATACAACTATCCAAACCCATTTAGTACCAACACCCGTTTTATGTTTGAACATAATATGCCAAATCAAAATATTCAGGTGGGGTTGAAAATATTTAGCATGACAGGTAAAATGGTCAGACAATTTAAAGAAATCATCAATACTCCGGGAACACGCTATGATGGTATTGAGTGGAACGGAATGGATCAGTATGGTGACAAACTGGCCAATGGCGTTTACTTATATAAATTGTCAATAAAAAGTGAAAATGGTATTTCGGATGATAAAATTCAGAAGCTTATCATACTTAGGTAGTTATATTTGTTTCAATTAACGAGAGCGCTGTATTATTGCACAGCATCAACAAAAGAAATTCTTATTTGATATAGAACGTTACCTTCTTACTTTTAGAAAATATAATTACATGATGTTAAAAAAAATGATGCTTTTGGCAATTGTTGCCTCAGTTGTTATGCCTACTGTATTAATGGCGCAAGTTGGATCAAATGGCCAACAACAAGGTTTAAAGTATAATACAATAACGACTGCCGTGCCCTTTATGCGGATTAGTCCTGATGCCCGCAGTGGCGCAATGGGCGATGTTGGGTTAGCGCTAAGCCCAGACGCAAATTCGCACTACTGGAACATTGCCAAAGTGGCAATGAGTAAAAAAGAAGCAGGTGCTTCCATATCTTATACTCCTTGGTTGAAGGATTTAGTTCCAGATATCAATTTGGCATATCTTTCGGGCTATTACAAATTTGGCGAGGAGGATAATAAAAATCAGGCTGTAAGTTTAGGTTTACGCTACTTCTCCCTAGGTTCAATTAGTTATACGGATATAAATGCTCAGAGTATCGGAACTGGTAACCCTCGTGAATTTGCCTTTGATGCCGGTTATTCAAGAAAGCTCTCAGAAAAATTCTCGATTGGATTGGCCGGTAAATTTATTAGTTCGAACATTATTAATGGCGCTGCCACTCAAAATTCAAGTTACAGCCCAGGTAGTTCGTTCGCAGTTGATTTTGGCGCATTTTTCACTACGCCTCTTGGTCAGGATTTAGGTGAAGGATTAGGGCAGCGATTGAATATTGGCCTAGCACTTACTAATCTGGGCCAAAAAATATCATACTCTACCGATCGAGCAGATTTTTTACCAACTAATTTAGGTTTAGGTGCCGCCTACGAGTACAGTATCGATGAGTACAATATGCTGACTTTTGCATTGGACTTTAATAAACTGTTGGTACCAACCCCGCAATATATTCGTGATTCTACCGGGGCAATTATTGAGCAAGATGCCAGAGCTGACAAAACCGTTATTGACGGTATTTTTTCTTCCTTCAATGATGCTCCTGAAGGTGGGGCAGAGGAGTTGCGCGAAGTAATGGTGAGTTTTGGCGCAGAATACTCCTATCAAAATCAATTTTTTGCTCGGGCAGGATATTTTAGTGAGAGTCAGCAAAAAGGTGATCGACAATATTTTACGCTTGGTCTTGGCGTGAAGTATAATGTCTTTGGCTTAGATTTTGCATATTTAGTGCCTTCCGGCAATGGTCAAAATAGAAATCCATTGTCTAATACTTTGCGTTTCTCCTTGCTTTTTGACTTTGATAATTTCTCAAATATTGTAAAAGGCAAACCTAAGAATGAAGACGGAGGGAACAGTCGCGATAGTAAAGACGAATAGTTGTTTTCAATACCTATAAACATGGATATTCGGATTGGGCAGGGTATAGATTTTCATCAATTAGCAGAAGGTGAAGATCTTGTCATTGGGGGTATTCAAATTCCACATCACAAAGGCAGCGTTGGTCACTCTGATGCCGACGTGTTACTGCATGTAATTTGTGATGCCTTGTTGGGTGCCATTGCGCATGGAGATATTGGTGCTCATTTCCCCGATACAGATCCTCAATATAAAGGTATTGACAGTAAAATATTGTTACGTGAGACCTACAATATTGTCAAACAAGAAGGCTATCAGCTACTGAATATTGATAGTACAGTTTGTTTACAAACACCAAAACTCAGGCCCTATATCTTAGCAATGCGAGAGTCAATTGCCCAGGTATTAGAATTTGACATTGACGCCATTTCCATCAAGGCCACTACTACCGAAAAAATGGGTTACGTAGGCAGAGAAGAAGGGATAGAGGCTCATGCTGTAGTTTTAATAGCCAAAAAGTAATGAACATTTTTGGTGGATTGTACCAAGCAAATTTTTACCAACAATTAATCCGCCAAAAATTAGGTTTGATACGCATATATTTATTATCATTGTACAATCAAATAGTAGAAAAGAATTATGAAAAAAGGAATTTTTAGCCTAATCGTTCTTGCTTCGTTCTTATTCATAAATGGAAAAGAAGCACTTGCTCAATATGATAATGATATGGTGAAGGTTTACCGTTGGTACAGTTCGGTTGATAGAAATTATGTAACCCTTGCTGATGGTGAAATACAAGAGGGGCAACTGTTGCAATGGAAATACAAAGAAAAAACATTAATGTTCTTTGCATTCAAGACGCCCGGTCCAGATCGTGTTGCGGTTTACAGATGGACTAACCCTGTGACCAAAGACCAAGTGAGTGTGGCTGATGATTTTGGTACAGACGCTGACATGATGCAACAAGGTTATACATTGAAATCATTACAGTTTTATGCACCTATACGCCGATCCGAGAATCACGTGGCAGTTTATAACTGGTACATCGGCAAAACAAAAGATTGGGTTTCGGTGCCAGAGTTTGGTGATACAGATAAATACATTAAAAAAGGTTGGAGACAGAAAACGTTTCAATATTACGGTGTAATGCGCGACGATGTTGAGGCCCAACGATAGTATAGATTAAATTAGTTACTAACGCCCTCTTAGTTATATTAAGAGGGTTTTCTTTTTTAACCCACTCAATCATGTAACTTTATAGCCTCATAAGAAAAAATCAATGCAGAAAATTAACGCAGCTATTACCGCAGT
This sequence comes from uncultured Chitinophagaceae bacterium, assembly GCA_964409905.1. Lineage (GTDB taxonomy): Bacteria > Bacteroidota > Bacteroidia > Chitinophagales > Chitinophagaceae > JAGNRR01. The sequence goes on along the minus strand of CAYPET010000003.1, from coordinate 128,542 downwards.
GAGCGGTTATGTACCTGATAACATAGTAACAAACGAAGATTTAGCTAAGATAGTTGATACCAACAACGAATGGATTACAACCCGCACTGGTATTAAAGAACGTAGAATATTGAAAGAAAAAGGGTTGGGATCTTCTTTCATGGCTACACATGCCGTCAAACAATTACTGGAAAAAAGTGGCACAAAACCCGAGGAGATTGAATTGTTGATTTGTGCTACCACCACTCCTGACCATCAATTTCCAGCTACTGGGAATCTAATTAGCGATAACTGTGGCCTTGTAAATGCATTTAGTTATGATATAAGTGCAGCCTGTAGCGGTTTTTTATATTCGTTGACTACGGCAGCCCAATTTATTGAAACAGGTAAATATAAAAAAGTGATTGTTGTCGGGGTTGATAAAATGAGTTCAATTATTGATTATGAAGATCGCGCTACCTGTATCATATTTGGTGATGGGGGCGGGGCTGTGCTGCTCGAACCAACTACAGAAAACCTAGGAATTATTGATAGTGTTTTGAAGTCAGACGGTAGTGGGAAGCAGTTTTTGTATCAAAAATCTGGAGGAAGTGTTAGCCCTGCAACAGCAGAAACCGTTGCAAACAAGGAGCACTTTGTGCATCAGGAGGGTAAGACGGTATTCAAATTTGCCGTAACGAATATGGCTGATGTGGCTTATGAAATTATGCAACGTAACCATCTTACTGCTGATGATGTAGCCTGGCTGGTACCTCATCAGGCTAATAAGCGAATTATTGATGCCACTAGAGAACGGATGGGAGTAGACGAAAGTAAAGTAATGATTAATATCCAACGTTATGGCAACACGACTAATGGCACTCTACCTCTTTGTTTGTGGGAATGGGAAAGCAAGCTAAAAAAAGGGGACAATATAATTTTAGCTGCATTTGGTGGTGGATTTACTTGGGGCGCCACATATATTAAGTGGGCATATGATAGTAAATAAAAAAAGTTAGAAGTAATACATTGTCGAGTTGCGGTTACGCAACTCGTTTTTTTTATAAGTTATTCAACTACAGTATCCTCGTTTGAATATTGACGTCTGTTTGGTTAAAGAAATAAGACTGGTTAATATTTTTTATCCTACAAAAAAAGCGAGTCGGATGACTCGCTTTAAACTAATTAATGCTGAATTACCTTTATTTTCTTGCATCTTTTGCAGCCTTGCTTAGCGTAGCGTGAGGAACGGCCATCAAGCGCTTTTTAGAAATTAACGTGCCAGTTTCACGACAAATGCCATATGTTTTATTCTGTATGCGAACCAACGCTTTTTCTAAGTTATTGATAAATTGAATTTGACGACCCGCCATTTGATTCAATTGCTCTCTTTGGTTAGCCATACTACCGTCTTCCATGCTGGCGTAACGATTTTCGGTATCATCTGTTCCAGAATCATCTTTGCGGGTAATTAATCCTTGTAGATATTTTAATTCCGTACGGGCTTTTTCCATTTTTTCGATAATTACCTTTTTAAATTTGTCCAAGTCTTTATCGCTATAACGTTGGTAGCCACTATCGCCAGCGCCATCGCCAAGAATTGATTTTCGTTTTTTCTTTTTACCAGCCTCTGATTTCTTTACAGAGGTTGCAGTATTGAGCTCATGTATTGGTCGATGACCCAATACTTTACCATCGGTATTTTTTAAAGTGCGGATTTGAGTTGGAGCTTCTGGTCGATATTTTTTTGATTCTTCTAAAATGGAAACCGGAGGTTTCTTGACTTTCGCTTTTTGTTCAACAACGACAGCTCTTCTTGAAACAGTTTTTTCAGGAGCTTTTTTTACAGCTGTCTTTTTAGGAGCGCTTTTTTGGGTGGTTGTAGTTTTTTCTATTGGTTTTTTTGTTACTGCTTTCTTGAGTGCTGCTGCCTTTTTTGCTGCTGTAGCTTTCTTGGGTGCTGCTGCCTTTTTTGCTGCTGTAGCTTTCTTTGCCGTTACTGCCTTTTTTGGCGCTGCCGCTTTTTTTGCTACTGTCACTTTCTTTGGCGCTGCTGCTTTTTTCGGAGCTACTTTTTTTACTGCAGCTTTCTTTTTGTCAGTTGCCGCTTTTTTAGCTACGGGAGCCTTCTTTTTTGCGGCAGTTTTCTTTTTGGCAGCCTCATTAGCTACTGTTTTGGACTCTTTTTTGGGTGCTGCTGCTTTTTTAGCTACTGCTTTCTTCTTGGTAGCTACTTTTTTACTTGGAGCCGCTTTCTTCTTAGCCATATGCTAGTTCGTTTTTTTAATTAATAGTTTTACTTGGTAATTATTCACATCTATCACTATCCCTTGTCCTAATGTTGTTACTATATCTATACTGTCTGCTAAAATTTCCGTGCAAATATAGGTATTAAAAGCTTTTATACTGGCATTAATTTCTGGATGGCTTTCGATACTTACTTGAATACGTTCAGTCAGTTCGAATTGCTCGTCTTTCCTTATTTTCTGTATTTTATTTACCAATTCCCTGGCTATTCCTTCATTAATTAATGTGTCTGTAAGTGCAATATCCAGAGCCACGGTTAGCGTCCCCTTATTGGCTACTAGCATACCAGGTATTTCGTCTGAGCTTATTTCAATATCATCAGCTGCAACATCCACCATTTTATCGCCAATTTCTATGGTATAATGGCCTGTTCGTTCTAATTGTGCTATTTGAGTTCCACTCAGGTTTTGTATTGCTTGAGCAGCTTCTTTCATAAGTGGGCCGAGTTTTTTACCAAGCGTTTTAAAGTTTGCTTTGGCTTTTTTCTTTATAACATCATTTTCTCTACTTAAAAATTGAATTTCTTTTATGTTTAACTCATTCATAATGAGCTCTTGCATATCCCTAACGTAATCCTCGGTATTTTCATCTAATACTGGGATGAGAATTCTTTGCAATGGTTGTCTTACTTTGATGTTTTCTTTTTTACGTAATGAAAGTGTGAGTGAGCAAACATCTTGAGCAAGTTGCATTTTTTCTTCTAAAGCACCATTAATCAATTGCGAATCTGCCTGCGGGAAATCCAGCAAGTGTATACTAGCCGCCTTATGTCGGTTGGTAATTTTGTCTAACTCGGCAAACATCCAATCCGTAAAGAATGGTGATATTGGTGCCATGAGCTGTAGAACTGTTTCAAGACATTCATAGAGTGTTTGGTAGGCGGCTATTTTGTTATGGTCATATTCACCTTTCCAAAATCTTCTACGACATAAACGTACATACCAATTGCTTAATTGTTCATCAACGAAAGTATCAATTGCCCTGCCTGCTCTTGTAGGCTCGTAATCGTCCATATTTTCGTTGACATATAACACCAATGAATTAAGTGATGATAATATCCATTGGTCTATTTCCGGACGCTCTTGCACAGGTATTTTGGCTTCTTGATATGTAAATCCGTCAACATTGGCATAAAGTCCGAAAAAACTGTAGGTATTGAATAGGGTATTAAATACTTTTCGTTGCACCTCGGCAATACCTTTCAAATCAAATTTCAGACTATCCCATGGTGAGGCGTTAGTCATAAGATACCACCTTGTAGCATCGGCGCCGTAGGTGCTGATTGTTTCGAATGGATCCACAACATTGCCTTTGGTTTTACTCATTTTGTTGCCTTTGCTATCCAACACCAAGCCATTGGAAACTACAGTTTTGTAGGCAACACTATCTTGTAACATTGTGCCAAGAACGTGTAAGGTATAAAACCAGCCCCTTGTTTGGTCAACGCCTTCAGCAATGAAATCAGCCGGAAAGTTTTCAGCAAACACTTCTTCATTTTCAAATGGATAATGCCATTGTGCGTATGGCATGGCACCGCTGTCAAACCAAACATCAATTAAATCAGGTTGTCGGTACATTTTTTTACCGCTCGCAGATTGTAAGATGACGTTATCAATATATGGTCGATGTACATCCAGAATGTCTTTTTCGAGACTATCGGGGTGCAGGTGCTCTTTAATTTCTGCTATGGACCCACAGCAACGCTCTTCGCTACCGTCTTCCGTGCGCCAAATAGGTAGTGGTGTACCCCAAAATCTTGATCGGCTAAGATTCCAATCGACCATATTTTCAAGCCAGTTACCAAAGCGACCCTCGCCGGTGGAGGCCGGTTTCCAATTAATAGTCCTGTTTAATTCGAGCAAACGATCTTTTACAGCGGTGGTTTTTACAAACCAGGCATCCAAGGGATAATAAATGATAGGTTTATCTGTTCGCCAGCAATGCGGGTAGGAGTGTTCATATTTTTCTACCTTAAATGCCCTACCTCTTAATTTGAGGTCTACGGCGATATCTACATTTACGTCAGTGTAATCTGCTTCACTTTTGTAATTTTTTACATACCGACCTGCATAATCACCTGTACCTTCAATAAACTTGCCTTCACGATCTACCAGGGTAATAATGCCGAGGTTGTTTTGCTGACCTACCTTATAGTCATCGGCGCCAAATGCGGGCGCGGTATGGACAATACCGGTACCATCTTCTGTTGTCACAAAGTCGCCGAGGATGAGCTTGAAAGGGTCACCTTCAATATTTTCTGGTTTGTTGCTTTCAAAAGGAAGTAATTGCTCATATCGAATCCCTTCTAAATCTGCACCAGTAAAGGCATCTATGCGTTGCCACGGGATTATTTTGTTATCTGTATCAGGTGTTGCGTTTTCACCCTCATCTTTGAGGTACTTACTGATTAGGGCAGTTGCCAATACAACATATTGTATTTCTGCGGTGTAGGGGTTTTGGGTTTTAATTAATGCGTATTCAATTTTTTTACCCACTGTAAGACCCAAATTGGATGGCAAGGTCCAAGGCGTTGTGGTCCATGCCATAAAAAATACATTATGACCATCCGCTTTTTCGAAAAGAAATTTAGATTTTTCGTCAAGCTTAGCCTTAAATAATACGGTTGCGCTGGTATCCTTTACTTGTTGATAGGTGCCGGGCTGGTTTAATTCATGCGAGCTTAGGCCTGTTCCAGCAGCAGGGCTATAAGGTTGAATGGATACACTTTTATACAAATAGCCTTTGTTGTAAAGTTGTTTTAGGCAATTCCAGACACTCTCTACATAATCGTTTTCGTAGGTAATATAGGGGTCATTCAGGTTGACCCAATAGCCCATTTTTTGCGTAATACTATCCCATTGGTCCTTAAAGCGCAAAACAGTTTCGCGACACTTTTTGTTATAATCTTCTACGCTAATTTTTGTTCCGATATCTTCTTTAGTAATACCCAATTCTTTCTCTACATTAAGTTCAATGGGTAATCCGTGCGTATCCCACCCTGCTTTACGATTGACTTTGAACCCTTTCATGGTTTTGTAACGACATACCATATCTTTCAAGGTGCGAGAGATAACGTGGTGAATGCCCGGCATGCCGTTGGCTGACGGTGGACCTTCGTAAAATACGAAAGGCTTGTTGCCCTCACGTATTTCGATACTTTTTTGGAAGGTCTGCTGTTCTTGCCATTTTTTAAGAATTACTTCTTCTATACTGGGCATGTCCAGTTTTTGTGGTAAGTGGTATTGCGCCATAAGGGGCGCAAATTTACGATTAGTTTGTCATCACACCAACTCTGCGCATGGGTGACTACCTTCTCTAGAAATCGGTTGCCATTGATAGATGCAACATGGGCTTACGGTCATCTTTTTCTATATTCCATGCTACATCCAAGCGCATGAAATAACCGAGTATCTTTGTGCGAATGCCGGTACCGTAACCAATACCCATTACATCTTGCTTATTTTCAAAGTTTGCTAGTACGTTAGACGATGCCGTTTGGTAAACAGGGTTAATGACCTCGTCCAGAGGTAGAAGTCCACGCCACGCCGCTCCAATATCAATGAACCCAATCAACTGTAGATTGCGCAAAAAGGCTGATTTCAATGGTCGTTTAAAGAAAGTATTGTAGATCGGCAGTCGAATTTCTTCGTTGATCATGGCATAGCTACTACCATTAAAAGCTTGCAAAGGGTAACCTCTGAGGTTGGTGGCTGTGGTCTGAAAGGCGTATTCAGAAAGGTTATTTGGGGGCAACCCACGGTTACTGTTGAGTTCTATAGGATTATCGACTCCACCCATGTAATATAGTAATTTTGCACTACCATCGCTAAGGCCTGTTGCAACTCTGGATGCTAAAATGGTGTTTTTATAAATGGGCAAATAATTGCGCGCATCAAGACCCAGTTGGTAAAAACCGGTAGCTGATTTGTTTAGCCGATACTGATATTCGGCAAAAACTTTTGCTCTTGTTCCCTTCCGAATGTTCAGCATGGGGTTTAATGAGTTATCAAATACATATTCAAAACGCATAAATGACCAGTATTCATTGTCGTTGGGAAATTCAATCGTGAAACTGTTTTGTGCCAAATAACGTACATGGTCGTAACGAAATCCTACTGAAAGTCTAATACTATTTGCCCGATTGAAAGGATAGCTGAAATTACCTTCCAGGTATTCTGTAGCTACCTTACCCAAAAATTGAAAAGGGGCTGTTAGGTTGCCCGGCGCATCTGCAGTATCAAATAATTGTTTGTTTTGTTGATGAAAGTATGTGACTTTCCAATCTAACCGCTTTTGATAATTGGCGTATTGTAAAAAATAACTGGTGCCATTTAGGCTGGCCGGTACGCGTATCCCGCCAGTAAGTTTTTGGTCCTCAAGGATATCCAGTAACTCGAAAGAAATAAATCCATTTAAATCGGGGAAATTATAGCCTGAAGGGTTTTGAGAAACGTTTTGATAACGGGTAAAAAGCAAGGTATTATCCAATGAGGTCGTCAGTGACTTAGGATTAAACGTTGTTTTATAGGGGTATTGTTTTCTTTTTTTAGGTACGTCAACCAGTTTGCTGCCAGCTGCTTTTTTGTTTTCTACTGTTTGATCAGTAAAAATTTCGTTTAACAATTCACTTGAATCAGAAACTGAAAAGCTGGTAACATAGGGCGCTGATGATGGTTGGGATAGTTGATAAACCTTATTTTTTTTAATGTCGGTTTCTTTTACTTGTTTTGGGTTCTCAAGGTCATATTTTTCAAGGTCTTGGACTATAGTATTATAAATCTGGTAGCGGCCGTTACGTTTTATCACCTCAACCAGAGATTCTTGTTTGGGGATATATTGATGCTTTAAAATATTAAGCGGTAAAGAATTGGTCGGCCCTGACTTGAAACTTACCCCACCCGTCTGTGATGTCGTTACATCTATTACTTTTCGAACAAGCTCGCCATCTATTTTTTCGATATACGTAAATTTATCCAAGCCGTATTGGATTGGCTCGGATATTGGATTGTTAGTTGCGGTAACCTTTTTAAGTGATGCCCGATTTTTCTGGTTGAAATAATAAATATTGAAAGTTGGGTCAAAATATTTTCTGGCCTTTAACTCTGCGCCATTCAACACCGTATCCGGCCTATTCGATAAAAAGAGAATTCCCGTTTTACCACTTCCGGACACGTAGCTGGGCGAATGGTCATCGTAATAATCATTGGTCAGGTTGGTGACCAGGTTGCGCCTAAAGTTATAAGTGAATAAATCGCTCTTGCCTTTTTTAATACCGGTAAAAATGAGCGTTTGGTCATCATTTGTAAAACATAATCCTGTTATGCGTTCAATTTTACGCGGTGTAATGACTTTGTTTGACTTGCGCTGAGTCACGGCATTGTACAGCCGCAGTAGTGTCTTGTCTTTCAGCGTAGTAACGGTAGCCAAATAGTTGCCACTTGGACTCCAGGCGATTAAGGGATAGTCGGGGTCGTTTACTTCATCAAGATTTTTGAATCCACCTTGACTTAAAACTTTGGTATCACCAAAATCAGTTTCCTGCAAAATAATTTTCCATTCACCATCTTTTTTTTGTACGTAGGCCAATTGCCTGCCATTAGGAGACAACGCGAACTGGCTATATTGCCCTTCGAATTTAGGTTTAAACTTCGTAATTAATTTTCTGCCGAACGTGTTACTATCATTCAATAGTTCGTTGGGGATGGCATAGTACATCCGCCAAGACTTATAAACTGCCTCAGCCTCTTGGTGCATTGCTTGAGCAATTGCAGATTCGACATTTTTAGCATAACGGGACAGGTAGAGTAAGTTTGAAACGGTGTTGGGGCCATAATAATCTTCAACAAAATGCCAAAACGATTGACCGATAAGTTTTGGGTTTTTCTGAGCAATATTTCGAAATTTTGAGTTGCTATCTGCCAAGGTAATAATGTTTTGCACTTCCGTTTGTAATACGGGTGTCCAGTCGTTGGAGATATACTCAACGTATCCGGCGGTGTACCATTCCGGCAAATTCATAGTAATGGCATTTTTTACAATCTCCTTTATATTTTGCCCAAACAACATATTGTCTTTTATTACATTGGCCACTCCTTGTTTTACTTGTTTGCTTAAGGCTGCGTGGTTACCCGTGAAATACACCGGCAAGTTGTTTCCACTTACACGCAGTCTACCACCATCGGCATCGTTTAGGTCGGAGGTGCGGTTTACACCGATATTACTCTGTACATAGTCGCTATAAGAGTTATAAAGAACGATATTCAATTTACGTGGGAGGTTTCCGCCCATTTTTTGAACAATCACACTTAGCTCGCGTTCTGCTTCCAGCAGTATATGTTCGGCAAGTTTTTCGCCCGGACGATAGAAAAAAACCCGAAAATGAGTACTGTCGTAATACTTCCACTTGAACGATTGGTATTGAATTTGACTTTGACCAAATTTCTCTGTCGATGCCTGACCAATGCTTTTTTCAGCAACCATCAATGCTACAACCAGCATCGCCAACACCAAACCATATTTTATTTTTGGTAGCACCGTACTAAATTACAAGCAATTATTCTTATTGCTATTACCCGAATGTAATAATATTGTAGCTCGCTGTTAATATTTTGGAAAATGATACAGATTGCTCAGTTCACCTTTAACCCCTTTCAAGAAAATACTTATCTGCTTTTTGACGAGGATTTAAATGCGATACTTATCGACCCCGGGATGTACGATGCGCATGAGCAAAAATTACTCAATGATTTTATTCGTGGGCATGAGTTGGTACCTAAGCAGGTTGTTTTGACGCATGCTCATTTAGATCATATTTTTGGTCTAAAGGCTTTTTTGGACGAATATGACGTGCCATTTTTTATTCACGAAAAAGAATTGCCGGTTTATGAAAATGCAGCGTTTGTAGCCAGTAATTACGGCGTCCGATTATCACTTCCCACCAAACAGCATGAATGTATAAGTGAGAAAGATGTACTTAATTTTGGAGGACAAACATTGGCTATCAGATTCACCCCAGGCCATTCTCCCGGTAGTATTTGCATCTATTCGTCGGTTGATAATTGGGTCATCAGCGGGGATGTCATTTTCCAGCAAAGTATTGGAAGGACAGATTTACCCGGAGGTGATACAAATACCTTATTGCAAAGCATACAGACACAAATATTCACGCTGCCGCCAGAAACAAAAATATATTCTGGGCATGGTCCTGCAACAAGTGTGGGTATTGAGAAAATGAATAATCCATTTTTTCACTAAGAATAGAAAAGGAGCCTTGCGGGCTCCTTCATACAATTTTAATCTTTCTTATTATTACTGTACTACCATTTTTTGTGTAGCTTTTTGGTTGCCGATAATCAATTCGTAGTAATAGATACCAGCACGCAGATTGCCACGGTCAATATTGATTTCAAAATTACCTGCCGGGACAATATTTTCATATAAAATGCGTACGCGACGCCCCATTTGATCGTAAAGGGTTATTTGCGCAGCGCCCCCTTGCGAGCGAAAGCGGATCGTAGTATGATGAACGAATGGGTTGGGATAATTAGGCTCCAGACCGAATTCGTTATTCTTGGTAACCACCGGTTCGGTATTGGTAGATGATTGGAAAATTGGTAAAGTGGCGTAATTGACGCCATTTAATACCGATTGCGTATCTGCCTGTGACATGCCTAGCCAATCTTGTAATATGCTGGCATAAACCTGACGGAAGTCAAATTGCATGGCAATATTGTCGCTTGTTGTAGCATTTTGCGGCAAAACCGGACTTGTGCCAAGTATGGCTGGGTTTACTTTCTTTCCAAAGAAAATCATTGGTGCCCCTGAACCATGGTCGCTACCAAAACTGGCATTGGACTTAATCCGCCTTCCGAACTCAGAGAAGGTACAACCGGCCACCTTATCATCTTTGCCCAACATTTTCAAGTCTGTTTGGAAGGCGCTGATGGCCTCTGATAGTTCATTTAATAAGGTTGCGTGTCTACCTTGAGTTGTAATCGTATCAACTTGATTGTCATGCGTATCAAAACCACCCATGCCAACAATGTATATAGGTGTTTTTAGTCCGCCGGAAATTAATTGCGCAACAATTTTTAACTGATTTGCCAATCGGTTATTCGGATAGTTAGCCAAGTTACTACCCAGACTGGCTGCATTCTGTATTACCTGTGAGTATGTTTGAGTTTGCTGTGTGATAAAGCGAATAAACGTTAACTCATGGCCAGCCGGAGTGTTGGGTGCAGGGTCAACTGTGCTATTTACAATGTTGTAAAAATTAGTAACACTGGACAACGCCATACCATTGATGCCGTTTACACCATTCAATATTGGGCTTACACTCGAGCCGATTTGAATAGCCAGCGGATCTAAAAAGTTAGGGTCGGGATAGGCTTGTGGAGCTCCGGGAAACATACTGTCCACACTTCTTCCTAACCAGCCTGTTTCTAAATATACGTTTGAATCGGAGGCTGTACTCCATATATCAGT
>CAYPET010000003.1:0-117783 GCA_964409905.1 uncultured Chitinophagaceae bacterium | reverse complement strand
GAAAAGTTGGGATTTGGATACCCAACACTTTGTACAATATTCACTAAATTTTGACCGTACATCAATTGTAGGGCAGCCATGGATGGGTGCACACCGGTGGTATTTGAACCGCTTAGATTCAGTACATCATTCTGTGGAATCATGATATTTGAACGGGCATTTGCCAACTCACTATAACGGTCAAGAGGAATAATGGTATTTAAACCATCATTACCACCTGATAGCTGAATAAAGACCATAATATTTCCATTACTGCCACGATTTTTAGAAAGTTTCTTCAAGAAATCACTTTCGCCAAAGGCTGAAATGGGCAAGCCATTCATTGACAATGCAGCACTGGCTGCGGCTGTCATTTTTATAAAATCTCTTCTTTTCATAATTTAATTATTTACGTTGGCTTTATTTTAAATGGTGTTCGGCAAGACGCAACATTTCGGTTAACATTTGGCTGAGGCGGTTTCTTACTAAGCTGGCAAAAATGGTATTGGTTGGATTGCTTGCGTAGTCATTCCATGCGTTGGTCCAGTACACATTGCTTGATTGGCCGGCAAGTAGTATTGATTTATAATAATCCCTTGAGGTCGTGTTGAGGGTTAACCCCAGTAAATACTCTATAGCATAATCAACCACATAATCCGGGTCTGACGGGACACTAAGAAAACTTGCAAATTCCAATACATCATACTTTAATCTGGCAGTAGCACTTACGTAAACACCATTAGTGGTTAGCAAATAGTCGGTAGATTGTAAACGCTTAGGTAAAGTGTCGGAGTTAATCCACATTTCATGATAGAATGGCACCTGATGAAAAGCTGGCCAACCACTTACAGAAGGCGGGTCGCCAAGATTCATGGCCGCCGCCGCCGCATATTGCACAATCTTATAATAGCATTTATACTCGTCTTCTATAGAATAGGAAGGATCAACTTTAGACTCCAACGTACGGAATGTACCCGCAAAAAAATCAATCGGCGTTGAAATATAACAATCCATAGTTAGCGTGTCAAAAAAGTGATCACTCTTCAACAACTGCGCTAACATTGGTTTTATCTCCCAGTTGTTGTTAATGAGTGTTTGCGCTAATCCATTTATTATGGATGTTTCGATATTATTGTCAATGTCGTAATACACAAAAAAGCGGTACACTTTACGAGCGAAGTAGCGTGCAATATCTTGGTCGCGCGTAAAAATCATATCTACCAGATTATCCAATTCATTAGCACCTGCGGCGCCACTTAAACCAGTAAGAATGTAATTGTTGTAGTAGGATGAAAATTGTTTATTTAGGTCATCATGTCGGGTAGGGTCAAAATAAACAGTGGTGGTAGCATCATCAACCCGCCACCCGGTTAGTGCTTTAGCAGCAGCTTTTACGTCCGGCTCGGTAAACTGTACTTGGCCTTTGCCGACTGTAAACAATTCTTGCAACTCGCGCGCATAATTTTCGTCAGGTGAGTTTTTTATATTGTAGTGGCCATTCAAATATTTTAACATGGCACCGTCTTTGCTCAATTCTTTTACAAAGGTTTTGAAATTTCCCAAAGCATGTGTACGCAATAGCTCTACATACTTATACAAAAACAAAGCATTCGGTGCAACATTAAATTCTACAGGAAAGCTATTGTGCATGAAAACCATCATCTTCTCGATAATGCTGGTATTTTGATTGATGATATTTTTCATCCACCAAGATTTTAGCGATAGCCCTCGGTGATAATTAACTGTACTATCACCATATGCTGCATTAACCCAGGTAGCACCTGCAGGTACGTTGGTGGGGTCGGCATAGGTGTTTTCATAGTTATTTACAGGCGGTGCCGGAGCCACAGGTATGTTGTTGAGCAAATAGTCAACAGCAGCGCTGGGTGTTAGGGCAGCAATTGCAGCCATATCGGCTTGTTTTACACCAAACATGGTGCGACGCAGTAAATGCTTTTGTTGCTTCACAGTCCATGCATTGCTATAAGGCGTCAAGCCAGCACGTGTTTTTTTGGAATTTAGCGGTAGCGATTTATTGGCATACTTTTTAAAGATTTCATCTTTTTGTATGTCATAATGTTTAATCTCCTCTTGACCAATTTTCCAATGGTCAGGATAGGTATTATTTATTTTAACATTACCCATATTGTATTTTTTTAATGGTCTTGAAATTAAGGCCGGTTTAAAGATAGGTTTTTTTTGAAATGATGAAAAAAAATCAATTAACTTTCAATGCTTTATAAAATACCATGTTGAAGCTGAGATTTAAAAAAATGTACACACCATTCCGCAGGCCTTTTACCACTGCATACGAAACCAAGCAGCAGCAGGCCGCACTTTTGGTGGCCATAGTTTATGATGGGCACACAGGGATTGGCGAAGCACCAATCATTTCATACTATGATGTAACCATGGAAGGAATGATTGCTGATTTGCAAGACAAAGCTGCCATGATAGAACGCTATGCCATTACTGAACCGGCGCGGTTTTGGCATTTTTGTCATCACCTTTATCCCGAAAATCCTTTTTTAGTTTGTGCTTTGGATCTGGCCTATTGGGATATGTACTGTAAGTTGCACAAACAGTCTATCGCTTCAGTATTGGGTATAGAAAAGCCAACGAGCATAAACACATTCTATACATTAGCTATGGGAGAATTAACTGACATGAAGGCTGATATGGCTGCCAACCCATGGCCCTATTACAAGGTAAAGGTTTCATCAAAAGAGTCAATTGATGTGTTGGAGGAATTAATGTCAACAAGTAAGAGTCAATTTGCAGTAGATGCCAATGCATCCTGGACATTGGAAGAGGCAGAAACAGCAGTTCCCAAATTACAGGAATTAGGAGTGTTATTTGTAGAGCAGGCATTGGCCATACAGGAAGAGCTCGCAATGAAAAACTTGAAAGAATCTTTTGATATTCCCTTTTTTGCGGATGAGTCTTTTCAGCAGCAGACGGATATAGAAAAATGTAATCAAACATTTGATGGTATCAATATCAAATTGACAAAGTGTGGAGGTTTGAGCCCGGCATTCCAAATAATTCAACAGGCCAAAGAGTTTGGATTAAAAACAATGTTGGGGTGTATGAACGAAACGGAATATGGAATTTATCCGGCTGCACAGTTGGGCGGTTTGGTGGATTATAGTGATTTGGATGGTGCAATGTTGTTGCAAAGCCCGCTGCAACGAATGCAATATCGAGATGGTAAGATTATTTTAGATGGTGAATAGCGTCGTTTTCGGGTGTCGGTAGTTACTTTTGGCATGCAAAAAAATATTCTTGAAAATAAAACATGTCATATTCATAGTACTGGCTATTCTGCTTTTCGACCAGGGTTTGAAGTTCTATATCAAATTAAATTTTCAGTTAGGGCAGGAGGTTAACATTTTTGGCAGCTGGTTTCGTCTTCACTTTATCGAAAATTCAGGTATGGCATTCGGTATGAAATTTGGCGAACAGTGGGGCAAGTTGGCACTTAGTTTGTTTCGATTGCTGGCTGTAATCTGGGGTTTCTTTTTCATTAATAATAAACTAATAAAAAAGGGTTATCCGAATGCCTTGTTGGTTTTCTCTGCAATGATTTTGGCCGGGGCATTAGGCAATCTCATTGACAGTATTTTTTATGGAAAAATATTTAGTCTAAGCAGCTATCATGGCACATCGGTGGCTACTTTGGTGCCGTGGGGGCAAGGCTATGGAGAGGTTTTTTATGGCAAGGTGGTAGATATGTTGTATTTCCCGTTATTCACTTTCCAATGGCCACAGTGGATTCCTTTTGTAGGAGGTGATACATTCGAGTTTTTTCGTCCGGTATTTAATGTGGCAGATGCTTCAATCTTTTTGGGTGTAATGAGTATTTTATTATTTCAACGGCTATTGTTGGATGCTCCAGCAGGTTTGGTTGAAAAAGCCGACACTGTATTGCCCACTGATTCAATTGTGGATGAGATTGCTGCTGAACGAGAAGCTGGTGCATAGCGCTTGACTACAAAGTAGAGTGGGTGTCATCCGAAATGTAAATTTGTTTTGAATGAATTATTTATATCCTATCCTGCTTTTCATTTTTATTAGCTTGCAGAGTCTGGGGCAAAGTAAACAATCTGTTTTTTTCCGAATATTGACTACGGTAAAGCACGCTTTTCTTATCCTGTAAAAATACCCATTACCCTAGCAGGTAATTTTGGTGAATACCGAACCAATCATTTTCATTCCGGATTGGATGTGCGAACAAATCATCAAAAGAATATCAATATTTATTCAATTGGTTCGGGCTATGTTAGCAAGGTTAGCATCAGTCACAAAGGCTTTGGGAATTGCATTTATGTAACTCATCCTGGCGGGTTTACATCTGTGTATGCCCATTGCAATCGGTTTGGTAAATTGTTAGCTGCTTACATTGAAAAAAAGCAGTACGAAAAACAAAGTTGGGAGATTGAGTTTCAACTGCCGCCACATTTATTTCTGGTGCGCAAAGGTCAGTTTATTGCCAAGAGTGGCAATACCGGTAGCAGTCATGCACCTCATTTGCAAATGGAAATTCGCAATACCACAACAGACAAGACGCTTAATGGCTTGCTTTTTACCCAAAATTAGAAGATACAAAAAAGCCGGTGATTAGCAGGGTTGCGGTTTACGATGCGAATAAAAGTATTTACCATCAGAGTCCTCAACTATTTCATGCAATAAAAAGGGGGGGGCATCGATGTACCAAGTACAGAAAATATTAAGGTTCATACCAATCAAGTATATTTTGGAATTCAGGCTAACGATTATATGGAAAATTCATTACGATTGGGATTATTTCGAATGAAGTTAATTGTTGATGGAGTACCACAATTCGGTTGGCAATTGAACAATATCAGCTACGACGAAACCCGCTATATGAATGCATTAGGCGATTATAAAACAAAAGTAAATAAAGGTTTCTGGTTACAGCTATGTCATCAATTGCCAAATGACAAACTGGGCATTTATGTTCATGGTACCAAGCCAACGGGCATAGTAAATTTGAGTGACGGAAAGCAACACAATATCATTATTCGTGTCTATGATGTGGCCGGAAATTTTAAGGATGTCAGATTTAACATTCAAGGAGAAAAGGCTGCCGTGAAAATTGCCCAAAAAGAACCAACATGCAATTCGTTACTAAGAGCTGGTAAACAAAATAATTTCAATACGCCCTCTATTCGCTTTGTGTTACAGCCCAATCAGTTGTATGATCATCTTTGTTTTTACAGCAACATATTGCCTAGTGATAAGCCATATTCTCATCTCTATCAGGTGCATACATCCGATGTCCCTGTGCATGACTATTTCGACTTACAACTTCAACCCAAAAAAAGCATACCAAAACATCTTCAAAATAAAGTCGCCGTATTGTATTCGCCTGATGCTCAAATGCAGCATCCTGAAGGTATTGTAGCCTATTGCAAAAACGACGTTGTTGTTGCTTCGGTTAGAAAGTTTGGCTATTATCAAATAGTGATTGATGAAATGCCGCCTAGTGTTATACCGCATTTTAGTGTAGGCCAACAAGTGCGTACTGGCTCTATATTGCGTTTTGGTGCCGAGGATGATATTACCGAATTGAAGGAGGTGCGTAAGGAGGTTGACGGACAATGGTTATGCTGTCGACGAAAATATAATAGCTATACCTATACGGTTGATGGCCATTTTCCGAAGGGGAAACATAATGTGACTATAAAGGCGACGGATGCGAATGGTAATAAAACGATTAAAACAATTCCCGTCGTGGGATTGTAAACGCTTCTAAGAAAAATTTAACCCTATACTTAAGGTCTTGTTTAATTTTCAGGCGAATTTCGTAAAAAATAAAACAACTATGAGCACATTGGCCAAAGGAGATAAAGCACCATTATTTACATTAAAAAATCAAGACGGCGAAGCTGTTGCACTGAAAGATTTGGCTGGTAAGAAAGTGGTTCTATATTTTTATCCCAAGGATGATACCCCGGGCTGTACTAAACAAGCCTGTAACATACGTGATAACGTTTCCGCACTAAAAAAGCATAACATTGCCGTTTTTGGTATTAGTATGGACGATGTTGAAAGCCATGACAAATTCGCTAAAAAATATAAATTAAATTTTCCAATTTTATCAGACCCAGGCAAGAAAGCTATCGAGAAATATGGCGTTTGGGTTGAAAAAAATATGTACGGAAATAAGTTTATGGGCATCAAGCGTACAACCTTCCTTATTAACGAAGATGGGAAAATCCACCATATCATTAAAAGTGTGAAAACCGACCAACACGCTGATCAAATTTTGAAATATTGGGACCTCAATTAACGGTTCGAATTAAAGAAAATACTTTAATAGCCCGGATTGCAGCACTCAAATTAGGCGCAACCCATTCTGGTGCGGCAATCGTTTTTGGCAAAACCATATACCTCTATAAGGTAAGCAGGCAGCAACTATTGGCTAATCAGCCTTACTTGAGACATGAGTTGGCGCACGTAATACAGTGGCATCGGGAAGGTTGTGCAAGATTTTTACTCAAATATATTTGGTATACCATTCGATATGGCTATCGTAATAATCCTTATGAGGTAGAAGCACGACAGGCGCAAACTGATAATGATATACTAAAACAATTTTTCATTCTCTAATTTCATTTATCTTTACCTTGCTATGATGCAACAAATAACTCAGGGTATATGTGTGACAGTTGAGACGTTCTATAACAAGGAATTGTCAAACCCTGGGTTAAACGAGTACATCTACTCTTATGAAATTAGTATAGACAATCTTGCAGAATTTCCGTTTGTACTTAAAGCACGTCACTGGGAAATAACCGATGCTTTTGGCAATGTGCGTACCGTCGATGGTGAAGGCGTTGTTGGGCAACAACCAATGCTCGATCCTGGTCAGGGTTTTAACTATACTAGTGCCGTTGGTGTAAAAACCGATATGGGCAAAATGACAGGCTATTACGTTATTGAAAATTTGCAGACGAAAGAAATGATGCATGTTCAGATTCCTGTTTTTTACCTCTATCCGCCATATAAAATGAATTAGTGCTGATGAGTTAATGACGATTGTCGTCGATAACAATAACATCTCAAAAAAGAAAAGCTTGCCGGATAATTTAGCAAACCGTTATTTTTTATAGGATAATTTTACATCGCACGCAACGAAACTAAATTATAGATTTGTAATACATTAAACGTAATCACTGACGACCCTATTTTATTAACGATTGTACCAATGCCCGAAAAAAGACCCCCCATATTCACTGATGCCAAACGAATGATTAAACTCTTGTGGTTTACTGTGCTATTCTCAATGCTTGCTTTGGTATTGATAATTTTTTTAATTGACCGTGGCATTTTGGGTGACATGCCCTGTATGGCCGAATTGCAAAACCCGAAAGCTGCCGTAGCCTCTGAAATATTTGACAACCAGGGCGATTTAATTGGCAAATTATTTCTGGAAAATCGCGAGCCAGTGCGATACAAAGAAATCGCACCAGCCGTAATTGATGCATTGGTTGCCACAGAGGATGAGCGTTTTTACAAGCATTCCGGCATTGATGCTGAGGCCCTGGGCAGAGCGATTGCCGGCGTCATTACGTTTGACAAGCAGGGTGGTGGTAGTACCATAACGCAGCAATTGGCTAAAAACCTTTTTCCACGGAAGGAAAAATCTATTTTTAAATTGCTGTATTACAAATTGAAGGAAATGATTTTGGCTGTGAAGATTGAAAAAAATCTAACCAAACAAGAAATTCTTACAGCCTATCTCAATACCGTGCCTTTTGGCTACAACTCGTTTGGTATACGGTCAGCCTCCAAAACATATTTTGATAAAGAACCCATTGATTTAGAAACTCAAGAGGCCGCCGTTTTGGTGGGTATGCTCAAGGCGAATACACTATACAATCCTATCCGAAATCCTGAGAAATCCAAAAATCGAAGAAATACCGTGCTCTTTCAAATGAGAAAAAACGGCAAACTTAGTGATGCTGAATATAATCTACTAAAAGTGCTGGATATAGAAACTCATTTTACTCCGGCCACCGAAAAAAAACATGATGGATTGGCTCCATACTTTAGACAAGTGGTAGAGTTAGAGGTAAAAGAATGGTGCAAGCAAAGGGGCTTGAATGTTTATAAAGATGGATTAAAAATTTATACTACAATTGACCCGAAAATGCAGCAATATGCAGAAGATGCGGTTCAAAAAAACATGTACAACAAAACCCGTTTTGGCAATAATTATCGCTGGAAAGATCATCAGTCTACTCTGAAAAATATTATTAAAGGAACAGAGCGTTATAGAAATTTGAAGAATGAAGGATTCACGGAAAAAGAGATAGAAGAAAACTTCAACACTAAAACCAAAATGACCGTTTTTGCCTGGAATGCCCAGCGCGAAAAAGATACCACCATTACCCCATTGGATAGTATAAAGTATATGCGAGCACACGTGCAAACGGGCTTTGTGGCTATGGATCAGACCACCGGCGAAGTAAAAGCCTGGGTAGGAGGCATCAATCACAAATACTTTCAGTACGATCACGTCAACGTCAATACGAGGCGACAAGTTGGTTCCACCATGAAGCCATTGGCCTATTGTTTAGCAGTGGATAACAATTATTCACCTTGCATGCCTATCAGCTGTCAACCTGTATATTTTCCAGGCTACAAATCATATAATGCAGGGGGTTCCAAATTTGGGAATATGACAATGCAAAAATGTCTGGCGTTCTCGGTCAATAATGGTTCACTCAATGTTTTGAAACTAGTTGGTATAGAAGCTTTCGTTGATTTTTGCCGCAAGATTGGCATCACGGCAGATTTAAAGCCCTATCCTTCCATTGTTTTGGGCGCACAGGATATTTCGTTGATAGAAATGTTAAGAGCATACACAATGTTTCCTAATTACGGAATCAATATTAAACCAACCTTTATAACGCGCATCGAAGATAAAAATGGCAATTTGCTCGCCAACTTTGTGCCCGAACGAAAAGAGGTTGTCAACGAAAGAACTGCTTATAAAATGATTAGAATGATGCAAGGAACTGTGGAGTTTGGAACCGCCAAAAGACTTAAAGGTGCCTATGGCCTTACAGGTGAGCTTTGTGGCAAAACCGGTACAACCAATGATGCCGCAGATGCTTGGTACATTGGCTACTCACCGCAATTGCTGGCTGGTGTTTGGGTAGGTTGTGAAGATCGATTCATGGGGATAGGTTTAGGTGAAGGTGCAAGAGCTGCAATGCCAATTTGGGGCACATTTTTTAAGAGCATTCAAAACGATAAAAAACTCGGTTATGCCGACATTACCGAATTTGAAGAACCATTATCAATGAAAAATATGAATATCTGTGATAACTATGATCAGATAAGCATTCAGCGAAGCGAATCCACCGAAAATGTTTCTCGTGGCCTTGACATAGATGATATTAGCGAAAGTGAGATAAATAAAGTGGTGGAAGAAGTGAACACTGGTAGTGGAGCCAATACATCAGATTATGAATAAAAGCCTGTTTCTTATTCTTTTATTTTTCACTCTTGGGTCTCCTTTGGTCGAATCGCAAGCCTTTTCTGAATGTAATTTAGCTAATCGTTCCACGCGTCATGGCGAAAAAGTAACCTTTAAGGTGTATTATACATTTGCCGGGGCTTGGATAGGGGCCGGGGAAGCAACATTCACCAACCAACTGGAGCGTTATCAGGGTAAGCCCGTTTATCACATTGTAGGCGATGGCAGAACTTACAGTTCATATGATTGGTTCTTTAAAGTGCGGGATAAATACGAATCTTACATTGATACCAACACTATGTTACCCTTAAAATTTGTGCGTCGTGTAAATGAAGGAGGATATAAAAAATTCAACATCGTCAACTTTAATCATCAGTTACAAACCGCCAGCTCCAATGATGGGGTAAAAAAGGTCCCCTCTTGCATTCAAGATGTGGTCTCTTCAATCTATTACGCTCGTAATGTTGACTTTAATCAGTATAAAAAAGGTGACAAGATACCTTTTTCTATTTTTCTTGACAATCAGATTTACGACGTTTATCTGCGATACTTGGGTAAAACACAACTCAAAACGAAGCATGGCGTATTCAACACCATTAAGTTTAAACCGCTACTGCTCGACGGCACTATATTTAAAGGCGGTGAAAATATGACAGTATGGCTAACAGACGATGAAAATAAAGTGCCAGTGCATGTAGAAACACCCATATTGGTTGGCAGTGTCCGCATTGACATGATAGCGTATAAAAACCCCAGGAATCCAACCAAAGGCATCGTAAAAATGTATAAATAATCCTATTCCTACTCCTTTATTTCAAAAGTTAAATTATATTTAGACCTTGAAAAACCTGATGAATAGAATGAAGAAGTATTTATTAAGCATATTTGTTTTGGTCGGTTGTTTGGCGGCTGATGCCCAAACTTATTATCCGCTTGCAGACCCTTGCGATGCAGATAAGGTGTATCTAAAATTACCCTCCGCATCCTACGACTATAACTGTGTCAGACAATTAAACTTGACGAGTCAATATTTTACCGAATTTCCAATGGAGATATTACGCTACCGCAATTTGCGTTACTTGGCGATTCAAAATTCGGATATTAAAGAACTTCCAACCGATATTTATCTGCTTGAGAACCTCGAAGTTTTAAACTTGTCAAACAACAGCATCAAGCGCTTGCCAGTAACACTAGGTGATATGCCAAAATTGCGCAAGATAATTGTTCGCAATAACCAGTTGCAATCCGTACCGAATGCAATAGTGAATTGTAAAAACCTCGAAGTGCTTGACTTAACAGGTAATCCAATAAATTTTTTACCTGATGAAATTAATGACTTGCCTTCACTAACCAACTTTCGTGTTAGCGGCAGCGAAGCAGGAGACCCCAATGTACTTTTTGACTTGCTACGCCGAATGAAGCATTTGACACATTTAGACTTAAGCAACAAGAAGTTAAACTATTTGCCTGCTTCTATTGGCAAACTAACTAATCTTGAAGTGCTGGATGTGAGTGGGAACAATCTTCGCTTTTTACCTGAAGAAATTGGTGATTTGAAAAAGTTAGAAAAACTTGTTTTAGGAACTGCCAATAGTATCGGTAACCATATTTACGCATTGCCCACATCTTTTAGCAATTTAAAGTCTTTGCGTGAGTTAGACATGGCCAATAACGGACTAGTAGATTTCCCTATGGAACTTACAGCTATGACCAAATTAACAAACGTTGATTTAAGCAATAACACCCTGGTAAATTTGCCTGAGGAAATAGCAATGATGCGCTCATTGGAACAATTGAACGTGAGTAATAATCAAATTCAAAATATTCCTGACGGCTTGGGAGCATTGAAAAAATTAATTAACTTCTCATACTCAGGCAACCCATTGCCTCAAAAGGAGCAAGAAAAAATATTTAAGTTGTTGCAATAAATGTTGTAACGACACAATTATAACGCTGCTTTAAGGCAGCGTTTTTTGTTGGAGAACTGTAAATAAAATTTTATCGGAACAAGTTTTGATCAAAAGAAATTTACATACCCAAAGTGTATTTTAGAATTCCTAAATTGTATGCCTCCTTCCAAAGCGCCGGCAGCATAAGCCATATTAAACAAACCTGCCTTAGTTTCGAAAACCATTCCTAACCCAAGACTGTATGGGGTGTCCCGCCTATTAAGACCAGGGTAATTGCGGCCTATAAAACCGACATCCGAGAAAAGAAAAAAATAAGAATTCTGCGACAATAAATAACGCGGTTCGATAGTGCCTATTTGGTAATTGTTTACAAACAAACTGCCTTCATCAAACCCACGAAGCAGGCGAAATCCGCCAATCTGAAATATTTCATTTCGATATAGCTGTTGTTCACTCAGCATGACACCGCCGTTGTATTGCACACTTAAGGTAAACCGCCGACCTAAGGGAAGAAAGCAGGCCGCAACACCCGAAAGTTGAAATCGATAAGAACGCAGTGCCAGGCTATCATACAGATAGCTGAAATTCTCTCCACGAATCGGGTCAAAGGTAGATTCGATAGTGCTGTTCTTTAGAAAGTCTCTAATACTCGCAGCTCCTTTAAATTGCAGTAGCCAGCCTCTGCGCGGGTTCAACCGATAATCAACGCGACTCAGCCCCCCCGCCAGTCCGAAACTTCGTGTGCGTATATCAGCATTCTCAGGCAGTCGGCGAGTACTGATTAGGGAGCTTGTGTTTACGGTGATGAGTCGTGTGCTACCCGTTTCATAAAATGCCTTCAGCTGATCCCGAGCATTAAACTGATAAATAAAACCTAGCTCACCATTTACAGTGCGGAATGAGGTGTCTTTTTTGTAGTAGTCAAAATTGCCAGATATGCCTATCTGCGTATTGAGCAGATAGGGGTAACTAGCCGAGGCGACCAGCCGTGGTGATTGAAATTGTAAATTTTGCCAGTTTACCTCAATGCGTTCCCCACGCTCCAATGCATTGACAAAAGCAAATTTGATATCGCCGGTCAGTAGAAATTTATTCCCGATTTCCAAATTGTTGGGTAATAAACCAATAAGTACGTCCGCTCGATTTGCTGATTTGTTTTTCAAATACAAGTTTATGCGAGTTTCTTTGGCTCCAAAATATATCTTCCAAGGGTACGATTCTTCCAGAAAGGGAAGCTCGCGGATAAGCTGACTGATGCTTCTAATTTTACTTTCATCGTATAATGCACCTTCCTTTATACCTAAATAATTTGTTATAAAATTCTTTTCTGTACCTGCATCATCATTTAATATTATGGTATCAATAATAATTAAAGGGCCTTGCTTTACTTGCAGGTTGGCACTTACTCTGCCATTGTCGAAGCTTACACTATCCAAAAAAGCAGTGGCAAAGGGGTATCCGTTATTTTCATAATAACGAATCATCTTTTCCATAATTGTGCTTAAAAGACTTGGCTTGATGGGTTTATTGAAGATGGTTTTTTCTTCGTAACCGCTCAGTCGGAGTAAGTGCGCGGGTATATTACTGGTCTTGAGCTGTGCCCATTGGTACACCTTGCCCAAAAATATGCTGACATATACGGTGTCATTTGTTAACCAAATAGAGTCAGCAGCAGCTGTGATAAACCCCTTTTTGTATACCGTTTGGAGAGCGTTGTTCACTGCGGTAAATGCCTGCAAGTAGTCATTATATTTTTTAGGGATTTCAACTTGTTCTTCAAATTCAGCAGCTTCGTTACCCAACAACTCTAGGTGAAAAGATTGCGCCATTGTTTCCTCTGCCGGCCAACACAAGCACAGAAGAAATAAGATAAAAAAATATTGCGCAGTACCTTTCACTTTCTTCTACAAATTAACACATTAAATGGCAGGCGTATATATACACATTCCTTTTTGTAAAAAAGCCTGCCACTATTGTAATTTTCATTTTTCAACAACTTTAAAGTATAAAAACGAACTTTTAAAGGCTTTATTGAATGAAATAAGGCTGCGAAGCGATGTTTTATTACATCAGCAAATTGACACCATCTATTTCGGTGGCGGGACACCGGGCATATTGACTATTCCGGAGTTGGCAGCCCTACTTGGGGCCGTCAGGCAGCATTATTTATGTGATAATTTGCAAGAAGTGACTATCGAAATGAACCCTGATGATGTCAGTGATGAAAAAATAACCCAGCTTAAAGACCTGGGCTTTACCCGGGTTAGTCTTGGTGTGCAAAGTTTTTTTGACGAAGATTTGCAATACATGAATCGTTCGCATGATAGTGCCAAAGCTGCAGAAAGTATTGAACGAATACACCAACATTTTACCAACTATACTGTTGATTTGATTTATGGATACCCTATGCTTGACGATACCAAACTTGCCCTCAACGTGAATAGGTTGATTACCATTGGTACTCCGCATGTTTCCATCTACGGCATGACTTTAGAGCCTCAAACCGCTTTAGATAGTTTTATAAAAAAGGGAAAAGAAAAACCAATGAACCCGGAGCAAGGGGCCAGGCAGTTTAATTATTTGATGCAACAACTACCAGCGGCAGGTTACGAACATTATGAAATATCGAGCTATGCTAAAAAGGGTTTTCGGGCGATACATAATAGCCAGTATTGGTCTGGCGAACCGTATCTGGGCTTTGGGCCTGGAGCGCATTCATATTTTCACAACCAACGTTCATGGAATATTGCCAACAACGCAGCTTATACAAAAGCAATGCACCAGGGCTTGCCCTATCAGCAATTTGAAACACTTAGTGAGGTTGATTTATTAAACGAAATGGTGATGCTGCGATTGCGCGTATCCGAAGGCTTGTCTTTGGCTGCATATAAATCAAAAAGTACTCCATTTCAATATGCAACCTTATTGAAAAAGGCCAATAGCCTGGAGCGTGAAGGTTTGGTAACGCTTACTTACGAACACCTCTTGCTTACTCGGCAGGGCAAACTTTTCTGTGATGCAATAACTGCAGATTTATTTATTTAAAAAAAAGACTACCCCAGAGGGGTAGTCCTTACAATGCTAAACGAATCACCTTATTTCATTTTCATGATTCTCATAGATTTATTATTGTCTCCTTGAATTACATTGATGACATACATGCCGGGAGCAAAATTGTCACCAAATGAGATGGTACTGAATAATTCAATATTGCGCAATTCAAACATGATTCTGCCCGTCATATCATAGACAACAGCATCCACTTTATCCTCTGATAATGATCCAGGTCTTTTTCACTAGTTATTGTAAATAAGGGTGTTATTCTATATGAAGCGAAAAATCGGATGACAGAAAAGGGTTTTAGAACATGAGGCCCATCAGCAACCAAAATAGAACGATAAAGGGTGCCGGTATTTTGGTATACTTTAGGACCAAAGCAGTGGTGGCAATGACAAACAAACTGCCCCATTCCATTGGCACAGTCTGCGCTAACAAAACTGCTGACCCCCATAAAATGCCAATAACAGTCGCATGAATACCTTCAAGGGCTCTAAAGATGACACGGTATTGTTTTAAATTTTGATATAAAGGGAAAAGAAAAAACAAAATCAGCGCACCAGGTAAGAAAACGCCCACCGTACCAATAAAACAGCCTAATAGTTGCTGACTAACACTGCCATCCATACATAATCCTCCTACATAGCTGCAAAGAGAAAAAACTGGTCCGGGTATGGCGTTTACCAGTCCAACACCAGTTAAAAATTGTTGGTTTGTCAAGAGCGGGTCTCCATAAACCGCTGAAGCATGAAAAATAAATTGCTCCTGCATCATGGGGATGAGCACATAACCACCCCCAAAAACAATACCACCAAAGCGGTAGAAGTTTTCGAACAAATTAAAAGCACGGGCATGTTGCCAATGTTGAGTTCTGGCCATTTCTGACAAGACACCGGCAATGACGAATATCAGCAAGAACCACCCCAACCGTTTCCATTTTATTTCAAAAGCGGTCGTATCATGAGGTGGGTATTCTTTATTGGTAAAGTTGGTAATAAAACCTCCCAACAGGATGGTTAACGGAAAGACCCAAGGGCTGCGAACAAAAATGGTCAGGGCAGTAGCTAAAGTCATAATGAAAATACTCACCTTGCTTCGAATGCTAATTTTCATGCTGCGCAATGCAGCATAAACGATAAACCCCACCGCCATAGGTTGAACGTAATGAAACACACGCGTTTGTAAAAATTGCGCGTCAACATATTTTACTAAAAAAGACAGCGCCGCCATAATACCGGATGCCGGTAATATCCAAACGAGTAATGTAAGTACACCTAACAATATACCGCCTCTTTTATAACCAATGAGGGCTACTGTTTGCGAGGATGACGGGCCGGGTAACATTTGACAAAAACTAAGGTAATCCATTAACTCAGACTCGGTAATGTCGTGGCGCTTATCAACAAAGCTGCGCATCATCATGCCTATGTGACCTTGCGGACCTCCAAAGGCGGTAAGTGAATACTTCAGCACCTCCTTCAAAAATGGTATGTGACGTATCAATTTCAGGCGGGTAAATTACAACCTCTTTTTGTAAATGTGAAGCCATGTGTTCAGAAACCAGCGTGCAGGCATTGGCAACTATTGCGCAGAGGCCTTTCATATTGTGCAGACCGTGTGTATTTTAGCGGTGAAGTATTTTTCATGAGCAAAAAGTCAAAAAAGAAATTACAACACCTTGAAATAAAAAATGTGCAGCAGGCAGCGGAATCAAAGCAAAGTAAACCGACTGCAACCATTCCTATTGACCACAAAATGACTCATGTTAATGAGTCCTTGTCAGATAGAAATGCCTGGCTTTTTTCAGGCTTTTTTCTTTTGATATCTTTTGTCTTGTATGCCAACACTTTTCAGCATGATTTTGTTTTAGACGACCATGGCATTATTCCATTTAACGAATATGTTACTGCTCCGGTTAGTGTCGAAAATACAAAGGCGTTGTTTACTACACCCTTGCGCTATGGCGATGGAAGTAATGTCGATAATAGCTTATATCGGCCTTTTGTCAAGCTGTTTTTTAATCTTCAATGGAATTTTTTCGACGGCAACCCCCATCATTTTCATAAAATGAATGTACTACTCTATGGGTTGTTGTGCATGTTGATTTTTTGGGTGCTGTACGACTTATTTGATAAGCGCTGGATGCTACCTTTCTTTATTACCCTGTTGTTTACCGTTCATCCCATACACACAGAGGTGGTTGCGAATATTAAATCACAAGATGAAATCATTACTATGCTGGGTATTGTTGGGTCTTTGCGAGCCATTCAATTGTATCTAACTAGTAGTAAGGTATGGCACTGGATATGGGGAATAATGGTATTTGCTATTGCGCTTTTCTCTAAAGAGTCTGCGGTGCTGGGTATCGGCTTGATTGCCTTGCTGATTTATTTTCAAACAAACTCGTTTAGTTTAAAGAAAACAAGCTTTTTGTTAGCTCCTTTTTTGCTGGCTGCTATCGTATTTGTGATGATACGATCAGCTGTGCTGAGCGAGTTTCCGGCAAATAATCCATTGAGTTATATGGACAATGTTTTAGTAAAAGTAGGGGATGATACCGTTGAGAGATTTGCTACAGCTGTTATGCTTGCAGGATATTATTTGTATACATTTCTAGTGCCATATTCATTATCCTGCGATTATTCTTACCCTACACATCAGCCGGTAGGACTGCAGCATTGGGGATTTTTTTTAAGTTTTGCTTTGTTGCTTTTCGGTTTGTTTGTGGCTATAACGGCACTCAGAAAAAAGGAGAAGGTAGCATTCGGACTTCTTTGGTTTTTTATCACCTTTTCTCTCATTAGTAACATATTCTTTCTGATCGGAACCAGCTTTGGCGAACGCTTGTTATTTACACCCAGTCTGGGATTGTGCATAGCGTTGGTGATCCTATTGGCCAGATTATTTCAGCGCGAGGGCGGACAATCTTTGGTAGATAAGATAAAAAAATCTCCAGTTCTATGGTTGTTGATTCTTTTTGTCAGTTTACTGTACAGTGTAAAAACGATCGATAGAAATCAAGCCTGGGAAACTGATTACAAATTATTTTCTACTGATGTGGCCACGCATCCGAATGCTGTACATTTATTATCTTACCTAGGCAACCATTTTTCGAATGATGTGCAGGTAGAAAAAGTCACTAAATCCATGCGCAGTCTGGGTTTTAATGAGCAGCAGATAGCTGATTCTATTCAGCGAAACATGAATTTATCCATTGATTATTTTCAGCGCCTTTTAAAAATGGACCCAAATTTAACTTCTCGAAATAGTACACAATTGGGTTTGGCCTATGTGTATACCAATCAGGTTGATTCTGCTTTGAAGTACCTAAAAAAGGCATACGATATTGATTCTTCTAATCCGACATATTGTGGCAATTTGGGGGTAGCTTATTTCAATAAGCAACAATATGCCGAGGCCATGCCTCTGTATTTTAAAGCTCATCAGGCAGACACAGCAAATGTTAACCATATGAACAATATTGGACTGATATATGCTTCAACCCAGCGTGCAGATAGTGCCATATTCTGGTTTACTAAGGCGCACAATCAAGACCGGCGAAATACTAAATCGCTCGAATTATTGGTGAAAATATATAACGCTATTGGCGATACTGAGAATGCTGCCTATTATTCCGCACAATTAAACAACCTGCGGTAGGTTGCATAACGACAATATTTGATTTGTGCCAGGCTTGCTATGTAGCTTCTGCCCTTGGTTTGATAATCATTGTTTATTTTAGCGTAGATATTCTATAATAATGGGAAGAAAGTCGAACAAGAAAAAGATAAAATCAGTAGCGCCACAAGAAAAGCAGAAAACTTCTGATAAGCAAAATGAGATTGCTACGCCAAATGAATCAATGCCGAAGCAACGCAATATTTGGTTCATATCGGCATTTTTCTTTTTGTTGGCCATCATGCTTTATAGCAATACGTTTCAACATCGTTTTGTACTAGATGATCATGGTATTATTGCCAATAATAAAATGACCAAGGCTCCCGTAAGTTGGGAGAATACAAAATTGATGTTTGTTACCCCGCTGCGCCGAGGGGATGTGTCTGACCGTGAAAACTCTTTGTATCGTCCATTCACCAAATTGGTATTTAATATTGAGTGGAATCTATTTAGTGGAAATCCGCATGGATTTCATAAGGTCAATGTGATAATATACGGCCTGCTCTGCATGTTGCTTTTTTGGGTGCTGTATGATTTATTCAAGCGGAAGTGGGTGTTGCCCTTATTGATTACCCTGATTTTCACCGTCCATCCTATTCATACCGAGGTGGTAACCAATATTAAATCGCTAGATGAAATTTTAGCCTTGTTGGGCACTCTAGCAGCTATGCGGGCTATTCAGTTATACCTCAAAGACAGGCAAGTGTTCCACCTTGCTTGGGGGACCTTGGCCTATGCTGTTGCCTTGTTTTCAAAAGAATCAGCTGTGGTCAGCATGGGGATGTTTCCTTTATTGATTTATTTTCAATTGGGCAAATTTGATTGGCGTCAGGTACTGCGCATTACATCACCCTTATTGGTTGTAGCAGTACTGTTTGTGATGACGCGATCTGCTGTGCTAAGTCAGTTTCCGCAGAATGCAGAAACCAGTGTGATGGATAATTTAATTGTCCTGGTGAAGGATGATTACCCGGCCCGCTTTGCCACGGCAGTAATGATTGTAGGCTATTACCTTTATACGTTTTTGGTGCCGCACCCTTTGGCTTGCGATTACTCTTATGCAACCCTTGAGCCTGTTACACCTGGCCATTGGGGCTTTATTTTGAGTTTTGTAATATGCTTAATCGGGTTTCTTTATGCAATAAAAAAGATCAAGCATTTGAAATTGCTGAGTTTTGGAATACTATGGTTTTTTATTACATTTTCTTTGGCATCAAATGTGTTTTTTCTGATTGGTACAAGTTTTGGTGAGCGGCTTTTGTTTATGCCCAGTATGGGATTGAGTATGGTATTGGTTTGTTTGCTGGCATACTTTTTTTATAAAGATGGCGGCACCTCTTTGCTGCAGAAAATCAAGATGTCACCCTTATTGTGGGGTGTAGTTTTGTTGGTCTCTGTATTGTACTCTGTAAAAACTATTGCCCGTAATGAAGATTGGAAAAATGATTATGCGCTATTCTCCCGCGATATTGAATATAATCCCAACTCAACTCACCTGCTTTTTTACATGGGGAATCACTTACCAAGTGAGGACCGTAAGGAAGTGCTAACGGACATCTTATTTGAGCAGGGGTTTACTCAGCAGCAAATAACGGATAGTGTAAATAGAGAGGCTCAGCTTTCCATTACGTATTTTAATCGGGCCATGAAAATTTACCCTTATCTGCCTGGTGATGGTTACAATCAGTTGGGTAAGGCTTATTTTAAAATTGGTCAGTTAGATTCATCATTTAAGTATTATAGTCTTGCCTACAAGGAAGATTCAACCAGCGGGATCTATACAAATAATGTGGGTACAGTATATTTTAACCGTCAGCAATACAGTGAGGCCTTGCCTTATTTTAAAAAGGCCTATAGACTTGATTCGACAGAGGCTGATTTTATGAATAACATTGGTTGTGTCTATGGTGTGGCACAGCGTGCTGACAGTGCAATTTATTGGTTCAAAAAAGCCTATGCGGCTGATAGTTTGGATGTGATGTCATTAAAGTTTTTGGAAACGACCTATCGTGCGATAGGGGATACGGCCAATGCAGATTATTACAAAAATCGTATGGCATACGTGCAGCAGCAACGTGTTGAAAAGTTGCGCCAAAATAGGTAAAAGAAATGTGGAGCTGGCGGGAGTCGAACCCGCGTCCAAACATAATCTCGGAAAGCTTTCTACAAGTTTAGTTTTCAATCAGATTTTCGAATGGCTACAAGTAGAAAACATACTTAACGCCACCTTATCTGCTCGCCACGCCTCGGCGTGGTTTACTTAGGCATAGCAATACTACCTAAGCTAGCCGTCGATTGTTTTGATTAAGATGAAACCAAGTCGTCGGCCAGTTGGTTTTCATCCATATATGACATCTAATCAATGATTAGGCTGCCATAGCGAAGTTAGATTCGCCATTTGAAAGTTTGAATAATGAGATTTAAGTGCTATTAAACTACGCACTACCTGCTTACTATCAAAGAACCTATGCTGTCAAAACCAGTCAGCCCCAATTAAAAGTGGAAAGCAAAGGTAGGGATTTTAAATTTTGGATTTGAAGCAATGGTACTTTTAAAATATTATTAATACCATTGCTTGATATTCTAACTAAGACAAATCAGGCTTCTAAGATTTGTATCGCCTCCTCAGCCGCTTTTTTGCTGGCCTCTTTTTTAGTCAGTGCAGCGCCTGTGCATATAAGTTGACCATCTAACATGATGCCAATATGAAAACGCTGCCGCCCATTATGGGAAGGTTCCGGCGCTAATTCTACAAACTCAAGCTCTTTTTCTTCACGTTTTGCCCAGCCTATGAGTTTGTTTTTGATGTTGGCTTCAATTTGTTCCAATTCTTCCACATCAATAAATGGCGTGATCATACGTTTATGAATGAATTTTTTAGTTTTAATATATCCTTTGTCAAGGTATATGGCTCCTAGCAGGGCTTCAAAAGCATTACCAAATATCGGGGAGTTGCGTAGGAAGTAATCTTTGTCATTGTAATCCATCAAATCCTGCAAGCCAATTTTTTTTCCTACTTCATTTAGTTTTTTACGATTTACAATTTTCGATCGCATATCTGTGAGGTAACCTTCAGGTTTCGTTGGGTATTTGTGGAATAAGTATTCCCCAATAATCGACCCTAAAATTGCATCACCCAAAAACTCGAGACGTTCATTATTTTCGGCAGGGTCTTTCGCACTTGAGCTATGGCACAATGCCAGTTCATACAAACTCTCATCGCCCGGTGTAAATCCGAGCACAGCCTGCAAACGTTTGTAGCGTGGCGTATCCTTTACAAAAAAGCGAACGATTATTTTAGGTACTAAAGCCAAATTATTGGGAAAATTAAGCCAAGCCTAAATAAAATAAAAATGTTTTCTACTGCAATAAATATTGGACAACAAAAACTAAAAAGGACTAAATTCAGAATAAGCCCGTCTTCTTATGGGCTATATTTTTTTGAATATTACTGAGGCATTGTGCCCTCCAAAACCGAAAGTATTACTTATAACTACTTGTAAGTCACGTTCCTGAGCTTTGTTTAGCGTAAAGTTGATACGTGGGTCAAAGCTGTCATCAACATTACTGTGGTTTATGGTAGGTGGTACCAGATTGTTTTCAAGCGCAAGTACAG
Source organism: uncultured Chitinophagaceae bacterium (assembly GCA_964409905.1). Lineage (GTDB taxonomy): Bacteria > Bacteroidota > Bacteroidia > Chitinophagales > Chitinophagaceae > JAGNRR01. The sequence continues at coordinate 96,029 of CAYPET010000003.1, read as the reverse complement.
AGGCGATGGCCTCAATAGCGCCTGCTGCGCCCAACAGGTGACCTGTCATGGATTTTGTTGAGCTAATATTCAGATTGTATGTATGTTCACCAAATACATTTTGTATAGCGGTAATTTCAGCAATGTCACCCAAAGGAGTTGATGTACCATGAACGTTTATATAATCTACTTGTTCTGGTTGTAACTCTGCGTCCTCAAGTGCATTATTCATTACCAATATTACACCCAAGCCTTCAGGGTGTGGAGCTGTCATGTGGTGGGCATCAGCTGTAGCAGCCGAGCCTACCAATTCCGCATAAATTTTGGCACCTCTGGCCTTGGCGTGTTCGTATTCTTCCAGAATCAAACAGCCTGCTCCCTCACCCAAAACAAAACCATCACGTTCTTTATCAAACGGTCTTGAAGCTGTTTTTGGGTCATCGTTTCGCTCGCTAAGGGCTTTCATGGCGTTAAATCCGCCTACACCAGCTTCGTTAACGGCAGCCTCTGAGCCTCCACAAACAATCACATCGGCCTTGCCGAGTCTGATATAATGAGAGGCATCGATTAATGCATGTGAGGATGATGCGCAAGCACTAACGGTGCAATAGTTGGGGCCACGATATCCATGCCGCATAGATATATGTCCGGCGGCGATGTCGGATATCATTTTTGGTATGAAGAATGGGTTGAAACGTGGGGTGCCATCACCGGTAAAAAAACCTTGCATTTCATCTTGAAACGTATTGATACCACCTATGCCACTAGCCCATATCACACCTACGCGATCTTTGTTTATTTCTGCCTCGCCAAGCTTGGCATCTTGTATGGCTTGTTCGCTACAAGCCAAAGCAAATTGAGAAAAACGATCTAATCGTCTTGCCTCTTTACGATCTATGAAATCTTCAGGAACAAAATTCTTTACCTCACATGCGAATTGGGTTTTAAATTTTTCAGCATTGAAGAGGGTAATGAAATCGGCGCCGGATACGCCATTTACCAAACCATTCCAATAGGCTGAAATGGTATTGCCAATGGGCGTAAGGGCGCCGAGTCCTGTAACGACTACGCGTTTTAATTCCATATATTAATTTCTGAGCAAATAATTATTTTGCGTGTTCTTCAAGATAAGTAACCGCATCACCAACGGTAGCGATTGTTTCGGCTTTTTCATCTGGTATAGAAAGGTTGAATTCTTTCTCGAACTCCATAATAAGCTCTACCTGATCTAACGAATCAGCTCCTAAATCGTTTGTGAAGCTTGCTTCGTTATTTACTTCTCCTTCGTCAACACCTAATTTATCAACGATGATTTTTTTTACTCTTTCAGCTATATCTGACATAGAATTTAATTTTAGACTGCGAAAATATGCTATTTGACTAAAAACCAAAAAGATTATGGAAAAATGATAATAAGTTTTAAGTACGTGGAAAACTTTATTATGCTGTATGAGGCAGGAAAGTGTGCCATTTTTTGAAGATTCGCTAATTCAGTAGCCACATCAGCATACCTAATTGCTATGGTGGGCTGAACTTTGAAAAAACAAAAGATTCGCCATTTCCTTATTTTTACTAACGAATGCCATATTTAATTCGTTATTAGTTTGATATAGCATGGTTTAATCACAGCGCCTAGGATTGATAGAAGAACAAATAATACAGGGTTGTATGGCTGGGAACAGGAAAGCCCAAAGAGCCTTTTATGAGTTTTGCTACCCCATATTGGCAAGAGTGGGATATCGCTATGCAAAAAACGACGAGGATATCCAAGAGATTATTAATGAGTCTTTTATGCGATTGATCCGTAAGATTGAGCGATTTCAAACGTTGACTGCCTCTGTTGAGGCTTACGTATGGCGGGCAGGTGTTAATACAGCCATTGATATATTCAGAAAATCAAAGAATTATAAAGACATGATTCAAATATCAGCCACCATGCCTGCCGATTGGAAAGAACAAGAGTCGACCACTAACGAATTAAATCATGCACACGATGCCAACGAAATACTCAACTACATGCGTCAACTACCCGAGCCTACTGCTACTATCCTAAACCTTTATGCCATAGATGGCTATTCGCACAAAGAAATAGGCGATATGTTGGATATAAAAGAAACATTGTCGCGTTGGCACCTGCATAAAGCACGTAAAATGATGAAAGAATTATTATGTCAACAAACTAAAAGCATTGCTTATGGAAAATAATCAGCACCATATCGATAACTTTTTGAAGCAAAAGATGCAAGAGTTGCATTTTGAGGTCAATGAAAAACATTGGGCAGACGCACAGCGCCGGCTCGATGAAGAGGATAAGAAGAAAAGACCTTTTTGGCTATTTATTATAGTAGTTACCTTGCTGATAGGAACCGCTTTAACCGCATTGAATAATTTCCGGAACGGCAATACAACCAAGGAAAGTAGTGCTTCTGCAAACAATTTGCCGAGTGCCGTAGAAGTAAAAAATCATTCGAATACAACATTAAATCAACCTAAAACAGAAACGAAGCAAGCCCAACAAGTAAGTGTCTTGGATCATAATGATATAGCCACCACGAATAAACAAACTGAAACTGAACAACAAACCATATTGACCCCACCCAGAAAAAATCGGCAACCGGCAAGTAAACAACCAGCCAAGCGTCAACCATCAGCTAATTTAGTGGTTCATTCAGCACAATCTACAAAAGTTGAAAAATCGAGCGAATCTGACTTTCAAGATGAACCAAAAGGTAAGGCTGAGAACGATGCGTTACGAAGGAATGTTTTGGCTCAAGGTGTTAAGAGCAGCGAAGAGATAAGCTCGACAAAAAGCCTTTCCAAACATCATGAAACAACAACAGCGCCACAACCTTCAGCGAGCCAGAAGGGAATAAAGACAATACCGCTGGCAAAAGAGGAGGCGCCTCAAAAGGAAATGAATGAAATCTTCGTCAGAAATGCAGTTACAATGCTCGGTGACAAACGTCTTTACCGCAGCCCCGAAGATTATCAAAAACTTAATCCTCGATACGTTAAAGGGTTGGAGCAATATACCTATACCGAAGTTATGGTGCCATTGGGTAAAGAAAAAAGCGATTCAATAAAGAATGTAATTGCAGCATCAGCAAAGAGCGCTTCAAGCTCGACCTCAAAAAAAGAACCATTAGCGTATCAGCCCCAACCATCTACATTTTATTTGTTGGCGGGTATAGCAAATGCAAGAGGCTACATGGGTAACTCGCAGGGCAATGTCAAATGGGGCTTTAGTCCTAGTCTTGGGCTTGGGTATCAGTATAGTTTCTCCGATAGAATGAGCATCTACTTATCTGCCTATATGTCTTACATAAGTCACTTGAATATTACGGAGGAGGGTAGTCGTATTCGATATAGTTTTGATAAGGATAGCTCAGTGCTTAGCGTAACCAGAAAAAATTTATTGCAAATGGTTGTTCCGGTGCAGTTTGCCTACAAACTGCGTCCACGATTGGCAGTATTTGGCGGTGCCGGATTGAATTTTGGCCTTAATTCCATAAGCATCTACGAAGATGCGAAATACAATGTTCAAGAAAGAAGGTTTGGCTACATGAGCGGGTTGCGATTTTTGGATGTCAATTTTAATTTTGGTATTGAATACGATATTATGCCCCAAGTAAGTATTGCTGGGTTTTATCAGCAGGGACTCTTTGATATGACAAAAAATGATTATTTCAATAACACGTATACTGATCGGAACGCCAGGGCCGGTATAGCAGTGCGGTATAAATTTAAAAAATGATGAAAATGAAACACGCCAAGATATTCATGCTGTTATGCCTATTGCTGGGTCAGTTTTCTTGTCAAAAGGAACTCGTCTCCAATGATATAGGGGCTGTGCGGTTCTTGTTTGAAGGTACTATTGATGGCCTGCCAGTTAATTTTCAGGCGGGAGAGAATAATTATTATTTATACACTAATTACCGCGATGCCGGTAGTCGAGATGTATTGGTAATGCAAGGTGAGTTTCGCGATAAGGCAGACTCATCACAGAATTACTTGCGTTTTGAATTTTATGGATATGACTCGGTAAAGAATGATGATATTCTGGCAAATGTTTTTAACCAGTCTGCATTTTACTCTTTATCACAAGATTCGACTTTTGTGGCTACAGGCTTGATGCAATTGAACTTCATCAATTTATTGTCTAATGGGGGTATTACTTTTTGGGATTTTGGAGATGGCAGCACTGCCACCGGTGACAGCGTTATGCACACATATTCGCCAAATTTGCAGACTGTTGATGTGACCATGGTATCGAATAATGGACTGATTGGTTGCGTAGATTCAATCACCAATACCATTAACCTTGCCGACATTCTCAACAGTCAAGTACAATTTGATGTAGCTACTAACCCGACATTCGATAGTTTTGCACTTTCGGCAAGTCAGGGTTTCACTGCCTATTTTTGGGATTTTGGTAACGGTCAATTGGGCCAGGGTCTGAATGCCATTGTGATGTATACAGATTCGCTCAAACATATGGTGGAGCTAACCGCTACACGCCCTGGTATAAGTTCAAGCTGGCGTGGTATTTTGCAAAATACAAGCCAGCCTTGTTTGGCAACCTTTTTGTTTGATATAGTCTCAATACCGAATACTATCACCAACATCAGACCTCCTTACAAAGCCTGTGTTATTACCTATAATACCGGCGGTAAAACGTATTCTTCGTATAAAAACAATGGTACAGACCAGTCAGGCAAGGTTGTTTTTAATATGAATGAAGCTTATGGGTATGACTTGAACCAATTTGGCCAAAAAACTATCGGATTGCAGGGTACCGTGAACGGATTCTTGTACAATGTGCAAAATCCCGCTGATTCAATTGCTATAAAGGGAAGCAGCATAAGTATTACTGTCGCCCACCCTTAGTTTTTTTAAAAAGATATCAACGCCATGTTTTTTCGGTACTTTATCATAGCTTGTCAAAATAATAACAATGCGCATAGCACTAAGAAATTGATACGGGCAAGAGCAATATGTTTTATATCGTTCACATAAATTTACTTACTTTTACCCAAATTTAATTTTCATGGTTAAATCGTTTAGCATACTATCATTTGTTTTGATTATCATCATTGGCCTATCATGCAAAAAAGAAACGGACGAGAATTTCGTAAAACCAAAGACCTCGACCAAATTGCTGACGCAAGCACCATGGAAATTGGTAAATGCACAGATAAAAGTCAATAACGGGGCCTGGCAAGGCTCTTATGATTTGCTTCCGGGCTGCAACCAAGATAATATCTTAGATTTTCCTACAGACAGCACCTATAATATATCCGAGGGGAACTCCAAATGCAATGCTGGCGACCCGGACATTATACGTAAAGGACGATGGGAGTTTATAAATAAGGAAACAAAAATCAAGTACACTGATACATATATCACCTACAATATGCCCGCTGCACCAAATGATACTGTATTTGCCATTCGTGAACAATTTTTAACTGGCTTAGGTGAGAACATCTTGAAGCTGACGGAGGTTAGTACCAATTCAAATGGTGATTTTATCAGTAACGAGTTTATTTACTCCCACTAAGGCTACTCCCAGACTTTAGTGCCGTCGCTGCAGTTTGAACAAATGTCAATGTTTTGGCGACCCTGTATCAGTGCTGCCCGAAAGTCTTTATACTCCTGAGCCCGCCAAATTTCTTTAAAAGATTGCGTTTTTAAATCTCCCAAACGGTGGATGGCGTCTTTATCAAAACAACAGGGTACTACTAATCCATCCCATGTGATCACACAGGCGTGCCACAATTTCCAGCAATTATTAGCCAACTTATTTTTTATTATATAGGTGCCATCAACTTGTTTTTTATATCGCGCATATTTGTCAATGGTAGGGATGAGCGGATTGCCATTTTCATAGTCATAGATTTGGGCTGTTTTAAAACGGATATCATCCACACCAATCTCCTGGGCTAATTTTTTAGCATCTTCAATCTGATGCTCGTTAGGCCGAACCACCAAAAATTGAAAAAATATATAGGGCGTTTTGGATTTTAGCTTTTTTTTCCATATGACAATATTTCGCGCTCCGTCCAATACTTTATCTATATTACCACCGATGCGATATTGTTGATACACATCTTGTGTAGTACCATCTAACGAAATAATTAATCGGTCCAATCCACTTTCCACGGTGCGCTTGGCATTATCGTCATTCATATAATGCGCATTTGTGCTGGTGGCTGTATAAATCTTTTTATCTGCGGCATATTTAACCATATCTAAAAACTCCGGATTGAGGTATGGCTCTCCTTGAAAATAAAATATGAGATAGAATAATTTCGATTGCATCTCATCAATTGTTTTTCTGAAGAAGTCTTGATCGAGCATACCTCGTGGGCGGGTAAAAGCCCTTAACCCACTTGGGCATTCCGGGCAACGCAGATTGCAGGATGTGGTCGGTTCAAATGAAATCGAAAATGGTTCGCCCCACTGAACAGTACGATTGGTCCACTTTGTGAGATAGTAACTACTCAATACTTTAACCCCATTCCACACTCTGGGGATGGTCAGTTTCCCTAAAAAATTTACGCTATCTTGAATGTTTAATTTCACCTTGTAGGTGCGAAGTTAGGGGGCAATTTCTAAAGCCAATGATTGGGATAAAAATAAAAGCGAATAGATAGGGCTACTCGCTTTTTGTGTATAGTTGGAATAGGGGAGGATACTATTTCAAAATCATATTATGCTGTTTGCCATCAATAGTCACCGTGGCGGTTTTGTCACAATTACCATTGCCAAAATCAATACTTCTGAAAGTACGCCCCTGAGGTTGTACTTCTAAGATGCCTTTGGTGAAGTAGCGACACATTAAGTTTGTGGGTTTGTGAACAGATTCTTTGGTATTAAATGCATAATTGTTGCCATAAATATTCACACCCTGCCCTTTGCCGGTAATTTCAAAGTTATCATCTTCATATTGTATTGTTTCCGATCCAGTTAACCAAGTGCGTTCCAATTCAGCATTGTAAGTAAGGCTGCCCAGGCTGTCATCAATATCAAGAATACCATCTACCGAAACTGTAAAGTAAGGCTGATTGGCGTCATTACGCCCCATAAACGTGACAGTCTCACTGCCATTTACCTCGTTATTGTCTACAAAATAATCTTCAAATGTGATGAAATGCGCCTGCCCACTATCTGCATAGTTGCCCTGGAATTCTACAATAATTTTTCCACGTCTGTTTCTGCCATCATTGCATAGACAATCGCTGCTACCAAAGGAAACGATAATTCGACCCGGCTGATTGACCACTTCAGAGCAATAACCTGTTGTTTTATATAATATCAGGTTGTCACCCGTCTTTAACCTAGAAGCCTCATTCAATATATTGATAGCATCATCATATATCCACATGGCATATGAGGCATCTTCGGCGGCATAGGTGTCAAAATCTCTTTCTTTTACACAAGAAGAGAGAATGCTCACTGATCCGATAAAAAAGGCGGCGGTAGCAAGCGCTATAAAAAAGTTTTGATTCAATTTCATTATTATAAAGAAAGTCTAAAGTTAAGGCTCTAATATGATATTCATAATTAAAAACAAGAATAATTCCATGTGGACTCTTTTAAATAACTAATTTTGCGACTCTTTTATATATGAGTAAACGCATAGCCATATACGGCAGTACGGGTTCGATAGGTACGCAAGCATTAGATGTCATTGAACAACACCCGGATAAATTTTCGGTAGAGGTATTGTCTGCTCACAGTAACGCGGCATTGTTGATAGAACAGTGTATCAAGTTCAAACCCAATATTGCCATTATTGCAAATGAAGAGAAGTATAAACAAGTGCAAGAAGCTTTGCAGCATGAGCCTATAAAAGTTTATTCAGGCGAAGCTTCGCTGACTGATGTTGCGGCAAGCGATGTGTACGATATCCTTGTGGCAAGTATTGTTGGTTTTGCAGGATTATCATCTACCCTGGCGGCCGCAGAACAAGGAAAAACAATTGCCTTGGCCAATAAGGAAACATTGGTAGTGGCAGGTGATATAGTTATGGCCACAGTGGCTAAAACGGGTGCGCGCTTAATTCCGGTAGATAGTGAGCACTCCGCAATTTTTCAATGCCTGGTTGGCGAGAACCTGGCGGAAATCAGCAAGGTGATATTGACTGCCTCCGGAGGGCCTTTTTTAGGTAAGAAAACCAACTATTTGGTTAACGTGAAAAAGGATCATGCCTTGCAACATCCAAACTGGACTATGGGTGCCAAAATCACTATAGACTCAGCATCTTTAATGAATAAAGGGCTGGAAATGATAGAAGCAAAATGGTTGTTTGGCTTAGAAAATGAGCAAATTGATGTAGTAATTCATCCACAATCCATAATCCATTCTTTAGTAGAGTTTGTTGATGGGTCCCAAAAGGCGCAGCTTGGACTTCCTGATATGAAGTTGCCAATTCAGTATGCCTTAGCATACCCGGAGCGTATTGCAAACAATTTTCCACGTTTTGATATAAAGAAATTTGCCTCTTTGAATTTCGAGGCGCCCGATTATAAAACATTTCGAAATTTGAGTCTGGCTAAAGAGGCAATGATAAAAGGAGGAAATGCGCCATGTATACTTAATGCAGCAAACGAAGTAGTAGTAGAATCCTTTTTGAAGAATAAAATTGGCTTTTTGGAAATGAGTGAGCTAATTGAAAATTGTTTGGAAAAAGTAGATTTTATTGAAACCCCCAGTTTACATGATTATACGCAAACTGATTTACACACCCGGCAATACTGCCAACGATTAATTAAAGACTAATATGGATTTACTAAATATTTTATTGGCTATATCGCCAACACTAATGAAAGTGATACAGTTTTTCGCTGCGCTTTCCATTTTAATCATTATTCATGAGTTTGGCCATTTTCTATTTGCCAAATTGTTTAAAACACGGGTGGAGAAATTTTACCTATTCTTTGATTTCTTTTTCCCTTTCGCAACCTTTATGAATTTTTCGTTATTCAAAAAGAAAATTGGCGAAACAGAATATGGCCTGGGTTGGTTTCCATTAGGTGGTTACGTAAAAATTGCAGGCATGATTGACGAAAGTACCGACAAAGAAGCATTGAAAGGTGAGCCGCAACCATGGGAATATAGAAGTAAGAAGTCATGGCAGAAGTTATTGATTATGCTCGGGGGTATTATTATGAACGTATTACTGGCCATGGTAATATACATAGCCATTTTTGCTGGTTGGGGTGAAAATAAATTGCCCATAGCGAATGTAACTTATGGTGTTCATGTGGATAGTTTAGGTAAGAGTATTGGCCTCATGGAGGGTGATAATATCGTAAAAGTTGGAGACGTGCGTATTCAGACTTTTGATGAGATTGGCAAAACGATGTTTTACGGCGAAGCCAAAAATTTTACTGTAATCCGTGACGGCAAAGAGATTGTCGTCAATATTCCAGCCGGAACTATGCGCCATATGCTTAAATCAAAAAAAGCCAGTATGGTGGCACCGCGATATCCATTTGTAATAGACTCTATGCCGGCGAACAGTATTAATAAGAATATTTTTCAAAAGGGTGACAAGATTGTAGGCATCAATGAGTTGGCATCGCCTTATCAAATTGATATAGCCCGCGCGGCTAAAAAAGTGGTTCAGAAAAACCCTGATGAAACCAACGAAGTTGATATGCTGATTGTTCGAGGAGGGGATACGATTAATAAAGTGGCAAAGCTGACTGATAAAGGAGAATTCCAGGTTTACGCTTTAACAGCAGACCGATTTTTGAAATTCGAAACAAAAAATTATTCTTTTGTACAGGCTATACCCAAAGGCATTTCTTTTACAGGTGAAAAGCTGATGGAATACATTGGTCAACTCCGATTAATTTTTACATCGCCCGAGGTAAAAGTGAGCGAAAGCCTCGGAGGTTTTGGATCTATAGGAGGTCTTTTTCCAGGTGAGTTTGATATGCTAATGTTTCTTCAGCTTACTGCATTTATATCTATCATTCTTGCATTTATGAATTTGTTGCCTATTCCAGGTTTAGATGGTGGCTATGTGCTGTTTCTGTTGTTCGAAATGATTACGGGTATAAAAGTAAAAGATAGTGTCATCGAGAAAGCAAATGGTGTTGGCCTGGTGTTGTTACTTGCTCTAATGCTTTATGCAAACGGTCTTGATATTTGGCGACTTTTTCAATAAATATTTTTTATTAGCTAATCTCAATCCAGTTGACATTGTCTTTTAGGGTGCTGAGGTAACGCTTCAGTCCGGCATGTTCAGCTTTATGCAATTGTGGGTCATTGCTTAATAATTGTAAAGCATAATTGCGGGCTAATGATAATAGATGGCCGTCTTCTATAATGTTGGCAAGTTTGTATTGCAATATGCCACTTTGCTTTGTACCATAAAGGTCGCCCGGGCCACGTAACTCTAGGTCTATTTTACTGATTTCAAAGCCGCTGCTATGGTTTACCATTGTTTGGATTCTCTTTTTAGCATCTTCGGTTGGCTTTCTTCCGGTCATCAAAATGCAATAGCTAGCAGCTGCACCTCGACCTACACGTCCACGTAGTTGATGCATTTGAGAAAGGCCAAATCGCTCCGCACTTTCAATAATCATCACCGAAGCATTTGGCACATCAACACCTACTTCAATGACGGTAGTGGCCACCAATATCTGTGCCGTGCCATTGATAAAACCTTGCATATTATGTTCGCGCTCCTCAAGGGTTTGCCTGCCATGCACCATGGCTACATGATAGGTGTGTCCGGGAAAGTAGGTTGAAACAAGTTCGTATCCCTGTTCGAGGTTTTCATAATCTAACTTTTCACTTTCTTCTATCAGTGGATAAACGATGTATACTTGTCTGCCTTGAGTAATCTCATTTTTTATGAAGTGCATCACTTCTGAGCGTTTGTTATCCGTGCGATGTACGGTGCGAATTACCTTTCTGCCCGGTGGTAGTTTTTTGATAATGCTCACCTCTAAATCTCCGTAGGTAGTCATGGCCAAGGTTCGCGGTATAGGTGTGGCTGTCATTACTAAAATATGCGGCGGGGTGGTATTTTTCTCCCACATTTTTGCTCGTTGCGCTACCCCGAATCGATGTTGTTCGTCTATAATGCATAATCCCAGATTATTAAAAAGTACACGTGGTTCAAGTATAGCATGAGTGCCAATCACAATATCTAATTCCCCGTTCTTTAAGTATTCAAGTATTTTCTTTTTATCAGCACCTTTTGTGCCGCCGGTTAGGAGTGCTACTTTAATATTTTGATGGTGTAGTAATTTTTTGATGCTTTGATAATGCTGCTGCGAAAGAATCTCTGTGGGTGCGATTAAGCAAGCCTGAAATCCGTTATCTTTTGCCAATAACATGCTTAACAGCGCAACGATTGTTTTACCGCTACCAACATCGCCTTGCAACAAACGATTCATTTGATAGCCCGTTTTGGTGTCTTGTCGTATTTCTTTTAAAACTTGTTTTTGATCATCGGTTAGGTCGAAGGGTAAATTGTTATAATAAAATTCATTAAAATAAGTACCTACTTTTTCAAAATAGTGTCCTGGTGTCTTGCTTTTATTTAATTTGAGTTTGCAGATATTCATTTGGTCAATAAAAAGTTCCTCAAACTTTAGGCGCTCCTTGGCAAGATGCAGTTGTTTTTGATTTTGCGGAAAGTGTAATTGTATTAATGCGGTTAATCGGGGCAAGAATTGATTTGCTTCTAGTATTGATTGAGGTAGATTCTCGGGCACATCTTTAACATTGATTTGCTCCAATAAAGTTGCCACTAACTTGGCAAATTGTTTGCCGTTCAAGTTTTTTGCTTTCAACATTTCGGTGCTGGAGTATACTGGAAATAGTGCCAATTCTGTATTAGCACTATCAGTTTGGATGCTTTCCATTTCCGGGTGCGTGATACTTATTTTGCGATTAAAGTAATTGGCTTTTCCAAAAACCTGCACATTGCTTGCATTGGCAAGCGTCTTTTTTATCCATGCAATACTTCGAAACCAAACCAACTCCATGATTCCTGTATCATCTTGGAGATAAGCAACCAATCTTTTTTTGTGACCAACACCAATTTCCTCATAGTCCTTAATACGCCCCCTAACTAAAACTTGTTCACCATCCGTGATGTCGATTATTTTTTTGAGGTTTGACTTATCCTCATACCGAAAAGGGAAAAAGTACAGTAAATCTTCAAATCTCGAAATGTTTAGTTGGTCATGTAACCATTTAGCCCGCATTGGTCCCACTCCTTTCAGGAATTCAATTGGGGTGTTCAATTTGTTATGTTCACTTAATGGTGTGGGCATGAATCAAAAATAGTAAAATGGGTAGAGATAAAACCTTCGATTGCTGCCAAGAAGTATGTATTAAACAATATTCATGTGAAGGATTGGCGTTCACAATGGTCAAACGGTTTACATTTTAATGATTAGTATTTAGCAGGAAACAAACGTCAATATCACAGCTTTTACAGTTAATCTATACTCATACTAACATATACAAACGTCTATTCACAGTTAAATGGCCAATGTGCACAGAACATTCACAGGTTATACAGTTGTTTGTAAAAAATGGGAATCCTTCATGGCTTAAAACCTAATATTGACAATGCTTTGAGCCACTTTTGTATTTGTGGAAAAGAAGAATATGTAAAAATTAGGTAAAAAAGTGGGAAAATGTGTTACTTTGTGGGAGAAAAGGTACCAACGGAACACATGCAAGGCCTATTAGGAGAATACGAATTATCACTTGACGCCAAAGGGCGTTTGAAGCTCCCGTCAGGCTACAAGAAACAACTTGATGCCGGAGAGGATGGAGAGTTTGTATTAAATAGAGGTTTCGAAAAATGCTTGACGCTTTATACGCTTCCTCAGTGGAAGTTGGTCGAGAATAAGTTTAGCCAAATCAATGATTACAATCCGAAAGGGCGAGCGCTGCGCAGAATGTTTTTGAGCGGTGCTACAAGGCTTAGTCCAGATACTGCTGGTCGGATTTTATTGCCCAAGCAAATGTTAGAGCACGCGGGAATGAAAAAAGACATCGTTTTTTCTGCGCAGATGAATAAAGTGGAAATATGGGCGGCAGATACCTATAAAGAAGTGACAAGCTTTAGTGCTGAAGACTTAAACGCCTTGGCCAGTGAAGTATTAGGGGGTGATTTTTTGAATCCGTTGGATTCTTTAGATAAATAGATGAGCATTAGTTAAAAGATGAATGAAAGAACACAAGAAGAATTATGATGCGAAGACGAGCAATTATCATAAATCTGTTCTTTTACAAGAGTGTATTGACGCATTAAACATCAATCCTCAAGGTAACTACCTCGACGCCACCTTTGGCGGCGGCGGTCATAGTGCCGAAATATTAAAGCGATTAGACACAGGAAAGTTAATCGCATTTGATCAGGATAAAGATGCAAGCCGGAATATACCCGAGAACGAAAAATTGATTTTCGTTGGTGAAAACTTTAAATATGCAGCCAGGTTTGCACGTTTATATGCCTGCGTTCCCTTACATGGTGTGCTGGCAGACTTAGGAGTAAGTTCCTATCAGTTTGATACCGCCGATCGTGGGTTTTCAATTCGCTTCGATGGCGAGTTGGATATGCGCATGGATACTCGACAGCCTTTTACAGCGGCTGATGTAATTAACAAATATGATGAAGAGCGGCTTCAAAAGCTCTTTGAACAATATGGTCAGGTAACCAATGCAAAAACATTGGCCAAAGTGATTGTGCAAGCGCGGATACACTCGCCAATTAGAACCACACAGCAATTGGTGCAGACGGTAATGCCCATTGTGCGAGGGAAAGTAAATACTTATTTGGCAAAGGTTTTTCAGTCAATACGAATTGAAGTGAATGATGAGCTAGGTGCAATTCGAGCTTTACTAAAAGGTGTCATTCCTCAACTGGCAATTGGTGGACGGGTGGTAATCATCACATTTCACTCATTGGAAGATCAGGTGGTAAAGGAGGTGTTTAAAGAGTTTACAACCGAGACGCTTACTGCTGAAGAACAATTGTTGGGCAGAAAAATCGACAATCAAAAAGATGGTTTTCGATTGAAAATACTAAAACCTATCAAACCAGGGACCATAGAACTCAGAGAAAATAACAGATCGCGTAGCGCAAAAATTCGTTACGCCGAAAGAATTAGTTAGTATGAATAGAACAAAAAACAAAACGGGCTGGCAAAAAAAGCTTGAAGACTGGGGAATACAGGGGTTGGTAAAAAACATACCGCTCATTGTTGTTCTTATGTCGTTTTTTATTTTAAACATATTTGTAGTTCACTTTACGGAAAATACGATTCGTGATTTAAATCAAAAAAGTACAGAATTAAAACAGTTGCGCTGGTACTATATTGATCAGAAGTCCCAACTCATGTACATGACAAAAGAAAGTGAGTTGGCTAAGCAGGCCATGCATCAAGGTTTGGATGTATTAAGTTCACCGCCGAGTAAAATAGAAGTTCAACCCAAAAAAACACCCACTAAATGAGTGCCGATAAAGTAATTCGATTGCGGGTTTATTTATGTTTTGTGGGCATGTGCTTATTTGCCATGGTCATATTAGCTAAAGGAGCGCTCATTATTTTTAAAGATGGTCCAGAGCTTCGTTCGTATGCCGATAGTTTATACACCGACTTAGAGGTGCTGCAACCTGAGCGTGGTAATATTTATACAGAAGATGGTAGTTTGCTGTCATCTTCAATACCAGAGTTTGACATACGATTAGACCTGGTAGCCATACCTAAGGATACATTTAATAAATACATAAATGCCTTATCTATCAGTCTTGCTCAAATACTGTATGATCGTGACAAAACCGCCGCAGATTATAACTACGAGTTGAAAAAGCAACAAGAGAAAGGCAATCAGTATTACCTCTTAGCACGAAAAGTTAGCTACTCGCAGTATCTTGATATAAAAGAGTTGGTTCCTTTTAATAAGGGTGCAAACAAAGGTGGATTCATTGCAGAAGCGCGCATCAAGCGCATGAATCCCTTTGGTATTCTTGCAAATCGTACAGTAGGCATTTATAGGCAAAACGCACAAAATGTGGGCATAGAGGAAGCTTTTAATGAAAGTTTGAAAGGCAAAGAGGGTAAGCGGATAGTGCGCAAAATTGCCGGTGGCACTTACATGCCAGTTGATGGTTCGGAAATTGAACCAGTTAATGGTAAGGATATTATCACTACCCTGGATATGAATATTCAGGATGTTGCTGAAAATGCCTTAATGAAACAGTTACAGCTTGATGAAGCTTCATTTGGAACATGTATCGTCATGGAAACTAAAACTGGCAAGATTAAAGCACTCGCAAATTTGGGTCGCCAAGAAGATGGAAGCTATTATGAAGACAAAAATTATGCCTTAATGGGGATAGAGCCGGGTTCGACTTGTAAAGTTATTTCGCTCATTTCTTTGCTCAATGATAAAAAATTATCCATTCAACAATCAGTTAACTGCGGAAATGGGGCATATCGCATTGGTACCCGAAAAGTAACTGATAGTCACCCTGTAGGTGAGGTGTCAGTAGCAGATGCACTGGCGCAATCCTCTAATATTGGATTTTTTAAAATGATCTACGAGCATTACCGTGATAATAAGGTTGCCTATATAAATAATCTAAAAAAACTTCATCTTGATAAACCTACCGGTATCGAAATAAAAGGAGAAAGCAAGACAGTTTTAAATGAGAAGCGTATTTATAGTGAGGAGTATCTCATTGGTTCGATGGGGTATGGCTATGGTTTAAAATTGACGCCAATGCATTTGGCCATGGTGTATAACGCAATAGCTAATAATGGAAAATTGATGAAGCCATATTTGGTAAAAGAGATAAAGGAGTATGGTAAAACCATACAACATTTTGAACCAGTAGTGCTGAATGATAAAGCTGTTAGTCAAAACGCAGTTGAAGATATTAAAGAGGCTATGTATGCAGTTGTTGATCGTGGAACGGGTAAAAAACTTCAAAATCCGTACTATAAAATATGTGGCAAAACAGGCACTGCTCGTGTATTTGACGAAGGTATACGGTATTCTGACAGGGTCTATCATGCTTCTTTTATTGGATTCTTTCCTAAAGAAAATCCGCAGTTTACCATTGCCGTGGTGGTGCGTACGAGTAAAAACTCGCGAAATTATTATGGTGGGTTGTTGGCTTTGCCTGTTTTTCAAGAAGTTGCCAATCGCTTGTATGCCACGCATGTTAAAACACCACAGTCTTATGTAAATACTGACTCTATGCATCAGACACCCGAACTGAAAAAAATTCATGCGCAGCAGTTTACAACGATAGCATCTGCCTTAGGTATGCAAACAAACAATAAGGCCAATGCTGGTTGGTTGAAATCTGCGAAAGCATCAAGTGATAAAAAATGGGAAACTGAGGCGGTCCATTTTTCTGAAAAACAAGTACCCAACGTGATGGGCATGGGCTTGCGAAATGCCATGACAATATTAGAAAGTAGAGGACTTCGTGTAATACCAGTAGGCAAAGGGAAGGTGGGCTCGCAAAGTTTGGCACCCGGCACAGATATACAAACAGGACAATTAATTACAATTCATTTAAGTTAGTGGTAACCTTAAAAAACATATTACATCAGACTGATATCTTAACTATTCATGGTGAGGATAATGTTACCATTTCGGGCATTCAGTTGGATTCACGTTTGTGTAATAAAGGTGATTTGTTTGTTGCCATCAAAGGATACGAAGCTGATGGGCATCAATTTATTGAGAATGCCATAGTTCAAGGAGCTGCGGCTATCGCCTGCGAGGTGTTGCCTGCTACTTTTCATCCATCTGTTACTTATATACAATGTAAAGACAGTGCCAAAGCCTGCGGCCAGTTGGCAGCAGCTTTTTACGACAACCCAAGTGCAAAACTTAAACTTGTTGGAGTTACAGGTACCAACGGTAAAAGCACCTGTGTTCACTTACTCTATTCCTTGTTCACTTCCATGGGCCTTAAAGCCGGTCAAATTTCAACTATTGAAAATTTTATTGCCGGCAATGCCGTTCCAAGTACACATACCACACCTAATGCTATTGAGCTACAAAAACTATTAGCAGAAATGGTTCAAGCAGGTTGTGATTATGTATTTATGGAGGTTAGTTCTCATGCTGTTCATCAGGAACGGATTGCAGGAGCACTTTTTGCCGTAGCCTTATTTACTAATATTACCCATGATCACCTGGATTATCATAAAACTTTTGATGCTTATATCGCCGCCAAAAAGAAATTCTTTGATGACTTGCCGGCGAGTGCTTATGCTATTACCAATATAGATGATAAGCGTGGAGGTGTAATGTTGCAAAATACACAGGCGAAAAAGAAAACAATAAGCCTCAAAACAATTGCCGATTACAGAGCCAAGGTGCTCGAGAATAATCTTACCGGACTTGTATTGTCAATCGATAATGAAGAGGTGCACTTTAAATTAATTGGTGAGTTTAATGCCTATAATCTGTTAAGTGCATATGCCATTAGTCGTTGCCTTGGTTTTGAAAAAGTAGATATTTTACAGCATCTGAGTATGCTTAATGGTGCAACAGGTCGCTTTGAAACGGTACAATCGGATAAAGAAAAAATCTTGGGCATTGTGGACTATGCCCATACTCCTGATGCGCTTATCAATATTTATGCTACTATAAACAAGCTGCGTACTGGTAATGAAGTGCTATACTCTGTTGTAGGTTGTGGAGGGAATCGTGATAAAGAAAAAAGACCTTTAATGGCATTGGTGGCTTGCGAACATTCCGATAAAGTAATATTCACTTCTGATAATCCGCGCACAGAAGATCCTGAGCAAATATTAATACAAATGGAAGCTGGTGTGCCTGCTCCCCTCAAAAAGAAATATGTAAAGATCACGGATAGAAAAGAAGCAATAAAGACAGCCTGCGGTTTTGCACAACAGGGTGATATTATTCTTGTGGCAGGTAAAGGGCATGAGAAGTATCAAGAAATTAATGGCCAACGAATTGATTTTGATGATAAAAAAATATTGTTGGATTGTTTTAAACTAATGGATAAATAAGATGCTGTATTATTTGTTTCAATATCTCAAACTACATTTTAATGTGCCCGGCGCTGGTGTGTTTCAGTTCATATCGTTTAGGGTAGCCTTGGCCTTGATATTTTCATTGCTTATATCCTTAGTTTATGGCAAGCGCATTATTCGTATTTTAAGAAAGAAACAGATTGGCGAGCAAATACGAGATTTAGGCCTCGATGGCGAAAAAGTAAAGGCTGGCACGCCAACCATGGGTGGCATCATTATACTATTGGCCATATTAGTACCTACCTTATTGCTTACCAGAATAAATAACGTATACATCGTCCTTATGTTGTTATGCACAGTTTGGCTGGGTCTCATCGGCTTTATCGATGATTATTTAAAAAAATTCAGACAAAACAAAGATGGATTAAGCGGCAAGTTTAAAATCTTGGGGCAGCTTGGTTTGGGTCTGATTATCGGGGCTACCATGTATTTTAACGATAACGTAGGCATCGTTCGTGAAACGACAGGTGGCATATCACCCATATACAGTTCGCAAGATAAAGTGGTGGGCAACGAGTTTAGTCGTACTGAGAATGGTAAAACATCAACCTTTATGCAGGTTCGGTCAGCCGTTACTACTATACCCTTTGCTAAAAATCACGAGTTAAGCTATGCTAAGTTTTCATCTTTTTTAGGCGAAAAAAATGCTTATTATCTCACACCGATTATTTATATTCTCGTGGTCACCTTTATCATTATTGCCGTATCCAATGGTGCTAACCTGACCGATGGTATTGATGGTTTGGCCACTGGCAGTAGTGCCATAATGGGTTTGTGCTTAGGTGTATTTGCTTACATATCAGGCAATTTTTATTTCTCCGAATATTTAAATGTGATGTACATACCGCATTTGGGCGAGTTGACCATTTTTATTGCAGCCTTCGTAGGTGCCTGTATTGGGTTTTTATGGTACAACAGCTTTCCGGCCCAAGTCTTCATGGGCGATACCGGTAGTTTGGCATTAGGAGGCATTATTGCATCCTTGGCTATTATAGTTCGAAAAGAATTATTGATTCCAATTATTTGTGGAATCTTCTTGGTCGAAAATCTCAGCGTAATGATTCAGGTGGGCTATTTCAAATACACCAAGAAAAAGTATGGTGAGGGCAGACGTGTATTTTTAATGACCCCACTGCATCATCATTATCAAAAATTAGGATATCATGAAAGTAAAATTTCAACCCGCTTCTGGATAGTAGGCATACTACTGGCCGTATTAAGTATAGTAACCCTTAAACTGCAATAGATAAGTGAATTATGATATCGTCATATTAGGAAGTGGAGAAAGTGGCACCGGTGCTGCTTTGCTGGCGCATCAGCAAGGGCTTCGAACCTTTGTAAGTGACGGTGGCATAATACCTGCACAGTATAAAGCTGAGTTGGAGAAAGCATCCATCCCTTTTGAAGAAGGCGGACATACCCATGAAATTATATTATCTGCCAAAGAAATAATAAAAAGTCCTGGCATCCCATCAACTGCTGCAGTGATAATAGCGGTAAGAACCCAGAATATTGATGTGATAAGTGAAATTGAATTTGCGTTTCGTTACAAAGGCAATAGCAAAATTGTTGCCATAACGGGTACCAATGGCAAAACAACCACTACAACACTTACCTATCATTTATTCAAAGATGCCGGGCTAGATGTTTCAATGGTGGGCAACATTGGGTACAGTTTTGCACGCCAGATTGCTAAAAAGCCTACTGCATGGTATGTGATGGAAATCAGCAGTTTTCAGCTAGATGATGTCAAAACATTCAGACCAGATGTGGGTGTAATCCTTAATATCACTCCTGATCATTTGGATCGGTATGATTATCAAATGGATAATTATATAAAAGCAAAATTCAATATCAGTATCGCACAAACGAATGAAGATGTGCTGATTCTAAATTTCGACGATCAAAACCTGACCAATAATTTAAAATACATAACAACAAACCCTAAAATTCAATATATATCCATGCAAGAACAACCAAGTAAATCAGGCGCTTTTATAAGCGAAAATGAAATCGTGCTTTCACAGAACGGAGAAAGAATTACAATATCTAATGATAATGTTTCGCTAAACGGAAAGCATAATCAGTATAACTCTATGGCAGCTTGTATTTCGGCCCGGGTGGCAGAGGTGCGAGCTGATAAGATTCGCGAAAGTCTACAGTCTTTCCAGTCCCTAGAACATCGAATGGAGTCCGTCGTTAGCATTAGAGGTGTAGAGTTTATTAACGATAGCAAGGCAACAAATCTTAACAGTGTATGGTATGCTTTGGAAAGCATGACTAAAAAGACCGTGCTCATTTTGGGTGGCGTTGACAAAGGCAATGATTACAGCGAAATTGCTGATTTGGTCCAAGAAAAAGTAAAAGCTATCGTGGCACTAGGTACGGATACTACCAAAATACAAGAATACTTCCGAACCATGTTACCGGTTGTAGAAACAACATCAATGGAGGAGGCCGTTGCGGCTGCTTATGAACTGGCATCAAAAGGAGAATGCGTCTTGCTTTCTCCCGCTTGTGCAAGTTTTGATTTGTTTAAAAATTATGAGGATCGTGGAGAGCAATTTAAAACGGCTGTAAAGAATTTATAATCTCAAACATGAACTGGTTAAAAAACATTGATACAAAAAGCTTGATACGTACGAAAGGCGATACGATTATCTGGGCCATAGTAATAGTATTATGCTTAATTAGTTTGATAGCCATTTATAGCAGTACCGGTTCATTGGCATATAGAATGAAGGGTGGACATGCAGAGGTGTATTTGATTAAACGATTTTTTATTGTAGCGATTGGACTATTCATCATGTATTTGGCCCATAATATTAATTATACATTGTACAAGAAGTACGCAAGGCTGGCCCTACTGTTATCAATTTTATTGTTAGCGTATACTTTGTTTAGTGGTGGTGTAAACTTGAATAATGCCTCCCGTTGGGTGGCAATACCGTTTGTCAACGTAACATTTCAATCTTCAGATTTTGCAAAACTTGCTTTGTTTGTGTTTTTAGCGGCACAGTTGTCAAAAATGCAGCAAGTACAAGGGGATTTGCGCCAAGTGTTATGGAAAGTGTTTATTCCTGTGGGGATTGTTTGTTTTTTAATAGCGATGGCCAATCTTTCAACAGCATTGGTAATCGGAGTTTGCTGCGGCATCATGTTTTTTATTGGTCGAATACAGTGGAAGTATATTTTTGGATTAATTGGTGTATTGGTAATTGTCGTAGCCACAGCATTTTTATTTTCAGAGCGGGCCACTACTTGGAAAAATAGATTGTCATCTTTTAGCGGAGCAGATACAGAAGAAAGTTATCAAGTAACCCAGGCAAAAATAGCGATTGCCAAAGGAGGTTTGTTTGGCAAAGGGCCAGGGAATAGTACTCAGCGAAATTTTCTACCGCACTCATACTCAGATTTTATATACAGTATCATTATCGAAGAATATGGATTGCTTTTAGGCGGATTAGGCATGATCTTATTATACCTGCTTTTTTTATGGCGTAGCATTGTCATTTTCAGAAAATGTCCATATGCCTTCGGGTCTTTCTTAGCAGTCGGCCTAAGTTTTTCATTGGTTTTTCAAGCATTTGTAAATATGGCTGTAAATGTCAATTTATTTCCAGTCACAGGATTGACACTTCCTTTGGTAAGCAAGGGCGGGTCTTCTGTTTGGTTTACATGTTTAACAATAGGCATTATACTTAGTGTAAGCAAGTTTGTAGAAGAAAATTATAAAGAATCAATAGCAAATTAATTGATGGCAAAGAAAATAATAATAGCAGGTGGCGGAACGGGAGGACATATCTTTCCAGCTATTGCTATTGCTAATGCTCTCAAGAAT
Source organism: uncultured Chitinophagaceae bacterium (assembly GCA_964409905.1). Classification (GTDB taxonomy): domain Bacteria; phylum Bacteroidota; class Bacteroidia; order Chitinophagales; family Chitinophagaceae; genus JAGNRR01. The sequence goes on along the minus strand of CAYPET010000003.1, from coordinate 74,138 downwards.
ATTGATGCGGATATACAACTGCTTTTTGTTGGTGCCAATGGTAAAATGGAGATGGAGAAAGTGCCTAAAGAAGGCTACGAAATTGTTGGGTTAGACATCAGTGGTATGAATCGAAGCAATTTCTTAAAGAATTTGACCTTGCCATTCAAGTTGATAAAAAGTTTGCTCAAAGCGCGCCAAGTCATAAAAACGTTTAAGCCTGATATATGTTTAGGTGTTGGTGGTTATGCAAGTTTTCCGGTATTGCGCGTAGCCCAATTCCTTGGCATACCCACGGTTATACAAGAGCAAAATTCGTTTGCCGGGAAGAGCAATAAAATACTGGCCCAAAAAGCAAGGGCAATATTTACGGCCTACGAAGGCATGAAGCAGTTCTTCCCAATCGAAAAGATTTTTAATATGGGGAATCCTGTACGTGCCAATATTCAAAATATCAGTGTAACACGGGCCGAAGCACTTACCTTTTTTAAACTAGAAGAAGATCGAAAAACACTTTTTGTATTTGGGGGAAGCTTAGGTGCCAACAGTATAAATGAAGCCCTCGCCGGTATTCTGACAGAACTCCAGCGTGAGCAAGTGCAAATAATATGGCAAACAGGTAAGTCATATTTTCAACAAGCCAAAGAGATTGCTGATCAGTTTGAGCATGTGCGAGTCTATGAATTCATTAGAGAAATGGAAATGGCATATTCTGCTGCCGCTGTAATTGTCAGTCGGGCGGGGGCATTATCGATTGCTGAGTTGTGCCATGTTGGCAAGGCTGTTGTGTTTGTACCTTATCCTTATGCCGCAGAAGATCATCAAACGCACAATGCAAAATCCTTGGTCGAACAGCATGCAGCCATCATGGTGCCCGACCATGAGGTGAAAAGCAAGTTACTCTCCAATTTAATGAGCATTTTTAATAACCAGGAAAATCAGGAAAGCCTTTCAAGAAATATTAAAGCCTTAGCACGTAACAATGCTGATGAGGCCATTGCAACAAAAATACTAGAGCTGATATAATGAATGATTTTAAAAACATATCGCGCGTTTATTTAATTGGTATTGGAGGTATCGGAATGAGTGCATTGGCCCGCTACTTCAATCGACTTGGATGCGCCGTTTCAGGTTATGATAAAACGCCTTCCCGCTTGACAAAAGAAATGGAGGCGGAGGGTATACATATACACTTTGAGGATAATCTTGCATTGCTCGATCAAGATGCGGAGTTGGTAATATATACACCTGCAATACCAGCAACGCACAAAGAATTTAAATGGTATCAACAGCATCAATATACCTTGTTAAAACGCAGTGATGTTTTGCAAAAAATTACTGAAGGTCAGCGTGCGATTTGTGTAGCTGGTACGCACGGTAAAACAACGGTTAGTTCAATGATAGCTCATTTGCTCACCGCCGAGGGTTTTGGTTGCAGTGCTTTTCTAGGAGGTGTTGCAGTAAATTATAACACAAATTATCTCTATAGCGAAACTAATTGTGTAGTGGTTGAAGCCGATGAATACGATCGGAGCTTTCTGAAACTATTTCCTGATATTGCCGTTGTCACTTCCATGGATGCGGACCACTTGGATATATACGGTACGCCCGAAGAAATGGAAAAAGCATACTATCAATTTGTAAATAAGAGTACCGAAGTCGTGTTTTACAAACACGGGTTAAAACAAGCATCACATTTTGATGTGTCAAAAAAGATTAGCTATAGCACTCAGAATGATGCTGCTACCTATTATGCTAAGGATATAAGAATCGTGAATGGAACTTATGATTTTGATATTTACTATCTAAATGAAAAATTGGTTCATATAGAGTTACAAATGGGGGGAATGCATAACGTTGAAAATGCAGTTGTGGCCATGGCGGTAGGACATTTTATTGGTGCAGATGTAACGAGGCTAGGCGCAGTAATGAGTCAATTTAAGGGAGTTCGTCGCCGATTTGAGTATGTAATAAAAAATGAACATCACGTATACATAGATGATTATGCCCATCACCCCGAAGAGCTTTCACAATTAATAAAAAGTGTAAGTACTTTATTCCGTCACGAAAAAATAGCAGTAGTATTTCAGCCGCATTTATTTAGCCGTACAAAAGATCATGCAGCAGGTTTTGCCCATGCGTTGGATTTGGCAGATGAGGTCATCCTGCTGGATATTTATCCGGCCAGAGAGTTGCCAATCCAGGGCGTGACTAGTGAGCTTATTATAGAAAAAATGGGTATAGAAAATAAACATATACTATCAAAGGAAGGAGTTTTAGCTTGGGCTAAAGCAAAAAAGCCCAAAATTTTGATTACTGCAGGAGCGGGAGATATTGATCAACTTGTAGCACCATTAAAAAATATATTAAATGGGTAGTCGTACTAAAAATATCTTGCGAAACATTGGTTTTATGTTGTCAATGCCTGTTATTATTGGGGCATTCGTTTTTGCGGTGACAATTAGCAAGGATGATACTGTTTGTGGTATTGAAGTAGAAATTCTTAACCCGGAATTACAATTTGTCACCAAAGAGGACATTACAAAAACTGTATTACAATCTAATATTGTCTTGGGACAAAGTGATATTTACAAAACCAATATCAATCAGTTAGAAGAAGATATAAATGCTAATCCCTGGATACTGCAAGCAGAGGTATATCTTACAGCTAACAAAAATATAAGGGTAAAAATAAAGCAGTATGAACCCCTGCTTCGCGTGCAACGGACAGACAGCACCGCTAATGGGTATTTTCTGGACAAAAGAGGATTCATGATTCCCTTGTCCCGCAAATTTTATCCTGATTTGCCCATACTCACTACACAGCGGCGCATTACATCCATTCAGCAACGAAAAGAATTGGTTGCCTTAGCTCAGTATATCGAACAAGATACTTTTTGGCGTGCCACTATCTCACAAATTAATTTAGATACAAACAATGATATTGAATTGATTAGTTTAATTGGCAATGCCAATGTGCGTTTTGGAACCACTGAAAACATGGAAGATAAATTTTTCCGACTATTTCATTTTTATAAAAAAGGGATTAATCGCATTAATTGGGAAAACGTAAAAGAATTGGATGTGCGTTTTGCAAAACAACTCGTTTGCCGCAGGTATCATAAAGAGCATCAGTTGGAAGAAACACAAGTACCTACGCTGTATGCTAAAGCTAAAACGATACCGGCATCAAATTCAAACATATCACAATTGGCCAAACTAAATGTTCCGACCAATAGAACTGCTAAGTCAAATAATAGCAAGCCGGCTACATATTCTGATGCAGTATCAGCTAGTACAACTCTACAAGACCGTGAAGATGAGCCTGTCGTTAAAGAAAGCAAATCAAAAGAAACAAGTGAGAATGAGCAGTCAACTAAGGAGGTGGTAAACAGAACAGCTTCAGGCACCGAGCAAAATTTGAAAAAATCGATACCCAAAACAAGTAAAAAAGAAAACAACGATATCATTATCGACACAGAACCTCAAACCCTAAAATAAGAACCACAATAATGAACACAGAACACATGCAATCAAATAACAAGAATCTGAACCCAATCATCGTTGGTCTTGATATAGGCACAACAAAAATTGTTGCCATTGCAGGCCGTAAAAATGAATTTAATAAAATCGAAATTCTCGGCCATGGATTTAGCAATAGCAGTGGTGTAAATCATGGCATGGTCCTCAACATTGAGGAGTGCAACAAATGTATTGAAGCAGCCTTGCAAGATTGCCATGAACGTAACCCATATCTTGAAATTAAAGAGGTTTATGTTGGAGTAGCTGGTCATCATATAAAAAGCATTCAAACACAAGGCAAGCGCGTTATTCAGAATGAGGATGAAGTAGTCTCAAACAAAGATGTTGAACTCTTGATTAAAGAGCAATTCAAAACAGCTATCCATCCCGGTGATCAAATAATTGATGTTATACCGCAAGAATTTATGATAGATAGCCACGGACCTTTTTTGCGTGAAGAAGTGGTTGGCATGAGTGCGAATAATCTGCGAGCCAATTTCCATATCATAACAGCAGATAAGGATGCCATAAAAAATATCAATCGTGCTGTTACCAGATCAGCATTGGTGATAAAAGATTTTGAACTACAACCTTTAGCCTCAGCCGCTGCGGTAATGAGTCCTGAAGATATTGAGATGGGTGTAGCCATTATTGACATTGGTGGTGGGACAACTGACTTGGCAGTGTTTCATGATGGTATTATCAAACATACTGCAGTAATACCTCGCGCAGGGGTCAATATCACCCAAGATATCAAAAGTGGTTTAGGTGTATTGAAGTCGCAAGCGGAACTCATGAAAAAACAATATGGAGTAGCGCTGGCAGACGAAGTGAGCAGCAATACTTTCATTTCCATACCCAGCATACGAGGACATAAACCAAAAGAGATTTCAGCAAAGAACCTTGCCAAAATTATCCAGGCAAGAATGGAAGAAATTTTAGATCGCGTATTACATAATTTGCGTCAATTGAACCTGGAAGATAAACTGCATGGTGGGGTGATTCTTACAGGTGGTGGCTCACAATTAAAGCATCTAAAACAATTAAACGAATATAAGCTTGGTATGCCCGCGCGAATAGGTTATCCAGGTCAGCATATATCAGGTGCGGTAGCTGATCAACTTAATCAGCCAATGTTTGCTACTTGTATCGGTTTGATACTGCGCGGCTATGATGATATTGAAAATAATCGTTTTGCCAACCATACTGCCAATACGCTTTATGAAGAAAGTTTTGAAAATACCAGCACGGGAATTGCAGAAAATGATGAGTCTGTTTCAAATCAATTAGCTACACTTTTTCCTACTAGTACGATTCAAACATCTGATGAAATTAGTAATCATACTGAAGAAGAACAAGCAAATGATATGTTGTTCACTGTAAGCCAGGATAAAAATGAACTACAAAACGATAGCAATCCATTCTATCCTATTTCAGAAGATATGACAACTGAAGAGTCTGAAACGAAGAAAAGGAAGCCGAATAGAGAAAGTACCTTGAGGCGAATTTTCGGGACAATAAATAAAAACATCATGCAAATATTTGATGATCAAGATGATCAAGAATTAAAATAGTAACTAACCCATAAAATTTAACAAACAAAAATCCATAAATCATGATCGAATTTGAATTACCACAAAACAACGAAAGTATTATTAAGGTTATTGGTGTTGGTGGCGGCGGCGGAAATGCCGTCAACCATATGTATAATCTCGGCATAGACGATGTCGATTTTATATTATGCAATACTGATATGAAAGCCTTGAGCCAGAGCCCTGTACCTACCAAAGTGCAGTTGGGCCCTACGCTTACCCAAGGCCTAGGGGCCGGTGCGAAACCTGAGGTTGGTCGCGAGGCTAGCCAAGAAAGCATTGACGAAATCAAAAAGGCCTTTGGCGAAAATACCCAAATGGTATTTGTAACAGCCGGTATGGGCGGTGGTACAGGCACGGGTGCTGCACCCATTGTAGCTAAAATAGCTAAAGATATGGGTGCGCTAACTGTCGGTATTGTTACCACACCATTTTCTTATGAAGGTAGAAAACGTAAGTTATATGCCGAGGAGGGGATAAGAGAGTTGCAACAAAATGTGGACACGCTATTGGTAATATCAAATGATAAAGTAAGGCAACATTTTGGTAATGTAGCCATCTCTGAAGCATTTGCCAAAGCAGATGACATCTTAGCTACTGCAGCAAAATGCATAACTGATGTTATCTCTTCCAAAGGACATATCGTGGTAGACTTTGCAGATGTTTGTACTGTTATGCGGGATGGGGGCTCTGCTATATTGGGCAGTGCACGCGCCAGTGGTGAAAATCGTGCGGCCGAAGCTGTACAAGAAGCATTAAGTTCACCACTACTTAATGACCGCGATATCAAAGGTGCACAATGGATATTATTAAATGTAAATTCATCGCGCGGGCAACATGAACATACGCTTGACGAGATGGAGATGATTCAAGCCTATGTCCAAGACCAAGCAGGAGAAGATTGTGATTTGATACTGGGTATGGGCTATGATGATGAGCTTGGTGAGGAAATTAGCATCACCGTGATTGCAACCGGTTTTGAAACAAATGATCCGAAAACTTCATTCGAAGATGTACACGCCGCTAAAAACAGGGTGGTAGTATCACTTAGCGAAAACGGCACCGCAACTGAAAAAATATCAGGCAGTAGCGACTCTTGGGTATCAGCCAAGGCAGCGGTAAAGGATAGTTTACAATCATTTCACGAAGTGCATGATATGACACCCACCATTCATACTATTGAAGATTCGGCACCGCCTGCGGTGCACGCGCTATCGCAAGGTTTAGGTAAGGTGCGCGAAGAAAAACCATTGGAACGAGAAATTATACATTTAACTGCTGATGACTTTTATGCCGAAGCTTTGACCATTGAACCGTTATTGGAGGAAATGATAGATACATTGCCCATTGATGAAGGGCACCTAGAAGGCGAGTCTGAGCATGTTGTTGCTCCTGAAGCTATAGCGCCTGAACAAGAAATAGTATCAGCGGAAATTGAAGCAAATAATTTTCAATTGATAGAGAAAGCCGATGATGAGTTGCCATCTCAGGAAATTATTTTTGAGGTGACAAATAATGATTTGGGCAGTGTTCAAAATACAACTGAGTATATTCAAGAAGTTGTGAATGAACCCACAAATCAAGAAATTAATCATGAGCCTGAATTTGTAACAATTAAAGGAATAACGTTACCACGTAAGAAAGGCAACCGCGTACTAACTGAATATGAATTGGAACAGGAGGCTAATTTTGAATTGCAGAAAAGAGCATTTGATGAGCGGGCTGCTCGTTTACGTTCGTTAAGTTTTAATGTAAATCAGCCGGAAGAACAGCAAGAAGATGAAGAAATTCCTTCCTATCAACGAAATAATATTCAATTAGATGATCATCCGAGTTCTGAGGATGAGCATATTTCGGGAACCCAAATAACTGATCGACGTAATAATTTGGATAGCAACTTTAGCACCTTGAATAACTTTTTAAATGGTGATTATCCTGATTAATTGATTTTAGATTTATGGTATAGAAAACGCCTCCACTTGCTGGAGGCGTTTTCTATAGTATGGTTATTTGTTAACTATTCAATCTGTTTCTCAAGTAAAAAGGATTAATTTTATAAGCATACAAGATTGTCCGACTTTCCGTGGAATGGGTTGAAAGAAACGGCGTTATCCTTGTATATGCAAGCTAAAAATCACCATACGAGTGTTTAGTGTTTCAATCGCCCGTACCGTCTGCAAGTCACCATCCTGCCGATCCAAAATATTGCGTAGTCCTTGAGAAAATTTAATTTCAGGTGCCAAAATAAAATTGGGAAAATAAAATTCAAATCCTAAACCAGCACTAGCGCCATAGTCAAAAGGTTTTACATGCAGTAAATCTTCTTGCCGCCTTCTGTTAGCTGCAGAATTGAAATCATAATCAACTTTTCCGCCCAGCAAAGCATAAAATCTGAAGTTGTTCTGTCTATCACTTTTAAATTTGAACTCGAAAGGCCAATGAAATAGTATGGACTCAAATGCACTGTTAACCAATGAATCTTGGCCGGGGTTATTGATGTCATTTAGTGTAAACCGTACGGATTTTTCACGAAGCACAAATGAAGGTATAGTGCGCACATCAATAAAACTACTTAAACGCATATTACCCATAATGCCTAATTGAATACCGGGTTTCCAAAGTGGGGTTATTTCCTTAATGCTGTCGTAGTCAATAAACCATTTGTCATGATTTATTTTATACGATGAAGAGTTGAATCCTATGGTAATACCAAAATAGAACTTCTTTGAGTCATGCTCACGATTATTCATATTTTCACCTTGAGCATAGAGATGATGCACCCCTATAAAACAAGATAGCACGGCAAGTATTGCTATTTTTTGCAGTAATAGATACTGGCTACTCCAAATGTTAGGCTTTTGCATACGACCTCTTTAAATCCTATTTTTTCTAAAATTAAACACATTTCCTCACCTTCCGGAAAAACAGCCACACTATTTGGCAAGTAAGTATAGGCTTCTTTGTTTTTACTCAATAGTTTTCCTATTGTAGGAGTGATATAACGGAAGTAGAAATTATACAATTGTTTGATTGGAAAATGTTTAACTTTTGAAAATTCTAAAATAATAAATGCTCCTCCTGGTTTCAATACGCGCTGTATTTCGGAAAGGCCTTTTTCTAAATTTTCAAAATTCCGCACACCAAAAGCTACGGTTGCAGCATCAAAAGTATCTAGATCAAATTCAATATTTTCGCTATCTCCTTTGCGTAATTGGATAATCGTATCCATGTTTTTGGACTTTAATTTTTTATTGCCAAAGGATATCATTTGTGCGGATATATCGATGCCTACAATTTGCTTCGGGTGCAGTTTTGCAAGTTCTATGGCTAAATCACCTGTCCCTGTAGCGACATCCAAAATAATTGAAGGGCGGTGGGGTGCTAATAGTTTACGCACTTGTTTGCGCCAGATCGTATCGATTCTTAGTGACAGTATACGGTTTAATAAGTCATACTTTGGAGCAATGTCATCAAACATATGCTCAACTTGTTTTTTTTTGCTTTCAGCCGAGGTGGCATTAGGGACTACTTGCATTATCGGATGTCAAAGTTATGGCCCTGAAATTTCATTTCCCAAAACCAAATGTTAGGAGATGTCAAAATGACTTTTGTTTTACAAAAAGTAGAAAAATCAGTCTGTTGGTTCTATTCCTTGAAATCAGTAGTATTTTGCATGACTCATCGATGGATATTCATCAAGCTACATACTTACTTAGCAGTCCCCGAGTAGCACTGTGTCCTACTGGCGATAGGCCGGAGTTTGCTTTTATTGGCAGGAGTAATGTAGGCAAATCTAGTTTAATCAACATGTTGGCCAATCAAAAGGAATTAGCAAAAACATCGGGTTCGCCAGGGAAAACCCAAATGATTAATCATTTTGATATTAATAAGGGTAAACTATTTTGGGTGGATTTGCCCGGATATGGTTATGCCAAAGTTTCAAAAAAGCAACGGGATGCTTTTCATAAAATGATATGGGATTATCTGGAGGAACGTACCAATTTGCGGTGTTTGTTCGCTCTGGTGGATAGTCGGCATAAGCCGCAAAAAATTGATTTAGATTTTATCAATGCTTTGGGAGAGCGCCAAGTGCCTTTTGCCATTGTTTTTACAAAATCGGACAAAAGCACACAATCTGCAGTGCAACAGAATATTCAAGCCTTTCAATCAGCCTTACTTGAGTATTGGGAAGAATTGCCACCGACTTTTTTGACTTCTTCGGTTAAGAAAAAAGGAAATAAGGCCATACTGACCTTTATGGAAGAGCTAATAAACGAGCAATCGTCTTAGAGCCTTTGTAAAAAACTAATTAATTATTAGAATAGTTTATTGGAGTACGAATTAAAGTCAAAGCGCTTGCCATTTTTGGCTACAAAAGCGGTTGCATCGCGCAAGGTTTGGAGTTTGTCAAAGTTGGCATTGACATTATCATCATCAATTCAATACTTTTTTGTCAACAGCTTTTTAAAGGCTGATTCACTCTGAGGCGTATTGAACATTGAACCCAAGGTTGAATTTAACAATGGCGTTCCTTGATATGAGGTTAAGCCTTTATTAATTACTTCTGTTGAGATACTTCTGATAAGTGATCGTTCAACTTTTTGGTTGAAAGAGTTGCAAGACAATTGTTGCACATTTTTTGCGGTGCGCAAACTATAATAGGTATTACACGAACTGCCGGTAAGCAGTATGGCGGTAAACCATACAAGAAGAACAATACTCTTTTTCATAACAACTAAAAATCTAGTGATGAATATAATAAAAAATAATGTATTTATTTCTCTTTTGGCATGCTACACTGCTGTAACATGGCTATCACTTGTTTGAATCTATTTATCTTCTGAAGAGCCTTTTTGAGCATCCTTTGCTTTTTTGTGATGGTAATTGTTCCAGTTTTTTTTGCTCTCTGGGTTATAATATCTTTTGCGTTGCCAATGGTAAGTGTTGCAGCTAGTGCAGATAATAAGGGTGATAAGTATGCTACAAAGAATAAATTTATTTTTCATGGGTTATTAATTTACTATTTTATTGGCACAGCTACTACTTGCAAAAGCTTCTGGTTTTGCCTTGAAAGCAAAGCCCATACCGAGTATGTAACCCGTAGCCTCGCTTAGTGCCGCATTGCTTTTGAATTGCGGATTGGTATTGATATCGGCGTGTACCTCCATGTCCACGTCGTATTGGTTAAATAAAGTACATAGTTGGTAGGCAATTTCTATACTTTTGGCTACCTCTAATAGCATACGTTCTTTTATTGATATTTGGCGATTGTCTTTTTCGTTATGAATAAACATAAATCCACCACGTCCTTCACGTAAAAAAACGATAACTGTGGCGTACTCTGTTTCTTCGCCTTTTCGTTGCGAGTCTGTGCCGATACAAACTTTCAATTTATGACCGTCTGCTTTTTCTTTGATGATGGCTTTTTCCACGGCATCATAAATGTCATGATGGATAACTTCACCATTAAAATGTCGCCAACTTTTCACTGCTGACCCTAAAGTACTTAAAAAATACTTTAGGCGAAATCAAAACTTAAAAACAACTGTGTAAAACTAGAGCATGCCAACCGCTGAAAGCGCAATGGTACAGCAACTTACGATTTTAATACTGTGTATTTTTGCCAATGCTTCAAGTTCGGGATTTTCGGACCCTGGGTTGAATATGATGCTTTTAGGCTTGCTATTTAGTATGTATGTATAATAATCTTTTTGCTGATGTGGCTTAAGAAAAATACTGATAACGTCTATATTTTGATTAAAACTCATAGGGATAGTATCAGAAATAGCAATCGTATCAATACTTCCGGCGTGTTTGCCAAATGCTTTTACGTTGTATCCCTTCTGGGCTAATAATTTTGCTGCCAAATAACTTGTTCTATTCGGGTTTGGGGAAGCGCCTAATACAACTACAGAATTTTTGACTTTCATTAAAATACTTTCAATTTCCAACTCTAAGACAAATTGCGTGCCATTTTTAAAATTTCATAAAGAGTCATGGGGAAAATTTATCCGGAAATATTACAAGAAATCCTTTTTTGCCAATCACTGAAGGGATGATAAGTTGCTGAATACCAATGTTTGGTGAGGAATTTATCGGTAGTATAATCGGTTATTATTTAAAGTAATTTCTTTTTTATAACCTCAAGAATTAGTGTTCAACATTTATTATATCTCAAAGCTTAGCTTTGTCAACGGCATTGTGCAACCTATGCATTCATGAAGACTATATTACTTGCATTAATTATCAGCACTTTTGGGGTTTTACTCCTAGGGTATACTCATTTTGGTATCGATAAGGGAAATATGCTAAGCAGTTACAATGCTTATAGCAAAGAACCGCAACAAATAGGCATAAACTATGCTTATGCAGAGGAGTTTGTTGACTATCACAATACGCACTCAACCTTCAAACGCAGAATGCTAACAACAAAAGTTGTAAAATGGTTGGCGGCGACTTTTTCGATTGAGCTCGGAGCGGCATTTTTGATGATTAATGGGTTGGCCTTGTGGCTATGTGGTTTTGTTTTATTTTTTTTGGCCCGGCAGTTGGGATATCGGATAGGCGAATCGTTGATTTCGGTAATTGTATTTTATGTTTCCTACTCTATACTTTTTGCATTTTTTGTCACGAATTATACTTATGACGAACCATTGCAATACCTATTCTTATTACTGAGCTATTTGCTTTTATTGAAAAATAATTTTTATGTATTTGCATTGACATTTTTGTTAGCTATTTTCGCGAGAGAAACCTCACTGCTTTTTCTGCCTGCTATTTTTTACATTGCGGCTAGCAATAAGCATAAAGTTCTCTTTTGGTCGAGCCTTATGGTTACCACTTTTTTCATTCTATTTCAGTTGGTTTATTTCAGGACAGGTATTGATAGCTTGCATGCCGAACAATCTTTTCGGTTTACGCTATGGAAACAAAATTTGGCAACTCTTTTATTTAGAACAGAAACGATTCTTTCTTTTTTGTTGGTTTTGATAGTACCTATCTTTTTTACTTTTCAAAATGGCCTAAAGCAAAACTGGAAACGCTATTTTCTTTTTTTGATACTCATAAATAGTTTGGTGGTCGTATTATTTACCGAGGCAAGAGAAAGTAGACTTTTTGCCTTGCCGCTATTATTATTTTGGCCAAGGGCCGGAAATTTGATTGTCGATTTTTTTAACCATTATTGGAAAAATGCAACATCAATAAATCTTAAAAATATAGTTCTAATGATTTTCTCTGGTTTCCTGGTAGTCTTGACTTCCTATTGGCTGAATGAGCATTATGAAACTACGATTACACCCATTGCTTACAATTGTAATTTGCAATATGCCAAGCTTACAGCATTATTTTTAGGAATATTACTCTATTTTAAAAGCATCCAACTGTTGACTAAATACCTAGGCCAATCGTTTCATGCATATCAGGAATAATAACATCTCGAAACCCCTTTTTCAATAAGCGGTTTTTAAATTCTTGTTGCACATCATATTCACCATGAACAAGAAAAAGTTTGTCAACCAGTTGAGGGTTTTGGCAAGCCAAATACTGACAGAGATCGTCATAATCGCCATGCGCACTCATTGAGCGGATGCTGGCCACTTGTGCCTTTACCTCGTATTCCTCTCTAAAAATTCGAACATGCTTATCACCCTTCATTAGCTTTGCGCCGAGCGAATTTGGCTCACAATATCCTACCAATAAAATCATGTTACGCTCATCGCCAATGCTGTTGGCAATGTGATGCTTTACCCGCCCTGCCTCGGCCATGCCACTTGCAGAAATTATAACCATCGGTTCATGACGACTATTCAGTGCTTTGGAGTCTTCGGCTTTGGTAATGAATTTTAAACCTTTAAAACCAAAAGGATCATCATCGCGCTTGAGAATTTCTTGTACGTGCTTATTGTAACATTCAGGGTGCGATCGCACAACTTCTGTGGCTTTATTGGACAATGGACTGTCAACATAATATGGCAAAGCTGGCAATCGGTTTTCAAGCTCAAGCATATTCAAATCGTAAAGTATTTCTTGTGTTCTGCCTACACTGAATGCCGGAATAATGAGCTTGCCTCTGTTTTTAACGCACACTTCTTCGATGTAGCTGAGAAGTTCTTCATTTGCCGGCCGAAAATTTTCGTGTAAGGAATTGCCATAAGTACTCTCGAGAATAATATAATCCGATTGCGGGAATATGCTCGGCGATTTTAGAATGATATCACGATAACGCCCTACATCACCACTAAAGGTTAGTCGCACTTCTTTGCCGTTTTCATTTAGGATAATATGTATTGATGCGCTGCCTAAAATATGTCCGGCATCGGTGTAAATCACCTCAACATCTTCATCAATTCTTACACGTTTTCCGTATTCCAATGTCTTAAAAAGTGGATATACACTTTCAGCATCTGCAATTGTATACAGTGGTGCTATATATTGTAAACCTTGTTTCGCGCGGATTTTATTTACGAAACTGACATCAGCCTGCTGGATGTATGCAGAGTCGGCCAATAATATTTTAGCCAGGTTCGCAGTAGCTTCGGTACACCAAATATTTCCCTTAAAACCTTCTTTTACCAGTTTGGGCAAAAGGCCTGTATGGTCGATATGAGCATGTGAGAGCAGAACATAATCTATTTCGGTAGCATCGAAGCCCAAAGTGCTATTATATTCTCTAGTTTTTTCACGTAATCCCTGGAAAAGACCACAGTCTAACAAAATATTCTTACCATTATTTAAATGGATAATATGTTTAGAACCGGTTACAGTGCGCGCGGCGCCGTGAAATGAAATCTTCATATTGAAATTAGGATATTCTACAAATTTGCATTTAATATCAGGATAAAACTATTTTACCTCCTCAAAAAGTGAGTAAGTGTGCTAAATATGTATTATTTTCACTCCTTATTCACTCGATATAAATAGTATATGACGCCAAAACAATATGTAGTATTGATATGTTCTGTAATGTTAATACTCACTTCTTGTGAAAAATACAATCAAATAAATAATGCCGGGGTGGTTCAAACTCCATATGTGCTTTATTCTGGAGGTTTAGATGGTTCTTTACATGTGGCAAATGATACGAGTTATTTTAAAAAATTATTCCCTATTGACGATATTGCTGTTCGTCAAATAATCACTGCAGACACCAATATTCTTTATCTAAAAGGTAATTGTTACTTCAGTCAAGACGAGGGGCGTGCATTTAATATTTGTAATGCCAATGCACTTCCTTACTATGACTTTTTCTATAAATATTATCTGCCTCACCAAATGATTTACCATGCCCCAACACGTAAGGTATTTCTTTGTACCACATTTGGCCTTGCAGAAAGTGCTGATTTAGGTAAAACATTTTCCAATGCTGGTGTGGGTATTATACCCACTTCAGTAGCACAGTTAACCAATGGCGATATATTCGTCATTCAAGATGATGCTACTATTTACAGAAGTGCGGCAGGTACAGGTCCATGGACCCAGGTGCCGCCAGGCTCTGCTACCTTGGCTGCCGGTACTGACTATTACCTTACAGGTTTTGGTAATACGCTTGTAGCCACCGATTTTGAAGGGGTTAACGGTTCATATTATAGTACAAACGGCGGAGCCGATTGGACAAAATATGGAGCTGTATCAGGCAATGGTCGTCCTATTCTTTTTGTAAATAATCCGAAAGGTTCAAGTGATTTGTTTTTGGGCCGTGATAGTATGGGCCTTTTCAAGCTAGATGGAACAGGTTTTGTACCAAGCGGTAAAGGAATTCCCTGGTATGCTAAGGTGCAATATGTAGAAGGGAAAAAACTCATTTTCCGCACTGGTGTGGAGCGGTACTATTTGTTCTGCGCAACTGATGTAGGGTTATATGTAAGCGAATCTGGCGGAGAAGATTGGCGCTTAATACGGCCAGGCAGATACTCTACATTGCATTAGTTTAGATAACAATTGCGGCTAAGGCTGTAACGATTGTTTATCTTTACATATCACGATATGCCAATCAGAATCATCCTATTTCTTGGCTGTTTTATTTTGACTACCTCAAAAGTCATGGGAGAACCGTATCAACTTAGGTTGATAAAAACAATTCCCGTTCGAGATGGCTATTTCACTACTGACCCAATTGGCAATATCTACTTAGTAAAAGACAATAATTTTATCGTCAAATACAGCCCAACCGGTGACAGTTTAGGTGTTTTTAATGACATTGCTTCAGGTAAAGTGACTATGATAGACGCCACCAATCCGTTGAGGATATTGGTTTTTTATTCAGGGTTTAGCCAAATTAAGATTTTGGATAACATGATGTCAAAAAAAAATCAGTTGGATTTAAAACGTATTGGCTTATTTAACATTCCGGCCATTGCGAATAGTATGGACGGAAACATTTGGATTTTTGATCCGGTGGGTGAATTAGTTAAAATTGATGAACGCCTAGAGATAAAACATGCTTACTTGTTAAGAAATATGATTGATTTTCCTGTAAGTGCTTGTCATCTGATTGAAAAAGATCGTGTACTGTATATGACTGACAGTACAGAAGGAATTTTACAGTTTGATCGTTTTGGATTTTATAAAACGATTTATCGATTTAATGCCAAGGAAGTCGAAGTCATCAATAATTATCTTGTCTATTATACCAATGGCAGCTTGAATTCATATAATATACAGACGTTTCGTTCATCTGAAATCCGGCTGCCTGAGCCAAATACAGTTATTAACGCACGGCTTGAAAAAAATCAGGTCTATATATTGCGTAACGATAGGTTAGAAATTTACTTATTACAGCAGAAGTGATGTTGCGTATTCTTATTTGCTTGTATTTGATAATATTACTTGGTGTTTTGACTGTTGAAGCCAAAGTTGCCGCCAATACAGACTCTGGTTTCGTACGGATTTCTCAGATTACATTTAAGGGGAATAAAATAACCAAAGATTTTGTCATTCTTCGTGAAATGAGTATTCGTCCCGGAGATAGCGTGCCTAAACATGCTCTTTATCAGTTGTTGGAATATAATAAGGAACGCATATTGAATAGTAAATTATTCGTCGAGGTTCATGCACGTGCAGAAATGCTTTCGGATTCCAATGTCAATTTTATATACACAGTAAAAGAATTATTCTACTGGCGGGTACATCCTTTCGTTTCATTGGCTGATCGAAATTTTAATGTTTGGTGGGACGATTACGACCATAAATTAAACCGGCTGAATATTGGTGCAGATATTAATCGAATCAATTTTCGTGGTCGGAACGAGCAACTCGGCATACAGTTTCAGGCAGGATTTAAGAAGCATATTTATTTATATTACACCAATCCTTTCATTGACAAATCATTAAAACATGGTATGAGTGCAAGCATTCAATATCATACTGGTAAAGAAATTCAGGTACAAACAGATAGTAACAAACAAGTTTTTTTTCGTGACGAAAACACTAATCCCTATCGCAGCCTGCGTGCTGAACTTTCGTTTATGTATAGGCCGCGATACGCATCAATACATGAATTGAAATTTAGCTTTATGCATTATTCCATTACCGAAGCAATGTTTAATGAACAGCCCAAATTTTTGATGGGTGGTCGAAGTATGAACATTCCCGAAATTCAATACCGATTTAGGTTTAATAATACGAATGATCGAAATTATCCTCTGCGTGGTTGGGAGATAGATGCCATAGCTGAACATAAAGGCTTTGGTCTAACAAAAGGTTTTCAACAATCGCAACTGTATTTCCATTTTGCACGTTTTCAACCAATATTACCAGGGCTATCGGTTGCAATGCATTTCAGAGGGCGCTTATTTGGTCCGGATAATCAGCCGTATTTTAACTATCGTGGAATGGGGTATAAGAATGATTATGTGCGCGGCTTTGAGTACTATATTATTGATGGTAGTCATTATGGACTAGCTCGTACAGATGTTCGGCAAAAAGTATTTAGTTATACTTTGCGCCAAAATGTTGTGCCGTTACTGCGATATGTACCCATAGATTTTTATTCGAAGGTCTTTGGCGATGTTGGATATGTGTATTCAAACAACATGGGCAATAGCTTTTTAAATAATAAAATAATAAATGGATATGGCCTAGGCATAGATGTAATATTCTCCTATTATTTTAAGGTACGACTTGAGTATAGCTTTAATAGCTTATCTGAAAAAGGACTATTTTTACATCTGCGCAATGAATAAGACGGTATGTTGATAGCCATTTACAATCGCCGATTTGGCGAAAGGGAAAAGTTAATTATCCAGCAGCTTTTTAAGACGCTTAAAGTTTACAAATGTGAATTGCTAATTTTTGAAGGGATGGTGAGCAACCTTAAAAAATATGATTTGTTGCCAGCTCAATTTCGCACTTTCTCGGAGCAGTCTCATTTGCCTAAGGATGTACGATGCTTGCTAAGTTTGGGTGGCGACGGTACTATTTTGGATGCGGTTACCTATGTTGGTAGCAGTAATATTCCGATATTGGGCATTAACCTGGGTCGGTTGGGTTTTCTGGCTGGCACCGGCGTTGATGAAGTGCAGTCAGCCATTGAGCAATTACAGGCTAATAATTATATTATTGACAGAAGGAGTTTAATACATTTAGATTCCAGTGAGCCTTTATTCCCAGACTCACCTTTCGCTTTAAACGAGTTTACGCTCCATCGGAAAGATAGCTCCAGCATGATTATAATTCATGCTTACATAAACGGTGAATTTTTGGCCACCTATTGGGCTGATGGGATTATCGTTTCTACTCCGACAGGCTCTACAGGTTATTCACTTAGCTGCGGTGGGCCAATTATATTTCCGCAGGCTAATAATTTTGTTATAACCCCGGTGGCACCGCACAATTTGAATATAAGGCCCGTGGTCGTACCGGATGATCAGGTTATTTCATTTGAAATAGAAGGTAGGGCAAAACAGTTTTTATGCACATTGGATGCGCGTTCTGCTCCAATCAGCACCGATGTTTCGCTGGCAGTAAGAAAAGAAAAATTCGGGATTAACTTAATTAGACTGGAAGGACAGAATTTCTTGCAGACCCTGCGAAACAAAATGTATTGGGGGATAGACCGCAGAAATTAAGCGGGTACTACCGTAAATGTATATTCTTCCATTACCGGATTGTGCAGTAGTTTGTTGCATGCATCGTCTACTATTTTTCCGGCGGCTTCTTCATTTTCGGCTTCAACCTCAAGCGTTATTTCTTTGCCTATTCTCACATTGTGTATATCAACCATGCCGATGTTATGGAGGCTGGCATTCACTGCTTTACCTTGTGGGTCCAATAATCCTTTAATTGGCATGACTTGTATCGAGGCTTTGAATAACATCTATCGTAGTTTTGAATTGCGAAAATAACCATTTTCTTATTATGGCTTGGATAACTGCGGATATTGTTTTTGATGGCTTTGGATTTCATTCATCTTATTATATAGAAATAGATAGTCAGGCGCGCATTTTGAGTCTTCAAAACACAAAGCCAGAAGATAAAGTTGAACATTACACAGGGTTGCTTATGCCTGGCATGGTAAATGCGCACTGTCATTTGGAGCTTAGCTATCTAAAAAATACAATTCCCGAGAAAACAGGCATCGCAACATTCTTAAAACTTGTTCGTGAACAGTTTGATCATCAGCCCAACCTAAGCAGAATAATAAAAACTATTGATGCTGCTAACCAAGAGATGCAGGCTAACGGCATCATTGCAGTTGGAGACATTTGCAATACGACGAATACCTTGGCTACAAAGAAAAGCAGTGCAATATATTATCACAGTTTTGTAGAGTGTATTGCTATGCGCGAAGCAGATGTACCAGTTCGATTTGAGCAATATTATGAAGTGTATAAACAATTTGTTGATGCAAATCTTAATACCTCACTGAGCTTACATACGCCTTATACATGCCATAAAAGTTTGTATACGCTGGTTTGTGAACACTCCAACTTTATCACCATTCATAATCAAGAAAGTGATGCTGAAAATCAATTTTTCCAACTTCGGGAAAGCAAATTTGATTCCTTTTATCAATATTTTGGTGTTGATAAAAGCGAGATAATTAATGATAAAACTCCCCGATCAAGTTTTGAGCATAGTACTCGGTTACTTGATTCAAGGGTGAAAAAATTATTCGTTCACAATACATTTACCTCTCCAAAAGATCTTCAGCTAACCGATGAGCATACATGGTTTTGTTTTTGTCCGAATGCAAACCTTTATATAGAAAATGTTGTTCCTCAAATTGGACTATTTCTGGAGGATTTTTCTGATAAAATAGTACTGGGTACAGATAGTTTGGCCTCAAATGCGGCTCTGAATATCCTATCAGAGGTTAAAACATTACAAGATAATTTCCCTGAGGTGCCTTTGCAAAGCCTATTAAAAGGCGCCACCATAAATGGTGCAAAATTGTTTGGGATTGATGCAGATTTTGGCAGTTTTCAGTTGGGTAAGCGTCCGGCTTTTATTAATGTGCATGACTTTGACACTAAACTGCTCAAGTTGGTATCAGATAAAAGTGAGCTAATTGCATAATCATCACAAGAGGATTATGTATTGATTCGGTTACTTTTATTAATGATGGTAAGGAATGAAAATTCAATTTTACAAACTATTCCAGATACTTGGCAACAATCGGAATTCTGCGGCCAACGCCGAATGATTTAAATGAAACGCGAATAATCGGGCAAAATTGATTCCGCTTATACTCATTTCTGTTTACCATTTTCAAAATACGATTGACTAGTAACTCATTATAACCCATTTCAACAATTTCTTTTGGACCTTTGCGCAGTTCTATGTATTGGTAAAGAATGGTATCTAAATCCAGATAGTCGGGTAGTGAGTCGCTATCTTTTTGATTGGGGCGTAACTCTGCTGACGGTGGTTTTGTGATGATGTTCCTTGGTATGATTTCCCTTCCCGCTTTTTTATTAATGTAGTTACACATTTCGTAGGCCTGCATTTTATATACATCACCTATCACCGATATGCCCCCCGCCATATCACCATACAATGTACCGTAGCCAACTGATAATTCACTTTTGTTTGAAGTATTCAATAAGATATAACCAAATTTATTTGCCATTGCCATTAACAATGTACCTCGCGTGCGTGCCTGAATGTTTTCTTCCGCTATATTGAAAGGTAAATTATTAAATGGCTCAGCTAATTGTTGCATGAAAGCATTGTAAACAGGTTCTATAGGTACAATGTTATAATCATTGCCCAGATTTATTGATAATTGCTCTGCATCGGCAATGCTATGATCGCTGGAGAAATGTGATGGCATCAGCATGGCATATACATTTTCTTTGCCAAGAGCAGCTACTGCTAATGCTTGTACTAAAGCACTATCCACACCTCCGCTAGCGCCTAGGATGGCCTTTTGAAAACCTAATTTTTTAAAGTAATCACGGATGCCCGTAATCAGGGCTTCGTAAATTCGATCAATGTTCAGGCATGGGTCATAATGTGGTGGGGTGAGTTCTTCACTGGGAATGTCCATGGCAGATTGGCTTACAGGCTCTTCAAAGCTACCGTCATGCTTCAAATTAACTTCCAGCAGGTCTTCCTCAAAATAGTTACCCTCCTTAATGATGTTGGCATTTTTATCAAATACAAGGCTGCCACCGTCAAATATCACCTCCGTCTGAGAACCCACACCATTACAATATAGCATGGGTAATTTGTATTTTTTCACGTTAGCCTTTACCATTGCCAGCCTGTCCTCTGCATGCGTATAATCAAAAGGCGAGGCACTAATATTTATCATTACGTCAGGTTTCTGCTCCATCAAAATATCCATGGGTGTGAGCCTGTATAAGGGATTGTATGGCATTTCTTGATGTGCAATGTGTAAATTCCATATATCCTCACAAACGGTTAAGGCTATATTGATATTTTTAAATGGTAACACCCGCCATTCGAAGGCCGGTTCGAAATATCGGTATTCGTCAAATATGTCATAATTGGGCAAGAGTGTTTTGTGAGCAGTTCCGACAATTTTACCTTCGTGAAGCAAAAATGCTGCATTAAACAAGTCTTTACCTTCTTTTCTGGGGTTTCGATCAGGTGCGCCCACTATGATGCCAATATCGTTTGATAACGGTATGAGTTTTGCAATGGCCTCTTCGTTGCGTTTTATGAAGTCGTCAAATTCTAAAAAATCGCGTGGTGGATATCCGCAAACGGATAATTCGGAAAAGATAATTAGATCACCATTTTTTTCTTTGGCTGCTTCAATGGCAGCTATCATTTTTGAAAGGTTGTATTCAAAATTCCCAATGATGTAATTCTGTTGGGCAAGGAAAATTTTCATTATGCACAAAAGTAAAATAAAAAGCCCCGATAAGGCTATCGGGGCATTGTTATAATCCGTTTAATACTAGAAGAAGTATCCTACTCGAATAGCAATTGTGTTGGAGCGGATGTTACCATCGGCAAATCGATTACCCACTTCGTTCAATTTTGGAGCAGTATAGTCTGTGAAACCATTACGATACAAAATGCCAAAATAAGCCGAACTGCCATTTGCCAGTTCATATTCTGCCCCCGCGCCAAGATGCCAGCCCACATTTATTGGTGATACGGCTGCATAAGGGCCTAATTTTTCTTTTTCGCCCGATATCTGGGTGTAATCACTTTTTAAAAGGGTGTAATTCCCTTTTTGACTTAATAAAAACGACAAATCTATACCTGTTTGGGCATAGACGCGCAGGTCACCAAATTGGGCGGCATACATTTTTAGACCTAATGGTATGGAAAGGTATTGGTTTTTATAATCTACCATAGCCTGACGCGCGTAGTTATTGCTAAGGGGCGGGGTTGTGTTACTCATGGAGTCATAGCCAGCATTGATAGTGCCTCCATTCCAATCCATGCCTATGCCGGTATAAAGAGTATATTTTTCTGTTACGTTTAATTCCATATTCAAGCCGGCACTAAAACTTACTCTGCCAGCGCCTTTCTCAACTTGGTAGTCCCCGTTATTGTCCTCGGCTACTTGCACAACAGGCTTCAACGAATTGAAGGTTGGTCCTAGATACATGCCAAATCTATATTTTTTAAACACCTCATCAACTCGGCTGTCTTGAGCAAATAGAACACTGGTAGCTAATACAAGCAATGAACATAGTAATATCGTTTTTTTCATAATTTTTAGTTTTAATATCGTTCCTTTACGCATCTAAAGTAACGGAACTGTGCAAAAATACCCTGCTTCTTATCGAACAACTTTCCACCTTGCTTTAATGGTTTGTTATTCCATTTTAGCAGTTTTTTCTTCTTGCGATTCTAAAAGTACGAAAAAGGATTTGGATACGTCTGCGGTAAAGTTGAATTATTCCTCAGTGCGTTTTGATAAACTCTTTTTTGCTATGAATCCAGACAGTGCAATGCAGGATTTAAATAAGCTTGGGACACAATATCCTGATTTTACCAATTTATATCTAACTCGTCTGGCTGCTTTTGGTGAGATTGGGACACCACAATTTGACACTGCCTTGCACATTTTCTTAACGAATAAGGATTATCGAGCTTTGTGGGATACGGTAAAAGAACATTTTCCGAATACAGATGCCATAGACAAAGAGTTAAAGCAAACTTTAACCAACATCAAGTACTATTATCCCAATGAGCCCCTAGGAAGAGTATACTACTTTGTTAGCGGGCTTAACTTATGGAGCGCAATAACGCTGGATAGTGCTGTAGGCGTTGGTTTGGATATGTACTTGGGGAATAACTTTCCATTTTATGCCACAGTCAACATCCCTGAGTATGAAACCCGGAATAGAAGACCAGACAGGATTAGTATTGAGGTGGCACGGGCAGTTTATGCTGCTCAGTTTCCTTTTGAATATGAGGGTAAAACACTGCTGGACATGATGCTATTTAAGGGTCGGGAGTTGTACTTCACTGAGCAGGTTTGCCGCGATAAACGGGACGATGCAATTATTGGATACAGCCCGGAGCAAATTGAGTGGTGTAAAGAAAATGAACAAATGATTTATTACTTCTTCGTCAGTGGGAAGCTTTTTTACTCTACAACTTGGCAAGAAATTATGCCATATATAAATGACGGCCCCAATACCCCCGGCATGCCGACAGAATCGCCAGGCAATATTGGCACTTGGTTGGGTTGGCAGATTGTCAGAAAATACATGCAAGAGCATCCCAACTGTAGCCTGCAGGAATTAATGAAGCTTAAGATGCCAGCTCAACAGTTTTTACAAGACGCGAAGTATAAACCATAAAAAAAAGCGGTTGCCTTAGCAACCGCTTCAATACCATTATAGTAGAAGAATTATTCAGCTACTGTACCGTCGTCATTAATTTTTGGTTCGGCTTTAGCTTCTGCTTTTGCCTTATCTTTACAACAAGCTTTTTTACCTGCTGATTGGCTGCAAGAACTAGTTGCGGCACTAGCGCTAGCTGTTTTATTTGAACAACATGCTTTTTTACCAGAAGCTTCTGCTTTACCAGCACAACTTGTTGTTGCATCAGCTGATTTTTTTGCACATTCAGTTTTTGCGCATTTTTCTTTGTTTTTGCAGCATTTTTTATCGGCCATTACCAATCCAGTAGAAAGAATTACCGTTAATGCTAATAAGATGAACTTTTTCATTTCGAATATTTTTTAATTGCTACGTAAAGTTAAGGCATTTGATGAATGAATTTGTAAATAATTCGTTTCCATTTGTTTTTTTAACATTCTGACATTGTTCGTTTGTATAAAAAAGGAAGTTCTTTTGCAACCAATTGAAAGCAGATCTCTCTCGGGCATATTGGGCTTTGGCTATTATCTCAGTATTTTGGGGAGGTTCGTGGTTTGTTTCTAAGTTAGCATTACAGTATTTTGATCCTTTATTCATGAGTGCCATTAGGCAAATCTTGGCTGGTATTGTTTTGATTGGGTACTTTTATTGGCTCCGAAACTATAGGCCAACCCTCCGTGAGTTATTGTTGCATTTCTTGCTGGGCTTTTTCATTTTTACGTGTGCCAATGGGTTAACTACATGGGCAATAGTATATATACCTTCTGGTTTGGGAGCGCTACTGGGGTGCTTGTTTCCTTTTTTTCTTATTCTATTAAACGCTGTACTATACAAAGTGCGCATCAATCTCAAATCTACCATTGGTTTGATGATTGGGTTTATCGGGGTAGGGTGTATTTTTTATAGTTATTTAGACGATTTATTTAAATCTGAATTCTTATTTGGCATTACAATCTGCTTGCTAGGGGTGATGAGTTGGACACTTGGCACGCTTGTTTCTTCGCGGCAAGTGTTAAAGGGTAAAAATCTTTCCGGCATTGGTTATCAAATGCTATTTGGTGGCATACAATTATTTGTATTTAGCGCACTGCTTGGTGAAGATCAGCATATTCATTCCATGCCTTGGGGCGCCTGGGCTTCGCTGTTCTATTTAATAGCCATTGGTTCCATACTTTGTTTTTTGTGTTTTATGTATGTACTTAAAAATTTACCGTCAGATATTTCGGGAATTTATGCTTACATAAATCCAATTATTGCCTTAGGATTAGGGATATTATTCTTAGGTGAGCCGCTAACCTGGAATCTTATTTTGGGCACGGCCATTACTTTTCTGGGCGTATTTATCGTAAAAAAATATTCAAAGACTGCCAATAAATGATGTGACCTCCTGGCTTTTTGCTAATATGTCTTGTTTTTAAAGCATTTCGGTCGCATTCTGCAAAATTGTCTTATTCATTTTTTATTGGCATATTCTATGATAATAAAAGGAGTATATAACTCAATAAAAACTTAGTAAATTATGGCAAAGAAAGTAAACATTACCCCGCTTCATGACCGTGTGTTGGTACAAGCGGCAGAAGCCGAAACAAAATCTGCTGGTGGAATAATCATTCCTGATTCCGCAACCGAAAAACCACAACGTGGCCAAGTGATTGCAGTAGGCAGCGGCAAGCAGGATGAACCAATGACTGTAAAAGTAGGTAACACTGTATTGTATGGGAAGTATGCTGGTACCGAGTTGAACATTGATGGTACTGAATACCTTATCATGCGTGAAAGTGACATCCTTGCAATCATTTAATCAGCGTTTTGAATTCAGAGACAATTACGCACAAAATCATTAAAACAAAAAAATTAAAACGAAAAGACAATGGCAAAACAAATAAAATTTAACCTTGATGCCCGCAACAAAATGAAGGCGGGTGTTGACAAATTGGCTGACGCCGTAAAAGTAACCTTAGGCCCTAAAGGTCGAAATGTAGTAATAGAAAAAAAGTTTGGCGCACCGCAAATCACCAAAGATGGCGTAACCGTTGCCAAAGAAATTGAGCTGGAAGATGCTTTCGAAAATATGGGTGCGCAGATGGCTAAAGAGGTAGCCTCAAAAACTGCTGATGTAGCAGGTGATGGTACGACAACTGCAACCGTTTTGGCACAATCTATCATTAAAGAAGGATTGAAAAACGTAGCTGCCGGCGCCAACCCAATGGACCTAAAAAGAGGGATTGACAAAGCTGTGGAAGCAGTAGTAGCCAACCTGGCCAAACAAAGCCAAAAAGTAGGCAGTGATACTGAAAAAATTAAACAAGTAGGTACAATCTCTGCCAATAACGATAGCGAAATTGGCGGGTTAATTGCCGAGGCGATGCGCAAGGTTGGTACTGCAGGTGTCATAACGGTTGAGGAAGCAAAAGGTACTGACACCTCTGTAGAAGTGGTAGAGGGTATGCAATTTGACAGAGGCTATTTGTCACCATACTTCGTAACTAACTCTGAAAAAATGAATACGGAATTGGAAAATCCGTTCATCTTGATATGCGATAAGAAAATTTCTACCATGAAAGAAATTTTGCATATTCTTGAAAAAGTGGCTCAAACAGGCAAAGCCCTTGTCATTATTGCCGAGGATTTAGAAGGTGAAGCACTTGCTACTTTAGTAGTGAACAAGTTACGTGGTACTATTAAAATTGCTGCTGTAAAAGCTCCAGGTTTTGGTGATCGTCGTAAAGAGATGTTGCAAGATATTGCTATTCTTACCGGTGGTACAGTAATTAGTGAAGAGACAGGTCACAATCTTGAAACTGCTGATATGTCGGCTTTGGGTACTTGTGAAAGCATGACCATTGATAAAGATAGCACAACAATTGTAGGCGGAAGAGGGAAGTCAGCCGATATTAAAGCCCGTATAAAACAAATTGAAGCACAGATCGAATCTTCAACTAGTGAGTATGACAAAGAAAAATTACAAGAGCGCCTTGCAAAATTGAGTGGGGGTGTAGCTGTACTTTATGTAGGAGCCGCTACAGAAGTTGAAATGAAAGAAAAGAAAGATCGTGTTGATGATGCGTTGCATGCAACTCGAGCTGCTGTAGAAGAAGGTATTGTGCCCGGTGGTGGAACGGCTTTTATCCGTGCAATAAACGCTTTGGAAAAATTAGAAGGTGAAAATAATGACGAAACAACAGGTATTTCAATCGTGCGCCGATCGTTGGAAGAACCATTGCGCCAGATTGTTTCCAACGCAGGTTTAGAGGGTAGCATTATTGTACAAAAAGTGCGCGAGGCAAAAGGTTGGAACGGCTTTAACGCTCGCACCGAGAAATACGAAGATTTACAAAAAGCCGGCGTGCTTGATCCAACCAAAGTAAGTCGCGTGGCACTTGAAAATGCAGCTTCTATTGCCGGTATGTTGTTGACTACAGAATGTGTGATTGCTGACAAGCCAGAGCCTGAAGCTCCACACAGCCATGGTCCGGATATGGGCGGTATGGGCGGTATGATGTAATGCCACTTTTAATAAATTCAATTCAAGTCGCAGCCAAGAGCTGCGACTTTTTTTTTGGATAAATTTAAGATTAGGCTGTGGGTTTAAATACCCTATTTTTGACCCGAAATTTCAAAAAAATGAAAAAGTTAGCAATCATTCCGGTCATGCTTTTGAGTATGGCAGCCAGCGCCTTGCCAAATGGGTGGGTAGTAACCGTTTTCAAACAAGCTTATACTAATTTGTCTTCACCAACTGTTGTACCCTTGGCTGCCGGTTGGGATGATCCTGATGTTGTTATTCCGTTGGGGTTTACTCATACTGCTTTTGGAAAGACTACAGATACCATGTACATAGACGGCACCAATGTCTCTTCAGGCTGCGAGTTAACCACCTCATTAACCAGCCCGGTTAATTTGTATACCTCTGGTATCGATATCCGTGATAGAGCCACGATACCGGGCAATTTACCTTCTACTATCGCATACAAGACAGAGGGCACTTCAGGAAGTCGAATTGCTAAAATAGAATGGGCCAATTTCGGCTTTTTTGGCGAGTATGATATAAATAATACGCTTAACGACTCGGCTAACCTGCAAATGTGGTTTTATGAAAGTGATGGGGCTGTAGAATATCGTTATGGCACATCCTATTTAGATGACTTTGAGCGCAATATAGAAAGCACCAAATTGCCAATTGGTATTACCACAAATATCAATGCCAATCTATTTACATTTGATTGGTTTTACTACCTCAGTGCGTTGGACTCACCACAAGTGGATTCATTTAGTCTGGCTACCTTCCCAACCACAGATTTTGGAATTAATGATTATCCGAAAGACAGCACGGTAATCCGTTTTGCTCCGGCTTCGGCTCCTGCAGCGGTACCGAATGCTGTTAGGTTGAGTGATGAACTGTTGTTTTACCCTACGGTTGTTTCTAACAATGCGTATGTTGAGTTTGTGAAACCGATTAGCACGCCTGCTACTGTCCGTGTTATTAGTATGAATGGTGTTGTACTCCGTCAGCATGTTCTAACTGAGCAAAAAAATGCAATTGATATGCAATCCTTGGCTACCGGGAATTATATTCTACAAGTTCAACATAAAGACCAAAGTATTTTCTATCAGTTCGTAAAAAATTAAATTGTTTCTTCAAATATGTTTCTTCAATAGCCATAAAGTAAGTTGTGGCTATTGCTTTTATACCCCGTGTGGCTGATTAATTTTAATCGTCAATACAATTTACATATTCCCAAACGTACATTTGCTAACTATGAAATTCCACCGCGGCAATCGTAGCGAAGAAGAGCTGATAGCCATCTATAAAAATCTGGTTTACCCACGATTGATAGAAGAAAAAATGCTGAAGCTATTGCGTCAGGGCAGGGTGAGCAAATGGTTTAGTGGAATAGGGCAAGAAGCAATTGCCATTGGCACTACCATGGCCCTTCAGCCCGATGAGTGGATGATGACCATGCATAGAAATCTAGGAGTTTTTACCTGTCGGAATGTTTCGTTCGAAAAATTATTTCTTCAGTGGCAAGGTAAAAAAACAGGATTTAGTAAGGGGCGAGAGCGTAGTTTTCACTTTGGCAGCAAGGAGCATAAAATATGTGGTATGATATCACACTTGGGGCCTCAGCTATCGGTGGCTAATGGTGCATCCTTGGCCGCCAAATTGCGCAAAGAAAAAAAAGTGGCCCTGGCATTTACCGGCGAGGGCGGTACGAGTCAAGGCGAATTTCATGAAGCGCTTAACGTAGCTGCGGTTTGGAATATTCCAACCATTTTTGTTATCGAAAATAACGGATACGGTTTAAGTACACCAACAAAAGAGCAATACATTACCGAAACCTTAGGCCCGCGGGCCGCAGGCTATGGTATCGAATACGAAACCATTGATGGTAACAACGTATTGGATGTTTTGGATGCGGTTGCCCGGGCAAGAGCATATTGTATTCGAGAGCAAAAACCCTACCTCATAGAGTGTATGACTTTTAGAATGCGTGGTCATGAAGAAGCCAGCGGAACAAAGTATGTGCCGCAACATTTGTTTTATGAATGGCAACAGAAGGATCCAATAACAAATTTTGAGAATTGGCTAAAGGAAGAAGGGATTTTAACCGATGACTTAATTGAATCCATTCAAAAAGAATTTATTAAGCAAATAAATGCCAACGTTGACAAAGTGCTGGACGCGCCAGTTTTGCAGCCGGATACTCAGGAAGAATTGGCTGATGTATTTGCCCCTTACATTCATCAAAGTATGGACACAAGTTCGGCTCCAACCAAGAGTATGAAAATGGTTGCTGCTATCCGCGATGGGCTTTGGGAGAGTATGAAGCAGCACGACAATCTCATTTTAATGGGTCAGGACATTGCCGAGTATGGTGGGGTTTTTAAAATAACAGAAGGATTCGTGGAGGAGTTTGGCAAAGAGCGTGTGCGGAATACGCCACTATGTGAAAGCGCCATTTTAGGTGCGGCTATGGGGCTTTCGCTCGAAAATTACAAAGCCATGGTAGAAATGCAGTTTGCCGATTTTGTATCTGTAGGAATGACGCAAATTGTCAACTATTTTGCCAAAATACATTATCGCTGGGGTCAAAATGCCGATGTGGTGGTGCGCATGCCTACCGGTGCGGGCGTAGGTGCCGGACCTTTTCATTCGCAGAGCAACGAAACCTGGTTTACCCACACGCCGGGACTCAAAGTGGTATATCCATCTACTGCCTCAGATGCTAAGGGATTGCTGATGGCATCTATTAACGACCCGAACCCTGTTATGTTTTTTGAACATAAGGCACTTTATAGAAGTATAGAGGATGCTGTGCCCGAAGGGAATTATACTATCGCTTTGGGTGAAGCAAAAAATGTTCACCATGGCACTGATATGTCAATTATTACATATGGTGCAGGAGTGCATTGGGCATTGGACTATGCAAAGCAGCATCCAACGTATTCAATTTCGGTACTCGATTTACGGACTCTTGTTCCGTTGGATTATGCAGCAATAAAGCGTGAGGTAGAAACCACGAACAAAATACTCATACTGCACGAGGATAATTTGTTCGGTGGCATTGGTGGCGAAATAGCTGCCTGGATTACTGAAAATTGTTTTGAACAATTAGATGCACCTGTCCTCCGTTGCGGGAGTATAGAAACGCCCATACCATTTGCCAAAGAGCTGGAAGAAAATTTTCTGGCAAAGAAATATTTGAATGAGAAGGTTGAAGCCTTAATGTCATATTAGTTTAAGACAAACTTATCAAAGCCTTGCGTAGACCTGGATGTTGAAACTCAAATCCTGTAGCTATGATTTTTTTACTCGAAACACGACTTCCCTTTAATACGATGTCGGCCATTTCACCAAGCACAAGCTTCAGCAAGAAAGCAGGCACACCTATCGGTATAAACAAGCGGTGGCGCACTTGACACAGTAATTTGGTAAAGCCTGCATTGGTTATATGTTCCGGTGCGGCCGCGTTATAAGCACCTTTTAGCGAGGTGTCTTCAATTGCTTTCATAAATAGTGATACCGCATCATCAATATGTATCCATGGTATATACTGCTTACCACTGCCAATGGGCGAGCCAAATCCAAACTTCAAGGGCATTGCCATCTTGGGCAGTGCACCTTCTTCTTTAGCCAACACAATCCCCAAACGCAAGGCCACCGAACGCAAGCCCATAGCTTCGGTGCCAGTCAGTACGTTTTCCCAGGCGGCACCTACCTCCCCGAAAAAATCATCTGCCGGTGCATCGTCTTCTGTATAAATTTTATCTGAAGTGTGCAAGCCGTAATAGCCAACAGCCGATGCTGTAATAAAAGCTTGAGGTTTATGTTGTGCTTCTTTTATCCTTTGCAACAGTAATGCTCCGGAGTCTACGCGACTATCAATGATTTCTTTTTTTCGCTTCTCGGTCCATCGTTTGCTTCCTATATTGGCTCCGGCCAAATGCACAATGCAATCGGCTTGCTCAATAGCTTCGAGGGGCAATATTTGTTGCCGCACATCCCATACGTAGCATTTCACCTTCGGGATGTTTTGTTCGTTTCGGCTGAGTATCGAAATCTGATAATGTTTTTTTTGGAGTTGCTCAATAAGCTGACCGCCTATCAAACCGGTAGCGCCACTGATCAGGATGTTTTTCATATTTAGTGATTGTGTTTTTATCAAAAAATTGTTGCAATGGCGGTTTAAATAATTTAGGTAAACAAATACTCGATGTCTTCTCTGGTCAGATTTTTAATAAACTTGGTGTCATCGCTTACAATGTCTTTCACCAAGGCTTGCTTTTTATCCTTGAGCTTCATGATTTTTTCCTCAACGGTATCCTTGCAGATAAAACGGTAGGCAAAAATATTTTGTGTTTGGCCAATACGATGTGTTCGATCAATGGCCTGTTGTTCCACCGCGGGGTTCCACCAGGGGTCCATAAGGTATACATAATCAGCTGCCGTGAGATTTAATCCTATACCACCGGCCTTTAACGAAATAACAAATACTCTGCATTTTTCGTCTTCTTGAAAACGTTTGATCGCAGCTTGCCGTTGTGAGGTTGTCGAGCTGCCATCAAAATATTCAAAATCAATTTTCTCCTGGGTAAGCTTGTTTTTAATTAGCGAAAGCATACCCAAAAATTGTGAAAATATCAAAACCTTATGTTCTCCTACAACGGATTGCAATTGGGCACTGAGTTCATCCAGCTTTATTGAATGGTTTTCGCCATCGCTGTGATCTTTTAAGATGGCAGGGCTGTCGCAAATTTGGCGCAGGCGCATAAGCCCTTGCAGAATGGAGAATTGTGATTTGTTCAACCCATGTGTATCCAACTCGCCCAGGATTTTTGAACGATAAAGATTGCGGTATTGCTCATAGATTTTTTTCTGCTCTTTGCCCATTTCGCATGTTAGCGTAATTTCTGTTTTGCTTGGCAAATCTTTTGCTACTTGCTCCTTAGTTCGGCGAAGCAAGAATGGATAAATTAACTTTTTTAAATGTTCCTTAGTTTCTTGCTCCTGAAATTTATCAATGGGTACGGCAAATTGTTCTTTAAAAAATTCTTTGGTGCCCAGCATGCCCGGGTTTAGAAAATGCATTTGGCTGTAAATATCAAAGGTATTGTTTTGCATTGGAGTACCGCTGAGCGCAATTTTATTTCTTCCATTGAGAATCATGGCAGCTTTAGCCGTTTTGGATGTTGGGTTTTTTATTGCCTGACTTTCATCTAATACGATGTAGTCAAACTCATTTTTATTCAGGAAGGCAATATCGCTGCGCAATGTGCCATAAGTCGTGATAATAATATCATGGGCATCAATCACTTCATACTTGGCCGTACGGGTGCTGCCATGATGAATGTAGTAGCTCAAGCCGGGAGTAAATTTTTCAATTTCCTCTTTCCAGTTGTATAACAGCGTAGTAGGGCAAACAATGATGGCTTTCAATGTCTCATTGACAAGTTTATACTTCTGCAATACTGTAAGTGATTGTACTGTTTTACCTAATCCCATATCATCAGCCAGCAGTCCTCCCCAGTTCACATCTTGCAAATAATTTAGCCATCGGTAGCCCGCGCGTTGATAGGGGCGCAAGGTTGCTTTTACCTCATCAGGAATAGGCACTTCATTACTATCGGGCAAATCTGTGCGCAACAGCATTCGTTTTTTTTCTTCCAATTCATATTTCACATCCTCTTGACTGATATTGTCATAAAGTTCATCAATAATGTGAAAATTCACCTTGTTCACTTTGAGCTTATTCTCTTGAATGTCGGCCATTTTAAATAACAAGGAATATTTCTTGAGCCATTCTTCCGGCAACAAGCCTAAAGAACCATCGCTGAGTTTGACCACGTTTTCTTTTGTTTGAATGGTACGTTGCAGCTCCACTAAATCAACTTTTTGACCGTCGAAGTCAAGTTCAACTTCGGTATCAAACCAATCAATGTTGGAGGTAATATTAAGTTGTGTGTTAGGCTTTAATTGTTTGAATTTAAATTGCCGTAAATTATCATAACCAAAAAGTTGAATTTTCCATTGTTTCATTTTCTGAAAAAATGTATACATCCAGTTTTGGCTCAGCGCATGTTTTGATTCCAGTAAGAAGGCGTTCCCTTTAGTATTTGGGCGTAAACGTTGATGCAAACTGCCTATCTGCTCCATAAAGCTCTGCTCTGCCAGTTTATCACGCTGCACCATGGTGATTTGCCCTTGTTCTATAGTCGGAAATTGTATTTCGGGGCTATAGTCTAATTCATGTTGACCGTATAGAAAAATAGGCTTCAGAATAAAGGTGTTGCCTTTTTCGTTTAGCAATAATCCCATTTTAGGCGTAACAGCGGGCGATTTCGACACGAGGCTATCATCCAATTCCATTTTTTTGGTACGACTGTATGGCAAAACGATGTTTTCCATATATGCATCCCACTCATCCGCCTGGGTAGGAAAGTTGCTGTGTAATTGGTCGCTACAATATGCGTCATTGCCTTTTTGTGGCAGTAAGATTAAATCACCTGTAAGCAGAAATGCAAAGCCGGGAAATAAATTTTCTTCTTGCGTGTAATGATTGCGTCCAATAGTGTATTGTACAGAGAGTGTCGATGAAGGGACTTGACCTTTTATAACATACCTCATTTCAATTTCGGCAAAGGAAATGTTCAGACGTCTCAAATTGGCTGGCTTCAAAGGCTGACCTTTCTCGAGAAAATAAAATGGTGTCTGATCCCCAATGAGGCCAAACAGTTTATGTAGTCGTGGTACTACATACTCGTAAAAAAGTTTTTTGTTTTCAATGGTCCAGTCTTCATCTGTACGAAGTGATTCCCAAAGGTCGCCAAAGGGGGAATTGCGCGTAATGTATTTGTTGATTTCAGATTCTTGAAGCTTTTTAGCAGCGTTGGCCACAGCTCTGTCATCGGGGCTAAAGGGGTTCAGGTCTATGTATTTGGAACTATCCAGTTTACTTATTTTGCTAGTAAACGAATTCTCATCTTTGTTTTTTTTGCCGGACAATAATTGAATAGTGAAATACGGGAAATGATCTACGTTTAAATCAATAAGCACTCCGATAGACTGAGTAAAGGAAGTGGGCGAAATGACTTTTTCGTCCGGTTGGGCATAGGCTGGCACTGCCTTGCTGTTTTCTGATAATTTTTTTATTGATTTGTCTAGTACTTTTAAGAATGGCTTATTGTCTTGATAATAAAATTCAAATTTACCATTCAAGTCATCTTCCAACGAATATCCGTACAGACCTAACAATAGGTTTTTTTGTTTATCCCAGTTGCGGATGGTATCAAAATATGTGGCGCCATAATTATTGAGTAACTGCAAAAACAAAGCTGTTTTGTGCAGGCACAGCGGATAATGTTTTTCATCACATGTACATGAGGTGTTGATAGTGTTATCGCTATTTCGCTTCAGCTTTATTTCGTAGGTAGTACCCTGGTAGGGTAGGTCGGCTTCCACCAGTTCATTATCGGCAGAAAGAATTTTTACTTTATTGAGTTTTGCAATTTCTCCGGCCTCCGTATAAATTTCTTCGCTGGTGTATAAACGCAATAATTTGAGCTCTATGTTGCGCATTTTTATCACCGTGTTGGCCTGGTTGAACGAATTGTCTTTGCTTTCCAGCGAGTTGGTAATAATCAGTTCGTTTAAATAATACAAGGCAGCAGCTTCATGTCGGCATACATCACCCATATTATAGGCGCAGGTGCACCGCACAGCCATTTGATCTTCTTCTGTGTATCGACTAATGGTGACATTATAAAAATTTCGGTAGATATCGTTGCGCACTCTGAATGTGAGTTGTTCAACAAGTTCATCATTGTGAACTAGCCGTACACCATCGGTTAAAAAGATTTTCTTACCCCGTATTACAGCTTCTTCGCTTCCGGTTTTGTAGATGTATTTCGTGATGTGAGGTAATGACATAGTGTGTAGAAAGCAGCGTACAAAATTAACGGAAAAAGGGCGGTCTGGCTAATTTGATTCCATGCTTCTTCCTTCCTTTAGCAATGTTTTACATTTTTGACAATATTTCTAGATTCATATAAGCAATATGGTGTTACAGATAGTAGAATGCGTGTAACTTTGTAATCGTGAAACGCTTATTGGTTTTCTTATTTTTTATTTTCGTGCAATTACAATCGAAAGCACAATGCGCTATGTGCACTAAAACTGCAGCGGGCTTGGATGACGGCAGTGCAGAAGGATTGAACAATGGCATTATTTTTCTTGCTTTTACACCGCTCACTATTATCATTATACTAGGCGTGATGTGGTATCGTAAAAACAAACATGAGTTTGTGACTTAAAGTGATTTATTTAAATCTGACAACATTGCATTGATTTGTGCGTTGGCGGGATAAAGTCTTTTGGCTTTTAACAATGTAGTTTTGGCTGCATAATAATTTTTTTGTTGGTAATAGGCTACGGCAAGATTGATATACGTTTGTTCGTTGAATGGATTCAACTGCAGCGCTTGCAAACATTGCTGTATGGTGCTGGCGTAATTGCCTTTACGTAAATTGAGGTAGGCTAGTATTTTATAAGCCTCATCAAATTTTGGATTTTCCTTTAATATGAATACTACCGCCTGTTGCGCAAGGTCGAACTGGCCATTTGCAATAAAGGCATTTGCTAGTTTTATTCTAAAATCCAATCCCAGCGGCATAAGGGCTACTGCACGCTGCAAATACGGAATGCCTGCCGCGGTTTGATTGTTTTTTACCAAACTCTCACCTAGGCGATAGGCCGTCCACGCATCATCAATATCCTTGACCTTTAAGGCCTTTGCTATTCGGCCAAGTTCGGCATATTTTTTTTGCAGGAAATAGGTTCGTATCATATCATTGTCTGGTTGGCGCTTATCGGCGTGTGAAAGATAAGCCAGTGCGCTATCCAATAACAGTGGGTTGGGTTGATACCGCTCAAAGAATTCAAGAAAGGCACGCGCTTGTGTACGCTTGTCGGGCGCTTCATTGTTATATGATTTCAAACCAATGAAATTTCGAATCGCTTCCTCATTCTCTACGGTCGGTTTTTTACGGATGTAATGATCGGTAACGGCTACATGCGGTATATCGATACTTTCATTTTTTACCATATGGCAGGCACTGCAATTATCTTTTTTTGCTTTTCGCGCTATCATATTTTCACTACAACCATCTGCATTTGTATGACAGTTTTTGCAGGCCGCATTAAAAGCGGCTATGGGCGTTTCCTTTACAGTAATGTGTGGGTTATGGCAGGTGATACAACTCATTTTGCCACTGTTGACGTAGCAGTTGCTCATTTTCATGCGCTCCACATGGCTGGCCATTATCATGTGTTTTTCGCTGCCGCTAAAACTCGGCATGAAAACATTCATGGTATTTTTTAATTGTTGCGATGGCTTAAAATCGAAAAAGTTTTTACCATCATTCAGCACTGCTATGCCTTGCAGATGACATCGCTGACATAAATTATTCTGCTCTTCGATTGGAAGCCTCGCCGGATTCACTATGCTGTAGTCGGGTCCCTGTGAAGTATCAACTATATTACCTGCTCTTTTTTCTGTCACATGGATGCTACCCGGGCCGTGGCAACGCTCGCAGTCGATGCCCAGTTTTACATTGGCATATTTGTTTAGGCTGCCTGCTATATGTTTGGGATAGCCATTGTGACAAGTAATGCATTCGGTTTCGATTTTTCGGCTGAAGCGATCGTTACCATCCTCAAAACCCGGGGCTAAATCCCAGCGGCCTTTTTGCGTGTAAAAGGTAATGGGCGCCTGATACAAATAACCATTGATGTCTATAATATGCGAATTAGTATGTTGGCCGCTGCCAATGATGTACGAAATTTTTTCTTCTCGCAGATGTGTTGTGTCGCCCGCATACAAGCGATATTCTTTTATATATAGCTCATCGTTTTTCCAAAAGGCTTTGTAGTACAGGTCGAGTTTGTTATCATATACCGGTGGATGCTTATCGCCAAAGTCTGCTGCACTTTTGGCGCGCGTGGCCGGACCCCAGGATTGCCTCATGCCGGTTTTGATGTAGGTTTCGTATACAGAAGCATGACAGGTACGACATTCGTCCATGCCGACATAGGTCGCAGTTTTATCTGTGATGTTGCGATACGGATTACCTGCAATTTCTTTTCCGCAGCGCAACAACACTGCGCAGACAATCAAGAATAGCACGCCCAAATAGTATCTTCGCATGGATAAATCAAATTTACGCTTTGTAGCCCATACCCTGATGCTGACTGATGATGTAAAAATAATTGTTGTTACCGGCGTGGAGAGCAGTGGCAAAACGACTTTGGCGCAAGACCTTTCGGCACATTATCGTGAGCCCTGGGTGCCAGAAACAGCTCGTGCGTATCTCGAGGCTCGCAGCGGTGCTTACGCCTTTGATGATATTGAGCACATTGCACGACTACATATGCAGTCTATCCATCATGCGAAACAGGACGCAAACAATTTTTTATTTGTAGACACGGCTTTGTTGGTACTAAAAATCTGGAGCGAAGAAAAGTACCATCGTTGTGCGCCCTACATACTGAATAGCTTAGCCACTTTTGCGCCGACGGCATATTTACTTTGTACACCTGATATACCCTGGGAGGCTGATGCATTGCGTGAGCATCCTAATGAGCAAGATAGAATTCGATTGCATAAAACGTATTTGGCTCATTTGCAAGAGGAGGTGAGTCCCTTTAGTTTGATGGCCGGCACAAAGAAAGAGCGCCTAGAAAAAGCGATTCAGCTTATTAAAGGGCTGTAAATGGGGGGAGTTGAAAGGTTCATTGTACTGAACCGCTGTGATTAAATTTATTCGGTTTTAGGTGCCGTATTTTTCATTCAGTTCAAGTTTCTTAATTCTGGAATGTATTGCCCCTTTATTACGCTGCAAAATTTCCACAATCTCAATTATTTTTTTCCTTCACAGAAAAGCTCAGTCAATTTGATATCTTCTTCATTAGTCCAAGGTTTGTATGCGTTGGCAGACTTTTCTTTGGTCCGTTCCGTATTACATTATGTAGTTTTATTTATTACTGTTTTAGCCTTAGTGCAATACAGATCAATAGATATCCTAAAAATAAAGAGCGGCTCGAAAGCCGCTCTTACTATATATATTTAAAGCTTATAGTGATTCTACTTCTCCGTTTATCCATTTCTTCACCATACGGGTGGATACAGATTTTGGCCGCTCCAGTGGCATGCCCAATGCACGGTCCCAACACATGCCAGCGAGTATGCCCAATGCCCGCGATACTCCAAAGAGTACCGTGTAAAATTCTTCTTCCACCATGCCGTAGTGTTGCAACAATGCGCCGGAAT
The DNA here is from genome assembly GCA_964409905.1 of uncultured Chitinophagaceae bacterium. Classification (GTDB taxonomy): domain Bacteria; phylum Bacteroidota; class Bacteroidia; order Chitinophagales; family Chitinophagaceae; genus JAGNRR01. The sequence goes on along the minus strand of CAYPET010000003.1, from coordinate 35,963 downwards.
GCGCGTCAACGTTTGGCCATGGGTTTTTAATTTTTCCGATAGAGCCCAGTATTTCAGGCACTACTTCGTAAATATTCCATACCGTTTGTACCGTAGAATCGTCGGCGCAGTATTGTTTTGCAAACTCCATTTGTGCAGTAAAGCGTGGGTCTGTTTTACGCAGTACAGCGTGTCCGTAGCCCGGTATTACTTTACCAGCATCCAAGGTGTCTTGCACGTATTTGGCAATCTGTTCCTTGGTAGGCTCGGTTGTGTTTAATTCGCTAATCATTTCTTTGATCCAGCGGATAACTTCTTGATTGGCTAAACCGTGTAGGGGTCCGGCAAGGCCATTCATGCCGGCTGCAAATGATAAGTATGGGTCGCTTAGCGCTGAGCTTACCACGTGAGCTGTATGGGCACTTACGTTGCCACCTTCATGGTCTGCATGTATGCACAAGTATAGGCGCATCAATTCATGAAACTCGGGATCATCATAGCCTAACATATGCGCAAAATTGGCTGCCCAATCTAACATGCCGTTCGGGTGGATATGGTCGTCGTTTTTGTATTTTCGGCGATAGATGTAAGCTGCAATGCGTGGAAGGCGTGCGGTTAAGTTCAAGCAATCTTCGAAGGTGTAAGACCAGTAATCGGCCTTCGACATACCTTCTTTATAGGCTTTGGCAAATACGCTTTCCGTTTGCATGGCCATAATGCCAATGCTAAACATGGTCATTGGGTGGGTATGCAACGGCAATTTGTTGATAGCCTCAAAAACATGGTTTGGTACATGCGAGCGTCGGCCCCAGGCTGCGGATATTTTTTCGGCATCGGCCTCGTTAGGCAATTCGCCTATCAGCATCAAATAAAATAGACCTTCCGGTAAGGGTTGTGAGCCGCCATCTGCCTTAGGCAACTTTTCTATTAATTGTGGAATGCTGTAGCCTTTAAAATGAATCCCTTCATCGGCATCCAATAGGGAGGTTTCACACACCAATCCAATCATACCGCGCATGCCCGCATAAATTTGGGATAGGGTAGTTTCTTGAATTTTCTTATTGCCATGCTCTTTAAGCATGGCTTTGATATCGGCGGCAAGTGCGCTGGCGTTTTCGTCAAATTTTTTCTTAAGATCGTTCATAATTTATTAAAAAAGGTGTGTGAATTTTAACGAGAGCGAATTTACTACCAATCGCCGAGAAAAAGCTTTGCAGCCTATGCTATTCTTTATAAAGTATCCTTAAAACCGTCTTTTGTATGGCTGCTATCCATGCTAGTTTGCTGGAGGCTGTCAAGCTGCTGTTCTTTGAGAACGCTAAGTTTGTTCAAAACTTTTTCGTAGACAAGGTCAAACTTTTCGGGTTGTGCTTTGTACCAGTCAAGAGCCTGCTGAAAACTTGTGCTGTCCACTTGATATTTTTGTAGCACGAGGCTGTATAGAATGAGCATTGTTTCGGTGTTTTTTACCGAAATGCCGTCTTGGCTGATAGGGGTTAATTGGGCGTAGCTTTCTGCCATGTGCAAATCCGTGAGAATGGCTGCCATTTTTTGTTCTGTAATTGGCGGGCTATCATCCTTGCAGGATGTGAAAAGGAATGTACAAAATGCAATACAGGTAAAAAAACGCATGATTACTTCATTAGTTTAAAATACTCTTGCGCGTTCCGCACGTCGATTTGCGAACAAATAGGGATGACGATTTCTTTTTGAGCTCGGTCTGCATTTTGCAAATAATCCATTATTTCCTCGCTTTTAGCCGTGAAAAAAAACTGAAGAAGCAAGGAGGAAGGATTATCGAGGTTCATTTGTTTTAGGTCGGGGAAAATGCTGCCCATGTTTTGCCGAGCAGTTTCGGGGTCGGTAATCATCAGATCCAGCCCTGTGCGGTGATAGGTATAAAGGGCTTCGCGGAATTTGGCAAAACGATTATTGAGTACCTGATCCACGAGCCAATACCGATTGCGCCGGTTGGCTTCGCTTGCTTTCCAGCCGGTAATTTCTCTGCCCTCAGGCGCGTTGTTTACAACGTTTAATGCTTTGTTGTAATAGGGTGTACCACCGTTCAGTGAAAAGCTGTCATAATCTAAGCCAATGACCAAATAGGTGTAATAGGCAATGATGGCAGTGAGGTTTGATGCCAACGCATCAGAACCCGTAACGCGATTGTCGGCAAAATCTAATGGCTGAAATTGAATGTAATTGATAGCCAAGCTTTTGTCTACATAATTTACCATGGTAGAATTGTAGGTGGCGTTATAGACGGGCCTGGTAGACTGTATAGAGATACTACCAGTATAACCACCTTCAACGCCTTCAATTTGAGCATCCAACACCAGGGAGAATACTACCTCAATTTTTTCTTGTTGTTGGAAGTTATCATTGGTCCACTTACGGGTGTTCACAAAGGTTTCAATAGCTTGTTCCAGGGTGGTAAATACCTTTTTGTCTACACCTTGAATTTGATTGGCATTCACAATCGCCCTACAGTTAACCTCTTGCCCAATGGCAGCGAATGTGGTTAACATCAACAGGCTTATGCAATAGGCAAGTTGTTTCATTTCGTATTGATAATGTTTATGACTTCTTCCAAAATATCTTGGGCAACCATTCTCTTGGATTTGGCCTCATAAGTTGTTTTACGTTCGTCTTTATTATAAAGTGTCACTTTATTTGTATCCTTCATGAAACCGGCCTCAGCATCACGCAATGAATTTAGCACAATGATGTCAGCATTTTTTTCCTTCAGTTTTTTTAGTGCATAGGCTTCTTCGTCCTGACTTTCCAAGGCAAATCCGATAAGTAGCTGTTCATCTCTTTTAGATGCTCCCAAGGTTTTTAATATGTCTATGGTTTTTTCTAATTCGATGGTTAAATGTGCTTCTTGGCCTTTCTTGATCTTTTCGGTGGCCAAATGTTTGGGTTTATAGTCAGCCACGGCGGCACTCATAATGGCAATGTTGGCACCGGTGAAATGTTGTTGACAAATTTCGAACATTTGTTGGGCGGACTGAACATTGATTTGCTCTATGTTGGGGTGAGCGGCTTTTAATTGGCTGGGCCCGATCACTAATGTGACTATGGCACCTTCGCTGGCAAAAGCCATGGCGAGTGCAAGCCCCATTTTGCCACTAGAATAGTTGCCGATAAAACGCACCGGATCGATATTTTCGTATGTTGGGCCAGCAGTAATCAATACTTTTTTACCACTTAGTCGCTGTGTCTGTTGGAGTGCATATTGCACATGTTGAAAAATAGCTTCAATTTCAGCCATGCGTCCAAAGCCAATCAGTCCGCTAGCCAGCTCGCCATGGTTAGCCGGGATGATGATATTGCCATATGCTAGCAGGCGTTCACAGTTTTGGGTAAAGGAAGGGTGATGATACATATCTTCATCCATAGCCGGTGCCAGATACACTGGGCAAGTAGCTGATAAATAGGACGCCATTAGTAAATTATCACAAAGGCCATTGGCCATTTTGGCTATTGTATTGGCCGAGGCTGGGGCAATCAGCATCAAATCAGCCCACCTGCCTAGCATTACATGATTTTCCCAACGGTCGTTTGTGCTGAGGTGCATGCTTAGTGTGTTTTTTGATATGGTTGATAACACCAGGGGCGATACAAAATCAGCAGCGGCGGGAGTCATAACTACTTTTACTTCGGCGCCGGCCTTAACAAAAAGGCGCACTAATGCAGGTATTTTGTAGGCAGCTATGCTACCGGTGATACCTAAGAGTATTTTTTTACCTTGCACGGGGTAAAAATACTTTATTTATCTGTTGGATAAGTGGTTTTGGAAACATTTAGGCTTTCCAAACTCAAAAAAGTATTTAGTTATTTGAATTTTGTACGGTATATTACAATTGCACTTCGGGCTTTTTGTAATAAATCTTATCGTCTAAAAATTCGTTGGTGGCTTGAATAGCAGGGTTAGCCATACGTTCGTAAAATCGAGAGATTTCTATTTGCTCTTTATTCTCGTTGATTTCTTCAAGGTTGTCAGTATGACTGCCGAATTCCTCCAATTTTTTGATTAATTCATCTTTGATTTTGGTGTTAATCTGATTGGCTCTTTTAGCAATGATGGCTAACGACTCATACAGATTACCTGTAGGTGCTGCAATGGTATCAATACTTCGGGTTTCTATAGAGGGGTTCGTTGTATTGATTAATAGCTTTTTTCCTTGATGCATCATGGCGTTGAAATTTTAGAAAGAATTTGCGAAGATAAGCTTTTTAGGCTTTCCATGTCCTTTTGATATTGATTATTTGGGTTGATACTTTTAAAATATGTATAATCTTCCAAAACTTGGCTAAATCGTTCCTTTTGTTTGGATTCTATGCTTTGTTCGGCATATTTAAAGCGCGATTGCAGCACCATCAATTGGTAATAATCAATGTATTGTGACTCGGGATATTTATTGATAATTTGTTCAAAATAAATAGCAGCAGCCTGATAATGGGCTATTTTGAAGTACAACTCGGCGGCATATTTTTCCTTTTTTTCCAACTTGGATCGCGATTTGTCGATCATTGCATTGGCTTCCGCAACATGTTTAGACTTTGGGTAGGAGTTTATGAAATTTTGCAGTTCGGTAATCGATTTTGTGGTATTATCCTGATCTAAGGAGTACTTGGGCGCTTCTTCGAAAAGGCTTTTACTATGCAAAAAACGGGCTTCTTCTGTTCGTTCGGAATTGGGAAATAAGTCTGAAAAGTTTTTGAAATGATATGATGCTGCCAAAAAACTATTTTGTTTGTAATAACTCATGGCATACTTGTAGTAGATGCCTTCAAAGCGTTTGGTACCTTTAAACACGGTTAGCAATTCTTCAAATAATACAATGGCTTTGCCGTATTGCTTTTTATCGTAGAATTCATTGGCTTTTTGCAGTTTAAACTCAGTATCACTGCTTTTTTGTATTTTCTCAAGCGAGTTACATGCAGAAATGACCAAGGTTAAAGATAGGATGATGAAAAGGGTAGCTCTCATGAATGCGCGGCAAATATACCTTATTGGTTTATTTACAGTCCAAAAATTATGTTATAGCATTACGTAAGATGCTTTCGTTATTCATAGGCTTTTATCCAATCCAAAAATTCGGTTTTGGACAATTTACCTCGTTGGCTTGCAATGAGGTTCCCGTTTTTATCGGTGACTACCATATTGGGGTGCCCCTCTAGCTGAAAACCGGAATATAATTCTTTACCAATGCCTTTTTCAGAATCCATGAGTGCACCTATAAATTTACTTTTCATGTATGCCTCTACCTCGGCATCATTCAGCACATCTTTTTTGAAGTCGGCACAAAGGTTACACCAGTCGGCATAAAAATGAATAAACATATGGCGGTCAAACTCTTTTGCGGCGGTTAAGGTTTCCTGCCATTGGTTTTCGAAATAGCCTTCCGGTAATTCGATTTTTGTCACTAACTCTTTTTGACAAGCCGAAAATGGCAGCGTGAGAAGAAGTAAGGCAAATAGGATTCTTGAATGTTTCATAACCTAAAAGTAGTTGATTTGTTAGTAAAAGTTGTCATAATTCGGTCAGTCTTATTGTATTTCTTGCCTTGTACATTCTATTTCCAATTACATTTGCAGAGATGGAAATTCGTCCAAGTTCGCAACAGGTCATTCCGCCTGTTGTAATAAATTTATTGATTATTAATGGCTTGTTTTTTATTGCCACAGAGTTAGTGGGGCCGGCTTTGCCTTTTAATCCAAACTGGTTGGCCATGTTCTATTTTGAATCGCCAAACTTTCGGGTTTGGCAAATAATCACGCACATGTTTATGCATGCCGGGTTTGCACATATTTTCTTTAATATGTTTGCACTTTGGATGTTTGGCAGTATTCTGGAGCGTCGGTTTGGGCCAAAGCGCTTTTTAAATTATTATCTGCTAAGCGGGTTAGGTGCTGCTGCTTGCCATCAGCTGGTGCAGTATGTAGAGTTTCGTTCAGGCAATTTTGACGTGCTACAAATCCCAACTGTTGGTGCCTCAGGTGCGGTATATGGTTTGTTGTTTGCGTTTGGTTACCTGTTTCCCAATGCATTATTATATCTCTATTTCGCTATACCGGTCAAGGCAAAATATGTTGTGGCCGGCTTGGCATTAATTGGACTCTTTGCGGGCTTTAGTAATACCCCCGGCGATAATGTGGCACACTTTGCTCATATAGGGGGCATGCTGGCAGGCTTTGTAATATTAAAAAGTTGGCGCATCTCATACAATTCGGGTTAAATTATGAATTCATTTCAATCTCGTTCTATTTTCAAAAACACCTATCGCAGTGATATTATTCGCATTGTCATTATATGTGGTGGATTTTTTGTATTCCTGTGGTTCATCGAAACCATTTTTAAGTTGACCGATGATGGCACCGCTTTCTTTTTTCGGTACATAAAAAATCCGTTGTTGTTGCCTTTGGATATTGGTGATTTTTTATACCAACCATGGAGTTTGTTTACCTATGGATTTATAGAAAGTGGCTTCTGGGCATTACTCACCAACATGGTTTGGGTATGGATTTTTGGTACGGTCATAGAAGATTTACGTGGCACGAATCGTGTGTTGCCTATTTTCTTTCTCGGCAGTGTGTTGAGTGGTTTGGCGCTATTGATCTACACTTGGCTAGCCGATGGAGGTGATGGTTTGTACATGTCTACGCTTGGTGGAGTAGCTGCAGTTGCCGCTGCCACTATTACCTACAAGCCAAAGTATGTTTTTTATGCCATATTCAATCGTGGCGTGCCCATTTATGTTTTTGGGCTTATTTTTATGGGTTTAAGTTTATTTACACGACTGCATAATATCCATGCTATTCTGGTTTTTCTGGCAGGTGGGTTACTTGGTTATCTATCACAAAATATTTTGTATGATTTTTTTGAAAAAATCAAGGTGCTTTTAAGTAACAGTCGGTCTTATTTTTCGAATAATGAAAATTTCTTGCGAAACAAGAAGCCAATCGCCAAGCCGCGACTTGTCAATGATCAAAATGAACAGTATCTAAATCAGATTCTGGATAAAATTAATAGTTTAGGTATTGAAAGTTTATCTCAAGCTGAACGAGACTATTTAGAACGCTTTAAGGACTAGTATGCGAAAGGTGATATTCAGAATCCTTTATTTGCCTCAGTTGTTGTTATTGGTCATGTTGATATTCATGCACTACATACCAACTGTGAGTCCGGCTGAATATCAACTAATGGGGGTACTGGGATTGCTGACACCGGTGGTAGCCGTGTTGAATATTGCTTTTCTTTTTTTTTGGTTGATTGCCAGAAAATATCTCATGGTTGGCATTGCTTTGTTGGGGCTATTCATTTCATGGAATGTTATTAGTGTTGGATTTGGATTTGGTTGCCTAAAAACAAATGACGCTGAAGTGGCAAAGGACTTTAGTATAATGAGCTATAATGTAAGGTTGTTGGATCTTTATGACTGGACTGGTGATAAAAACAATCGTATCAAACTTTTGGATTTTATTTCTTCAAAGTCACCTGATATTTTGTGTCTTCAGGAGTTTTACACAAAGGATGGTACAGGCTTGGATAATATAAAAGCGATAAAAGAAAAGTGTGGGTATCCTTATGTTGAAACTTGTGCGTTAAAACGACATGCTAATCGATTGTGGGGGAGTGTAATTTTTTCGAAATTCCCAATAGTAAAAAATACCAATGTGATGATTAACGAAGATGATAAAAACTTACTTCAAGAAGCCATTATCGATATTGGGAAAGATCGTCTACGGGTTTATAATATTCATTTACACTCGAATAAATTATCGCCGCAGGATATGACTATACAAAATGACAGTAGTATGTTGCAAACTGCAAAAAGCGCATTGAAGAGTTCACGTTCGGTATTTACCAAGTTGTTAAAGGCATATAAACAACGCGGTGTTGAGGCGGATCTTTCAGGTTTTGTGATTGATGAAAGCAATGAATATCCCACTATTGTTTGTGGCGATTTGAATGATTTGCCTAGCTCGTACAGTTACTTCAATGTAAAAGGTCAATTGGAGGATGCTTTTCTTGAACGCGGCTGTGGAGTGGGTTCGACTTATAGAGGAAAAATATCTTTTTTACGGATTGATTATATGTTTTTCAGTAATAGGCTGCGGATAAAATACTTTGATCGTTTTCTTGTGCCCTATTCAGACCATTTACCACTTATGGGTAGCTTTGACTTGTAGTGTGATTTAATTAGACTCAACACGGCTGACTTTATGGATGCCTCTTACTTTTTCAAGTTTTTCAATAAGTTTGGCTAACTCTTTTTTTTCTTTTACAAAGACTTTTATCTTCCCTTCAAATAATCCTTCATGGCTCTCAATGCTCATGCTGCGCATATTGATTTTTAGTTCACCCGATATGATGTTGGTCATATTATTAATGATGCCAACATCATCAACTCCGGTAACTTTTAATGTAGTCAAAAAAGAAATTTCTTTATTATTAGCCCACTTAGCTTTAACTACACGGTGACTGTATTGGGCAAGTAATGAAGGTGCATTTGGACATGTAGTGGTATGAATCTTCATGCCTTCACCTGTTGTGATAAATCCAAACACATCATCACCTTGTATGGGCTTGCAACAATTGGCAAGTGTATATTGTATTTTATCTGAAGATTCACTGCCAAATAATACCAACTCATAGTCTTTAGCAGAAAGTTGTTGTTTTAACTTTTCTTCCTCCTTATCAACTTGTTGAGGCTGCTGTTGGGCAATTGTTTTTTTAGGGGCTAATAGATGACCGTTTTTATTTTCAAACTTTTTTAGCTCTTTAAAATCAAATTGATTTTGGGCCATGTCATAATACATATCTGTGTGTGAGTCATAATTGAAATAATTCATCACCACCATTGCATTATGATCGGTCAGTTCAAGATTCAGGCCTTTTAATTTGCGGGCCAAAAGTGCCTTGCCATCGTCGGCTATTTTGCGTTTTTCTTCTTTCAGGTAGTACTTGATGCGCGATTTTGCTTTGCCTGTTTTTACAAAATTCAGCCAATCGCTACTCGGTTTTTGTTTTTTTGAAGTAATTATTTCTATCTGATCACCATTGCGTAATTGTTCGCTAATTGGCACGAGCCTGTAGTTTACCTTGGCACCAATACAGGTTTTACCTAATTCGGAGTGGATGTCAAAAGCAAAATCAAGTGCAGTTGCTCCTTTAGGCAGCGTGACCACTTTTCCTTTGGGTGAGTAGCAAAAAATTTCGTCTTTAAATAAATCAGTTTTGATATCTGATATTAGCTCAAAGGTATTGGCATCAGGGTCCTGCAAAACTTCACGAATGTTCTTTAACCAAAGGTCAATTTTGCTTTCTTTTTGATTGCCTTCTTTATATTTCCAATGCGCCGCCAGACCTTTTTCGGCAATTTCGTTCATCCTTTTTGATCGTATTTGAACTTCTACCCATTTGCCTTTTGGGCTCATCACTGTAGTGTGGAGTGCCTCATATCCATTGCTTTTTGGCGCGCTAAGCCAATCTCGCATGCGGTCAAGGCTGTGATGAAACATGCCCGTAACTACAGAAAATGCTTTCCAGCATTCTTGCTTTTCGTTTTCTATTTCTGCGTCAATGATAATGCGAATAGCAAACAAATCAAATACATCCTCGAATGGTACATTTTTTTTGTGCATTTTATTCCATATCGAGTGGATTGATTTTGATCTACCTGTTATGGTGCATTCGATGTTGTTTGCGTCAAGCTCTGCTTTTAAGGGTTTGATGAATTCTCGTATGTAACGATTTCGTTCAGCTTTGGTCTCGGCCAGTTTGTTTTTTATGTCAAAATATACATCCGGTTGTGTGTATCGAAGGCTTAGGTCTTCTAACTCAGATTTTATTTCGTACAGACCAAGGCGATGTGCAATAGGCGCATAAATGTAAATTGTTTCCGAAGCAATTTTTAATTGCTTGTCTTTTCGCATACTATCCAGTGTGCGCATATTGTGCAGTCTGTCAGCTATTTTTATCAAGATGACTCTGGGGTCGTCGGCCAGCGTGAGTAAAATTTTTCTGAAATTTTCAGCTTGCACCGAAGTGTCTTTGCCAGCTGCGACTGTGGCAATTTTGGTTAAGCCGTCAATAATGTTACGAGCGGTATTGCCAAAGTCAAATTGAATGTCATCAAGTGTCATTTCGGTATCCTCTACTGTATCGTGTAGCAAGGCACATATCACCGATGTAGTGCCCAAATACATTTCGGTAGCGACGATTTTTGCCACGGCCAAAGGATGTAGTATATAAGGTTCGCCGCTTTTGCGCCGCATATGCTTATGCGCTTCGGCGGCAATCTCAAAAGCTTGTCTTATACGCTTCTTGCCATCTTTGCTGATATTGTTTCCAATAGCCCGAAGAAAAGAGCGATACTCCCTGAGAATTACTTTTTTATCTTCTTCTTCACTCTCTGTATATGATGATAAAAGTTTAGCCATCTTATTTTAATACTAAGTTATGACAATATTTATATTGCTTGAAAAAACACGAATTGTTTCGTGTTTGAATAGCTTACTTTGTAGATGAAATGAAGCTTTTTTTAGTACCTACGCCTATAGGCAACTTAGAAGATATGACCTTTCGTGCTGTACGCGTGTTGCAGGAGGCTGATTTGATACTGGCTGAAGATACACGGACCTCTGGCAAACTGTTGAAACATTTTGAGATTACCACAAAATGTAAATCATACCATATGCACAATGAACATCAATCTGTTGAGGCGATTGTTGCTCAAATAAAAAGTGGGATGACAATAGCTGTAATTAGTGACGCTGGCACGCCTGGCATCTCTGATCCCGGGTTTTTATTGGTTCGTGAGTGTGTAGCCCAAGGTGTTTTGGTGGAGTGTCTGCCGGGAGCAACTGCATTTGTACCGGCGCTCGTATGCAGTGGCTTTCCGTTGACCGAATTTTTGTTTTTGGGGTTTCCACCTGTAAAGAAAGGTAGAAAGACTTTTTTTGAAAAATTAAAGTACGAAGTAAGGACGGTGGTGCTTTACGAGAGTCCGCATCGTATTGCTAAAACCTTACAACAAATTTCTGAGGTAGTTGGAGAGGATACACAGGTTTCGTTGTCACGTGAAATTTCTAAAAAATTTGAGGAACACATCAGAGGTACTGCTAAAGAGGTATTGGAACAAGTGATTGCGAAGCCCGTAAAGGGTGAGCTGGTACTGATAATTCGTAAAGCATAAAAAAGAAAAAAGTCCGATAACATCGGACTTTTTTTATGGCTTTTCGTAATGTAACATTAGTCTGCAATAACTTCTTCTGGTTCATCGGGCAGGTGCATTACCACTGAAGCACCATTGAGTTTTTGTCGAACTTTGTTTTCGATTTCATCACTAAGTTCAGGGTTATCAATAAGTAGTTGTTTTACCGCATCGCGGCCTTGTCCTAGTTTATTTTCACCGTAGCTGTACCAGCTACCACTTTTTTTGATAATATCATGCTCTACGCCAAGGTCAATGATTTCGCCAACTTTACTGATGCCCTGGCCGTACATAATGTCAAACTCTGTTTTTCTAAATGGGGGCGCAACTTTGTTTTTTACCACTTTTACTCGAGTGCGGTTACCAATGATTTCTTCGCCGTCTTTTATTTGGGTAGCCCGGCGAATGTCCAGCCGCACAGAAGCATAAAACTTGAGGGCATTACCTCCGGTTGTAGTCTCGGGATTGCCAAACATAACACCAATTTTTTCGCGTAATTGGTTAATGAAAATGCAACAGCAACCCGTTTTGTTGATAGTGGCAGTCAATTTACGCAATGCCTGACTCATCAATCTTGCCTGTAAGCCCATTTTACTATCACCCATTTCGCCTTCCAATTCTCCTTTAGGTACGAGAGCTGCTACAGAATCGATAACAACCAAATCAATCGCGCCCGAAAGTATCAATCGGTCTGCAATCTCAAGTGCTTGTTCTCCATAGTCCGGTTGCGAAATGAGGAGGTTTTCAATATCCACGCCTAGATTTTTTGCGTAGCTGGGATCGAAGGCATGTTCTGCATCTATAAACGCGCAGATGCCACCTTGTTTTTGAGCTTCGGCTATGGCATGAATAGCAACGGTGGTTTTACCGCTCGATTCTGGGCCATAAATTTCTATAACTCTACCTTTTGGAAAACCGCCAATGCCTAATGCAATATCCAAGCCTAGTGAGCCCGTGGAAATACTTTCAATTTCTTGATTTTCCTTATCACCCATTTTCATTACTGATCCTTTGCCAAAATCTTTATCAATTTTGTCCATGGTGAGTTTCAGGGCCTTCAATTTTTCATTCTTTTCGTTTGCTTCTTTTGCCGCCATTTCTGTCTTATTTATTTGTTCAAATATACTGGAATGTCTTTGCTTTTTTGTACTAGCAGAATGATTGTTTTCAACGCGGCTCAACGATAGGCAACTTTGTAAGTTGCCTCGTTGAAAATACCGCCACTAACCAAAACAAAGCAATTTCATTTACATTTACAAATGTAGCAGGTTGGCTACCCAAAGAGTTTACGTAGTGAAAAAAGCATGGAATAAAAATGAACTAAAAAAATGGTTTAGTGATAGCCTTAATGGGCATTTGCCTGTCAGTGAAGTGGATAATATTTTTTTTCGATTATTAGCAGATGAAGGCCTTAGCCGATTGGATTGGGCTTGTCAGGTCGAGATAATTATAGAGCAGAAAAAGTGGAACGATTATATCTCGGCCTTGCAGGTGGACATGCCAATTCAGTATATTTTAGGATACGAGTGGTTTAATAATTTAAAGTTCAAGGTCAATGAACATGTTCTTATTCCACGACCTGAAACGGCGGAACTGGTAGAATGGATTATCAAAGATAATATGCATTCCGGGGTGAGTGTATTGGATATTGGTACAGGAAGTGGTTGTATTGCAATAACATTAGATGCGGCACTGGATGCCGCTCGGATAACAGCAACGGATATTAGTGATAAAGCGCTTCAGGTAGCCATGGCCAACAATGCATCCTTAGGTAGAAATGTTACCTTTAGACAAGATGATATTTTAAATACTCGATTGAATGCACGAGATTTTGACATCATTGTTTCCAATCCGCCTTATATACCATTAAACGAAGCTTCAGTTTTGGAAAAGCGGGTATTGGATTTCGAGCCTCATTTGGCCTTGTTCTCCGATGAGGACGCCCCTTTGCAGTTTTATAAATCCATTTTAGCTTTTGCATTGCCAAAATTGCAGAGTGGTGGGCGTTTGTATTTTGAGGCACATGAAGACTATGCCCATGATGTCGCTAAATTGGCGCAGTTGAATAATTGCCAAGCCAGAATAAATAAGGATATGTTCGGTAAAAATAGGATGATGAAAATTAGTGCATAAGTGTCAGGATAATCCTAACGGAATAGAATTGTCGGATCATAATTATTATCACGGAAAGGTAAAAATTATTGTTAATTCAGCCTCAAGTCCTAATAAAAACTTAAATTGCACGACAAATACAGAAAAGATGAAAAAGATAATATTATCAATCCTTCCGTTGATGCTGTTTGGATTTATTTCAAATGCTCAATTTTCCTATACCATTGGTGCTGATACTGTTTATTACAATTTGAAAGATGACAATGTGCCACATAAGGCCAAGTTTCAGATTAGTAACAATACCTCTACTGTGGACACTTTTGAGTGGCGCCTGGTTTCTGTGGATAAGCCAAGTGATTGGACTGCTCCAGGGGTTTGTGATTGGAGAAATTGTTATTTATTCAATGATTTTAACTGGCACAAGGCCGATATAGCAGCTAACAAAACAGAGGAATTGTATATCGAAATGCGCCGTCCTGCTGCTGCCAGCCAAGGCTGTTCTGATATATATGTGGAGTTTCGTCGTCAAGGGGATGCTTCGACAAATTTTGTTCACTTAATCCATACAGATGGTAGCGATTTAAATTGCTGGCCGAATTCAACCTCCAAAATCAATAAAGTGAATTTGGTAGACGTTTATCCTAACCCCACGCACAATATGCTCAATTTTAATGTTCAGGATAAAAATGTTAAATCAATTCATTTGAGCAACATAATTGGTAAACAAATCCAACGCATGAATATCAACAGTGCCAATGGTTCTGTATATCAAATGTCGTTAAATACTTTGCCAAAAGGCATCTACATATTGCAGTATAAGAATGCTGCAGGTAAAGTATTGGGTGTTACCAAAATCACAAAACAATAATTTTTTATCAATAAAATCAGAAAAGGTCACGCTCAACGCGTGACCTTTTTTATTTTAGCACCTACATGCGTATAGTTTCTTACAACGTGAATGGCATCCGTGCAGCAATGCGAAAAGGTTTGCTGGAATGGATTACAGAAGATAATGCTGATGTTTATTGCTTTCAAGAGATAAAGGCAAATTTGGCAGATATACCCGTAACTGATTTTGAAAATATTGGTTATAAAAGTCATTGGTTTCCTGCCCAAAAAAAAGGATATAGTGGCGTTGGTATACTCTATAAAGAACCCATCGACGAAGTGATATTTGGCATGAACAATAAGCAGGCTGATATGGAAGGTAGAACGATACAAGCCAACTTGAATAATTTCAAACTGGTGAATACATATTTTCCTTCGGGGAGTAGTGGAGATGAGCGTCAGGCCTATAAAATGGAATTTTTAGATGAATATCTTCATTTTTCCCAGACCCTAAGAGCGCAAACTGAAAATATTATTATTGTTGGGGACTACAATATTTGTCACAAGCCCATTGATATTCATGACCCGATACGAAATAAAAATAGTAGTGGATTTCTGCCAGAGGAAAGAGAATGGATGGACTTATTCTTTGATAGCGGGTTTGTTGACACCTTTAGGCTAATCAATCCTCATCCGCATCAATACACATGGTGGAGTTATCGGGCAAATGCACGCGCTAATAACAAAGGTTGGCGGATAGACTATATAAGTGTGTCAGAAAAAATGATGGATAGGGTGCAAGATGCTGGGATTCTAGCAGATGTAATGCACTCGGATCATTGTCCGATTTTTGTAGAAATAAGCTAAAAAATATGATAGTATATAACGTTACCGTAAAAGTAGATAATGACATTTTAGAAGATTGGCTAACATGGATTCAGAGCCACATGCCTGAAGTAGTAGACACAGGTTGCTTTACTGGTTATTCTTTTTTTGAATTACTCGATCCAAAAGTGGATGAACATCGAACTTTTGTGGCTCAGTATTTTGCGAACTCTGAAGCAGATTATGAACGCTATATTAATGAATTCGCTTCTAAAATGCGTGAAGATGGATTGATGAAATTTGGTGATAAATTCACAGCGTTTCGTTCTATTTTAAAGAAGATGACATAAAAAGCTGCTGTGTATAATTTGTGTAAATCCTTTGCTGTACTGCGTTTCAGCCAAAATTAAATTCGAAAATGTTGTACAAATCCCTTACTTTCGTTACATTGTAAATCTAAATAAAATTCATTATGAACAAATCAGAACTAATTGATCAAATGGCAGGTGCCGCTGATTGCACAAAAGCTCAAGCTGGTGCAGCTTTAGATGCTTTCTGCGAAGCAGTAACAAAAACATTAAAAAAAGGAGATAAAGTAACGCTTGTAGGCTTTGGTACTTTCTCAATATCCAAAAGAGCTGCACGTGTTGGCCGAAATCCTCAAACTGGAAAAGAAATTAAAATTGCTGCAAAAAAAGTAGCGAAGTTTAAAGCAGGTAAAGATTTGAGCAGCCGAGTAAACGGTGGTAAATAATAATTTTGCCCGCAAAACATTCTAGCGCCCTGAATTTTTCAGGGCGTTTTTTTATTGATTGAAAAAGGAATGAAGATTAGCCGCAGCTGCCCGAATTGTCTCGTCTTTCTTTGCGAAACAAAATCGTAGTAGTTTTTCATCTGAACCGTTTAAATAGAATGGACTGATTGGTATTGCTGCCACCTTGACTTCAGTGGTCAGCATTTTAGCAAATTCACGATCTGATAACTCGCTGACCCCTTCAAAGCTGAAGAGTTGAAAATAACTACCACTACTTACAAATGGCACCTTCAATGGTAATTTTTCAAACTCCGAGAGCATAAGGTCTCTTTTGGCTTCAAAGAAAGGAGCAAGTTGGTCCAGCTGGGTATAGTTTCGTAAAAATTTGCCTATGGCATATTGCGCAATAGAATTAACTGAAAAGGCTATGTACTGATGCTTATTACGAAAAGCGTCTGTTAATTTTTTTGGGGCTATCACATAACCAATTTTCCACCCCGTGGCTTGTATCATTTTGCCAAATGAAAAAATGATATATGACTTGGTGAATAACTCTTCGTCTTTCAGTATACTAAAATGTGCACTGCCATCAAAAGTTAAATATTCATACACCTCATCCGATATGATACGGATATCTGTGTTTCGTGTTATTCGTTTTAGTTGGAGAAAATCATCCTCAGACCAAACAGTGCCGGTAGGGTTATGTGGCGAATTGATGATGATACATTTCGTCTGAATAGTTATTGTATCAGCTACTAGTTGCCAGTTTACCTTAAAATTATTTTTATTCAATGGTATTCGGACTACCCGTCCGCCAAGTTGAATAATATTCGGCGCATAACTATCATAGGCTGGTTCGAAAATTACTACCTCATCACCATGCTGAATAAATGATGCTAATGCACAATAAATGCCATAGGTTGCTCCGGGAGTAATGGTAATATTTTGTTGACCAGTGATTGCTCGGCCATATTTTTCGCGTTTTTGTTCGGCAATGATTTCTTGTAAATATGACAGGCCAGCCATAGGTGCATATTGATTGTAGCCTTGCTCAAACCCTTCTTTTAGATACTGCCCCAGCCGGTTATCTAATTCGAAATCAGGAAAACCTTGCGATAAGTTAATGGCATTATGCTTTTGCGCTAATGCGCTCATTTCGGTGAAAATAGTGACGTTATTCGGCATCTATCTACAAGAATTTTTCACCTTTATTACGTTTGACTTCTGCCACATAATCTTTTATTTGTTGCTCTCGATTACGTTCACATATTAGTAAAACGTCTTTCGTATCCACTACAATAAAGTTTTCTAAGCCTTGTATTAATACTAACTTCTCGTCAGGGCTTTTTATCATACATTGAGAGGCATCAATAATCATTACATTTTTACCGTAGACAGCATTGCCGAGATAATCCTTGTCCGAATTTTCGTAGGCACTATTCCAAGTACCAAGGTCGGACCAACCAAAGTAAGATGGTATAACATGAACATTTTTTGCTTTTTCCATAATACCATAATCTAATGAGACATTAGTGCACTGGGGGTATGCTTTGGCAATATCTTTAGTCTCTTCGGCCGTGTTATACGTCTTTACCTGTTGAAAGATGTCGTTCAACTCAGGCAAGTGAGCTTCAAAAGCATCGATAATTGTTTTTACATTCCAAACAAAGATGCCTGCGTTCCATAAAAAATCACCACTGCGAACAAAGGTTTCGGCCAATTCCAGATTTGGTTTTTCGGTAAAAGTTTTAACGGCATAAAACCGACCATTTTTTTTGGTCGTGTCATACTGAATATAGCCATAACCGGTATCGGGGCGGGTGGGCTTTATTCCAAGGGTGACGAGTAAATCATTTGATCCAACATAATCAAGCGCATCTAAAATGTCCCGTTCAAATTTTCGCTCATCAAAGATGAGATGGTCGGCGGGAGACATAATAATATTCGCATTTGGATTGATAGCGTATAACTTGTGTGCAAAATAAGCAGCGCATGGTGCTGTATTTTTTCGAGAAGGTTCAGAGATAATATTTTTTTGGTCTACATTAGGTAATTGTTCTTGTAGCGTGGGTATGTAATTACTATTGGTAATTATAAAAATATTTTCCTCGGGACATATATTCTTGAACCGTTCGTAAGTCCATTGAATCAATGATTTGCCGGTGCCCAGTATATCAAGGAATTGTTTGGGGTAGTTGTTTCGACTAATCGGCCAAAATCTACTTCCAATTCCACCAGCCATGATGGCAACATAATTATTATTAAAAGACATATGCGAGTTTAAAGAACTAAAGGTAAATTGATTGACCTTGTGACAAAAGATTATAGTGGCAAAATATTCTTAATGTAATAGTTTATCCAACGGGTTTCCAGGCGTCTCATAGTAAGTTTTTGCTCTTTTGTTTTGTCTTTATAACCTAGTAGGTGCAAAATGCCATGCACCACTACCCGCAGTAGCTCTTCGGTAAATGGCTTTTCAAATTTTTGTGCATTGTCCTCTACTCGTTCAATGCTGATATAAATATCGGCTATTAAAACGGGGCTATCCGCAGTTGATAAATCAAAAGTTATGATATCAGTAAGGGTATTGTGTTTTAGGTATTGATTATTAATCCCGAGTAAATAATCGTCCGAACAAAAAATGTAATTGATATTATATTCTGACTTCTTTTTGCTTAATATCTGTTTTACAAGCAGTGCGATTTTTCGTTTGTGTTTTATGCCACTGCGAATATCATAATCATGAAAACTACAACGTTGCATTAGCTTTCAAATTTTCCGATGATGCTGGTTTGATTCTGTACGGTATCCCCAATCTTTATAGATAGTGTAATATCCAGCGGTAAAAATAAATCCACCCGACTCCCAAATTTGATAAAGCCCAATTCATCATTTTGCTCAACTGTATCACCCATTTTTGCGTAGGTTACTATGCGACGGGCCACGGCGCCGGCTATTTGTCGCAAAAGGACTGCAGCTTTTTGATTGCGCAGTACGACTGTGCTCCGTTCATTCTCCGTAGAAGATTTTGGATGCCAAGCTACCAGGTATTTCCCAGGGTGATATTTGGTATACACAACCTCACCCGATAAAGGATATCGGTTCACATGAACGTTTAGCGGTGACATAAATATGGATACCTGTATTCTTCTGTCTTTAAAGTACTCAGTTTCCTCAACTTCCTCTATCACTACTACTTTACCATCACAGGGAGATATAAGCAGATTTGCATCAGTAAGAGGAAGACGGTTAGGTATTCGGAAAAACCAAAATACCCACACAAGGAGTAAGAAGGTGATAAATAATATAGGATAATATAGCCAACTGATACTGGCAAGAAAAAAGTAATTCAATAGGTTGAGGCTACTGAATAGAATGATACCGATGGCGACATAATTTTTGCCTTCTTTGTGAATATACATTATGCAAACTGATTTGAAGCTTGGTAAAAATATTCGATTAAGTTCATTTATCTAAATTATTGAATGGGTTAAAATGAAAATGCCTGACAATCCATAAATAAAATAGCATAAACAAAAGCGAATGATGAAGAGAATATGAGTGAATCGAATCGGTCCAGCACCCCGCCATGGCCTGGCAAAATATTCCCCGAATCTTTCACCCCTGCCCAGCGTTTTAACTGAGATTCTATCAAATCGCCGGCTGTGCCTATTATACTGCCGATTAAAGCCAAAACACTATAATCAACTAAACGATAAAAGGGGAATTGTCTGCTCCAGATGAAAGCAAAAATGAGGGTGAATAATACGCCGATCATTGTACCCTCTATTGTTTTCTTTGGCGAAATGGTGATAGCTAAAGGTCCTTTGCCAAAAAACGAACCGCCGAGATAGGCCATAGTGTCGTTAATCCAAATAGTAAAAATCAAGAATAATGGAATCATTAATGATTGTAAACGTAAATGATGCAAAAGGGCCAGAGGGATGGCTACATATCCAATTCCACTAAGCAAAAATCTGGCTTTTTTATCTTGGGAAATAAAAAGCATTGCAGACATGCCAAGCAGAATGCCTAAGAAATAGAAGAGCATGGGCAGTTCAAACAATCCATAGGAAAAGGCACAGGCTTTAACGGGCAATAGTGCAACAAAAGTGTAGGCACACCACCCAGCTATGTAGAGTGCGAATTTATCCTTTTGTCTGTAACGTACTTTGAAAATATGCTGAAGAAGTTTTACATATTCCTGTAGCCCAAGAAACTGCACCAGGGCAAAAAGGGCAAAGAAACTCCATGAATTATATACGATACCCGCAAACATGACACCAGCAAAAAGAATGGCACTCGTAGCTCGGATCCAGAATGTTTTTTGATCAAAAGCCATTAATCTTCGTTGGCAATGTCAGGTTTAATGATGACTAGCGCATCTTCATAGTAGGTTGAGTCGACATGAATTTCTACATATCCTACTGTATTGGCAACAGCATCCTTTTTATTAATTATTACTGCCGGAATACCCTGAGTTTCAAGATTTCCCTTCATCGCGGCTGCTTCAAATGCGCTTTTTGTTTTGTGCAAAAGTGTCCATTGTATATTATTATTCATCAGTTCGGTAGTTATTTGTTAAGAAATGTTGTTCATCGTCATCTGTTTCAACAGCGTCAATTGTGTAGTTTGTCTTTTGTTTGAAAAAATAAAATAGCAAAGCAATACTCAAGATGGTTAACGGTAATATTTTCAATAGGTCATTAGCATCCAATACACCAATAGGATTGTCAAAACTGGCTCTGTCTGTATAAAAGAGGAGAATGGCCATACCATTATTAATTGCATGCATAAGTATCGGAACCCAAATGCTGTTACTAAAATAATAGGCTAGCCCAAGTAAAAAGCCAGCATACATACGTGGAATAAACCCTGACATTTCGCCGTGAAAAAGACTGAATAAAATGGCCGTTATGATAATGGCTATATAAGGTTGTTTTTTGAATGTATTACTAATAAGGATGTTTTGTAATACACCTCTGAAGAGAAGTTCTTCACCTATTGCCGCTGCGACTACAAAAATAATTAGGTTGAAAAAGATGTAAATTGGATTGTCCGTATTCAGAAAGGCATTTGTGATTTTTGAGGCCATGTTTTCAAGTTCATACATATCCTTGGTTAATGGTATAAGGCCATTGTAGTATTCCAGCAATGCAATGAATGGTATGGAAGCAAACATAATTGCAGCACCCAGCAACAAGTGTTTGAAGTTGATGGGATTTTTTAATTTCAAATAGGAAGTTGGCGATGGATATGCTAAATAAGCAAACAATAAGGCAGGTGCAATAAAAACAAAAAGTTGAGAAATGAATTGAATTATACGATGTGCTTGAACATAATCACTTATTTCATAATTATCGATATTTGAAAAGGTTTCGTAGGATAGACCGTCGGTAAGATAGGGCACCAGCACATAACCAACTGCGGATGAAATTAATATGCAAAGCAGAAAAACCATGCAAAAACTCAATATTTGCACCGATGTTTTGTAAAACGTAAGGTAACGCTGAAACATATGCGCAAATGTAACGAATAGAACACTCTATATTCGCAACATGGACTATTTGAAGCTTAAATTCTCATCAGTTGATATTGATGCACAGGAACAACTTATCGCACTTTTATCTTCCTATGATTTTATTGGCTTCGAACAAGAAGATGATACCTTGCTCGCATTTGCCGAAACAGATATTACTGCAGATGTAGAATTAAAATCGATTCTGGAACAATATACTGTTGAAAAATCATTGCTCCCTCAACAAAACTGGAATAAGCAATGGGAAGAAAGTTTTGAACCTTTTCGGATTGGTGACAAAATAGCTATACGAGCAGATTTTCATCAGCCGATTGATGCGGTCGAATTTGAGATACTCATTACCCCGAAAATGAGCTTTGGCACGGGCCATCATGCTACTACGCAACTCATGCTGGAACAAATGAGCAAATTAGCCCTACAAGATAGCGTGGTATTTGACTATGGTACAGGCACAGGTGTGTTAGCCATTTACGCTGCACTAAAAGGAGCTCGCAATGTGATAGCCAATGATATTGACCCATGGAGTATTGAAAATGCCACAGAGAACATGACAAGGAATGCTTGTGCTGATATTGCTATCCGTTTAGGGGGCATAGACGTAGTTCCTGAGGGGCAATTTGATATCATCTTGGCCAATATTAATTTGAATGTCTTGAAAGAAGATATGGCCCAATTATTTGAGAAGTTACAGCGCCCGGGCAAATTAGTAGTAAGTGGCATTTTAAAAGAAAATGCTGAGGAAATGCTGGAAATACTAGAGCAGTACACCTACGACAATGAGCTGAGCATAAAAAATGATTGGCTGTGTATCACATCCAAAGTATCATAATACATTACCAAATTATTATCAAAATCACCTTTATATTTGCACAGCCTTTTTTAGGACATCCTCTTTATGCAAGTAGTGATATTATTTATAATGGCTTATTTGATTGGTAGTATACCTACCTCTGTTTGGGTGAGCCGATATTTTTTTCAGATAGACATTCGAAATTATGGAAGTGGCAATGCTGGAGCGACCAATACATTCCGCATTCTGGGTCCTAGGGCAGGAAGTTTTGTATTTCTTTTTGATTTTTTAAAAGGCTTCATTGCTGTTGATTTAGCCTATTTAATTATGGCTGATCAAATGGGTAATGTTGCATTAACAAATCTGCAGTTAGGTTTAGGCTTGGTGGCTGTTGTGGGGCATATTTTTCCTATCTGGGCCAATTTTAAAGGGGGGAAAGGCATAGCCACCTTGTTTGGAATGATTTTGGCCATACAGCCTACCGTTGCACTAATTTTGGTTGGAGTGTTTGTTTTTATGCTTTTCACCACCCGGTATGTATCACTTAGTTCAATTGCAGCCAGTGTAGCTTTCCCTATTTTATTGCTTTTTATTTTTCGCGAACCGGTCCTATTGTACAGGGTTTTTGCAGTGGCGGCAGCTGTTCTGGTAGTTCTGTCGCATCACAAAAATATCAGCCGACTTGTAGCCGGCAATGAAAACCGTCTACCAATGTTTGGGCGTGGAAAATAAATAATCTCCACATTTCTCTTAGTTTCCTTGAGATAACTTGCTTTGCATAAGCAGGGATAGGATAACGTATAGCAAAAAAGCAAAAAGCCCGCCAAGTGATGGAAACAACACTACACTTAGAATACTGACTACTAACCATACTGCTGGCAAAAGATTGGCTTTCAGCTGGCCTTTTAGCAATCCTTTCAGTGTAAAAAATTTCAACTTGCAGTTCATAAGCCATGATAACAAGCCAATAAGCGCATACAGTATCCATGGATTAATGAGATATACGCTTAATCCGAATGGATTATAGAAATAAACCAGCGGAAAAGTCGCAATAAAAAGACCTACTGCAGGTGTTGGTAAGCCCACGAAAAAATCACCATTATCTTCTTTGGTATTAAATGTAGCTAATCGCAATGCTGCAAAACATGCAACCAAAAAAGCCGGGCTCATTGCTAACATGGAAATATCAACAGCATCAGGATGCTGCATCCAGGCTACCCAAAGCAGCTTCATGAGTATCATGCTAGGCGCTACACCAAAGCTTACAACATCCGCCAGGCTATCCAATTGTTTACCTATGGGCGACAGCACGTTAAGCCAACGCGCAGCAGCACCATCTAGCAAATCAAAAAGGGCTGCGATTAAAATAAAAAAACCACTAAGGTATACTTGACTATTTCCAGGTATCCAATAATCCTGACCGTTAAGTTCTCGAAGAAAGGGTTGCCAGTGCAGCACGAATACAATAGCTATGCAACCACTGAATAAATTGGCGAGCGTAAGTGCGTTAGGTAGGTGCTTCATATTATTTTTTGCTCATCGCTTTTTCGATTTCGGCTGTTGTAATGGGAATGCCTTTGAATAAGTCAGTCACGCCGGTTTTGGTTACCACATAATCATTTTCTATTCGAATGCCCATTTGTTCTTCTTCTATATAAATGCCTGGCTCAATAGTAAATACCATGCCTTCTTTTATTTTTTGGTTCCGGGTGCCTATGTCATGTACATCTAAACCAATGTGATGCCCTAGACCATGATAAAAGTATTTGCGCAATGCTGGTTGCTGTGGGTCTTGGTTTTTTATTTCTGTTTTGGTTAACAGTCCAATTTTTAACAACTGTTTTTCCATTTCTTTTTCAGTCATTTCTGTTATTTGAAGCCATGTTTTACCTGGTTTCAAAATGCTGGCCGCATATCGGTGCACTGCTAAGCATGCATCATAGACTTCTTTTTGTCGCTTTGTAAATTTGCCATTTACTGGTATTGTGCGTGATAAGTCTGCGCAATAATTGCCATACTCGGCACCAAAATCCATTAGGATTAACTCACCATCTTTACATTCTTGATTGTTATCTGTATAGTGCAGATATCTAGCGCGATCACCACTAGCTAATATGCATCCGTAGGCATGGCGCGTAGCCCGTTGCATCATAAACTCGTGCGTTATTTCAGCCTCAACTTGATATTCCCAAACACCTGGTTTTAAAAATTTGCACACACGAATAAACGCTTTATGCGTAATGTCAACGGCTTGTTGCATCACAGCCACTTCATATTTTGTTTTAATAGCCCTTAGTTCTTTGGTAATCAGTGCTGCGCGCTCGTATTTATGAAGAGGAAAACGATCTTGAATCTGTTTGACAAATAGTAAATCCAATCGAGGAATTGTCACATCCAATCGGTCATTTTCGTTTGAATCTAAATAAACATATTCGCAATGGTGCATCCAGGATTGCAACAGTGCGTCTAATTGGTCTAAATAAATAACAGTTGACATGCCTGATATTGTCCTCGCTTCTTCTTTGGTGAGTTTATGCCCTTCCCATTTTTCGAGATCCTCATTGGGGCGCAATATTACTAGTACCTCCTGATAATTTTTATCTAAATTGTCGGGATACAACACAACCATTGTTTTTTCTTGTACGACGCCACTCAACCATACCACATCACTGTTAGGTTTGTAATATGTTTGTGCATCACCGTTCTCTGGTAATGCCGTATGTGCTTGAAAAATTGCCAAACTATTTTTCTTCATTTTTTTAATGAAGCGTTGACGATTTAAGGTGAATAATGTAGAATTTATTGGTAAATATCGCATAAGTGCGTAAAGATAAAGTTTAGCTTGAACTATGCCGAAAATATAACTGAAAACATACCTAAAGGCCCGAAACAAAATTATCCAATCACAGGGTTAACGCAACTGCTATTTTGCTCAATATACTATATGATAATTGGTTGTTTTATGCCCACAGCGAATATTCTGCAAATTTGCTTTTTGCCAAAATACTTTACTCAAAACGCAAGGCTGTAATAGGGTTTAACCGGGCAGCTTTCAAAGCAGGATAAATACCGGATAATAAGCCTACAAGTAAACAGGTAAATAAACCCAAGAAGGTCCACTTCCAAGGAATGATAAACGGACTTTCAAGTAGTAAAGAAAATAAATTACCCATGGCAATACCCGCTAAAATACCAAGTATGCCGCCTTTAATACTGATATATACAGACTCACTCAAAAACTGAAGTCTGATAATGCTATCTCGCGCGCCTATTGCTTTTGCAAGGCCAATTTCTCTCGTGCGTTCGGCAACAGCTACCAGCATAATATTCATGAGTCCAATGGCTGCTCCAATTAATGTGATAAAACCAATGGCGCCGGTGGTAGTGGTTACAAAACTGATGTTTTTCAAAAGCATATTAGCAAGCTCATCGCTACTGACAATCGAGAAATTTTCAGCTTCATTTATTTTTTGTTTTTTTACAATGCGCATTTGGCCAATGGCGGCATCTTTGGCCAGCCTGAGGTATTTTATGTCTTTTACTTTTACACTAATCACATAGGATCGATCACCTAAGTCAAAATATTGGCGTGCATTGTTGAGAGTTATAAATACTTGATTATCTGTTCTGTCAATAAAACTAGAACCTGTTTTTTCTAAAACACCGCAAACTCTGTAAGGGGTATTACCAACAAACAATTTTTTATTTACAGCCCGAATTGCATTACCAAAGTAGTTTTTTGCAATACCACTGCCTATTAAGCAGACATTTTCATTTCGGCTCAGATCTGCTTTGTTGAAATTTTTTCCCGCGTCTAGGGATGTTTCGGCAATTTTAAGATATTGTTCATCAACTGCTAGGATATTGATATTTG
The DNA here is from genome assembly GCA_964409905.1 of uncultured Chitinophagaceae bacterium. Lineage (GTDB taxonomy): Bacteria > Bacteroidota > Bacteroidia > Chitinophagales > Chitinophagaceae > JAGNRR01. The sequence continues at coordinate 10,037 of CAYPET010000003.1, read as the reverse complement.
GGTTAGATGTTTTATTTTTTGTTTTAACTGTCGCACCGTTGGATGCTAAAATGCTCACGCTCACCAGTGATGGAAAATCATAATTTTTTACAAATTGCATGGCCTGTTGATAAGAAATGGCAGGATTACTGCTAGAGCGTTTTTTGCCTCTGCTATGCCTGCCCGAAGTACGAATTCCTTCGGATTGAATGGTAAAAGAATTACTACCTAATGAGCTAAAACTGTTGGTGATATTTTGCTCAAGTATCTGAATTATCGTGATAATACTAATCAATGCAAAAATGCCAATGGTGATGATGGCAACGGTAATATTGGAGCGTAAGCGATTGCTTTTTATTGATTGTTGAGTGAGCAAAAAAATATCCCAATACCGCATAAATCAAAGGTATGTAGTGTAAATACTAATATTTAGATAATTCGCAACTTTATTCCCTGCCTATATGGAATATGGCTATTTTTGCACCTAGTTTTTATGTATCGTTTCAAAATACCGTTGTTAGCGCTTAGCTTGTTGCCTTTTATCGGAAATGCACAAATTACTTTGCCCACGGAAGGTGAGAATAATGATAATACAGTAGTAGGCCAAAATAATGTGGAACGGGATGATTGGTGTAAGTATTATAATTATCCGGTTGCACAAAAAAAGCCGAAATATAACATTGCTGTTTTTACCCCTATGTTTCTGGACTCAATAAATCTGGCAAATCATTTGACACGAATACCAAAATTCATGCGTCCTGGTCTAGATTTTTATCAAGGTGTTGAAATAGCTGCGGATACATTGCGCAAGAAGGGATATTACTTTGACATACATGTATTTGATAGCAGGGCAAAATTTAATAGCATTGAAAAAATTGTTGCTTCCAAGCAGTTGGATACCATGGATTTAATCATTGGCAATGCCGACGTGAATGATTTGAAATCCTTGGCTGAATACGCAAGAATAAAAGAAATTAACTTTATTAGTGCAGTTTCGCCGTCAGCAGCAGATCAAGAATTTAATCCCTACTTCACCATACTACAGCCCACCTTGCAAACGCATGTTCAGGAGTTACATCGGGTGTTGAACAAAAAATACCTTGAGGACAATGTGCTTTATTTATACCTGGATAAAAAATCAGAATTAAACGCCCTTTCTTATTTTGAAAATGATGATTTTTATCCACTACCCGGACGGTTCCAAAAAATTGAGATAGATGGGGCGGATCTCGACTTGGAAAAGATTACTGGATTGATTGATACTAATTACAATACTACCATTGTGCTCGGTGTGCTAAGTCCAAAACTGGCTGTTGAATTGTTGAAAAAACTACAGCCTCTTGCAAAGCAAACGCATTTAAAGGTATTTGGAATGCCCACTATGGAAATGATCAGTGGATTAAACAAGGCCGAACTCTTCCCTGATATGAAGATCTTTTATTCGGCAGCTTTTGTACCCGAGAATTTGTCGCCTGCTACCAAGTTCATCCTGACGCAATACGAGGAAAAAATGGGAGGTACGCCAACGGATTTGGTCTACAAAGGCTTTGAAAGTGTCTACTTTTTTGCCAACATGATGCAACGTCATGGTGTTCCTTTTAACAAATATATTGGTGATAATCGATTTGGATTTCTGACACCATTTAAAATTATGCCTGTAAAGGAAAAAGGGGTTTTTCAGTTCTATGAGAACAAGTTCCTTTATATACTGAGTTTTGAGAATGGAATAATGACCTACGAGTAAATTGGTTATATTTTTTCAGGTAGGATAAATATTTCTACACGTCTATTTTGAGCACGTTGATACTCATCCTCTTCTTTTGGGTAGAGTTTTTTACTACCACCAAAACCCCGTATCTGAACCCGTAAGGAGCTTATCCCGTTTTGTATCAGTAAATTTTTTATTGCCTTTGCCCGTTGCCAAGACAAATCTTCTGTGCCGGTATCCCAGTCATATCCATCAGCCTGAAAGGTTGTGCAACAAACGTGCCCCTGAACCTCAATTTTCAAGTCATTTTTATCGGTTAATATTTTTATTAACGAGTCCAAAATAGGATAGGACCCCCGCATGAGGATATGACGCCCTCCTTCAAACAATAAATTGGGTAACGCCACGGTATTATTAGCTACAAAATTTTCTCTTTTAAATTCTTTGGCTTTTGCAGCTTGAGGCGTTATTGCAGGCTTACTGTCAAATTGATCAATAGCGATGCCCAGTTCTTTTTTCTCGGTAATTTTTACCTCCGGTCGCTCTTCCTCAATACTTGAAGTTTCAGATTTAGCGTCAGATTTTTGTTGCGCTACAGTGCCAATAATATCGAATTTGACATAGACCCTTCGGTTCATTTGTCGATTATCTTCATCACTATTTGGAAGTAGCGGCTTGTCTTTTCCAAATCCTACTTTGCCTACAATATTGTTTGGGTCAAAACCATTTTCAATCAGCAGATTTTCAACGGCCTTTACCCTGTTTTCTGACAATGCATAATTATAAGCCTTGCCACCTATGCTATCACAATGCCCCTCGAGATAAATTTTTCGGACCTGATTTGTGTAAATTATCTTCACAAGAGCAGCCATAGCTGTGTCGGGAACTTCATACTTGTCATATTCAAACAAAACAAGATATTCTGCTTGTGCAAAGGCATTTGCCGAAAAGATTAAAAAGCAAAATAAATTAACGACCTGTTTCATTATACCTCTAATTTAAGCAATAATATAAGGGTAACTTTGTCCTTTAGAAATAATTATACTTATGGTCGAAAAAAGAGTACAAGATTCCTGCACTGTAATGACGCAACTCGTATTGCCAAATGATACTAATACCTTGGGTAATCTGATGGGGGGACAATTAATGCATTGGATGGATATTGCAGCGGCAATGTCGGCCATGAAACACTGTGGCTGTGCAGTTGTAACAGCTAGTGCTGATAATATTTCGTTTCAAAACCCTATCAAGTTGGGCAATCTGGTGACGATAGAAGCTCAGGTAACGCGTGCTTTTACTAGCTCTATGGAAATTTATTTAAAAGTTTATGGTGAAGATGTACCGACGCAATATAAATACCTTTCTAATGAAGCATATATGACCTTTGTGGCTCTTGATCCGAACGGTAGAGCTCGGAAAGTACCAAACCTAGTACCGGAATCGGCTGAGGAACAGGAGCGGTTTGATGGCGCCCTAAGAAGAAGGCAACTTCGATTAATCTTGAGCGGTAAGATGAAACCTCAGGATGCAGGAGAACTTAAAGCCTTATTTATGGATTCTGTTTCTGATACCTAGTATGCTTTTTTAGAGCACTTTTGCCCTAAAAAGGGTACAGTTCTTACCGAAAAACGATAAGAACTGCAATCCCTAACCAAATCAACCTATGAAAAAGAAAGTTTCTTTCGAAACTTCTTGACAGCAAAATTAACTTTCTTGGGGTTTCAGAAAATTATTTTTTCTTAATAAAGGCTTAATGTTTCATTAATTCTGACACCCACTAATTTCATCTTTCGTGTGATGCTGTTTACTTTCGCAAGTCAAAAGAAAAATTGCCATGCAAATCATAGAATGTGTACCGAATATTAGCGAAGGAAGAAGGCCAGAAATAATACAGGAAATTGCGCAAGTAGTTGAAACTGTGGCAGGCGTAAAGCTGTTGGATGTCGATCCTGGGGCGGCTACCAACCGCACCGTTATTACATTTGTAGGCGAGCCACAAGCGGTGATTGATGCAGCTTATTTACTCATTAAAAAGGCAAGTGAATTAATTGATATGCAACTACATAGTGGTGAACATCCGCGTATGGGGGCAACAGATGTTTGCCCGCTTATACCGATTAGTGGAATTACCATGGAAGAAACTGCTGATTGGGCTCATAAGCTTGGCAAACGAGTGGGAGAGGAACTTGGCATTACGGGTTACTATTACGAAAATGCCGCAACATCAGAGGAGAGAAAAAATTTAGCCACAGTTCGTGCTGGTGAGTATGAGGGGCTGGAAAAAAAATTAACAGATCCAAAATGGCAGCCTGATTTTGGTCCGGCCAAGTTTAACCCCAAATCTGGCGCTACGGCAATTGCCGCACGCGATTTTCTTGTTGCGTACAATGTCAATCTGAATACAACCTCTGTAAGACGGGCAAACAGCGTAGCTTTTGATTTAAGAGAAAATGGTCGCATTAAGCGTGAAGGAAATAAAGTGAACGGGAAACCATTGCTAGACGAAAACGGCGAGCCAATGCGCGAGCCAGGATTGCTGAAAAAGGTAAAAGCTATTGGCTGGTTTATAGAAGAATATGGCATTGCACAAATCTCTATGAATTTGAATAATATCAACGTTACTCCCATGCACATCGCTTTTGATAAAACCGTAGAGCGCGCTGCAGCCAGGGGAATGCGCGTAACGGGTAGTGAATTGGTTGGCCTAGTGCCGTTGAAAGCAATGTTGGATGCGGCTGATTATTTTTTAACCAAACAACAAAGAAGCCGCGGGATCAGCGAAAGCGAAAAAATTAAGATTGCCATTAAAAGCATGGGCTTGGATGAACTAGCGCCATTTGACCCTAACAAAAAAATTATCGAATATGTAATGCGCGATAAAAAAGTTTCACGACTTGTAGATATGGATTTAACAGTATTTGCCGATACCACCGCCGAAGAAAGCCCTGCTCCGGGTGGAGGAAGTGTAAGTGCTTATGTTGGTAGTTTGGGTGCGGCATTGGGCACAATGGTGGCTAATTTAAGTAGTCACAAAAGAGGCTGGGATGACCGTTGGGAAGAATTTTCTTTGTGGGCTGAGAAAGGTCAGCAATTAAAAGATGAACTTTTGTTTTTAGTTGATGAAGACACTAATGCTTTCAATAAAATCATTGATGCAGTGCGCATGCCAAAAGCTACTGCTGAAGAAAAGCAAGTCAGAAAAGAAGCCATGCAGGCAGCTACTGTTTATGCCATTGATATACCTATGCGAACATTGAAAAAAAGCTTTGAAGTTTTCGAGTTATGTAAAGCAATGGTGGTGAAAGGAAATCCAACAAGTTTAAGTGATGCTGCTGTGGGAGCGCTATGTGCCCGGGCAGCTGTTTTCGGAGCTAACTTAAACGTGCGTATCAATTGTAAAGATTTGGATGACTCGGTATTGGCCGCCAGTTTTATTGTTACTGCCAACGAATATGTGGAGCTAGCTAAGCAAGCCGAGCAGGAAATTTTAGATTTAACAAATCAAACTATATAAAAAAAACTGCAAGCCGATAAGCCGGATTCTGTCGTGGACTATCATTTATCTAGCCCTTAATTCACATTAAGGGTCTTGCTACCTACCCACAAACTCGAGCGAGCAGCTCTCAATCGTTTGCTTATTTGGTATTGCAGCTCACAAGGTTTGCCCTACACTGCTGTTTCCAGCCGTGTCTGTGCGCTCTTACCGCACATTTTCACCCTTACCATGCAGCAGCATGGCGGTTATTTTCTGTGGCACTTGCTCTCAAATTGCTTCGAGGCAGGCGTTACCTGCTGTGATGCTCTTTGCTGTCCGGACTTTCCTCCCTGCATGGTATGCAGAGCGATAGTCTGGCTTGCAGTGGCACGAAGGTAGTTTGAAATATTTATATAGTATTTGACAAATTCACCTTAACGGTCTGCATCCAATAATCGGCTTGTTTTCTGTATAATTTTTATAATGATATACCAACAGATGGCAGCTATTAAAAAGTATAACCAGTGTCTATCCTCCTGCAAAAAAATGCCAAATTGTAAATATTGCCTGCCGGCTACCAGCAAAAAGCATACAAGAAATAAATTGAGTATGCCAGCTTTTTCTTGCCGGACTACTTTACGCCAGCTAAATGTATATTTCGGCGCACACCATTTTTTCAGATTTGGGATAAATGCCGGTGTTACGGCACTCCATGAAGTATAGTTTTCTCCGTATTTGTCAATCAGGAACATTTCCTCGGCATACATAATACGTTCGTAATACACCCAATACAAAAAAATAAAGGCTACAATAAACCAAGTATTTTGAGTAAACATGGCTAACCCCAGCCACATAAAAAAATTTCCAAGGTAGAGCGGATGCCGAACTGTAGCATAAGGACCTGTGCGGTTAACTTCATCAGCTATTTGCCCTTCGGCAGTATTACGACCTGATGTATTATCTCCACTATATCCTATGGTAATGATGCGTATTATTAAACCGAACACGGCAACTGCCAAACAAAAAAACTCCCAACGTGATTTGGCAACTCCTTCAAAATGAAAATCTTGTACAAGATAAACACCAAAAGCGGCCAGGAGAATGATGATTGGTAAGTAGCTTCTGTATCGAAACAAAAAATCGCCTTGTGTTCTTAGTTCATTTTTCAGCGCCATATCAGCCTCCAAAAGTATGGTTTTCAGCTGACCTTTTCAATAACCAATAAATATGATTATTTAATGATTCCATGCTTTTTGTTATTTTTAAGCCTATCATGCAACTTAAGACGCTGAATGCCGAAAAATACACTTGGGTAGATATTCTAAATCCAACGGAAGAGGATATTCCGGAGATTGCAAAGCAATATGAGTTGGATATTTTACTGGTACAGGATGCTTTCGAGGCCGGCCACTTGCCCAAAATTGAAAGCAGACAGGATTATTATTTTTTTATTCTACGGGCTTATACTGCCGAGAAAGAAATAAGTGTATCTAATATTGCTGATTTATCAACTAAAATTGCCTTTTTCGTATCGAAGAATCGTTTAATTACGGTACATAAAAAATCCTTCCCTTTTTTGGATGGGTTTGATAATACCTACAAAACCATTTATGGTCATCAGATAGCCTTGTTCAACCACATCATCAACACTTTTGATATGCCTGCGGAGTGGCATGCCGAAGATCTCGATAAGGTAGAAGAGGTGATTTTTGTAAAGAATATCAATCGTGTTTCGCTGGAAGATCTTTACTTTCAAAAGTCAGAAATACGCCTAAGTAAAAAATTGCTTTTGCTGACGCAGCAAGTTCTCAATAAGATTCAGATGCCGGAAAAGTATCATTCAGCCATGGAGAATGTGAAAGACACGGTGGTTCAATTGTTGTTGGAGTTTGATGAATCATTAGATGATGCAAGCAATCTTACGCATACTTATCTTTCCATAGCAGCACAGAAAAGCAACGATGTGATGAAGCTACTCACCATATTCTCGGCTTTTTTTCTGCCACTCACATTCATTGTTGGCGTTTATGGTATGAATTTTCGGATTATGCCGGAATTGGAATTCACGTACGGATATCCTTTGGTAATGCTGGTTATGGCAATAATTTGCTTATTAATTTTTCTTTGGTTTAAGAAGAAAAAGATTCTGTAAATTACTTTTTACGTAATTCAAATAAATCTTTGCGGCGGTCTTTTAGATTCCGCACACTGCCAAATTGATTTAGTTCGCGTAGCAAATCGATATCGACATCAGCAATCACTACCATCTCGGTGTTCTGTGTAGCTGATGCCTTGATGCCATTGGTAGGGAAAGAAAAATCACAAGGTGTAAAGACCATGGATTGTGCAAATTGTATGTCCATATTATGAACATTTGGGAAGTTGCCTACGCTACCGGCTATAGCCACATAACATTCATTCTCGACCGCGCGCGCTTGAGCACATAAGCGTACACGTGAATAACCATTTTGTGTATCTGTAAGAAAAGGTACAAATAAAATATCCATACCCTCATCGGCCAGAATACGACTTAATTCCGGAAATTCTGAATCGTAACAAATCAAAATGCCAATTTTACCACAGTCCGTTTCAAACGAGCGCAGCTGTGAGCCGCCCTGCATACCCCAAACTTTTGCTTCATCAGGCGTAACATGCAATTTTTCGAATCGTTCTTTTGTGCCATCACGTTTGCATAGATACCCTACATAGTAAAGCCTATCTTCCACCAATTCGGGCATACTACCTGTTATAATATTGATATTATATGCAATTGCAAGCTCCTCAAAGCGTTGGACTATTGGTGCCGTAAACTTGGCCAATTCGCGGGTGGCAGCAGGCTCAGATAGATGATTGTCTTTTGCCATTAGCGGAGCGTTAAAAAATTCCGGGAATAGAGCAAAATCACAGCGATACCCCGATACGGTATCTACAAAATACTCGACCTGCTGCATTAACTCGTCTAGATTTTTATGCGGACGCATTTGCCATTGCACCAGCCCGAGGCGGACAATAGATTTGTTGATAGATACTTTTTTACTTGGTTTTTCGTAATAAATATTTTCCCATTCTAGTAATACGGCAAATTCGTTAGAAGTCACATCGCCCTCCAAATAGCCCTTTAGAATCCTTGCAGGATGAAAATCATTTGAGATTTGAAAGTTTAAGACGGGATCTTCAATTTCCTTAAGTCGGACTTTTTCTATATACTGTTTTGGTGTCAACTGATTGGCATATTTGTTGTAATTCGGAATACGTCCGCCAAAAACAATGCTCTTTAGGTTTAGTTTTTCACATAATTCTTTTCGGTAATCGTACAGCCTTCTTCCCAATCGCAAACCACGATACTCTGGTTTTATAAATACATCAATGCCATATAAAACGTCGCCATTTTTGGTATGGGTATCAAAACTGAAATTACCTGTAACTTGTTTATAGGTATGCTGATCACCAAAATGTTGGTAGTTGACTATAATGGAAAGAGCACAACCGGCGATTTTTCCATCTATTTTAATCACCACTTGTCCCTCAGAAAATTTTGAAATTAAGGTCTTAATATGATGTTCTTTCCAAATTGCATCTGGCATACTTGTGTATGACTCTTGCATGGCTTTTTTAAGTTCTTGGTAATCGTCTAGGGTGAGAAATTTGAGCTCAATATTTTGAATATCCATATTAAAAAGATAAGCCCAATGTAAAGGCAAACCAAATGTTACCAACAAACAATGAAAAAGTATTCTTAAATGGAGTAGCCATTTGCAATTTTAAATTTGGCGCTAATGGGTACTAGTTTTTCTGATAGAATACTGCAATTAGTTGCAATTATTTTCTTTGTTAGATATATTTGGCACCTAAGCGATTTGGATAACGAATCAAATGCGACACTTACTTGTAATACTATCAAAGGGTTTTGTCTACCTATTTTTGTTTGGCTCGCTATTCACCTCTATATTGTATTGTAATACAACAATTTTCATTTTTCCCGAAATCAGTCCATTCCAAGGTGAAAAACTGTACAACCCTTATCAAAACATTTACCCAACATTCTTGCGCGCTAATTTCCATGCTCATACGAAATCCTGGGGAGGAATTACAAGTGGAAAAAACTCTGAAAGGGAACTATACCAAGCCTATGCAAAAAAGGGATATGATTTAATAGGGATATCAAACTATCATAAAATTTATCAGCAATCTGATAGTAGTAGTAAGTTGTTTTTGCCATTTTATGAACATGGCTACAATATTGGCAAGTCACACATTCTAGTTGGAAATGCCTCAACAGTATCATTTTTTGATTACCCTTTATTACAATCGATTCATCATCAACAAGATATTATCAACCGACTAAAAAAGCATGGCGAATTTCTTGTAATGGCTCATCCTAAATTCGGAGGCGGTCGTCGACTATCTAGTGTTTCATCAATCGTAGGCTATCGGTTTATGGAGGTAATTAGTCGGACATTACACTCTGATTTTTACTGGGATAGCGTCTTGTCTGCAGGTAAATTGGTTTGGGGACTGGGTAATGATGACACACATGACTTAGTCAAGCAGCCGCCATTTCGTTGTTGGACTATGATTAATGCACCCAACAACTTAAAGGCTGTTCAGGAAGCTTTGTCCAAGGGTTCGTTCTACGCCGCGTATAACAAACGGGGAAAAGAAGCACTTTTTTTGATCTCATGTAACGTGCAGGATGATGATATTCAAATTCGACTGAATCATCAAGCAGATTCAATCGTATTTTTTGGACAAAGTGGGCATCGCGCAGCTATTGTTTCTTTTTCAGATTCAGCGCGATATAGATTTCAGCATGATGATACTGTGTAAGCTCCCCCAAAAATAGTACGTTTTGAAAGTAGAAAAATCTCTTTAACT
>CAYPET010000002.1:0-248508 GCA_964409905.1 uncultured Chitinophagaceae bacterium | reverse complement strand
ATAATCGGTGCGCGCTCCAAAGTCAACCTTGGCCATATATTGGTCAATACGCTCTAACGATTCTGCTGACAACTGTTTTCGCATATCCTCAGCACATGGCAGACAAATGGCTAATTCGAAAATAACATCGCTCCCTTTTATAGCCTTCTCAATTAAATAATCGGTATGCTGATCAAAGGATCTATTGCAAATAGAACATGTTTTAAAAGGCTCTTCACTGTCAAATGGATAAAATAACTTACTAATCGGACCTAATTTAGGCAATGGTAATGCCCAGTTTTCATCGTCATGATCACTTTCTTCAAAATGATCTAATGGCTCTTCATCATTTATCATTCGGTAAAGTTATATAAGAATGCCTTTATGAAATACTTGCGCTTAATTTTCATAAACCGCACGCTCCATATAAAGGCAGGATAAGCACTTTACAATCTGCTGTGAAGCTTAGCGATACTTTATCAACTCATTCCGATAAATATTATAGGACATCTATATTTTTGCCGAATGCAATTAAACGCTGATATACAAAAGATAAAACGGACATACTTACCAGAAGATTTTAAATTGGAGAAAAAAGAAGACGTTATCCCTTTTTTTGAGGAACTGGTGAAAAGAGAGATTAAGGATATAAATGACTTAAAACAGTGGCTGCACGATAGCAGTGAATTACAGGCTGTATTGAGCGAGGACGTATGCTGGCGCCAAATTAATATGACCCGTGATACCGAAAACGCGGAATATGAAGAGCGCTTTACAGACTTCATGATGAACATTGACCCTTACCTGAAACCGTATGCTCATGAGCTTAATTTAAAATTGGTGGCATCACCGTTCATAAAGGAATTAGGTGGGGAATATGAGATCTTTTTGCGCAGCGTAAAGAACCAGGTGGCATTTTACCGTGAAGAAAATATACAGTTGGAAGCCGAGGTGAACGTTTTAGCACAACAATTCGGTGCCATTACAGGCAAGATGACCATTGAAGTAGATGGTCAGGAATTTACACTCCAACAGGCCGCTAAATTTTTGCAACAACCTGACAGAGCTCGCAGAGAAGAGGTGTATTTTAAAGTAGCTAACAGACGCGGAGCAGCTAAAGATCAACTTAACGAGCTTTTCGACACCTTAATTCAAAAACGCCATCAAATTGCCCAGCAGGCGGGATTTGAAAACTACCGAGATTACATGTTTCGTGCCTTAGGGCGCTTTGATTATGGGGTAAAAGAATGTGAAGATTTTCATGCCAGCGTTAAAAAGTACATGCTACCGTTGGTAGAAAAAATATACGAATCAAAAAAAGTTCAACTTGGCCTTGATGAATTGAGACCCTGGGATTTGGACGCCGTAGCAGCCGGTCAACAACCATTAAATCCTTTTACAGATGGTGATGAGTTAACCAATAAAGCCATTGCAGTTTATGATACATTGCATCCTTTCTTTGGGGATTGTATTCGTAAAATGAAGGACATGCAGCATCTGGATTTGGATAGCCGAAAAGGCAAAGCCCCGGGTGGTTATAATTGCCCATTAGCCGAAACTGGCGTGCCCTTTATCTTTATGAATGCTGCCGGCACGGCCGATGACGTGATTACTATGATGCACGAAGGAGGGCATGCCTTCCACTCTTTTTTGGCGCACAAGCTACCATTAAGTGGCTTTAAAGAATATCCAATGGAGATAGCCGAACTGGCCAGCATGAGTATGGAATTATTCACCTTTGAACATTGGCATGTATTTTATGAAGATGAAGCAGATTTAAATCGCGCAAAGCATGAACAGCTGGAGCGTGTGATAACCATATTTCCCTGGATTGCTACGATTGACAAGTTTCAGCATTGGCTTTACACCAACCCACATCATTCACAAGAAGAAAGAACCGCGGCTTGGCTTGAAATACTCAACGAATTTTATCCGCGCAATATTAGCACGGTTGGTCTTGAAGAAATTCGAGCTATACAGTGGCAAAAACAATTGCACCTTTTCGAAGTACCATTTTACTACATTGAATATGGCATTGCCCAGCTGGGTGCTATTGCCATGTGGCAACAATATCTCAATAATCCAGAAACTGCTATCGAGAATTATACCAAAGCGCTCTCTTTGGGTTATACAAAAAATTTGAAAGAATTATACCGGACCGCCGGAATCAATTTTGACTTTTCTGAAGCAACGGTAAAAGATTTAGCCGATTTTATCGGCTCTCGTATGTAATTAAAAACCCCGCCAAGCAGCGGGGTTTCTAATGAAAAAACTACATGTATTATCTAAAATTAAACTTTATCCTTTTCTACCAATCTAAAACCGTTACCATGAATATTGACAATCTCCACACTGTCATCTTCGCGTAGGTATTTTCTTAACTTGGCAATGTAAACATCCATACTTCTGCCATTGAAGTATGTATCACTGCCCCAAATTCTTTTTAAGGCTAACTCACGTGGCAATAAATCATTTTTATATTCACAGAGCATACGCAACAAATCATTTTCTTTAGGTGATAAGTTAAACATAGTATCGCCAATTTTCAATTCGCGCAGTTTACTGTTAAAATGGAAATTTCCAAAATCAAATTCTACATTCTCGTTCTGTTCTGCATTCTGGTCATTATTCCGTTTTAGTATTGCTTTAATTTTGTGCAACAATACCTCACTGTCAAATGGTTTCAGAATGTAGTCGTCTGCACCGAGTTTATAACCATGCAAAATGTCTTCTTTCATATTTTTTGCTGTAAGGAAAAATAACGGCACATCGGGATCGATATTGCGAATTTCCTCAGCCAATGAAAAACCATCCAGGTTGGGCATCATTACATCACAGATACACAAATCAAACTTTTCTCTTCGGAAAGCGGCCAAGCCTAGGATACCATCGCGAGCCAATTCAACTACGTAATCATTTAGTTCAAGATAATTTTTTAATACTTTACCAAAATTGGTATCATCTTCCACCAATAATATTTTTGATTTAATCTGTTCCATAATTTATTTTGACTCTTTGATTTCAAATTTAGCCAGATGTTAAAGCCACAAAGGTCTTTTCCCGTGTAAGATTATGTTAAAACGATAAGTGCTATTAATTTGATTAAGCAGCTGCTACTGCTTCTTTTGCTGACCAAAAAAATAAATTACATATTCCAAAACCTATCTTCGCAACTATGTACTGGCAGTTTGCATGGCGCTATTTTAAATCAAAAAAAACAACTAATGCCATCAACGTCATTTCGTGGGTGAGCATATCGGCAATTGCGATAGGCACTGCGGCCTTACTCATTATCTTATCGGTGTTCAACGGTTTTGAAGGTTTTATTAAGGAATTATATAACTCATTTTACCCCGAAATAAGCATTACAGCTACCACTGGCAAAAACTTTCGATTAGACCAATCGGATGTGGCGCTCTTGAAAAATACCAAGGGAATTCGTGCTGTGAGTTACGCCCTTGAAGAAAAAGTATTACTAAGCTACGGGGAGGACCAAACTGTAGCCGTACTGAAAGGAATAGACCAACAATACAACGCCATCACTAAACTAAATGAGGCTGTCAGCTACGGTTATATGGATTTTGAAAGTGATCGCATGATTTCACCTATTGTATTAGGTATAGGGGTGGCCAACAAACTGGGTGCTAGCGAGCAAAGCCTTACACCAGTAACTTGTTATGCATTCCGAAATAGCAAAGGCTATCATCTAAACACCTTAAATGCCTTCAGCCAAAAGGACTTTATGGTGCAGGGCGTTTTTTATCTACAAGATGAGATTGATGAAAAATATGCTTTTGCGCCGCTGAACCTTGTGCAAGATGTATTAGGCACAAAGCAATACTCCTCGGTCGAAATTGGGTTAACACACCCGGAGGATAGTAAAAAAATTGCAGCATTACTTGGCAAACAATTGCAGAACAAAAACTTGACCGTAAAAACCCGTTACGAGCAAAACAAAACACTGTTCATGATATTAAGTGCTGAACGTTGGGCTGTATACGCCGTTTTAAGCCTTATGCTTTTCATTGCCTCCTTTAATATTGTTGGATGCCTGGCCATGTTGATTTTAGAAAAGCAAAAAGACATTGCCATTTTGCGCACCATGGGGGCCAGCCGGGTTTTTATCAAACGCATCTTTTTAAGCACCAGCTTGCTTATTGCAGGCATAGGCGCTATAATAGGTTGTTCTCTGGCCTTTATTTTTGGTTTACTTCAACAACATTTTGGCCTTATCAAATTGGGTGATGATAATTTTTTGGTTGATGCCTATCCCATCGAAATGAAATGGACAGATTTTCTGCTGGTATTGGCAACTGTAGTTGTGATAGCCATTATCGCAGGCTACTGGCCGGCAAATAAAGCTGCAAATAAGGAAATTGCCCTGCGCGAAAAATAGATTTAATCCACCACACATTTCCATACGACTTGCTTTGCGCCTTGCTGTATCGTAGCTATGTAAAGACCGGGCATGAAATGACTGAGTGCAATGCTGCCCTGCCCATGTATCTTTTGCGTAAACAAGCGTTGCCCGGCCAAATTGTACAAACAAAAGGTAGCCGACTCGGCGCTTTTCAAACGGTATTGCCAGCTGCGACTATCTTGTATAAAACGTACATCAATGGCATCAACCATCTTTACACTTGTAGGCGATAGCGAACAGGGATCACTTGCATTAGGCCAAGCGCTAAAGTCAAAACTAATGTTGGTATACAAACTATCAAATACAAAGTTGGCGTTGGCAGTATCCGTCAAGCTTGTATTCGCCACCCGGTAAATGCGTAGTTGTTGATTACCGCCTTGCGCATCCAGTGTGGCATTGGGCTGCATATAAATGGCAGGATAGAAATAGGCATCCTTTAAAATAAGGCTGGCACCGTCCGAAAGAAAAAATGCAGGGGTCGTGCTGCTAAAACTACCTTTAAATACCAAGGTAGCATTGGAACAAAGTAAAAACTGACCATGACCATAACTCATCAAATGCTGATTGATATCAAAGGTGTCTGTCATGCCTTGGCCCACAATGTAGGTAGAATCAAAGGTAGAAGATGTGGGCACAATAACCGAGTAGGTTTGTGCGTTGGCGGGCAATGCACTCAATAGTGAAAGCAGCGTCAGGAGGTAGAAGTATTTTTTCATTTGATACTACATTTTCTTGTTTGTGGGTCCAGTATAGAAAGATGGATGCGCAGGCAATCAGTCGGCAACAAATGTTCGGCACGCTCCGGCCACTCAACGAACGTATAAATGCCCTGCTCTAAATAATCCACACAACCAGCGTTGAGCACCTCGTCTTCATCCTTAAGGCGATACCAATCCATATGAACTATTTTTTCTCCCTTAGCCGTCTCGTATTCGTTGATGATAGAATAGGTTGGGCTGGATACACTATCCAGCACGCCCAATTGCGCACAAATAGCATTTATCAGGGTTGTTTTACCGGCGCCCATAGGAGCAAAAAAAGCCAGGCATTTAGGCCCGGATGCCTTGCTAATGAGTTGAGCTGCCAACTCCTGTATATTCTCCAGCGTAAAGACAATTTCCACGCAGTAAATATACTACTGCTTCATGAGCATCAACGACTGCTTGGCTGTCCCCGTGCTTAACTCTATCACATACTGCCCACTAGCCATGCCGTTAAGGTCAATCGCTAACTCCTGTTTACCTGCTTGTACATTTTCATAGCTCTCTACTCTAAGTACTCTGCCGGTAACATCCATTAATTTAAGGAAACAATTACCTGTCGCGGTATGTTGGAAGGATAATATAGATTTCCCCGAACTTGGGTTAGGATATAATTTCAATTGCAAATCACCATGATAATTACCAACATCTTGTGGCGATAAAATTGAAATCGTATCACTCAGCACATTGTAATCATTGATTTCTTCTCCGTTATTTTTTATCATTCGTATATCAGAAAATTGTACGATTACTTTACTCCCTACAACGCTCGAGACATCAATCGGAAAAACAATTTCGCCTATCTGACCATGCTGATTCATTAAGTTTTGCTGATCATTCCGAACGAATGTAAATGCTGCTTTATTCGCTTGCAGACTTTTGTCAAACGAAAATGAATTGCTCGCATTGCCTATCCACGAAACATTTTTGGTAACGGCTAACGGCATTGATGTTTGAGCATTGATTAATTCCACGGTAGCCGCAATGCCATAAAAATCGTTCATCATAGCAGCAGAACTCCCTAACATAATTGGAATGCTTAGCGTGCTACCAGCAAATGCCTGAAGATTGCTAACATCACAATACAAATCCGGCAGTCCTAATGTTTTGTATTGACCAGGCAGGCTATTTTTAGCATGAATCTGACCGTAATTAGCAGTAATAGCTGCCAAATCTGAGGCATTCACAGTGCCATCCCCATTACAATCAGCGTGCTTGTAATTAATGTTGCTAATAAAGTTATTCGTCCAGTTCGCACACCATTCTGCTTGCCAATTGATAGTGGCACCTGGACGTGCCGGACCTGTAGCATTATTGGCCAAACCAACACTCAATACATCAAAATTATCGCACACAAAATCAGCGTTCGCATCGCCCGCCCAAACGCTGTCGGTATTACAATTATTTACAAATAACCGATAAACCTGATGGCTTATACCACAATTATTATCCTTTACCTTTAAAACGAGCAAATATGGTTGCGCCCTTACATCACTTGGCAACGGCGACCAGGAAAAAGTACCGGTTTGATTTTGCGCAGTATTATTGGTAAAAGTTGCCGCTGAAGGTTTGGCAATAACTGATATTTCAGTAGAGTCGGTAAGATCAAGATCACTGCTATTGATAGTAAAATTCATATTTGCAGGGCCGCATAAATTAATATTTCGCACAAAAACGTTTGTTCCATTAATGCCCGAAAGCTGCGGTAAATTGTTCGTTGTTGTTGCACCGACAAACACAAACTGATAATCGCGAACAGCACTGGAAACCATAACACCGTTTCTGTACTCGCGCACTTGTATCGCGAAAAAATAGGTCCCAAGCATTGTGGCCGTAAAAGTCATTAAGCCTGTTTGAGGATTCAGGTTCAGGCCCGAATTTGGGAAAGGATTATTGGCCGTGTAGGGTGACATAAATGCAGCGTTGGCTACTGCGCTTGCTTTAGGGTTTATGAATTGGTAATCCAACGAATCCCCATCAATTTCAATACCCGCAAAGCTAATTTGGTTGCTCGCATTAGTAGTAAAAAACAAAGGGACGGCATACGGCACACTAGGAGCATTATTAATCACCGAGAACAAGCCAATACTATTATTCAAGGTTGCCTCCACATAAGTAGCTGCGGCGCCGCTTAAATTCGTGCTCACATTGCGGCAGCAGCTCGTCCAGGAAAAAACCCAGTCCGATGAACTCAGTGGGACACTTACCGTACCTGAATATTCAAAAATTTGATAACCTGGTATATTGGAGGCCGGATTCTGACAACTGGTAGCCGTGCAATATGATTGGTAGTAATTGTTTGTGAGAGACAAAGTATGATTGGTATTCACACTTTGCAAGGCTGAGGATAAACTTATAGTCTGTGTTTGAGGCAAGCTAACGCCACTACAATCTCGAAACAAGCGCAGATGCACCTTGTAGTCAGTTAATGTGTCATATTCATACCATATTTCAGCGACGGCAATATGCGATGCATAAGCGGATAATGAAAAAAGAATCGTTGATAGGAAAAGCATTATTTTTTTCATAGCGGGGTATTTCTGTATAGCAAAGACGAAGTTAAATGAATTTTAGTTGGTGAGTTGGATTAGATTTTCATAACTATATTACTCCTTTTTGTTCAGTAATTTTACCATCGTGAGCAATACAATATCCTGCAAAATTGATGGTATGACCTGCGGCAACTGTGCCCTTACCGTACAAAAGCACCTCGAAAAAAAAGGCGCCAAAGATATTGTAGCCAACTCGGCCACCGGTGATTTGCACTTCGTACTCCCCGACGATACGCCCGAAGACGCCATTTTTGAGGGCCTCAAAGCCCTCGGCTACCCCAAAGTGGCCGATAGCCAACAGCCCGACGCCAAAGCCGTCCCCTCCAAACTCAAGACCTACCTCCGCATTTCTCTTATTTTTTGGGTACCCCTCATTGCTCATATGTTTGTGGACTGGCAACCCTTACACAATCCCTTGGTGCAGTTCATCCTCTGCATACCCGGCTTTATCATTTGCGTCATCTACTTTGGCCATAGCGCCCTCCGCTCCTTGCGCAACGGCATACCCAATATGGATGTGCTCGTGTTTATAGGCGCCAGCGCAGCCTTTTTTTACAGCATCATCGGTTGGGTATTTTACCCCGAAACGGCTCATGACTACCTCTTCTTCGAAACCTGCGCCTCCATCGTAACCCTCGTACTACTGGGCAACTACCTGGAGGAGTACACCATGAAAACCACCGCTAGCGCGCTCACCGAGCTGATGAAGTTGCAAAAAACCACCGCCAAGCTCGTCATGACGGATTCCATTGGCAAAGAAACCATCATCGAAGTACCCAATGAAGAAATCAAACTGGGCGACATCCTCCTGGTCAACACCGGCGACAAAGTGCCCACCGATGGCATCATACTATCCGGCCGCGCGGAAATAAACGAAAGTATGATGACGGGCGAAAGCCTGCCCGTAGCCAAAAAGCAAGACGAAAACGTGGTGGGCAGCACCCTGGTAGCAGACGGCTCATTCCGCATGCGGGCTACCGCCATTGGCGACCAAACGGCCTTGTCGCAAATCATTGCGATGGTCAACAAAGCTCAAAGCACCAAGCCCCCAATGCAGCGCCTCGCCGATAAAATCAGCGCCATATTTGTGCCGGTGGTTTTAGGCATAGCCGTCATTACCTTTTTGGCCAACTATTTTGTGGGCCACCACCCGTTTGCCGAAAGCATGATGCGCACCATAGCCGTGCTGGTCATTGCCTGTCCCTGCGCCATGGGCCTCGCCACCCCGGCAGCCGTTATGGTGGGCATGGGTCACGCGGCGCGCAATGGTATTTTGGTAAAAGGCGGCGATACCTTGCAACATTTTACGCGGCTCAAGCACATTATTTTTGATAAAACAGGCACCCTCACCACTGGCGAATTGAGCATAGGCGATTTTCAGCTTTTTGACAGTACGCTATCTATCGACGATTTCAAAAACATGGTGGTCGGGCTGGAAAAACAATCGTCTCACCCCATAGCACAGAGCATTTGCAAGGCCTGGCAGCAGCACGACCTCGCCTATGCCGAAACTGAAGAAATAAAAGGCATCGGCCTCAAAGGCAAAACCACAGCCGGCGATCTGATAGAGATTGGTTCCTACCGCCTGGCGGAGCGCCTCACCACCGAGCGGCATGATTTGTTCGTGATAAAAAACGGTCAGCTACTCGGCTGGATAGACATGCAAGACAGCCTGCGCCCCGAAGCCAAAACGGTCATTAAAATGCTGCAGCTAAAAGGCTACCATATCAGTTTGCTTTCGGGCGACCGAAAAGAAAAATGCGAACAGGTTGCCAAACAACTTGGTATAAAAAATGTGATGGCGCAAAAGCTGCCCCAGGAAAAACTGGAAATCATCGAGCAGCTGTCTGTCGAGGGGGCCGTAGCCATGGTAGGCGATGGTATCAATGATAGTCCGGCCCTTACCAAAGCCGATATAGGTATTTCCTTTAGCGCAGCCAGCCAAATAGCCATGCAGAGCGCTGAAGTTGTGCTCACAAAAAACTCACTGCTTGCCTTACCAGAAGCAATTGGACTGGGCAAGCATACCTTTCTTACCATTAAGCAAAATCTTTTCTGGGCTTTTATCTATAACATTATTGCCCTGCCCGTGGCGGCCTTCGGCTTCCTGACACCAACTTTTGGTGCTGGGGTTATGGCGCTTAGCGATGTGGTGCTTATCATCAATTCGATTCGATTGCGCTACAAACGCGTGAGCTAATCAGTATTTCATTTCGCACTTACACACTTGCGTAGTATTTTAGCCCTATAAAATAATTCACCAACCGTGGCCACAGAAAAAAATATGGTAAGCTGGTTCGAGATACCGGTGAGCGACTTCGAAAGAGCATTAAAATTTTACGAAACAATTTTTGATTTCAAATTAGAAGTCACTGAGATAGATTCGTACAAAATGGCTTTCTTACCGGCCTATGAAGGCAAAGTGAGTGGTGCCATCTGCTATGGCGAGGGCTACATCCCTTCCGGTGCAGGTTCGCTCTTGTATCTGAATGCCAACCCGGATTTAAATCTTGTGGTAGATCGTGCGGCGCAAAACGGTGGCCGCATCATTGTACCCAAAACCCTCATATCTTCCGAGGTGGGGTATTATGCTTTTATTGTAGATACCGAGGGTAACCGCATTGCCCTGCACTCTGATAGATAACACACCCAAAAAAGCACAGGAGATACACCAGGCATGGAAAAAGCTAAAAGACCACAAAAACCATTTGTAAAAAAAGAAAAAATTGAGTTTTATGATGATGGGGTCAAGCGATGCTTTTGGGCTAGCAAAGACAAAGAAGAAGCTGCTTATCATGATGCTGAATGGGGTGTACCGGTGCATGATGACAAAAAACATTTCGAGTATCTCTTGCTCGATACATTCCAGGCAGGACTGAGTTGGAAAATCATTTTGCATCGCCGCGAAGGCTTCCGAAAAGCTTTTGACAATTTCAACTACCGAAGAATTGCTACCTATAAAAACGATAAGGTGGAAGAATTGATGCAGAATACAGATATCATCCGAAATAAACTGAAAATTCGTGCCACCATCACCAATGCTCAGGCTTTTATTGGTATACGTAAGGATTTTGGCAGTTTTGATAATTACATCTGGCAGTTTGTTGGCGGTAGCCCTATCATCAATGCTTGGGCACATCACAAAGAAATCCCCGCCACAACGCCCGAAAGCGATGCTATGAGCGTAGATTTAAAAGAGCGTGGATTTAAATTTGCCGGATCAACAATCTGCTATGCCTATATGCAAGCTGCAGGCTTGGTGAATGATCATACTACAGATTGTTTTCGTTACAAGGATTTATGTCTAAAACAATAGCATATGCGCTTCTTCCTATTATTTCTCATGCTCATTTTCTCATATAAGTATGCCCTTGCTGATACGACTGTGAGTGCCAAGTTTGTGGGCAGTGGTATTGGTTTGGGTGGTTTGCTAGCGGTATTGGCATCTTGGAGTCGGAATCAATCTATACTTTGGGCGATATTTCATTTCTTTCTGGGTTGGATTTATGTGATTTATTTCGTGATCACCAGAAAAAGCTAGCCATAAATCGGCATGATATGAGGTGGTAAAATTTCAGTTTTTACTTTTTCCATTTTACATTTAACCCAATGAAATTATTAGAAAATAAAGTAGCCATTGTAACAGGCGGCAGTCGGGGCATTGGCGAGGGTATTGTATTAAAATTTGCCGAGCATGGTTGTCAGGTTGCATTTACCTACGTTAGTGACAATAGTGCGACATTGGCAAAATCGATAGAAGAACAATGCGCAGCAAAAGGTGTGAAAGCCATTGGCTATAAGAGTAATGCCGGTAATATGGCAGACTGTGAGGCACTTGTGCAGCAAGTAATGAATGACTTCGAAAAAATTGACATCTTGGTAAACAATGCCGGAATATCAAAAGACAACCTGTTAATGCGCATGACCGAGGAACAGTGGGATGAGGTGATGAGTGTAAACCTGAAGAGTGTATTTAATATGACCAAACAGGTAATGCGACCCATGATGAAAGCACGGACCGGTTCTATTATTAATATGAGCTCGGTAATTGGCATGATGGGCAATGCCGGTCAAAGCTCCTATGCAGCAAGTAAAGCAGGAGTAATTGGATTTACAAAAAGTGTAGCGAAAGAACTTGGCAGCCGCAATATTCGTTGCAATGCTATTGCCCCCGGCTTTGTAGAAACCGATATGACATCTTACCTTAAAGACGGCGATGGTGCCGATAAATATAAAGAAGCAATTCCTTTAGGGCGCTTCGGGCAGGCTGAGGACATTGCAAACGCTTGTGTGTTTTTGGGTAGCGATATGGCCAACTATATTACCGGCGATGTGATCAACGTGAGCGGTGGATTGCTGATTTGATAGGCACATATTAATTTACCAAAAAGGCGAGCTATGCTCGCCTTTTTGGTAAATGATATCCCGATATAGGGGAGTAACTATTTGGCAAAAATTAAACGAGTGATAAAAATTCCCTGACCGTCTTTATCGCCAGCATCACTTTCTACACCGCTTGTTACAAATTTTAACTCCCAGCCGTCTGCAGCTAGCTCATTAATCTTTGATGAAATCAACGCATCGTTACTGGCGATATTCTGAAAATTAATCCCCACAAGGCTATAAAAGTTCAACAGTTTAGTTTCGGCAAAGGCATCTACTTTGGCATCACCCCTTTTTACATCACCTTGTTTACTGTCTTTACCATCGGTACGATCAGTGGTAAAATCACGATGATTTATTGGGGTTTTCTCTTCAATAATTCTGGAGCGGCCCATTCCTCCAGGCACAATCGACTCAACGACTGTAATGACTTTGTAGTTTTTTGATTGCGCCTGTGTGTCTATAAATAAGAAAGTACAGACTAGTGTTGTTAGCAATATTCTTTTCATATGTTTTTATTATAATTTGCGAATGTACTTCTTGACTAGTGGATTCCCAAATCGTTTAAACCCTACATAAACTTTTACCAATTATCTTCGAGTTTATGTTTGACAGGCCAACAAAACTTTTTGTAATACTCGGTGGTTTTTTTATTACGAATGCGCTGATTGCCGAAATGATTGGCGGTAAAATTTTTTCACTGGAGGCTACATTGGGTCTGACTCCAACCTATTTCAGTATGCTGGGCGAACAAGACTTAAGTTTCAATCTTACAGCTGGTGTGCTCTTATGGCCTGTTGTTTTTGTGATGACCGATGTTATCAATGAATATTACGGTGTAAAAGGAGTGCGGTTTTTGTCCTATTTAACAGTAGGCCTTATACTATTTGCTTTTCTTGTCACATATTTGGCTATACAGTTAAGTCCTGCTAATTGGTGGCCCACTGCTTATCAAAACAAAGGCGTTCCGGATATGCAAAAGGCATTTGCGGCAATATTTAATCAAGGTAATCGCATCATTATCGGCTCTGTTGTTGCCTTTCTTATCGCCCAATTATTGGATGTCACTATTTTTCATAAAATAAAATCGTGGACGGGAGATAAAATGATCTGGTTGCGGGCTACTGGTTCTACATTAATCTCTCAGTTCATTGATAGTTTTGTGGTGATGTTTATTGCTTTTAGCGGTATAATGAGCACCACACAGATTTTGGCTATTGGGCTAGTCGGGTATTTTTATAAATTTGTAGTGGCCATATTACTGACACCTGTTATTTACCTTGGTCATCATATTATAGACCGATATCTGGGACATGAAACCGCCGAAAAAATGAAAGCCCAATCTATGAAAGCCAGCTAACCATATGCATTGTAAGAATTGCCATACACCTATGATTGCGAAAGCAAGTTTTTGTCATAGTTGTGGCCAAAAAACGGATATTCACCGGCTTACGCTGAAACGTTTTTTCTCTTACAACCTGATACATAAATGTCTATACGTCGATCAGTTATTTACTAGCACCTTGCGTGATGTGCTTATCAGGCCACATTTGGTAGCCCAAGAATACATTGATGGCAAACGCAAGAAATACTTTAATCTGGCCAGCATATTGGGTCTCCTGATTGCCTTGTATTTAATCATAGAAAAATCTAACCCTACGAGCGTTGAGAATCCTGAAAAGATTGAGGCCTTTTTCACATTCCTCGAAAACCATACAGAGGCCTTATTTTTTGCTACCATCCCCGTATTTGCCTTAGCCGCAAAGGTTATCTTTTGGCGGCCAAAACATACTATCATAGAGTTTGGTGTCGTGGCTTTGGTTTCAATTGTAGGAGGTAGTTTATTGGCAGTGTTTGACAATGTCATTTATGTATTGAGCTTGCTGAAATACCAATCCTTAGACAATTTCCCGATCTTTCTGCGCACCCTGTCTGACGGCTTAACCATTTTATGCTTTGCTTTCCGGCATATGTTTTTTACCGGTATTTGAAAACCTATTACTCCATTTTAGGGCGATGCTGGCGCATCCTATTTTTATATGCAATGGTTGCTTTTTTCCTTTTATTTCTATTCTTTCTTATTCTAAATTTTTGGTTAGATGGTGACTTCAAAGGCTGGGCTACCTAAAATTCAATAAGCCATGACTACTACCATTACAAATCAGATTACACTTTATATTTGCCCGCATGAATGACAATGGATTCGTAACAAGTACCATAGAGAATAATATAGCTACCATCACCTTTGGGCATCCAGCCAGCAACTCCCTACCGGGCAGCATATTGAACCAGCTGGCCGAAACCATACTAAAGGCAGGCGCTAACGAAAATGTTCACGTAATTGTTTTACGAAGTGACGGTGATCGTGCTTTTTGCGCAGGTGCGAGTTTTGATGAGCTGATTGCCATTCATGATGAAGACACGGGGAAAACCTTTTTTTCCGGCTTTGCCAAAGTGATAAACGCGATGCGTATGTGTGGCAAAATCATCATTGGCCGGGTGCAAGGCAAGGCAGTTGGCGGTGGTGTTGGACTGGCCTGTTCGTGTGATTATACATTTGCCACAAAATTTGCTTCTGTAAAACTATCAGAATTGGCAATTGGTATAGGGCCATTTGTGGTTGGGCCTGCTGTGGAGCGTAAAATTGGCACTTCGGCATTTTCGCAATTAGCTCTTGACGCCAGCAACTGGTATGACGCACAATGGGCAAAGGAAAAAGGCATGTACGCCAGCCTATATGATAGCGTTGAAGAGATGGATAATGCGATTCAACAGTTGTCACAAACATTGGCAATATCAAATCCCGAAGCACTAACAATGTTAAAAAATATATTTTGGCAAGGCACCCAGCACTGGGATGAGCTGCTCTATGAGCGTGCAGAAACTAGTGGCCGCTTAGTATTAAGCGAATTCACAAGGAATGCAATTAATAAATTCAAGAGTAAATAAAAAAAGCACCTGAGAGGTGCTTTTTTTTATTAGGCTATTCTGAAATGATTACTCAGTAGTTTTTTCTATAAATTTTCT
This sequence comes from uncultured Chitinophagaceae bacterium, assembly GCA_964409905.1. Lineage (GTDB taxonomy): Bacteria > Bacteroidota > Bacteroidia > Chitinophagales > Chitinophagaceae > JAGNRR01. Next base: position 233,386 of record CAYPET010000002.1, on the reverse strand, counting down.
GGCATCTTCGCCTGTATAAATATCAATCGTGTAATCCTGTCCATTTTTTTGAACGTTGACTATGACATCAGTATCCTCGTGACCTGTAAAGGTCATTTTTTCAATACTATTTTTCAATACCCTCCTTTTATACTTTTCAAAGACGTCTGCAATTACATGTACCTGACCTGTTTCGCTGATATATTCATTAGAAAGACTTTTAGCGACTACATTATCGCCTGTGTTCAAGGCCATACAATCAGCAGTAAACTCGTAAAAAGGTTTGGGTTCTACATTATCAATATGCAGATTATAAATTTTGAAAAGATGCTTTGGTTCATTCATTTTACCATTCAATTGATATTGGATAGCAAAAGCACCAGAACTTATGGCACTTAAAAAAACAAAGAGCAGTACTTTTTTCATAGCATAAATATTTCTATCAAATATAGGTATACTTGTTGATACTAATTGGGTGTACGAATAGCGTTTAACGAATATGGTGTGAAAATTACAGTTCGCCAACCATTTTTCTTGGGTCTACCCATTCGTCAAATTCGTCTGATGTTAAATAACCCAACTGAATGGCCATTTCCTTAAGGGTTGTACCTTCTTTGTGCGCTTTCTGAGCAATTTCGGCAGCTTTATAATATCCAATTTTTGGATTTAGAGCCGTCACCAGCATCAATGAATTATCGAGGTGTTTTTTAATATTAGCTTCTATTGGTGCCAGTCCTACAGCACATTTATCATTAAAACTTACACAACCTTCGCCTATCAAACGGGCGGAATGCAAGAAGTTATAAATCATCACTGGTTTAAAGACATTCAGTTCAAAATGACCATTACTACCGCCAATACTTATCGCAACATCATTCCCCATTACTTGTGCGGCTATCATAGTCAACGCTTCGCATTGTGTAGGGTTTACCTTGCCTGGCATAATAGACGAGCCGGGCTCGTTATCGGGTATAAAAATTTCGCCAATCCCACTTCGCGGACCAGAAGATAACATGCGTATGTCATTGGCAATTTTCATTAATGAAACAGCTACTGTTTTGAGTGCACCATGGGCCTCTACAATGGCGTCGTGTGCAGCCAAGGCCTCAAATTTGTTCTCGGCGGTGCGAAATGGTAAACCTGTTAGGTCAGCAATATGATTGGCCACATTTTCTGAATAATTTTTGGGCGTATTTATTCCGGTGCCAACAGCTGTGCCGCCTAAGGCCAGCTCGGATAAATGATCTAACGAGTTATGAATTGCCTTAAGACCATGGTTTAACTGTGAAACATAGCCGCTAAACTCCTGCCCAACCGTAATAGGTGTAGCATCCATAAAATGGGTACGGCCTATTTTAACAACCTGCATAAATTCAGTTGATTTTGCCTGCAATGTGTCACGTAATTTTTCAATACCCGGTATTGTCACTTCCAGCAACATTTTGTAGGCTGCAATGTGCATGGCTGTAGGAAAGGTATCATTGCTGGATTGGCTTTTATTGACGTCATCGTTTGGATGTATAAATTTTTCCTTGTCTGTAAGCTGCCCACCATTGTTTACATGTGCTTTGTAGGCAATCACTTCATTACAATTCATATTGCTTTGCGTACCGCTGCCTGTTTGCCACACAACCAACGGAAATTGGTCATCCAATTCTCCGGCCAGTATTTCATCACATACCTTGCCAATGGCATCACATTTCTCCTGCGACAAAATACCAGCATCACGATTGGTAAGTGCTGCTGCTTTTTTTAAATAGGCAAACGCCCTAATTATTTCTATCGGCATTTTGTTGGTATCGGTAGCGATTTTAAAATTATCAATTGATCGTTGGGTTTGTGCGCCATATAAAGCGTTAACAGGCACTTGCACTTCTCCCATGGTGTCTTTTTCAATTCTGTAATCCATTATTTCAAAAAAATTTTGGCGAAGGTACACCGACAAAATCAATGCTCATGGAAAAGCAATGTCAAACTCGAGAGTAATACACCCAATAATATTGCGACAATTTTCTTTCTACTCATCTCATGTTGCCGTGTGCCACTTTCATATAGTATCGTAGTGGAAATATGAATAAATGCCCCTATTACAACCGGAATAAGGTAAGCTACTGCGTCCTCTACAAATACATAGTGCTGAGTATGCCCAAAATAATTTGCCAACAAGGCAGCAAGAGGCGAAATAGCTGCGAATAGAATAATCCAAATCCACTTATAATGCTTTCTGCTAATGACTAACAAACTACCCAGTGTAAAAGCCTCGGGGATTTTATGAGCCACAACTCCAAAAAAAACACTGGATGTAGTATGTGCATGATGATACTCAAAACCCAAGGGCAAGCCTTCCAGAAATGCATGTATACTCAGGCCAATAAGTATTGGCCATAAAGGAGGCGCATGACCATGATCTCCATGGTGATGAATATGCCCATGTTCTGCACCATGAGTAAAGCGCTGAATAATGAACTGAAAGAAAAAACCGGCAAAAATAAAGCCCCCGGCACGGTTACCAATTTCAGCAAAAGTTTCGGGCAATAAATGCAACATACTTATTCCAAGCAAAAAAGCTCCTGAAAAAGCTAAGAGTAACTGCAGGTGCTTTTCAGTGACTACTTTAAAAAACACAGGCATTACACCCGCTGCAAACGTTATTAAGAAAAGTAAAACAAAATATAAGTGCATACGACCGAGGGCTACAAAGGTAGTTACTTAATGTTCTTGCAACCTTATTTTAGTTATTCGGTCTGGAAAAAATTTGTTGAAACCCATACTCATCAGTAAACCATATGTCGTACCGATGACCATGCCACCTAGTATATCCAACGGGTAATGCACGCCTACATACACCTGTGCTATTACAACCAGCAACGCCCATAGCGCTGACGGTAACACCATCCACTTGTAATACCTTGCCAAGGTAAAAATTATAAATACACTCATGCCAACGTGATTGCTGGCATGGGCTGACGGAAAACTAAACCCACTACCACATACAACCAACTGACGAATAAAAGGTTGGATAAGTTCATGATTGCAAGGTCTTATTCTGCCAATTAAAGGTTTAAGCAAACTTGCTGCGGTAAAATCAGTCAAGGCAAATAGTAGGATATATGCCAATACCCAATACAAAGCAATTTTTCCGTAGTGCTTTACAGCAAAGAATAGTAAAAGAGCATACAAGGGTACCCAGGTATACTTATTCCGTAATACAGGCATAACGGTATCAAAGAAATCATTCTGCCAGCCTACATGAATTTGCAAAAAGGCCATTTGATCCCAATGAATTATATAATCCCACCAATTCATTTTTTTCTAAATAGTAATATTAACCTTGGAGATTCAATTTCGCTGTAAGCATTCAGTTGATAGTCCCCAAAGGTCTTTTCAAGATTCACGCCTAATGGTTCAAAATAACGTATAAAATCCGCTTTGGTTAATGCTTTCAATGACTCTTGAAACAGGGCACACTTATCTGTATCGCAAACGCTTATTCGCTTTACGTAACGGTTATTTTCAAAGACTCGTTCAATATCATAGACTATGTCACCACGCTGTTGTATCTCACTCGGGTGCTGTTGAATATTGTTCAAAGCATGTTGTTTATTTACAAAATCAATCAACAATAGCCCTCCGGGTTTCAGATTTTTTACAAAAGCCTCAGCAGCCTGCAGGTGCTCAGCCTCAGTTTCAAAATAACCAAAGCTGGTAAAAAAATTAAACCCCGCATCGAATTGGTTTTCGGCAAAAGGCTCACGCATGTCATGTACAAAAAAATGCAAGTCATCTTTGCTCAACTGACTAGCCTCTTGAATACTGTTGGTACTTAAATCAATACCCGTCACTTGATAACCACGATCTGCAATGGCCTTAGCATGACGACCTTTTCCACAAGCTATATCCAATATCCTACTCCCATGTGGCAAGGCCAGATAATTTAAAATATTCGTGATAAACCGATTGGCCTCAGTCTCATTCCTGTGGTTGTATAGTAAATGATAGTATTCCGTATCAAACCAAGTAGCAAACCAATGACTCATGGCCACAAAGGTCAGGCTTTTGCATCACTTCATTTCTATTCCGACGGCAAAATATTCAGAAAACCCTAGGGCCTGAACCAATTATTTTCAACATCGCAGCATAAGGAAATACCCTATATTCGCTAGCAATTTCTCAACACCAATAACAATATGGATGCCGTATTCGAAAAAATAATCACTGAATACATAGATCATCAGTTGGGCTTTACCAGTGACTTTATATCACCACAACTTGGCCAGGCCTTACGGAAAAACCTAATTCAACTGGACGTCGACGACGAATTGCACCAGGCAGGTGTAGGTAGTGCAGCCCGATTAGCTTTTAAGCCTGAAATTCGAAAGGATAAAATTTTCTGGTTAGACAATAAAATTAACGGCCCATTTGAACTAGCATTTTTTGAGCGCATTGATGCCTTCGTACAATACCTGAACCAAACATGCTACACGGGTATTACTGATTATGAATTTCATTATGCCCTTTATGAGCCGGGAGGTTACTATAAAAAACACAAAGACCAGTTCAAGGATAATCAAAAACGACAGTTTACACTCATTACCTACCTGAATGATAACTGGCAAGAAGATGATGGCGGCGAATTAGTCGTTTATAAAAATAATGGCGAAGAAAAAATTGCCCCAACGATGGGTAAAACTGTTTTTTTTAAAAGCAACGAACTGGAGCATGAAGTACTCCCAGCCAAAAACAGTCGGATGAGTATTACCGGTTGGCTTAGAAAAGGTTAGTGCAAAAAAATGAACTGGATTGTTGGATAATTCACATTACCAGTGACCATTTGGCCGAAGGAAATTTTATATTTGATAATTCAAGAACGAATATGAGTTTAATTAAATCTATCTCCGGCATTCGTGGTACTATAGGTGGCCAACCAGATACCGGACTAACCCCCGTGGATATTGTGAAATACACGGCGGCATATGCCGAAATTGTAAAAGAAAAAGGATTCAATACCATTGTCATAGGTCGTGATGGCCGCATCAGCGGACCCATGGTAGAAAAATTGGTAGTGGCCACATTGCAAGCAATGGGCATCGAAGTAATATCATTAGGGTTAAGCACCACCCCAACGGTTGAAATGGCCGTAAAATATGCGCAAGCCGGTGGCGGCATCATACTGACTGCAAGCCACAACCCTAAGGAATGGAATGCTCTAAAACTGCTTAATGAAACCGGCGAGTTTATATCGGCTGAAGTGGGTCAGCAGGTGCTGGACAAAGGCAATGCCAATGATGTTGAATTTAGCAACATTGATGCACTTGGTTCTATAACAGAAAACACAACTTTCAAGCAACGCCACTTTGACGATATCCTTGCTCATCCCTTAGTAGACAAGGAGGCCATTTTACAGCGAGACTTCAACATTGTAGTTGACGGTATCAATAGCAGCGGGGCTGAGTATTTGCCAGCATTGTTGCAACAGCTGGGTGTAAAAAACATTATCGTGCTCAACGAAGAAATGCATGGCAACTTTGCCCACAACCCAGAACCACTGCCCGAACACCTCACCGAAATGAGTAGGGTAATTTTACAAGAAAAAGCCGATTTAGGCATCGTGGTAGATCCTGACGTTGACCGATTAGCCTTTGTATGTGAGGACGGTAAAATGTTTGGAGAAGAATACACCTTAGTGGCTGTGGCAGATTATATACTGGCTCACAAAGCCGGCAATACAGTTTCCAATTTATCGTCTACCCGGGCTTTGCGCGACGTGACGGAAAAACATGGCGGCCAATATTTTGCTTCGGCTGTTGGCGAAGTGAATGTAGTAAAAATGATGAAAGAACATCAAGCTGTTATTGGTGGGGAAGGAAATGGCGGTATCATTGTACCTGATTTACATTACGGACGCGACGCGCTGATCGGCATTGCGCTTTTCCTTTCTCATCTTGCTAAGTTTGATGGTCAATTATCCGAATTACGTGCAACATATCCAAGCTATTTTATATCCAAAAACAAAATAGAGTTAACTGCCGAGATTAATGTTGATGAAATATTAAAGCAAATAGCTACTAAATATGCCAACGAAAATGTAAACACCATTGATGGTGTAAAAATAGACTTTGCCGAAGAGTGGGTGCATTTGAGAAAATCCAATACCGAGCCCATTATTCGAATCTATGCAGAAAGTGTTTCTGAAGCACGTGCGAATCAGTTAGCTGAAAAAATCATAGAGGATATCAAGGCATTGTAAGTTTCACAAATTAACTCCCTAATAAAGGTTTCGTTTATAACGTTAGCCATTGCCAAACGGATAAAATTTTGGTTGCAAAAGGCTTATGTAACAAATGTTCCAAAAAAGATTGTTTTACAGAAGCACCTTTGTTTTTGTAATTATTCTAAAACTTTAAAACCTTTTTGAAATGAGTACTAATAAAATAAACCTTGAGCAAATCTATACTGGCTGTATCGCTCATGCAGCGTATTATATAGAAAATAACGGCGAAGCGGCCATTTTTGACCCCTTGCGTGAAGTAGACCCTTACATTCAACGAGCGGAAAAAGACAACGCCTACATCAAATACGTTTTTCTAACACACTTTCATGCGGATTTTGTCTCAGGTCATTTGGACCTTGCCCGAAAAACAGGTGCCAAGATTGTTTATGGCCCAACGGCCAAACCGGCCTACGATGCCATTATTGCAGAAAATGGTCAGGTCTTTGAGGTGGGTCAATATAAAGTGAAAGTTATTCATACTCCTGGTCATACCATGGAAAGTACAACCTACTTACTCATAGATCAAAATAATAAGGAACATGGCATCATCACCGGAGATACACTATTTATTGGCGATGTAGGCCGGCCAGATTTAGCCCAACATGTCATAGAAGATTTAACACAGGATAAATTAGCCAGACATTTGTACAATTCTTTGCGCGAAAAAATCATGCCGCTATCTGATGATTTAATCGTTTATCCTAACCATGGCGCGGGGTCGGCTTGCGGTAAAATGATGAGCAAAGAAACGACTGACACCTTGGGTAATCAGAAGAAAACCAACTACGCCTTACAAGAAATGACAGAAGATGAATTTGTGAAATCTGTACTGACAGGTCTTACAACACCTCCGGGTTATTTTCCAGCGTATGTGCTTATGAATATTAATGGCTACGAAAGTTTAGATCACGTGCTGGCAAAGGCCAAACAACCTCTTCAGCCCAAAGAATTTGAGGCCATTGCTACTGAGACCAGAGCATTAGTATTGGATACCAAAAGCGCTGCAGATTTTGCATCCGGCTTTATTCCTAATAGCATTAATATTGGGCTAGACGGTAATTTCGCTATGTGGGTAGGAGAAATGGTAAAAGATATACGTCAAGAAATTCTTTTAGTAACCGAAGAAGGAAAAGAAGAGGAAAGTATGGTGCGTTTATCACGCATAGGTTATGATAATACAATCGGATATTTAGCAGGAGGCATACAAGCATGGAAAGCCGCAGGGTTTGAGTTGGATAAAGTAGATCGAATAACGGCCAAAGAATTAGCCAGCGAAGCTGCGAAAAATTATCCAATTATCGACGTGCGTAAAAAAAGCGAATTCGACGCAGAGCATCTGGTAGGGGCCATCAATGTACCGTTAAACCAAATGAATGATTATCTAGCCAGTTTCCCTAAGGATAAGAAATTCGTAATTCATTGCGCTGGTGGTTATCGCAGTATGATTGCCGCTTCAATGTTGAAACAACGCGGTTGGGATAATTTTGTGGATGTAATTGAGGGTTTCAAAGGTTTGAAAGAAACCAATTTGCCTAAAACTGAATATGTGTGTCCAACGACTTTGTTATAATGGATTACTTCAAAAAAAATAAACTTCTTATTATTGGCTTGCTAGTTGGGGCGCTTGGGGGGTACCTCTACTATCATTTTGTGGGTTGTTCGAGTGGAAGTTGTGCTATCACATCAGATCCGATTATTAGTACAGTGTATGGTTCAATAATGGGTAGTTTATTTTTTAATATGTTCAAAAAAGAAAAAAAGAATTCTTAGCTCAACCTAAAATCAGCTAGGCAATTGGTGCTAATATTAACTGAATAATTCGCACTCCTAGAATCCTGTTGTACTTTTATGCAATGAAGAAAATACTTTTTCTTGTATTGCTTTGTGGACAGGTATTTGGACAGAACGTCCTCATTTCAAAAACCGAGAATCCGAAGGAGGGTTGCATAAAAATTAACCCTTACAACAACGCCCAAGTGATAGCCGGCACGGTGATGGACGGCTTTCATATCAGTAATGATACTGGTCGCACTTGGAGCAGTTTCAAATTGGAAAGCAAGTACAACGTTTGGGGCGACCCTGTTGTCGATATTGATAAAAATGGCAAGATATACTATTGGCATCTCAGCAACCCTGACAAGGGGTACTACATAGATCGCATTGTACTCCAAACATCAGATGACCAGGGTAAAACCTGGAGCGATGGAAAGGGCATAGGGTATTACCCGCCCAAGCAGCAAGACAAACACTGGAACTTTATTAACCCGATAACCAATGAAATCTACCTTACCTGGACACAATTTGACAAGTACGGTAGTAAAAAAAGCAAGCACGAATCGCATATCTATTTTTCAAAAAGTAACAATGCTGGTGAAGATTGGTCTTTTCCGGTAAAAGTGAACAATACTCCCGGCGATTGCAGCGACGATGACAATACAGTAGAAGGAGCTATGACTGAGGTTGGTGATGATGGCACCATTTACTGTTCATGGGCAGGAAAAAAAGGTTTCTATTTTAACAGTTCATCAAATAAAGGCGAAAGTTGGTCGCGAAAAGAAAACGTGATAGAAAAACAAAAAGGAGGCTGGAACCTACAGATACCGGGCCTGGACCGGGCAAATGGTTTTCCTATACTCAAAGTCGATCGTAGCAAATCAATATTTTATAATACAATATATGTAGCCTTTGCTGACCAGCGCAACGGAAAAGATAATACGGACATTTTTTTAATCAAATCTACAGACAAAGGCCAAACATGGTCTGAGGCCATAAAGGTGAATCAGGATGATAGCAAGCGGCATCAGTATGGTATGTGGTTTGATGTTGACCAAAGTAGTGGAATACTCTACTTCGTGTACTATGACAGAAGGTATACTGAAGGTAACGAAACAGATGTTTTTCTATCTTATTCGAAAGATGGTGGGCAAACATTTAAAGAAAAAAAAATTAGCGAATCGGCATTTACGCCTGATGCAAAAAAATTCTTTGGTGATTACAATGGGCTTTCTGCACACAATGGTATTATCCGCCCTATTTGGACCCGATACGAAAATGGTGAGTTTAGCGTTTGGACAAGTTTAATTAGTCAACAAGAATTGCCTTAAAATTTGCTAGTCAGCATACCAAACGCTATTTTTATGACTTCATTTAGATAACAGTAAGAATTATGTGGAAGAAACTTGCATTGGTTTTCGTGGCCGTATTTATGTTTTCGCAACTTGATGCTCAAATTAAGCGCGGATATGTAAAACGTAAATATGCTGAGTTGGGCGCATATGGTGGTTTTGGCTACTACGGCAATGCCCATTATGCCGGTGGGGTGGACATCAGTTACACTTGGGGTCTGGGCTCCAAAAAACAACGGTCAAACCTGGGCGCTGGTTTAAGAATGAATTCCTTTTTCACACAAGATCGTTATTATAAAACATCCAGTTTGGAACTGGCAGCTCTAAATCGTGGTGGTGCTGACAGTCTTTTTTTCAAAACGATACAAACCAATACGTTGAACATTTTTGTGACGTTTCAATTTCATATAAAGCAAGGTGTTGATATTTACTTTAATACTGACATTGGTGGCATCAACTTCGGCGATGGCCGCGAAGCTGCATACCTGTCTTATGAAAATAATCCTGATTTCAATACTTCCATCGATCGTTTTCCGGTAGATTATTATACCGAGCCATATGCTTTTAATTTGAACATGTATAACCAAAGCTATGGCACCATAATGAGTGAATTATATGGTTCCTTTAGGATAAACGAATTAATGGGTTGGCGTTTGGGCTTGATGTATTATCGCAACGAGTATGTAACGATTCGAGATGTTCCCATGAACGGAAAGCGCTTTTCGCAATCGAACTGGATGGGCACATTAGGGGTTACGTTTAATTTGCGTCAGCACCGCACTATTTATGATGATATGCGCTAGTGTGCTATTATCATTCAGCTTTTGAGCTTTCCTTAGTACTTTTTTTATAGGGTGGTATATTAGGCTATCTTTGCGAGCTAAATAATTTTTTCATGTATCGAACACACACTTGTGGTGAATTAAGAACATCTCATATCGGAGAGTCAGTGACACTGGCTGGTTGGGTAAAGACAGTGCGGAAGTTTGGGAGTATTACCTTCATTGACTTACGCGATCGATATGGTATCACACAACTTTTTTTTAATGAACTGCTTACGCAACAATTAGATGAGAACCCGCTGGGGCGCGAATATGTCATACAAGTTGAGGGTAAGGTCATTGAGCGTGAAAACAAAAACCCCAACATTCCTACGGGGGACATCGAAATTGATATCCAAAAAATCACCCTGCTGAATGCATCGGCCGTGCCTCCTTTTACTATTGAAGATGAAACAGATGGCGGTGACGAACTGCGCATGAAATATCGTTATTTAGATTTGCGCAGAGATACCAACAAGAAAAAATTATTACTTCGATATGAAATAAGCCGTGCCATGCGCAATTTTATGCAGGAAAATGGTTTTGTAGAAATAGAAACGCCTTTCTTGATAAAAAGTACACCCGAAGGAGCCAGAGATTTTGTTGTACCAAGTCGTATGCACGAAAATCAGTTTTATGCTCTGCCACAGTCACCACAGCTTTTTAAACAATTATTAATGGTGGCAGGCTATGATAAGTACTTTCAAATGGTGAAATGTTTTCGTGATGAAGACTTGCGTGCTGACCGACAGCCGGAGTTTACACAATTAGATTGCGAAATGAGTTTTGTAGATCAAGAGGATGTTCTTACTCTTTTTGAAAAACTGTATAAATACATTTTAAAAGAAACCAAAGGAATTGAAGAAACAAATCCGTTACCCAGAATGACATACAATGAGGCCATGAATCGTTTTGGTAACGACAAACCCGACATACGTTTTGGGATGGAACTGAAAACCTTATCATATGGTAATAGCCAAAAGGCATGTGGTTTTCTAGTATTTGATCAGTCAGAATTAGTTGTGGCTATATCAGCCCCAGCTTGTGCTGATTACACTCGTAAACAACTAGATGCCCTGACTGATTGGGTTCGGCGGCCACAAATAGGCATGAATGGACTGATTTATATTAAGTGCAATGCTGATGGTACATTTAAAAGCAGTGTAGATAAATTCTTTGATGCAGAGACCTTAGCCAATATCGCTGAGCAATGCCAAGCAAAACAAGGCGATTTAATACTTATCCTTTGTGGTGATGATACTCTTACCAGAAAAGCCATGAGTGAACTTCGCCTATATATGGGTGAGACCTTAGGGCTCCGCAAGGCCGATGAGTTTAGCGCAATATGGATAACCGAATTCCCTCTGTTCGAATATGATGCAGAGAATGACCATTGGGTAGCCCGACATCATCCTTTTACATCTCCAAAACCTGCTCATCAAGATTGGCTTGCTGATAAGAGCAAATATGCACATATATTGGCAAACGCCTACGATTTGGTGCTGAACGGAAATGAAATTGGAGGTGGTTCCATCAGGATACACAAAAAAAGTTTGCAACAACAAATGTTTCAGGCATTGGGTATGGATGAGCAGGAAGCCAATGAGAAATTTGGATTTTTGTTGTCTGCATTTGAATATGGCACTCCGCCACATGGTGGTATGGCTTGGGGTTTTGATCGACTGTGTGCGATTTTAGGAGGTAGCGAAAGCATTCGAGATTATATAGCATTTCCAAAAAATAACGCAGGCCGCGATGTTATGCTAGATGCTCCTGCATCTATAGATGATAAACAGAAGAGCGAATTGGGTTTGAAATAAGTTAATGTGTCTAAACCTATATTCGGCCATCAAATTGAACATTAATATATAACTGCAAACGTATTTTTTGACCAGATGAAATATTTCATTTTTGACTTTGACTCCACTATTTTCCCGGGTGAAAGTCTAGATGAGATTATTGAACTGGCCCTAAAAAATAAACCTGATAGGCATGAGCTTATTCAGAAGGTAAAAGCCACTTGTCAGCAAGGCATGACCGGCGAAATAACGATGACGGCATCGCTAGAGCAGCGATTAGCTATTGCCGCGCCTGATGTCCATACAATTAACCAATATGTTATCCAACAATCCGACCGGATAGACAGCAGAATAAAACAATTATTAATAGCGCTGAACAGATCGCCAAATTGTGTGTTTGTGGTGTCCGGAGGTTTTGAAGAATGGATAAAACCTCTGTTGGATCAGATACTCCCAACAGTTGCAATACACGCTAACCGTATGATAGACAGCTCTAAACCATTGATGATTGACAACATTGTCAGACTCGATAAAGAGGATATCATACGGCAACTCAAATCAAACGAACTAATTAACAGTGATGAGATTATCATGATAGGTGATGGGGCTACTGATTTTAATGTCTATGCAAATGGCATCGCTCAACGGTTTATTGGTGCTTTTTTTTACACAGGTCAGTCATCAAGGAAAAAAATTGTGGAACTTTCCATAAAAAATGAGCAAGTGTACTTTGATGAGCTATATGATTTTTTAGGCTATATGAATAAGTATATATCTACTGATAAATGATGAAAGGAAAAAGACCTGCCAAAGCAGGTCCTCTTCACTTGATTATCAACTAAAAAACTGGCTACTCATCTTCGGAAGCACCTTCATCCACTGCTTCATCAGCACCGTTGTCATTCGCTTCCTCCAATTTTTTCATTAAGGTCCCTTTCTCGTCAAATGTTAATATATAGGTCATATTCTTTAATTCAGCACTCACTTCATATTGTGTTGGGGCATCAGGTGCTTCTATCATGGCTACACTGCTAATTTCAGCACCCTTGAATTTTGATTTTAATGAATTCATCACTGCAGCTGGCATTTCAGTATCATCAATATAAGTCTTGGTTTCAGTCCATTTGCCATCAGCTGTAAATCTTGCTGTTTTACTATGATCATTAACGTAAAAATAGGCCGAAAAGGATCCGTCGTCCTCATCATACCACTCCACATCTGTAGCGGTAGGATATTTTGCTTGAAAATTTTTCTGCACTATTGTGGGCACATCGGCAGCAAACAGCGCAATTTGGATAAGCATAAAGCTCATTATCAATAGTAATCTCATTATATTATTCATTTAAAAGTATCTGTTAGACGAGATTGTTCTGAAAAAGTCACACATTTTAAGGGAGAAAGACTAACTTTTTTTTCGTCAAGGTTTCTCATTTTCAAAAGCTTAGCCTTCGCTCTTTTTAATCGCATTTTGATGTTGCTCTCACCCATTTGCAGTGCCTCAGCAATCGTGCTCATCTTCAATCCATCTTTATACTTCATGAGTAATAAAGCTTTGTCAAAAGGATTAATTTTATCAAGGAGCATCATATTTCTCTCGGTTTCTATATCCATGTCTTCATCAAGTTGGATATGCTCATATTGCTCTGACCGTTCATCAAAATCAATATTTGTTATGGTCATTTTTTTAGTTTGCCGCATATAATCTATGCAGGACCTGTAGGTAATGGCATACAGCCAAGTGCTAAAACTAGCCTTTCCCTCAAAAGATTGATAACGATTGTGCAACTTCAGAAAAACAGCCTGTGCTACGTCCTCGGCCTCATTGGGATTATTAAGCACTCGCTTGCATTTATTGATCACGAACACATAATAACGGTCGTATAGAGTCCGAAAGGCCTTTTCTTTTTTGTCTGTAGATAAATAATGGATTAACTCTAAATCCGAGAATTGATTGTAATTCAAATTAATGTTTTATTCATCGTCGTCGACAACTTCTTCTTCGGCCACTTCAAAATCTTCATCTATTTCAATTTCTTCATCATCATACTTTTCTTCATACTCTTCCCGCACGGAAGCCTTAAGCGTACCATCATCATCATAGTCGTCATCATCCTCAATAATATCCTTGGCTTCTTGTAATGTCATACGTACAAGGTAGTATTTATCTTCAGTTTCAAAGGGCAATGCGCTCACCAATTTACCTTCTGCGTTGGTGAATTTTATTAGTTTTCTCTCAAAACCCAGTGGATAAAACAACTTAATTTGCTCTTGGATTTCAACATCCAGTTTTTCATAATCCTTAACTACCCTTGGCTTACTTGGTTGGCTCATAACTTATCTGTCTTCGAACCAAAATTATAGCAAAAGTTGAATTAGCATGAAAACGGCATAAAAAAATTTATACAAAAGCAACATAAAGGCTATGCTGAACAAATAAAGAGTACATTTGCATTGCTTTTTTAAGAAATTATCGCGGTTGTTTCAAAATATTGTTTGAATAATGCTGCCAAAAGCACAAATAATATATTATGAGACAAGGATACAAAAACCGTAAGGGTGGATCCGGTGGCGACAGACGTCGTGGCGGAAACTACAAAGGAAAAGGTGCCGGTAAAGGGCCATCTATCAAGTTTGAACAATTAGAACATACAGGTGTGCCACTTGAGGATGTGCGTTACAACTCGCCGCGGACATTTGAAGAGATGCCATTGCATCCCAAACTAAAAGCGAATATTCTGGACCTAGGCTATGAAACTCCAACGGAAATTCAAGACAAAACGTTTGAAACAGTTGCCAACATTGAGGATGTAATTGGTATAGCCAATACAGGTACCGGAAAAACAGGTGCTTTTCTGATTCCCATTATCAATAATTTGTTGATGGATGATGATATTTTTCAAACACTTGTAGTGTTACCAACCAGAGAGTTAGCCGAACAAGTGGAAGAAGAGTTTAAGAAACTAGCAAAAGGTCTGGATCTATACACCATCTGCTGCATAGGTGGCACGCCCGTTTTTAAGGACATTAAAAAACTCAAACGATTTCAACATATTGTCGTCGGTACACCAGGTCGTTTGGTAGATTTAGTAAAACAGGGCAAGCTTGATTTGACAGCTTTTTCAATTTTAGTAATTGACGAATTTGATCGTTTACTGGATATGGGGTTTAAGGAAGATGTTTTTTTCCTGGCCGATAAAATGGCAAATCGCGATCAAACTTTACTTTTTTCTGCAACGATTGACCCTTCTCAGGAAAAATTGATTGGAGAATTAATGGAAGACCCTATCGAGTTAAAAGTGAGTAGTGGCACAACTACCGCCGAGCATATTTCTCAGGAAATTGTTCACTGCTCACGAGAAGAAAAGTTTGATAAACTGCTAGAAATGTTGGAGACTGAAAAATTTGAAAAAGTACTAGTTTTTGCAGAAACCAAACAGACCGTAAGTGATTTAGCTTTTAAACTAAAAAAAGCAAAAATCAAGGTAGACGAAATTCATGGTGATAAAAGTCAAGAGTACCGAAAAAAAGCCCTCGCCCGTTTTAAAACAAACAAAATTGATGTACTCATTGCTACCGATGTAGCAGCAAGAGGCCTGGACATTTCGGATGTAACGCAAGTAATAAACTACGAAGTGCCAAGAACTTATGACTCCTATATCCATAGAATTGGCAGAACAGGGCGTGCGGGCAAAACAGGTCATGCTTATACATTTGTTACTTCAAAACGCAAACCAACTACACAAAACAGCGATAGTAGAAGACATGAAGGCCAAACATCAGATCGGCCCAGCTATCGTAAGAATAGAGATGGGCAAGGAAAAGTGCAGCGACGAAGTAGCAGCAATAGACGAGATTAGCATAAAGTAAATTGAGTTGTTCATGCTTAATGAACAACTCAATCTATTGTAAAATCCTGACCTTTTTTTATGATTTAGAAAGTATTAATTATCATTTTGCTGGTCTAAAACCTAAAGTGAACAAACATTCTTCCAAAATTCTTACTGTCTTTCTCCAATCGATGGTATTGACTTTTAATATGTTTTTGTTGTAAAAACCGAATTACCTTTTTCTTAAGCTGGCCACTACCCTTGCCTGGTATAATTTCTACCAATGCGATTCTTTTATCAATCGCCTCGTGTATAATATCGTCGAGGGCCGCATCAATCGATTTTCCTTTGTTGTATAAAGGATGCAGATCTAATACCAATTTAGCCATTCACATACATCTTTAAGACATCGGCAATCTTGCGATCATTGCTAAGCCTTGGCACTTTATTCTGTCCACCCAACTTGCCAATACTTTTCATATAATCTTGAAAAGCATTCTTTTTCAATTTTCTGATCACCAAGGGTTGCAAAATTCCACCGGATATCAAGTCATCGTAATAAATATTTTTCTTACGCAACGCATCATCAATTGCAAGCGCAAATTTATCATCGTTAATCGGTGTTACATCAAACTCCACAAACCATTCATGGAACGAATTCCCTTCTCCTTCACTTATATTAGGCGCCACCGTAAATTCAATAGTTGAAACATTAAATTTATCACATGCTATACGCATTGCATGTTCTACCTCTTCGGCTATAACGTGCTCGCCAAATGCCGAAATAAAATGCTTTATCCGACCCGTTACAACAATGCGAAACGGATTTAGGGATACGAATTTTATAGTATCGCCAATATTATATCCCCATAAACCGGCGTTATTATTGATGATTAATGCATAATTTACTCCCAATTCAACTTGAGATAGACTATATCGGGTAGGTTGTTCGCTGTGAAATTCGGCTGCAGGAATAAACTCATAGAAAATTCCACTATTGGTATTCAGCAACAGCCCCTCTTCATTCAAAGTATCCTGAAAGGCAAAAAACCCCTCACTGGCCGGAAAAGTTTCAAAGAGTTGAATACTGGTTGTGCCAAGGCTATTGAAAAGCTTCTTTTTGTAAGGTTGAATATTGACACCTCCATGCACCAGCACTTTTAAATTAGGGTATAACTGTGAAATCGATTTGCCACTCTTCTCTTGCAGTCTGTCAAAATACATTTGAACCCATGGCGGTATGCCGCTTATCAGTCGCATATCTTCACGTATGGTTTCCTCTACAATGTGATCAAGTTTTTCTTCCCATTGGTCAACGCAATTCGTTTCGTACGATGGCAATTGATTTTTACGGAGATATGCCGGGACGTGATGATTTACAATTCCACTTAAGCGTCCAGTAGGAATGGAGCCCTTTTCTTCGAGCGTTGGAGCACCAGATAAAAAAATCATTTTACCGTCAGCCAACGAATACTGACCAGACAAGTACATAAAATTCAATAGCATGTCCCGTGCTGTATTAATATGATTGGGTATACTATCTGTTGTTATGGGAATATATTTTGCGCCACTGGTTGTACCACTCGTTTTGGCAAAATAAATAGGACTACCGGGCCAAAGTATATTTTTTTCGCCGTGAATAATGCGTTGTATATATGGTCGTAGTCCCTCATAATCACGAATCGGCACGGCGTTCACGAAATCTGCATGGGTATGTATTTCGTGAAAAGAATGCTCTTTCCCAAATGTTGTAGTAGCAGATCTTCTGACCAATTGATGAAAAATAATCTCCTGATCTCGGATGGCATTTTTACGTTGATTTTCAAGCTTATTTATTACAAAAGAAGCAAAAGGCCGAGCTAAAAATGATTTGATACCCATATTTGCAAGTGCAAATTAACAGTAGTTATTAGGTAAAATTGGAATTAACGGCTGATTTACTGATAATATCCACTAATTTTTCCAGAAAACACTTTGCCATTGTGGAAAATCGAATATCTTTGCACTCCTTTAAAAAAATCACGAACATGTTCGCAATAGTAGAAATTGCTGGAAAGCAATACAAAGTTCAGAAAGATGATCAACTATTTGTTCAGCACATTGATGCTGAAGTTGGATCTTCTGTTGACGCAAAAATAATAATGACCTCAAATGGTACTGATGCTAACTTTACCGAAGGCACAGCAACGGCGGAGGTATTGGAACAGTTGCAAGGTGAAAAAGTTATTACTTTTCACAAAAAACGTAGAAAAGGTTATGCAAAAAAGATTGGTCATCGTGATCAATTGACAAAAGTAAAAATCACATCACTTTAATTTTTTAAAATAAAATATTATGGCACACAAGAAAGGTGAAGGTAGCGTAAAAAACGGACGAGATTCAGTAAGCAAACGACTAGGTGTAAAAATCTTCGGTGGTCAGTCTGCAGTAAATGGTAATATATTGGTTCGTCAGAAAGGTAACAAATTTCATGCTGGTGAAAATGTTGGTCAAGGAAAAGACTTTACATTATTTGCATTGAAAGATGGCACTGTCGAATTTAAAAAGACAAGTACGAAAACAATAGTCTCAGTACTTTAATAGTTACAATCTTAAAAAACTAGCCTAACAACTATTTGAAAAAACAGTTGTTAGGCTTTTTATTTACGCAAAGTTTTTTTATATCTTTGCGATACTAACTTTAAAATTCAAAACAATGGCAAAAGCTAAAAAAGCAGCTCCTAAAAAGGCAGCAGCACCAAAGAAAAAAGCAGCCCCTAAAAAGGCAGCAGCACCAAAGAAAAAAGCAGCTCCTAAAAAGGCAGCAGCACCAAAGAAAAAAGCAGCTCCTAAAAAAGCAGCTCCTAAAAAAGCAGCTCCTAAAAAAGCAGCAGCGAAAAAGGCAGCTCCTAAAAAGGCAGCAGCGAAAAAAGCGGCTCCTAAAAAAGCAGCAGCAAAAAAAGCAGCTCCTAAAAAAGCGGCTCCTAAAAAAGCAGCTCCAAAGAAAAAAGCTGCTAAAAAGAAATAGTTTTCAAAAACAACTAAAAAAACCCCAAATTCATTTGGGGTTTTTTTATTTAGAATATTATGTCTTTAGGTATATGAGAAACTTCCGTGATGACTCTCAATGATTAACTCTTTGGTGCCGGCATTTTCAATAGCTCCTGAAATTTGAGCATGCAGACCATATTCAGCTGCGACAGCAATAATCTCATTTGCAACCTCCTTGGCTACATAAAACTCCAATCGCTGTCCCAGGTTAAAGACTTTGTACATTTCCTTCCATTCAGTTGCCATTGCTTGCTGTATAAGCGTAAAAACTTCTGGCTCGGGTATTAAATTATTTTTTACAATGCGCACATTATCGGGCAAATAATGAAGACATTTTGTTTGCGCCCCTCCACTGCAGTGTATTATGGCATGAATGTCCTTTGAGAAATTCTTCAACACTTTTTTTACTAAAGGTGCATATGTGCGAGTAGGTGAAAGAAGCAACTGTCCGATATTCGACATTGTTTCAGCAGCATCAGACAATGCATATTTGCCATTAAATATTACATCTTGATTAAGATGTTCATCAACTGCTTCAGGATATTGAGCAGCGTAATTTTTTTTCAATAAATCATGACGAGCACTCGTTAAACCATTACTGCCAATACCACTATTATACTTACTTTCATAACTCGCCTGACCAAATGAAGCTACGGATATAATCACATCTCCTGGCACAACCAACTGGCTATCGATAATATCACTGCGCTTCATACGGCCCATCATAGTTCCGTCAACAATAATTGTCCGTACCACATCTCCTACATCGGCGGTTTCGCCACCTAGAAAGTGAATCTCTACATCATGTTTGGCCATCTCATCTATAAACTCTTGAGTGCCATTGATAATCTCGGCAATGACCTCACCCGGTATGAGTGATGCATTCCGTCCTATTGTACTGGTATATGTAAAAGGACCCGTAGCACCCACGCACAACATATCATCAATGTTCATTACCAATGCATCTTGTGCAATACCACGCCAAACAGATATATCGCCTGTTTCCTTCCAATATAGATAGGCAATTACACTTTTGGTACCTGCACCATCTGCGTGCATAATATTGCAAAACGCATCGTCGCCGGCAAGATAATCGGGATAGATTCTACAAAATGCCTTTGGATACAATCCTTTATCTAAATCTTTAACGGCTTTATGTACGTCCTCTTTATCAGCGCTTACTCCACGCTTTTTATATAAACTGCTCATTAGGGCCGTAAAGATAGAAAATAGTCAAAGTATAATTAGTTTTGCCCCCCAATAAATGCAAGTACACCAAGACATTCACCAACTGCCGGAAATAAAAAATCCAGTAGTCACTATTGGAACTTTTGATGGTGTGCACGCTGGACATAGAACCATTATTCAGCGAATCCTTGATTTAGCTAAACTACTAAATGGAGAATCTGTTTTAGTAACCTTTGAACCTCATCCAAGATTGCTCATTAACCCAAAATTTGAATTAAAACTATTGAATACCCTTGCGGAAAAAATGAGATTATTGGAAAAGCTCGGGCTTCACCATTTGGTGATTGCGCCTTTTACTGCTTCATTTGCCAATCTCTCAGCTGAGCAATACATCGAAGATTTTTTAGTTAATAGACTTAAGCCCCACACTCTTGTCATCGGCTATGATCACCATTTCGGAAAAAATCGTAGCGGCAATTTTGAATTACTAAAGAAATATGCTGAAGGAGGCCATTTTGAATTGGAAGAAATTAGTAAACAACTAGTGGATGACGCCCATGTTTCTTCAACCACGATACGTCATGCTATAGAATCTGGTCATATTGTAACAGCGAATCAGTTATTGCTATCTTATTATTCGTTGAGTGGGATCGTCATTACCGGTGATCAGAAAGGTAGAACAATCGGCTTTTCAACAGCAAATTTGGAAGTAGCAGATGCAAAAAAATTAATTCCAGCAAATGGCGTTTATGCTGTTCGTGTTTTTTGGCAGGGCAAATCATACGATGGTGTAATGAATATTGGCCATCGCCCTACCGTTTTAACAACAAATGAATTACGGCTTGAGGTGCATATTTTTGACTTTAGCGCATCATTATATGGCGAGGAGTTGCGCGTTCATTTCATAGATAAAATACGAGAAGAAATAAAGTTTGAATCAATACATGCCTTGCAAGCTCAAATAAAAAAAGATTGTGAACAAGCAAAAGCTATCTTGCAACAGCTTGGCACTATAGATTAAAAAACCTCCCAACTAGTTCCTTGTAAAGTTCATCTGTTGCAACTGTACCTCCAATTCCTCTGTCTTTTTGTGCAATTTCGTATAGCAATTTTAGTCCGTTGCGGATTTGAATCTCAGAATAACGTTCTGCATAGTTGATTGCCTTTTTTGCCGCAAAAGGCGCCAGTTTCATTTCTTTTGTAAAAACATCTATACTTGGTTTGGCCATTAATAAATACGTATGCATGTTGTGTAATGCGCTATACAGCGTTGCAATTGAAACAGTAATTGGCATAGCCTTGGCGTTCCCTTCAATGTAGCGCAGTATGCAATATGCTTTTTGCTTGTTTCGCTCAATCAGCGCATCAGTAAACTCAAAAAAATTGTAGTCTTTACTGATTCCTATATATCGCTCAATGTGTTCTCCGGTAATTTCAACTTCTCCCTCCCTCAAATTCAACCGAACTTTCTCCAACTCATTGGCAATTTTTTCTAATTGATTACCCAAATTTATTGCCAGTAAATTTGCATTCGCATCGCTGATGCTTAAACCATGTTCTTTGGCGTAAGTCATAATCCAGCGAGGTATTTGGTTATCATACATTTTTGTGAACGTATGATAAGTGCCAAGTTTTTTTAATGCTTTTGCCAATGCACCACGCCCATCTAGTTTTTTGTACTTATGCGATATCAGCAAATAGGTACTCTTTGGCAACTTCTCCAAATAAGGAGCTAACTCATTTATGTTTTTCAGATCCTGCGCCTCCTTCACAATAACGACCATACGGTCGCCAAACATTGGAGACTGTTGACAGGTGTTGACGATAGTGCCCCATAAACTATCCAGGCCGTAGTATATATGCAGATTAAATCCCTTCTCCGTTTCGTTCAGCAAATTATTTTCAAATGCGTTTTCTATTTGACTGATATAATAGGTTTCTTCTCCGTCAAAACAGTTAATATTTTTGAGGCTACCTGATTTGATGGCACCCAACATTTTATTGGCAATCGCTAAATCACTCATTAGTAATAAATTCTACGGAAGTGGAAGATATTAAATCCTGTTGCTTCAATTTTCGGTAGACTTGTATAGTCGTCAAAACATCTTTCTCGCAATACTGTCTAATGCGATCAATGTTTCTTTCCCGGTAATATACATTGGCCACATCAGCGCCGCCAATATCATCTTTTGGTGTTTGTATGCCAAGACAAGTGGCAAGCAAATCAAGGGAGGTATAATGCTTGTAATCTCCAAATTTCCATAACTGTAGTGTATCAATGAGGGGACTCTCCCAGGGTTTCTTGTTTTGCATTTCCTCAAGTATTGTTGGCAATTTTATACCATGTATGAGTGCTCTGCGACAAATGTAAGGGATATCAAACTCCTTTATGTTGTGGCCACAAAACTGTTTGGGTTTTCCTTTGAAAAAATTAGTAATTTTTTCGAAAAACTGCAAAATGATATCACTTTCATCCCCAGTAAAGGATATGATACGCACCCGTTCTTCATCAGCCTCTGTATAAATCACTCCTGCACTAATGCAAATAATTTTGCCAAACTCAGCATAGATACCGGCTCTTTCAAAGGCTTCGGCCGGATCACTTTCTGGCTTTATTTTAGCTGCTTTAGATTGCCAAAGTTGTTTCATGTGATCATCCAACTGATCAAAATCAGAAACCAAAGGCACGGTTTCGATGTCTAAAAAAAGTATATGGCTCATCATTTCAACGGCTAAAATATAACAAAACTTTATTCGGCACACCTATGATGGTTCGTGGTTTGCAGTATTTTTGTGCTAGAAAAACCCCATTCATCATGTCTGAAGATTTTCAAACTCCAAAAGAATATCAACATCCCAATCCAAAAAATAATAACCTCCTGCTGTGGGGTATTATCGCACTACTTGTAGTGGCCGGAGGATATTTTTTTATACAAAAAAATAAAGTTTCGCAAGAAAAAGCTGATACAGAGTTGCGCCTTGAGGAGGTCAATATAGAAAAAGAAAGTCTTAGCAAAGAGTATAATGCCGCCATCGCCAGGCTTGATGAAATGACCAGCGAAAACGCCAGTATGGATAGTTTGCTCAAATCGCAAGGTGGTGAAATTGCCGGTTTAAAAGACGAGATCAAGCGTATTTTATCAGATAAAAATGCAACGCAAGGAGAGCTTAAAAAAGCAAAAAATATGATTGCACAATTGGAAGAGTTAGTCACACAATTTCAGGCCCAGATAAACGCTTTAAAGCAAGAGAACATCGAATTAGTGCACTCCAACCGTGAATTGACAGAATCAAAAAAAACTACAGAACTTGAAAATGAGAGTCTAAAAGAAACAAAAAAAGAATTAGAAGAAACTGTTGAACTAGGCACAGTATTGTCAGCCACCAATATCGAAATGACAGTTATCAACCAGAAAAAGAATCTTTTTGGTAAGGAGATAAACAAAACCACAACAAAAGCAAAAAAAGCAGACATGCTTGAAGTTAATTTTTCATTGGCTGTAAATCGCCTTACAGAATCAGGAGAAAAAACCATTTTCATCGTGGTAAAAAATCCTCAGGGTAATATCATACATTCTAAAGGAAATGCTTCGGGCACAATTGATTTAGCCGAAGGTGGCAAGCAAGAATACACAACGAAGAA
Organism: uncultured Chitinophagaceae bacterium; assembly: GCA_964409905.1. GTDB lineage: Bacteria > Bacteroidota > Bacteroidia > Chitinophagales > Chitinophagaceae > JAGNRR01. Next base: position 209,703 of record CAYPET010000002.1, on the reverse strand, counting down.
AATTGTACCGTATACTAGAGGCAGAAACTCTATGAATATAAGTGCCAATTGTGTGCCAGCTGATGCCTTTGAAGCTGGAGTGTATACGGTAGAACTTTACAACAAAGGCTACCTTATTGGCCAAGACAATATAACTTTGAGATAAATTAAAGTGATTATGAATATCCCAATAGGCTGTGATCATGCCGGATATAAATTGAAAGACAATATCAAAGCCGAATTTGAAAAACAAGGCTTTACCTTCGATGACAAAGGCACCTACGGACCTGATAGCGTTGATTACCCAGACTATGCGCACGCTGTAGCAAAATCCGTTGAGGACGGTGCAGCATGGGGAATATTAATTTGCGGTAGCGCTCAGGGAGTAGCCATGACAGCAAACAAACACCAAAAAATACGTGCCGCAGTTGTTTGGGAAGAAGAAATTGCTAAACTTGCTAGACAACATAACAACGCAAATATCATTTGTTTACCTGCAAGGTTCATCAGCGATCAAGAGGCCATACGTTGTGTTGCTGCATTTGCCAGCACAGCATTCGAAGGTGGCCGACACGAAAATCGCGTGAATAAAATTGCCTGCTAAGTTTTTAAGTGCATGTTGTTTTGTAAGGTTATTTTTGCAAGTAGAAAATGAATAATTCATACGCTTCCCTAATTGATCAAAGTTTTTACTTCCCTCAAGAAGGCTTCAAACTAAAAGACGGTTACCTCCAGTTTAATGATGTTGACTTAAAAAGTATCATTGATAAATATGGCACACCTTTAAAGTTGACTTATCTGCCGAAGATTGGGCAACAGATAAATAAGGCAAAAAATTATTTTGAAAAAGCCATTAAAAAAAACAATTATGATGGTCAGTATTTTTATTGCTACTGCACCAAGAGCTCACATTTCTCTTTCATAATAAACGAAGTACTAAAGCATGGTGTGCATATTGAAACATCACATGCCTACGATTTGGAGATTATCAAGAAACTTTACCTCCGAAAAAAAATCACGAAAAATATTCATATTGTATGTAATGGCTTTAAAACACCAGATTACACAAAGAATATTTCTTATCTGATAAATAAAGGTTTTAAAAATATCCTCCCTGTACTGGATAATACCGAAGAATTAAACATCTATCAGAAACGCATCAAATCTACCGAGCCAGTAAATATCGGTATCCGTATTGCAGCTGATGAAGAACCCACTTTTGATTTTTATACATCACGTTTAGGTATTCGAAAGAATGATGTGCAAACGTTTTATGACGAAAAGATAGCTCCAAATAGCAAGTTTCAATTGAAGATGTTGCACTTCTTTATGAATAAAGGTATCAAAGATGACTTCTATTACTGGCGCGAATTACGCTCTATCGTTTCACTTTGGTGTGAATTAAAAAAGAAATGTCCTTCACTAGACTCGTTAAACATTGGTGGAGGTTTTCCTATTAAAGATTCATTGGCTTTCAAGTACAACTACAAGTACATGGTTAATGAAATCGTCTCTACTATAAAAAAAGTTTGCAGAAGACACAAAGTAAAAGTGCCCAATATCTATACCGAATTTGGCAGTTTTACTGTTGGCGAAAGTGGTGCTACGATTTACTCTGTGATAGGAGAAAAAATTCAAAATGAAAGAGAAACTTGGTACATGATTGATAGTTCATTCATTACCACTTTACCCGATGTATGGGGTATAAACGAAAAATTTCTGATGTTGCCAGTAAATAAATGGCGTGAAGAATCACATGAAGTTCACCTCGGGGGTTTGACCTGTGATAGTCATGACTTTTATACTAAAGAAGAATATATCAACGCTGTATTTTTACCCAAAGCACGCCTACTAGAGAATGGTCATAATAAAGATTACGAGCCCCTTTACATAGGCTTTTTTCATACTGGCGCCTATCAAGATCAAATAAGTGGTTATGGCGGTATCAAACACTGCCTTGTGCCTGCTCCAAAGCATGTGATTATTGATAAAGATGAGAATGGAAAAATAACTGATAAGCTTTACGCAAAAGAACAAAGCGCACAGAGCATGCTGAAGATACTGGGATACAGTTAAGGTTTAATGTATTCTTTCGGGATAAGTGTAGACAGTAAATTGTTGCTTACGACAAAAGGCCAACAAGCAAATACCGGCTTCACTAGCTGACCTTACCGCCAAGGAAGAAGGCGCCGATACTGCAGCCACAAACGGTATAGCCGCACGGTAAGTCTTCCGTATAATTTCATAAGACAAACGGCCACTTACTGATAATATGACAGCCTCGCGCAAAATTCCCTGCAACAATAAATCACCAATCACTTTATCAACAGCATTATGGCGGCCAATATCTTCTTGTATGCTCAAGAGCTTACCACGCTCATCAAATGCGGCAGCCGCATGTGAACCGCCTGATTTTTCAAAAATATTTTGAGCTTGTCGCATATCTTCAAACATGACAGGTATCATTTCGCAGGATAATTTGACATCATTGGCAAGCGGCTCCCCCAGAAATAAATCAACGGACTGCACACCGCACATTCCACAACTTGTCACAGATAGTAAATTACGTTTTGTCTCTATCCCTTCCTGCACATCAGTATCATTTATTTCAACATTTACCTCCGTAATGTAGCCAAGATGATTTTTGTTCGTAATGACAAAATTGGGCTGTGTATCAAGCCGAGTAAAAATATTTTCAGTTAATAATATCCCCCTTACTAATGCTTTTTCATTTCCCGGCGTACGCATGGTTACGGTATAGGGTTCGCCATTAATAGCAATACTCAACATTTCCTCCACGGCTAAACGGTCTTCAACCATTTCCGTTGTATAACCCGATACTCTCTTTGCTTTGGCTGCTTCTATCAAGATATTTATTATTGAGGATTACTAAGGTACGAAGTGGACTGTTACCACATAAAAAAATCCCAACGGCAAGTTGGGATTTTTCTTAGGTCATTCACTTAGGCTAGACTATTCAGATTTATAATATGTTTCGTCTGCATCGTAGATAAAACTCAAATCCTGGTTGTTCTTGACAAATCGTCTTAATTCGGCAGAAGAGGTAAACTTCTCTTTTATATTCTCAGTTAAGGGTGAAAGTGTCATAAATGCACCGGATTTGGCCGGGTCCAGCCGATAAATGTAATAGTATTTCTTAGCGGTGCTGGTAGTGGGTTTTTGGTAGGTTTGCAAATATGTTTGTCCACCTATAGTACTTGTCCATCCGTAATAATATTATTCTTTACCAGCTTTTGATGTTTCAATAATCTTGTATCGCTTATCATTGTCGCGTTCTACAGTGTAGGTATAGGTAGAACTATTCTTCTTTTCATACTTACCTAAATATTTTTCTTGTATGGATTCTGTTGGGGTTTCATCTAAGGGCACGTCTGATTTGTAAGGGCAAGCCATAAAAGTGAAAGAAATCAGTAATGCGCATAGTGAGTAAATAACTTTCTTCATGTTTTTTAATTTTGTATCCACAAATTAAAAGAATCAATACAAAAATCCAAATACGACATATGACTAAAAATGAAATTCATCAATATTTGCCTCCACTTGCCCCAATGTTTTCTATTGGATGCCAGGTCGTTTTTGTTTCTTGTAAATCAAGAATTAAATAAGGATCAGCAGCTTCTTGCTTAGACCATTTCCGATGCCAGTGAAAATTTCGTTTTACATTCGTTGCACTATTGGCCTGAATATTTCTTAGCTCCTCGAAATTTTCTCTGCAATAAACAACGGCATTCACATCCATATGGCTACTCATATGACTATGCAATTCAGATGAACTTCCCGTTAATATATTCACCACACCACCAGGCACATCACTTGTGGCAAAAACTTCGGCCAGACTGATAGCACACAAAGGTTTTTGATAACTACTCAATACAACACAAGTATTACCGCCTGCAATACAAGGTAGGATTATGCTGAGCAAGCCCAGTAATGCACTATCTTCCGGGGCAATGATACTCACCACTCCCATCGGTTCGGGTACAGAAAAATTAAAATGTGGCGTGCTGACAGGATTGACGCTACTGAAAATTTGCTGATACTTATCGCACCAACCGGCATAATAAATACAACGATCTATGGCCGCGTTAACCTCCAATTGAGCCTGTCTGCGGCTTGTGGCCTGCTGCATAAGTTCACTAATAAATTGGTCTTTCCTACCTTCCAATATTTCTGCAATTCGATAAATGATTTGCGAACGGTTAAAAGCTGTTTTGCCTTGCCATGTCTCGAAAGCTTTGCGCGCAGAAACGACTGCATCTTTAAAATCTTTTCGCGAAGCCAAGCAGGCATTTGCAATAGTTTCATCTTTGCTATTGAACACTTTGTAATAACGTCCACTTTCGGTTCGCGGAAACTGTCCTCCAATAAAAAGTTTGTACGTTTTTAAAACATCTATTCGTTCCATGCTAACTAATTTTTAGATATGGTGCTAAACCTTGTATTCCACCCTCGCGCCCGAAACCACTTTCCTTATACCCACCAAAGGGAGAAGCCGGATCAAATTTGTTGAACGTATTAGCCCATACCACACCTGCTCGGAGGCGTTGTGTCATATTAAATATTTTCGATCCTTTATCTGTCCATACGCCGGCACTTAATCCGTACGGTATATTATTGGCTTTTTCAATCACTTCTTCAATCGTGCGAAAAGTTTGAATGGCCAGTACAGGCCCAAAGATTTCCTCCTGTACAATACGATGCGACTGGGCAGTATTTAAAAATAAAGTTGGCTTACAGTAAAAACCTTTCTTAGGTAATGTTCCTACAGCCTGATACATTTCGGCGCCTTCTTTTAGACCAATTTTTAAATAGCTATTGATTTTATCGAACTGTGCCTTTGAATTAATCGCACCGACATCTGTATTCTTATCCAAAGGATTACCTACAATCAACGTATTCATTCGCTTCTTCAGTTTTTTGAGTAACAAATCCGCTATATTCTCTTGCACAAATAAACGCGAGCCCGCACAACATACATGACCCTGATTAAAAAAAATAGCATTCACTATGCCCTCCACAGCTTGATCTATCGGTGCATCATCAAAAATGATATTCGCTCCTTTACCGCCCAATTCGAGCGTCAGCTTTTTCTGTGTACCGGCAATTTCTTTTTGAATCCATTTGCCAACAGCAGTACTGCCGGTGAAGGCGATTTTATCAATGTCGTTGTGTTTCACAATTTCGGCGCCCACAGTACCATCACCTGTAATGATGTTTACCACCCCGGGCGGGAAACCTGCCTCTTGAATTAATTCGGCTAACTTCATGGCGGTAATAGAAGTTGTTTCGGCAGGTTTCAATACAACCGTATTGCCGCATGCTAAAGCAGGTGCCAGCTTCCAAGCCGCCATCAATAAGGGAAAATTCCAAGGGATGATCTGACCTACAACTCCAATGGGTTCAATTTTCTTGTTCGGAAACGCAAACGATAATTTATCGACCCAGCCCGCGTGATAAAAAAGGTGGTTTGCTGCAAGTGGAATATCTATATCACGGCTTTCACGTATTGGTTTACCACCATCCAGGCTTTCTATGATAGCAAATTCTCGTGCACGTTCTTGTATCATTCTGGCCAGACGATAGATATATTTCCCTCTTTCGTTGGGTGCCATCTTTCGCCAAACCGTTTCATATGCATTTCGTGCGGCCTTAACCGCTTTAATTACATCAGCCTTATCGGCTAGAGCTAATTCTGTAAGTTTTTCTTCTGTAGCCGGATTGATGCTTTCAAAATATTTTCTTTTGGTCGGTTTCACGAATTCGCCTGCGATAAACAATTCATATCGTTCTTTGATACTAATATGCTCGGTGCTTTCAGGGGCAGGAGACAAATTCCAATTAGTTGATTTAGTTTTCATAACAATTTAATCCTTTGAAATATAGTCTGCAGAATAATAAATACCGCTTTGCTGTTTGGCTATTTGCATAATAATGTCATTGGCGAGACTACTGGCGCCAAAGCGAAACCACTCATTCGTCATCCATTGATTGCCCAGAGTTTCATTCAACATGACCAAATATTGCAAAGCTTGCTTGGCTGTGGAGATGCCACCGGCCGGCTTCATACCAATCATTCTTCCTGTTTTTTCATAGTAATCTGAGATGGTTTGCAGCATAACGTATGTCACCTCCATTGTAGCCGCAGGGGATATTTTACCTGTTGATGTTTTGATAAAATCAGCCCCTGCTGCAATGGCGATTTCGCTTGCCAGCCGCACGTTATCCAAGGTGGATAATTCTCCTGTTTCTAAAATAACTTTTAAGCGGGCGTTGCCACAAGCATCTTTTACCTTAGCAATTTCGTCATGTACATATCGATATTCTCCTGCTAAAAATTTCCCTCGGCTAATTACCATATCTATCTCATCCGTGCCATCGTTAATAGCCCGTTTTGTTTCAGCCAGTTTTATGCTCAGATTGGTATTGCCACTCGGAAACGCAGTAGCAACTGAAGCCACCTTAATATTGGATCCGTGCAATTCATGCACCGCTGTCTTGATATGATTTGGATAAACACATACGGCCGCTACTGTAGGCAAATCGGGAATCTGATCAGCCAAATGCCGCGCCTTGTAGCACAATTGTTTCACCTTACCTATAGTATCCTTGCCTTCTAGGGTTGTAAGGTCTATCATGCTGAGGGCCAATTTCAATCCCTCAATTTTACTTTCGCCCTTTACAGATCGGGCTTTAAAACGAGCAACACGTTCTTCAATGCCCACCTGATCAATTGTTGGAATAGATGCTATATCGAGATTCATGGCTTACCAAAAATAAGCATAGTTTGAAGATTGTGCATCTGCCGCTGCGGACCAAGTGTTTAATGTATTCGCGTTGTGCTTCACAATATACAGAACATCATAGTATATCTTTCAATTGCTGTTTTCGTTCCTTTTGTTTTTGCAAGCGGGCACGATCGCGGCGGGAATTAAAATGATTGTATATCGTATTGACAAAGGATAGAATAATACCTATCCCGACAATAATATAAAAAATGGTAAATACCTTTCCTGTATCCGTGATCGGTGCAAAATCGCCAAAGCCTACTGTGGTAAGGGTAATAAAAGAAAAATACAATGCATCTAACCAGGACCAACCCTCTACATAATGGTATGTAATCATCCCTATAAAAATTACAATGAGTGTTGTTATCAGCAAATCGCGGTATTCCTTATCACGCAAAAACTCGATTAATGTTTTAAAGAAAATCATGACATTACGAAACTAGTATGTAGCAAACAATGAAGTGAATTATTAAACTGAAAACTTTTGTAGCAATTGGCCGAACTCTTCTTGAATACTTTTGCCACGATCACGAGCGTACATCAAATGAATTTCTTCGGTATAAGGTTTACCTTCCTTTTTTAAACGCATGGCGACCTCTTGCATAATTATTGGCCTTGGGCCCCATGTAAATAGTATCTCACCAGCGTCATCTAAAGCAATTAGTTTTGGAATTGCCCGACAATTTTTTGTTAGGAAAGCATCCATGATGTCTAAATTTTCGTCTCGTAATAATATAGAGAGCGTGACTTGTCCAGTTTCTTCTGCCATTTTGCTAATTATAGGCAAGTTTTGAGCAACGTCCCCACACCAGGCCTCGCACAATACAATCCAGTGCTGTTGTACAATATTGTTGAGTTGTGAAACTACAGCCGCCTCAATCTGAACTGTTTTTTCAATACGCTGCGTGCGTTTGGCATTCAATATTGTGTAGTCTATCATCTCAGCGGTTTGATTTGGACCGGTTGTGCTATTCGAACTCAATAATTTTGTTACCAATGCCCGGTATTCCTCGTAAGTGAAAAACTTACGATTCTGCATATTAAAATTAAATTTCATAGCAAGGTAAATGTATGTTGATTTGGCAAAAGATAATTTAGCTTTAAATACAAAGTCATCTTTGATGTATCTTTAAAACTCTTTTGAACGTAACTGAATGATTAAAACACTGTATATAAAAAGTTTACTGTCTACTTTACTCTTCCTCTTACTTGTCGGTCAGCTATTTTGTCAAGATATCAGCGAAAAAGAGGCTATGAAGTTCAATCAAATTCCGACGAATGCAGTGGTTGATATGAAACACAAGAAAATCGCATTCAATAAATTGTTTGTCTCAAATCAGGCCACGGTACTCATGTTCTTCAGCCCTGATTGTGATCACTGCGAACATGAGTTAGAAAAAATTCAAAACAGCAATGAAAAACTTAGCTCGATTAACTTCATTTTGCTAAGTAATCGACCAATAGAATTGATACAAGCGTTTGCGCAAAAGCATCAATTGCATAAATACAGTAATATACAAGTATACGCCGACCCCGAAAATTTCATGGCGCGCTACTACGGCATTGGAGGTTACCCCAGCATGCTTATTTATACTCAACAGCATGTGGCATCAAAAAAATATGTAAGTATGATAATAAACGATGTAGCCATACTGCGTGCAGCATACCCTCTTAAAATTAATTATTGCACGGATGAGGATGTCAATTTCAACAATTGTACAACCTCCTCTTCAGTCAAAAACCGCCATTCGCCATTTTTCAGCTTGCCTGTTTTAATGTTCATAATGCGGGTGCGGTTTAACTTCCTTACCTCATAGCCTACCTGCTCGCACATACGGCGTATTTGCCTATTTAACCCTTGTATAAGGGTTATCTTAAAAGCGAAATTGTCAATCTGTTCTATTTTGCATGGAAGGGTTTTTTGTCCTAATATCCGCACACCTTTGCGCATTCGATCCAAGGCATCTTCTCGCAGTGGTTTATCCACTACAACATGATATTCCTTTTCATGTTGATTGCCAGCCCGAAGTATTTTATTTACAATATCGCCGTCATTTGTCAACAAAATCAGCCCTTCCGACATCTTATCTAATCGACCTACCGGGAACAACCTTTCTTTGTGGCCAATATAGTTAATTATATTTTTGGGCTCGCGTGTATCAGTAGTAGCTACAATACCTCTTGGCTTATTCAACAGAATGTAAATGTGTTTTTTGTGTGGCTTGGTTTTAATGCGTCTGCCGTCTACTTTCACTTCGTCGCCATCCTTTACACGGCTGCCTTTTTTGGCTAGTTTTCCATTGATAGTAACCAATTCCCATTCTATATACTCATCAGCCTCACGCCTCGAACAAAAGCCTGTGCTGCTTATAAATTTGTTTAAACTGACAGATTGTTCTTCAGCCATTTGCTTCACAAAATTAATTCAGATTTTTAGGGCCTTTCTTACGGCTATGAAATTTTCTTTTGCCAGTATTTGATGATTTCCCCCCTTGACCACTTTGGGTATTTGATTTGTTGGGTTTCTGCTGACTACCAGGCTTGTGTGGTGTGGCATCCACAAAAGGATGTTGGCTAATTACCGGAATTTCTTGTTTTATCAGTTTTTGAATATCCTTCAAATAAGGCCGCTCATCTTCGGCACAAAATGATAATGCATTCCCACTGGCTGAGGCCCGACCGGTGCGCCCAATTCGATGCACATAAGATTCTGCCACGTTTGGCAATTCATAATTAATTACATGCGAGAGTTCGTCAATATCTATACCACGTGCGGCAATATCGGTTGCAATTAATACATCAACATCCCCAACTTTAAATGCAGTTAACGCTCGCTGCCGTTGTGGTTGTGATTTATTGCCATGGATTGCAACTGCTTCTATTTTTTCCTGTCGCAGTTTTTTTACAATTTTATCAGCACCGTGCTTTGTGCGGGTAAAAACCAGAACAGAATGCATTCCTTCTGTTTTAATAAGGTGTGTAAGCAGTTTGATTTTATCTGTTTTGCTCACGTAATAGAGCGCCTGTTCAACTTTTTCGGCTGTCGTTTTCTCAGGAGCAATTGTAACTTGCTCGGGGCTGCCCAAAATTTGCTTTGACAATTCTACAATGTTGGGCGCCATAGTAGCCGAGAAAAATAATGATTGTCTTTGCTGCGGCAAAAGTTTAATAATTTTTTTTATGTCGTGAATGAAGCCCATATCGAGCATTTGATCAGCTTCGTCCAACACAAAACATTGTATATCCTTCAGAGTGATAAAACCCTGGCTAATGAGATCTAATAATCTCCCTGGTGTAGCTATTAAAATGTCTACGCCTTTCTTCAGTGCATCAACTTGATTGCCTTGTTTCACACCGCCAAAAATTACCGCACTGCGTAATCCGGTATATTTCCCATAAGCCTCAAAACTCTCCTCAATTTGAATGGCTAACTCTCTGGTAGGTGTTACGATCAATGCCTTAATCTTTCGCTTACCATTTTGTTGCCCGCTATTATTGTACAAGTGCTGTAATATTGGAATTGCAAACGCAGCGGTTTTACCTGTGCCTGTTTGAGCGCAACCTAAAAGATCTTTGCCTTTTAATAATATCGGTATTGATTGAGATTGAATGGGTGTGGGCTTTGTATAACCCAAAGCATCTAGTGCTTTTAATATAGGCGCAATTAAGCCTATTTCAGTAAATGTCATAAATATGTATAAGATACAAAGGTAAGGCGATATGTTATCCACGCTTGTTTACTACATGTTGTTGTATAGATTGATATAAATCAACTCTCTTAGTGACAATGGTCAAGATCGAGATAAAAAAAAGCGGCTACTTTTATTTATATAAAAAATACACATTATGAAAAGAAGAGAGCCGATAACTCATATAATGACGGAAAATGTTTACACAGCACGCGAAGAAGATAGCTTGCAACATGCTGTAGACTTAATTCGCAATCACAACATACATCATTTGCCCATCACAAAGGGGAATCAGATTACAGGTATTATAAGTAGCACCGATGTAAATCGTCTTTCATTTGGCGGTTTGTTTGAAAATCAGGAAGGTTCCGACCAGGCCGTTTTTGACATGTTGACCATCCCTCAGGTAATGACGAGCAGCCCAACTACTGTAGGACCAGATACAACGATAAAAGAAGTAGCAGAAATTTTTGCCGAAAGTGGTTTTCATGCCTTACCTGTAGCAGAGGGAACTGATTTGAAAGGTATTGTAACCACAACCGATATGATAAAGTATTTACTTGAACAATACTAATCTATATCCAAACGAATCAATGCAAAATAGAAGTCTTCGGGCTTCTATTTTCATTCTGCCTTGTTCGCTTTTCGGCTATATTTGCCGATAAGAGTATGCAGCTGAATAAAGTATATAAAACTTCTTGCATTGAGGGTATGAAAAAATTACCCAACGAATCGGTTGATTTAATCTTTACCGATCCACCATACTATCAGTATCGCGCGCAAAATGTCACGGCATTAAAAAATCATAAAGATGTAGTCACAGAGTTTGATTTTGATGGTTTTGATTCTGAAGAAGACTATTTGCAATTTCTAGAAGACGTACTGACGGAATGCTATCGTGTTTGTAAAGAAGGTGGCAGTGGTTACCTCTGGTGTGGCGATGATTTTGTTTCCTACATAAACCGTATTGTAGAAAAAGTTGGTTTTAAATTTCGCAAAGTGATTCACTGGCACAAAACCAACCCTTTCCCGGCGATGTACACTCGAAAAATGTTTGCAAATAGCATGGAGATGATGGTGCACTTTTCCAAAGGAACACCAAAAACTTGGAACCATAAATCGGTAAACGAAATGCACAATTTCATTGAATCGCCAATTTGTATGGGCAAGGAAAGAAAAAAACATAAAACGCAAAAACCATTAAAAGTTTGCATCCCTTTTATAGAGATTAGTAGTAATCCCGGCGATGTAGTGCTGGACCCATTTATGGGCAGTGGCACAACTGCCATTGCCTGTATAAAAACAGATAGGAATTACATTGGCTACGAAATCAATCCTGCCTACCACACCATCATTGAAGAAAGAAAAAAAGAATTAAAAAAAGAACTGAAACAATCATAATTTATTCATGTCGCGTTTATGCACAGTATACCTCCTAATACTCACAACATGTTTGTTGACTACCTGCACAAGTAAAAAAAAATCAGGTAACGTTTTTCGTATCAACCAGGTAGCAGGTGTGGAGAGTTTAGATCCTGCCTTTGCTAAAAATCTGAATATCATGTGGCACACCAACAACATCTATAATCGTTTAATCGAGTATGATGCCAATATGAATATTACGCCCTCCATTGCCAAGTCATGGTCCGTTTCGCCGGATAGGATGACTTACACCTTTACGATTCGCAGCGATGTATACTTTCATGATAATGACGCATTTCCTAATGGTAAAGGCAGATTATTAACGGCATCAGACATAGCCTATTCATTTAATCGCATTATTGATGAAGAAGTAGCAAGTCCGGGTGCATGGATTTTCAATGGTAATGTGGCACTGCAAAAACCTTTTGACGCAATCAACGACACCACTTTTGTTCTACGCCTTAGAAAACCTTTCAACCCCATCATGGGAATACTTTCAATGCAGTACTGTGGCATCGTGCCCAAAGAAGTTGTAGAAAAATGGGGGAAGGACTTTCGTGCGCATCCTTGTGGCACAGGTCCGTTTGTATTGAATCATTGGGAGGAAGGTGTCGTCATTACGTATAAAAGAAACGAACATTATTGGGAATATGACCACAAGGGCCAACGATTACCCTATCTGGATGGAGTGAAAGCCAGTTTTGTAGATAGTAAGGCCACGGAATTTTTAATGTTTATGCAAGGCGACCTTGACTTTATGAATGGTGTCGATGCCAGCTTTAAAGATCAGGTGTTGACTAAAAACGGCTTGCTCAAGAAAGAATACCAAAAGAATATATCCCTGCACAAACAAGCCTACCTAAATGTTGAATATTTAGGCATACTGCAAGATTCCGCCAAAACCAAAACAAGAATTTTACTAAATAAAAAAATACGGCAAGCAGTCAACTATGGCTTTGATCGGAAAAAACTTGTACTGTATTTGCGTAATAACATTGGACAACCTGCATTGCATGGCATTATTCCACCTGGCGTAGCTGGATATAGTGATAAACAGGCTGGCTACCAATACAATCCAACAAAGGCAAAACAATTGGTTCAAGAAGTGCAGCATGCGCTAAAAACAAAAAATAATTCGGAGGCCGGCAACATCAAACTCACATTGCTCACACCGGATAATTATACCGACAGATGTAGCTTTATTGCATCTGAATTAAAAGAAATTGGTATTGATGTGCAAATCGAAATTATACAGCCAAACCTGCTGCGTGAACAAATGAGCAACTCTAAAGCAGACTTTTTTTGGGCAACCTGGATAGCCGACTACCCCGACGCAGAATCCTATTTAACTCTTTTCTACTCAAAAAATACTGCCCCGCCCAATTACACTCGATTCAAAAACCCAATATATGATGCCCTGTATGAAGAGAGCTTAATAACCAAAGACGAAAAGCACCAACTAGCATTATATAAAAAAATGAACGAGATCATTACAGAAGAAGCACCTTGTGTGCCCCTTTTCTACGACGAACTCGTTCACTTTGTTCAAAACCGTGTAAAAAACTTTCAGGCTAATTCATTAAACCTAATGGATTGGAAACGCTTGCAAATCCAACCTTTACAACAACCCTAATTCTAGTGTACCACTTTCAACTCGGTATCGGTTGATTTTATCCAATAAACACCTTTAGGTAATTTACTAAAATCAACAAAAGCTTTGTCATCGGCTGTAATCACCACGGGCAATTTTAAATCCTGCCCCAGTTGATTTATTATCCGAATAGAACGTAAAGCTGCCTGATTACCTTCTAACCATAATATACTGGTAACCGGGTTTGGATAAGCCTTTAAAACTTCTTCTGTATGGAAGTAAATCATTCGGGTATCGCTTATGGCCTCCTGATTATCAATATCCAACATCTTTAAACGATAAAAGTTTTCGCCTACCATCGGTGTAGTATGAAGATATTCATATTCACTATGGTCCCCTTTCCCTGCAATTGTAGTCAGGTCTCTCCATGTCTTCCCATCAAGCGAATGTTGTAAGCTATACGCCTCAAAGTCAAGCTCAGTGGCTGATGCCCAACGAAGTACCACATTCTTTTTCTGCAGGGTAGCATCAAAACTCAACAACGAAACAGGCGCAGGAGTTGTGATACTGGCCAAGGTTATAAAACGTGTACTATCAGCAGGAATATGCACATTAGATATACCTGCAACGGTAACTACATTGCCATTAATTGAAAAAGTAAGACCAGCGCGCAGCACTGTAGCATTTGTAAAATCATCATCATTATCTACCAATAAACAAAGCTCGCTGGGGTTGGTGGTAAAGTTGGTAAAGTTGTTTAGGGTGATATCAATGCTAAACGTATTCACAAAATTAGTATTGGTCACACGATACTCCCGAGCAATGCGGTTCATCAGATTTTGACCACTGGGCATTTCTGCTGTTGCCAATGCCGTTTCATTGAGTACTGCATTATTATGTCCCATCATCACATAAGATATATCATTCGTAAATGTGCCCGTATTAAGTAGCGTGCTCGAGACCAGCGTACTTAAGTATATACGTTGGGCATCATCAAAAGAATGAGATTGTTTTTGCAATAATGCACTAGCATCATCCCGGCCAATACCAATTACGTCATTATGAAAAAATAAAATTGTCGTAGGGTCCCAGCTGGCCCCACCCGCAGACGTCAAATAACCGCCGGCAGTTGCAGAGCTTGGATCGAGGGTTATGCCATATTTTACGGCTAGATAACTTTCTACTTTAAGCAAATCAATTAATCCCAAGTTTGTATTAAAAAATATAAGCTCCGAGAGATACGATTGAAATGCACCGTTGAAAGATGTAGCATTGGCCTTGCGCATACCGACAGTTAAACCTAATTGACCACCTGTAGAGGCAGAAGAATTTACAGGTGTCCCTGCAATGTCCAAACATCGTAAACGGGTTTTTAGCGATGTGCTGGTTGATTTATTTCCTTGTGAACACATAATCATAGGCTTTCCATCGTCCGGAAAATCTCGAGCAGCATTGAGGGAATTTGAAGTGGTAATGGCATAACGCATATTTGCTAACTTTCTGAATTGGATAGCATCACCACTGGTTTCGCGATAGTCTACAATATGTTGATTCGAAGTTGCATCATTCATAAAATAAACGGCAAAAAATGTACCTTGTGATGTACTTAAATTATTATTTATCAAATTCAGTGTGCCCGTTCGTTCTAAGGCCATTGCCCCGGTACTATTAGCCAAATTACCCGTAAAATCAAGTGTTTTATTATAATTGGAATGATTTCCACTTGGCGTATTGGTCACAGTAGCATAAGGAGCCGATCCATCAGTCAACACAATGGCAGAGGCACCTGTTGGGTATAAAGTTGTCCAGGTCGTTGCATTACCCAGTGGTAAATTATCCGGGTTCCACCAAGCTGTGAGATTTGTGGTACCAACACCGCCTGGGCTTTGTGCCATAAGGCTGAATGACACACCCAATAGGACGGTAAAAAGAAGGATTTGTAAAGTTGTTTTCATAAAAAAAATTAAGCACGCAAGTTAGTCCTCTTCTAGCATAAAATAGCGTGTTTATAGGAAATCCAACAAGAATTTTTACCATGACAATCACCCCCAAATCCCCCAATATTATAGGCTAAACCGTAGCATATATGCAGTATGGGTCAAATTAAACGCACTACGTGGCCTTGCAGACAGTTTATTTTTTCAATAGCTTTTTATAGATTACACCACTTTTTGTTCTTACGCCTAATAAATAAAAGCCCTCAGGCAACTCAGCTACGTTTAAAACGTTGGTGTTTGTGGCCCCCAGTTTGTGACCTTGTAATGAATATAGAGTTGCAGCCAAATAATCGGTGGCTACTATTGTAATCTCATCTTTAGTCGGTACCGGAAAAATTTGCACCTCCCGCAATGATGCGATATTGTTTACTGATTGTGGTGCACACATTAATTTATCCAGTATCTGCCAGATTTCGTGCACCATTTGCGGACCAATCAGGTTACTGCTAGCCGCATTGCCCATTCGGATAAAAACAATATTACGGCTAGGCACTACCACCAACAGCTGATTGTCGGCACCAAGTGCAGCGTAGGCATCATCCGGCATGTTAGGATACAACTTGCCCAGAAACACTACTTGAGTGGATGGCAACATAAAACTACTTTGTCCATTCAGCCACCATAAATACCCATATGAATTGTTCAGATGTTGTGAAGGAGTAATTAACTGATTGTAATAATTTGTGTCAGTCAAAATAGGAGTGCCATTCCAGATTCCTTTGTTTAGCATGAGGAGTCCAAAGCGCGCCATGGACCGCGGGTTGCTAAAAAATATTTTATTATAACCAATTTTAATAAAGGCGCCACTTATGCCTGTGCTGCTCAGCATCTTTTGATTGCGGTAAATTGTAGGATGTAATCCCGTAGCAGATTGCAGCACATCTTGTAACAAAGTATAAGGCCCATTATGGTATGCCCATCTCGTACCGGCATCACTTAGGTACTGCAGGCAAGTATCGTCGGTGCAATAAGGATCGAGACTATCATCCAATCCTGAGTTCATGCTCAGCTGGTGCTTTATAGTAATCAAGTCTTCCTTTGCCTGTGGCGCACTTGTCCAACCAATGCCTAAATAATCAGATGTTTTATGATTGATGGATAATTTATTTTCTTGTTGTGCCAGCCCTATAAGAAAAGCCGTCATTGTTTTTCCGGCACTGTTCCAAGCATGGGCTGAGTCAAGATGAAAACCATTGAAGTATTTTTCATGGACGATTTTCCCGTCTTTCAGTAATATGAATGCTCGGGAATTTTCATTAACCAGATAATCATCCAATGTATCCAAATAATTGGTGCACCAACCTAGACTGAAAGCTGAAAGTGTGTCCCATGAGTTGCCATTAGTCGGTGGGAAATATAGGCTTTGACCTTGAGAGGAAAAGCTTCCAAAAATGAGAAAAAGGATAATGAGTTTTTTCATACTTTTTTGGACTCGTTAAGGCTAATATAGTTTAAACTCCTCTCTTGCCAAATCCCTCTCAAATCCGTATTTTTGAGAGATGTCAAAAAACATTTCTGAACTATCTGGCAGAAAAGGTCTAAAGGAAAATTTGTTTGAAGAAATTGGCCTATTAGCCAAAAATACCGGCACACCTTCCGTGGCTGAGTTGGAAGCACTTGCTGATAAATTTTTAATCGGCAAAGCCAATGTATATGGTTCAGCCAGCTTTTATGATTTTACAAGAGAAGAAAACCGTGGCAAGAAAGTGTATGTGTGCAACGGTACAGCCTGTCTATGTGCAGGCACACAAGATAAAGTCAAAGAAACATTAAAAGGAAAATTCAAAGAAGAAGAAATTGGCGAGATGTGCTGCCTAGGGCGCTGTCATGAAAATAGTGCTTTCTTTTATGACGGACGTAACTATTCTGGTCAGGATATAGAGGATTTTAACCCCGGTATTCAAACAGCAATGGATCATTACCATATCGAATGCCACGGAACGCAGGTATTGACTGCTGATCCGTTACCGGTTGATGAGTACTACCAAATATTTCTTGATGCGCTAAAAAAGAAACCTGAGGAAGTTTTAGCAGAAATTAAAACTTCCAATGTTCGCGGCCGAGGCGGTGCAGGCTTCCCCATGTGGTTTAAGCTGGATGCCTGTGCGAAAGAAAAAAGCGAAACGAAGTATATCGTTTGTAATGCCGACGAAGGAGACCCGGGTGCTTATAGCGACCGCTACTTATTAGAGAAACAACCACATGCCGTACTCATGGGTATGATGCTGGCTGGTTATGTTACAGGTGCTAACTGGGGCGTTTTATACATCCGTGCAGAGTATCCCGAGAGTATCAACATTATAGAAGAAGAGTTGGTTAAACTCTATGACGCAGGTTGGTTGGGCGAGAACATAAAAGACACCGGTTTCAATTTTGATTTTAAACTGATAAAAGCGCAAGGTGCTTATATCTGCGGTGAAGAAACAGCCTTATTAAACTCTATTGAAGGACAACGTCCTGAAGTAAGAGTGCGTCCGCCTTTCCCCGCACAAAAAGGATTGTTTAATAAACCAACCATAGTAAACAACGTAGAAACATTGGCTTGTCTGCCTTGGATAATGAAAAATGGCGGTGAGGCTTACGCTAAAATTGGAAATGGTAAATCTACCGGCACAAAACTCGTTTCGCTGGACAGTGGTTTTTACCGACCAGGCATGTATGAGGTAGATATGGGCACGCCTTTATCAACTGTAGTAAATGATTTAGGACAAGGATTTTCAAGAAAAACAAAAGCACTCCACATAGGCGGACCACTGGGCGGTATGGTTCCCGTTTCTAAAATTGATTCGCTGGATGTCAGCTTTGAATCTTTTGCCGAAGGCGGTTTTTTATTAGGTCATGCTTCAGTGGTGAGCATACCCGAAGATTTTCCAATGGTAAAATACATCGAACACCTGTTTGAATTCACGGCCCACGAAAGTTGTGGCAAATGTTTCCCTTGCAGATTGGGTTCTACCCGTGGTGCAGAGATGTTTAACAAAGCGCAACACACCGATTACAAACTTGAACGACAACTTGTTGACGATTTATTAGAGACCATGGAGATTGGTTCTCTCTGTGCATTAGGTGGCGGATTACCGTTGCCAATTAAAAATGCCCTCCAGTATTTTAACGGCGAACTAAAAGAATATTTTATTTAAAACAAACAATTATGTCACCAATACAAAGAGCAGACGAGAAAAAGACAGATGTAGCATTTGCCTTCATTGACGGACAGGCAGCCGAAATCGTAAAAGGTGAAAGTATTTTATCTTTTGTGCGACGGCATCGGGATAAACAACTCATTCCCACCCTCTGCGATGCCCCAAATCTTGAAGCATTTGGTTCTTGCCGAGTATGTAGCGTAGATGTGGCACTTGAAGCCAATGGTCGAACCAAAACAGTAGCATCATGCCATACACCAGTAGCAGAAGGCATGCACATACAAACATCTAACGAAAAAATACGCAGGTTAAGAAAAAATATTATAGAGTTGGTTCTAACCGACCATCCGCTAGACTGTCTCACCTGCGAGGTGAATAATAATTGTGAGTTACAAGATGTTGCGGCTCAAGTTGGCATACGTGACGTCCGCTACCCGGAAGGGAAAAATCATTTAGACAGAAAAAAAGATTTGAGCCATCCCTACATGACTTCTGACATGAGTAAATGCATCAATTGTTTTCGATGTGTGCGCGCATGTGACGAAGTACAAGGTCAGTTTGTGTTAAGCATGGCCGGGCGTGGCTTTGATAGTCATATCGTGAAAGGCAGTGAAGTCAGCTTTATGGAAAGTGATTGTGTGAGTTGCGGAGCTTGTGCACAGGCTTGTCCAACTTCGGCTATTAGCGATGTGTACGAAAGCAAAAGTGTGGTAGGAACCGAAACTACCCGAACCATTTGCACCTATTGCGGTGTCGGTTGCAATTTGGAAGTATCGACAGTAATTGGTGAGATTAAAAGTATTCAAGCGCCCTATGATGCAGAGGTAAACCAAGGTCATACTTGTCTGAAAGGGCGCTATGCATTTTCGTTTTACAATCATCCCGATCGTTTGCGCACTCCATTGATTAAACGTAACGGAGAATTTGAAGAGGCAAGCTGGGACGAGGCTTATGAATACATCGCTACTAAACTAACCGAAATAAAAGCCAATCACGGACCCGATGCCATAGCCGGTATTTCTTCAGCACGATGTACGAATGAAGAAAACTACCTCATGCAGAAGTTTATGCGTGCCGTTGTGGGTACCAATAATATCGACTGTTGTGCCCGTGTTTGTCATTCGCCTACAGCCTTGGGTATGCAAAATACATTTGGCACAGGAGCCGCCACCAACTCGGTGGATGATATAAAAGATACGAATTGCATTTTGGTTATCGGCGCCAACCCAACTGACGCCCACCCAGTTACAGGTGCCAAACTCAAACAGTTTGCCATGAAAGGTACCGCTATCGTAATTGATCCAAGACGCACGGAACTGGCGAAATATGCTACCTATCATTTGCAATTAAAACCTGGTACCAATGTGGCCATGTTGAATATGCTCTTCCACTATATTATCAATGAAGGATTAGAAGACAAAGCCTTCATCGAAAATCGTACCGAAGGTTATGATGATTTTAAAGCCTATATCCAAAGTCTAAACATTGATGATTTAGAAGCTATCACTGGTGTAAAAAAAGAACTAGCCCGTGAAGCAGCCATTGCCTATGCAAGTGCGCCCAATGCAATGAGTTTTCATGGATTAGGTGTTACCGAACATTCGCAAGGCACTTATACGGTTATGCAAATTGCTGACCTTGCTATGATTACGGGTAATATTGGTCGCCGGGGTGTGGGTGTAAATCCACTCCGTGGTCAAAATAATGTGCAAGGTGCTGCCGATATGGGTTGTCAACCGCACCAGGGTGCCGGATACCTCGATGCTTATGATGCTGACATCAATAAAAAATATGAAGCATTCTACGGCGTAAAAATACCCGTAGGAAAAGGTCTGAAAATACCTGAAATGTTCAATGCCGCTATCGACAGTAAGCTTAAAGCATTATGGCTAATGGGTGAAGATGTGGTACAGACCGACCCAAATACCAAACATGTAAAAAAGGCACTGGAAAGTTTAGAGCTTTTAGTAAGTCAGGAAATATTTATGACTGAAACTTCAAAACTCGCACATGTCATCCTACCGGCTTCTTCTTTCTTAGAAAAAAGCGGCACGTTTACAAACGGTGAGCGAAGAATTCAACGAGTGAAAAAAGTTGTCGAACCTTTAGAAGGCACAAAACCTGATGGGCAAATTATCGTTGATATTATGAACAAAATGGGCTACCAACAAGCGGATTATACGCCTGATGGTATGCTGGAAGAAATTTCTCAAATCGTTCCCTTCTTCGAAGGAGTTGTTTGGGAAGAGCTTGCCGATCAAGGAAAGCAATGGCCGGTGAAAAAAGGCGGTGAAGATTCTAAAATCATTCATATTGAAGCATTCAAACGCGGTAAAGGAAAATTCATTGCTGCTGACTGGAAAGAGTCTGAAGAATTAGTTGAACATTCCAAAGATTATCCTTTGATACTAACTACAAATAGAGTGTTAGAGCAATATAATTGCGGCACTATGACTCGTCGCACACCGAACGTCGAGATCAGCACGGAGGATGTACTCATGATTAATCCCGAGGATGCTAAAGAATATATGATTGAAGATGGCATGATGGTATGCGTAGAAAGCCCACGGGGCAAGGTTGATATTAAAGCCTTTGTAACCGACGAAGTAAAACCGGGCATTCTATCATCAACCTTCCACTTCCCTGAAGTTATGTTGAATGAATTGACCAGTAATGTGGCGGACTCCGAAGCGATGTGCCCGGAATACAAGATTGTTGCCGTTCGAATAAGAAAGAGTAAGGGGAAGTTTAAGGAGATGGCAACCAAGTAAAGCTAAAAAAGGCTGTCGTTACGCACAGCCTTTATCTTTTTATCTAATCTCTATTTACTGTTTCACAATATTTGAACAGCGTGTATGAATTCCATCCTCAGTAAACTGAATGATATAATGCGCGGCTGGCAGGTTAGATAGAGAAAGTGAAAAAATGTTATCCCCTTTATGAGCCTCATAAGTACTTTGTTGCATTACCCTCCCCTGCATATCCAATACGTTGACGCCTAGTTTAACAGATGCATGGAAAGTTCCCTGTATACTGAACTGCTCCTGTGTAGGGTTTGGATATACAACTAAATCACTTTTAAGAACACTATGGTGACTCAACCCAACTGGCCACGCCTTTGATATTTTCCGAATAAGACCATTGCCTTGGTCAGCGACATAAATGTTGCCAATACTATCTACTGCTATCCCTGTTGGCTGGGTAAAACCTGCAACTGTTACATCACCATTTAATGCCCCAGCATTTCCGCTACCGGCATAGGTACTAACCACGCCTGCCGCAGTAATCTTGCGTATAAGATTATTATTATAGTCTGCTACAAAAACGTCTCCACTGTCATTAACATCAAGATCATTTACATTAGAAAAACTAGCCGCTGTTCCGATTCCATTGGACGAACCGTAGTTACCACTGCCGGCCAAAGTGCTGACAACGCTAAGAGGAGTTATTTTACGAATTAGATAATTGTAAGTGTCAGCCACATATACTTTCCCTATGTTGTCAACTGCTACTTCATAAGGATTATTAAAACTAGCAGCTGTACCAATGCCATTTGCTGAACCTACACTACCACTCCCGGCCAAAGTACTGACCACTCCCAAAGGGGTTATTTTTCGGATTAAATGATTTGTGTTATCAGCGACATATACATTTCCATCGTAATCAACAGCTATACCGGTAGGCCTTGAAAAACTAGCTGCTGTGCCAATGCCATCATTGGATCCAATACTCCCACTCCCCGCTAAAGTGCTTACCATACCCGATGGTGTTATTTTTCGAATTAGATGATTCCCCCTGTCCGCAACGTAAACATTTCCATTTCTATCAACTGCTACTCCTTGTGGGCTATTAAAACTGGCTGTAGCAGCAGGACCATTGTTAGATCCGGGGCTGCCAGTGCCGGCATAGGTACTTACTAATCGTGAAGTAGTTATCTTACGTATCACATGATTAAATATATCAGCTACATATACATTCCCACTGTCATCTACAGCAACATCCCAAGAACCATAAAAACTAGCTGCAGTTCCAACACCATTCGTCAAGCCGTTTACTCCGCTGCCTGCATAGGTGCTAACAAGTTGAGCATTTATAATGGTAGTTGTAAATGATAATGCCATCATTAGAATAAAAGACTTCAAATAATTTTTCATAGAATGCTTGTTTTAATACAGTCACAAGTTAAGAATTCGACTAGCCAAAAAATGTGATAAAAATCACTTTATTTAACTAAATCGTCCCAACCAAACTATTGCAATTCTAACTCAATAATTGGCTCAAATCACTTCTTGCATCTAATTCAATTGCTTCTTTCCCTTTCTGAAATAGTCGTGCTTGCAATTCACCACCAAGCGTAATTGAATCTCCAACCACTCTTACCCAGCTTCCCTCACGGATGCCCAAAACAGGCACTTTGTTTTCAGGATGTGCATGAAATTCTTTGATGCGTGTTTCGCGTGTTTCACCCATATGCTTTGATGTCGGGTCAGGGTCGAGATAATGCGGATTAATATTGAACGGAATTAATCCCATAGCATCAAACGACGGCGGATAAACTATGGGCATATCATTGGTATTACGCACATTCACACCACCAATATTACTACCCGCACTGGTACCTAAATAAGGCGTACCTCCGTTTACGACATCACGCATACACTCTATCAAATTTTGTTCATACAAGGTTTTAGTTAGTAAAAAGGTATTCCCCCCGCCCACAAAGATTCCCTTTGCTTGCTTAATCGCATCAAATGCATTGTCAAATTCATGCACGCCTTTAACGCTTATGTTTAAGGGGGCAAAACCTTCCTGCGCTTTTGTTGTATATTCATCATAGCTCAAGCCGCCCGGTTGAGCATAGGGAAAAAAAACTATTTCTTCGACTCCCGCAAATAATATCTCCATTTCCGACCATAGATAGCTCAAATAAGGTTTCCCGTGGACAGTAGAAGTGCTCGCGAGAATAATATTTTTCATGCGCTAAAGTTACAACAGAAGAAAAAAAGCCCTGCGAAATTCGCAGGGCATCAAATCCTTTTATACACGATAGTTTATTTACTGTTTACCAGATTTTGCTACCTCCCCCATGCTTTGGGTAGCATTCAATGCAACCACCATATCGGTAAGCATATCGCTGGCAGCGGCAGGCGAATTAGGCAACAAGATTAAATTACTCTTATTGCTTTGACCCACAGCACTGAGGGTATCATAGTGCTGGGTAATTACAATGAGCGCCGATGCTTCCTGCGAATTAATACCTGCTCGATTCAGCACAGCCATACTTTCTTCCAAACCTTTGGCAATCTCACGACGTTGATCGGCAATACCCTGACCTTGCAAACGTTTGCTCTCCGCTTCTGCTTCTGCCTTTTTCACAATACGAATTCTTTCTGCTTCGCCTTCGTACTCAGCAGCTAATTTTTCACGCTCCGAAGCGTTGATACGGTTCATGGCTACTTTTACTTCTTCCGCAGGGTCTATATCTGTAACCAACGCTTTTACGATGCCATACCCATAACTCAACATGGCTTCATCCAATTCTCTTTTTACAGCAATGGCAATATCGTCTTTCTTTTCAAATACATCATCCAGCTTTAGGCGCGGTACTTCCGCCCGTACAACGTCAAAAATATATGCCGTAATCTGTGCTTGCGGATTGTCTAGTTTATAAAATGCGTCGTACACCGAATCTGGTAAAATCAAATATTGCACGGAAACTTTCAAGCGAACAAAAACATCATCCTTCGTTTTGGTTTCTACCATCACATCCAACTGCTGCACTTTTAAACTAACGCGACCCGCAATGCGATCAACCAATGGAATTTTCCATTGAAAACCCGGACGCCGCGTAGAATTAAATTTACCAAAGCGTTCTACAATAGCTATTGTTTGCTGTTTTACAACGAAAAAACCTTGTATGATTACAAATAACACAATGGCTAAAAAAATATATGACCCTATCATAATCCTAAAATTTTGGTGAGTGGTAAAGATACATTAAAGCAACACCTTTAATGCAAGTACTTGGCTGAATCGGGATAGACGGATGCAGCATTATGATGAACGGTGGCTCACAAAAAGTTTTTCGGAATGAAATACATTTGTGCCGTGTACACCTCACAACAAGAAAAAGATTTTATCAGTCAGGCAAAAGAATTTTTAGCCGCTGACTCGGTATCAATTGATCAGATTGACCGTTTAATTGTGCTACTAAATTATGCAGACTGGAAATATTATGTGAAAGATGATCCTGTGCTGGCCGATCAAGAGTATGACGCCCTGTTTAAATTGTTGAAGCACCTAGAAGAAGCAGATCCCTGTATCATTCGTCCTGATTCGCCTACGCAGCGTGTGGCAAAAGGCCTAAACCCGGATTTTCAAACCGTGGCCCACTTGGTACCCATGTTAAGTTTGGATAATAGTTATAATGCCGAAGACTTGCGAGATTGGCATGATCGGAATATCAAAATAATACAAAAAGAGGCTCCCCTTTTATCACAGCAAACCATTGAGTATTGTGTAGAGCCCAAATTTGATGGTGCCAGTATCTCACTCGTTTATGAAAAAAACCAGTTCGTGCGCGGCGCTACACGTGGTAACGGTATTCAGGGCGATGATATTACGACCAATACCAGACAAATAAAAAGCATTCCCTTAGCAGCGGAATTTGCAGCAGATGGTGTTGAGCAAATTGAACTGCGCGGCGAGGTAGTCATCCAAAAAGATAAATTCACTGCTTTTAATGAAAAACTGGTCGAACAAAACTTAGCTCCCTTAGCTAACCCACGCAATGCAGCATCCGGCTCCCTACGCATGAAAGATCCACAGGAGGTAGCAAAACGCAACTTGGATGCTTTTCTTTATCAAATTAGTGATGTGCAGGGCAACACTCCTTTTACTACCCATTACGAGAGCCTGGCATACCTCAGCAATAAAGGATTTAGAACATCTTTCGAAATAAGCAAGGTTTTTCAAACGATAGATGAGGTCATTGCATACTGCGCAGCATTTGAAGAAAAACGCGATGACCTCTCCTATGAAATTGACGGCTTAGTTATTAAAGTCAATCAATTTTCTTTGCAGGAAATCATCGGCATGACCAGCCATCATCCGCGTTGGGCGATGGCTTATAAGTTTAAAGCTCGTCAGGCTAGCAGTAAACTATTAAATATAGAATATCAGGTTGGTCGTACCGGCAGTATTACGCCGGTTGCCAAAATTGAACCGGTCTTTGTGGGCGGGGTGACTATTAGTTCACTTTCCTTATTTAATGAGGACATTATCAAAGAAAAAGACCTGATGATTGGTGACACTGTGCTCATCGAGCGAGCGGGCGATGTGATTCCCTATGTCGTCAAATCATTTCCTGAATTGCGCGACGGCAGCGAAACAGCAGTCCTATTCCCTACAACCTGCCCTATCTGTGAAGAAACCCTATTTAAACCCGATGAAGAAGCGGTATGGCGCTGCACCAACATAAATTGCAAGGCACAAGTGGTTGAGCGCATTATTCATTTTGCCTCAAAAGATGCGATGGATATTCGGGGACTCGGTGAGAGTAACATTCGCAAATTTTTCGAATTGGGGCTGTTGAATGATATTCCGGGCATTTACCGATTACCTTTTGACGCCATCAAATCGATGGAAGGATTCGGAGAAAAAAGTGCAGAAAAGCTGCAAGAAGCTATTGAGAAAACCAAAATCCAACCTTTGCACCGACTGATTTTTGGTTTGGGCATACGGTATGTAGGCGAAACCACAGCTAAGAACCTGGCGCGTACAATTACCAATCTAAATGACCTTCGCTCGAAAGAATTAGAGGAACTATTAGCCATTGAAGATGTAGGCACCAAAGTGGCTCAATCGATTGTTGACTTCTTCTCGCATGAGGGCAATATTCATTTGCTTGACGAACTGGAGGCTTTGGGACTCAATTTCATCAATCAACAGAAAAGTGAAAACCTTAGTGGTGAGCTTGCAGGAAAAACCTTCCTGTTTACCGGCACCCTACCTACACTCAAGCGCAAAGAGGCCGAAGAAATGGCCGAAGCCAAAGGCGGACAAATATTATCAGGTGTCAGCACAAAATTAGATTATCTGGTAGCAGGAGAAAAAGCGGGCAGTAAACTGGAAAAGGCTAAAAAGCTTGGGAGTGTAAATATTATTAGCGAAGAGGACTTTCTAAAATTGATTCAATGAGGTGGGCGCTGGCATTGATGTTTGTTTTTTTAATCGCCTGTAAGGAGCCTAAAAAGCCAACTACAACTGACAACATCATTTCAACCTCACTCGTCATTCTGGGCAACGTGCAAGACGCCGGCTCGCCACATATTGCTTGTAAAAAAGATTGCTGTAAAGACCTATTCAATAATCCTGACCCTACAAGAAAAGTTGTTTCGCTAGGACTAATCATTCCTGAGAGTAAAGAAACCTATCTCTTTGAAGCAACTCCTGACATGCCCGTTCAGATGAAAATGCTCAATAAACTAACACCTTTTGAACATAAAGAAACACCCGATGGAATCTTTTTAACTCATGCGCACATTGGGCATTATGCAGGGCTCATGTATTTAGGCAAGGAGGCCATGAATGCTACAAAAGTGCCCGTTTATTGCAGACCAAGGATGCATGATTTTTTAACGAATAACGGTCCCTGGAGTCAGTTAGTGAAGTTAGAAAATATCGCACTCGATTCAAATCAAGTATTTCAACAAAAACATATTCAGGTATTACCCATGCAGGTTCCTCATAGAGATGAGTATTCTGAAACAGTCGGTTACAATATTTCAGGAAACAAGAAAACGGCTCTTTTCATCCCCGACATTGACAAATGGTCAAAATGGGATAGAGATATTAAAGAAGAAATTAAAAAAGTAGATTACGCTTTTATTGATGGCACCTTCTATGACGGCAACGAACTACCCGGTAGAGATATGAAAGAAATACCACACCCCTTTGTGGTAGAAAGCATGGAACTTTTCAAAGATTTGTCAAAAAAGGATAAAGCCAAAATTCACTTTATCCATTTTAATCATACCAACCCACTACTCAATAAACATAGCAAAGAATATAAAGAAGTCATTAAGCGGGGGTTCAACATTGCAAATTATAGCGATGTGTTTGAGCTGTAGATTTTTACTATCAATTTAACCATCACATTGTGCTTTACATCCCGCACGCATTTATCTTCGCCCTATGAAAGGAAAACTCCTTCTGGTAATATCGCTACTGGCTTTTGCAGCCTTTGGACTTTGGGTAATGAAAAGTCTTTTCTTAAATAATAGTCAGATTCTAAATATCCCAGCCACCGGCTTAGCGTTTGACTTACCCGAACAAACCTTTAAAATGATTGAAAGTGATGGTGACCCAATTCGGATATCGCTTGGTCAAGTGAGTCGCAAAGCTGCCGTCATAGAAATTTTATTGGGTGAAAACAACTTAAAAAAAGCAGAAATCCGCACGGGGGAAGAAATAGAATTTGTCTACGAAAAAAACGTTTATAGACTAAAGCTGCAAAGCATCAAAGCCAAATTAATCGGTGAGGAAGTAGCTAGTTTTGTCCTAACTAAAAAAGGGAGTACAGCATCCGTTCAGGTAGCAAAATCCGTGTCTGAATTTTTTGATAAAATAGAACAAGAATATTTTGTAGTGCTGAAGAAAAATAAACCTTATGACAAGGAACGGTTTTTAAAAAAACTACAGTACAAAAGCAGAAAACAAATCACGATGGAAGGGTTGATACTGGAAGCAAAAGACCACTTCGCAAATTTTAGTATTCAACAAAATGGAAAAACATATCCGGTAGATACATGGCTGAATCTGAAAAAATAATGCCCTTTACTGACGCTTATTTTATGCAACAGGCCTTAATAGAGGCCCAAAAAGCGTATGAATTTGATGAAGTTCCGATTGGCGCAGTTGTCGTACTAGATAAAAAAATAATAGGTCGTGGCCACAACCAAACAGAGCGGCTTCATGATGCTACGGCCCATGCTGAAATGATTGCGTTAAGCTCAGCTTTTGGCCATCTGGGCAGTAAAGTATTACCTCAGGCCAGTCTGTATGTTACTGTAGAACCTTGCATGATGTGCAGCGGAGCTATCTACTGGAGCAGAATCGCACGCATTGTATATGGAACGGCTGATGAGAAAAGTGGTTTCCTCAGTCAAAGCCAGCATGCATTTTTCAGAAAAAAAGAAATTGTCAGTGGCCTACTGGAGACTGAATGCAGAACCCTGATGCAAGACTTTTTTCTTTCTAAAAGAAACTCTAAAATCTAAAAGGGCGTGCATTTGATAATCAAATCCATTATTTTTGCGGCATGAATGCAACCATCAAAACCATTTTACTAACCTTGCTGACACTTTCGGTGCTAACCATTGCCATGATAGAGGTTAGCGGCATTAGTGAAAAGAAACTTGCAGACCTATTTTCATTTTACGAAACACCAGCAACAGCATCAACAAATACAGCCACCACTGCTCCGCAAGCAGATCCCAACGCAGAAAAAAAAGCGCGTGAAGAAAAAATGAGGGCTATGGATAAAACCATGATTCTGGTAGAAGATTCAATTTTCAATTTTGGTGAAATCAAAGAAGGTGACAAGGTATCACACACCTATACCGTAAAAAATGTGGGAGATAAGCCTTTGTATATTGCCAATGTAGCTACAAGCTGTGGTTGTACTGCGCCGGAATATCCCAAAGAGTCTATCCTTCCCGGCGAAAGTGGAGCGGTGACGCTTGAGTTTAACAGTGCCGGTAAAAGAGGCGCTCAAACAAAAAATGCCCTAATTATATGCAATGCGGCCAATGCTCCTTATTCCATTGGCTTTACCGCTCAGGTACAATGAAAAGAAACTACTGAAAAAAGTGTTTGGGAAGAAGAACGATAGCAATGACCAAACTTTTATAGGTCATTTAGAAGCCTTTCGCAAGCACCTCATGCGAATGGCATTGGCATTGGTTTTAGGTGCCATCTTATGTTTTGTATTCATCGAGAAAATTTTTGACGCTATCATTCTGGCTCCAACGCACGCCTCTTTCCCTCCGTATCGTTGGTTGTGTTCCTTGGCCACATCCTTAAACATGCCAGAATTATGCATGACGGATGTAGCCATAAGTTTTCAGAACATCAAACTAAGTGGGCAGTTTATGATGAGTATTACCTCGTCGCTGGTTTTTGCATTTGTATTCACCTTCCCCTATATTATGTGGGAGCTTTGGCGGTTTATTAAGCCTGGCCTTACCCCACGTGAAATTAAAATGAGCACTGGTATCATCTTCTGGGTATCATTATTATTCTTTTTGGGCGTTTTGTTCGGCTATTACATTATCACACCCTACACAGTTAACTTTTTTGCCAATTACAAAATCAGCCCACAATTTGAAAATATTATTAAGATTGATGATTACCTCAGTACAGTACTTAGTTTGGCATTAGGCACAGGTCTGGTTTTTGAGTTACCGGTAATCATTTATTTTTTGTCAAAAATTGGTATTGTGACAGCCCGCTTTTTACGCGAGTATCGTCGCTATGCCATTGTAGCGGTATTAGTATTGGCAGCAGTTATCACCCCTCCCGATATGGTATCTCAAATTTTGGTGGCCATACCCATAATGTTTCTTTATGAAATCAGTATCGGCATTGCAGCACGTGTCGAAAAAAGAAAAATTGCTGCAGAAAAAAAATTACTACAGCAATATAAGTAGTTAGATTTAACATCTGAGTGCCCAATTTATCAGCAATAATTTTCTATTTTTAAGAGCATGAAAAAATTGGTGATACTTTTTTTAGCGCTGTTCACTGTTGCTTTTGTACAAGCCCAGGATAATGTAGCTGACGTGGCGCATACATTCATTAAGGCGGTAAAAATGAATGATATGCAACTGATAAAAGATAAATTCCTCACTGCCGGCGCTGCCTATGCTCTTTTGCCAAAAGAAAGTGCGGGACTAAGTGAAGCTCAAAAAAATGAGCAATTCGTAACACCATTGTACAACCGTTTTGCAGAAAACTTTGAAAAAATCCAGGCGCAAATCAAATCTGAACAAATTGACCCCCGAAAAATTGATTTAGTTTCTTATAAACTTGAGAAGATTGATCCCGCAGCCGAAGAAGCTCAGCAGAAAAAGATACTACCGCAAGCAATGAGTCTATTTTTTACCTATCACAAAAAAGAGCATAATATACCGATATCAGTAATTGAGATTGATGAAAAATGGTATATCCTGGAAATATTGTTCACCACGGATATTTTCAAATAGCTTATTCCTTTTCTGCCAACTTCAATATAGTGCTGACCTCCTCACCTATGGCATTAGTTATAACTATTTCATATTCTCCCGGCGTGAGATAATATTTACCATCGTCGGCCATTGATGGCTTGGTAGCTAGGTATCGCACTTTATCCTCAGCAATGCTCAAATCATACTTTAGTTCATTCCAGCCTCTTCCGGCCATGAAATTCGTTTGATACAGTAATCGGTTTTTAGTATTATAAATACTGATTATGCTATTACCGCCATCTTTCACATAGGTGCTTACAACTACCTCCTGTTTAATTGGTTTAGCGTAACTGCTCCATTTTTTACCCAGCTGTTTATTATACCGTTGTTCGGCTACTTCCAACACAAGCAGTGCTTTATCTTTTACGGCTGACAGTTGTTGTACTAAATCTAATTTGCCGATATATACTGATCTTCCATGCGTCCCCAATACAATTTCATTTTCGCGTGCTTGAATGGCGATATCATGGATTGCAACTCTGGGCAGATTGCCACGCCATGGAAAGAAAGTGGCTCCCCTGTTTATAGATACATATAGGCCATTATCTGTGCCCACATAAATAATATTCTCATCCTTAGGGTCTTCTTTGATGACGTTTACAGGCTCTGCAGGCAATCCATTTGAAACAGCTTGCCAATCTTGTCCATAGTTTTCACTCACAAACAAATAGGGCTTAAAATCATCATTTCGATAACCATTTAAAGATGCGTAAACTCTACCCTCTTTATGTCTGCTGGCTGTTACCCGACTCACCCATAATTTTTTTGGCAAACTACTGCCAATATTATTCCAATGATACCCTACATCATCACTCCTCCAGATATTCCCATCATCTGTGCCTACATATAACAATCCAAATTTCATCGGACTTTCATCAATCGAAGTAAGTGTTGCAAAAGGCACATTCCCTCTTGACGATGAAGTAGTCAGCTCATCGCTGAGTGTTGCCAAGGAATTGCCCTGATTCATAGACCGATGGAACTTGTTGCTACCGAAATAGAAAATATCCTGATTATGTCGGCTGAGATGTATAGGGGTTTGCCAGTTAAAACGATATGCCTGTTCGCCAATATCATGCACTGGTTTAATATTTCGAGTTTTACCATTGGCCTTACGCATATAATTGCCAAATTGATAGCCCACATATACCGTTTGGTTGTCTCTTGTATCCACCTGTACCTGCATGCCATCTCCTCCGCCCAGGCGCTTGTAACCATATTGTCCGTTTTGCAACCATGCGCTTGTTTCTTCATGCTGACTGCTACCTACCCATGTTCCATTATCTTGCAGACCACCATAGACGTTATAAGGTGTAGCCTCGTCAACAGCAACGGTATAAAACTGACCTACAGCTGGCGAATTACACAAAATCCAATGCTCGCCTTCGTCATACGTTATGTTTATACCGCCATCGTTAGCCACGATAATATGCTTGTCATTGCTTGGGTTGATCCATATCCGGTGATAATCGGGGTGGGTATTATCGCCATCTTTTTGTTCAAAATGTTTGCCGCCATTATTGCTTAGCAGTATCGGATAGCCGGCTATCCACACTTTTTCGGGATCGGCAGGCGAAACCGCGATGGTGCCAAAATAGTAGCCATAGGTAAAGTAAACACCCTCCAGCAGTTCTTGATGCGTCTTGCTCCACGACAAGCCAGCATCAACACTTTTGTAAACTTCAGCGCCAATAACGGGGGTTTCAAACAAACTGGCATCGGCATCAGCCATACGCCATTTACCAATATCCTGAACGGAATACTTGCCGTTTTCAACATCCTTCTTTACTGTGGCGGCGGTGTATTTATTCGGATAATCATTTTCTTTGAGATACTGATTCAGCGCATCGTCTGACAAATTAAAATAGTTAGTCTGTGTCATTTCTAAAAAATCGGCAGCCTTCAATTTTTTCTCTTTCTTTTCTTCTTGATGAAAATTATTATCCAATAAGGCATAGAGCACATCGGGTTGTTGACGGCATAGGGCAATGCCAATCCGACCTACACCATTACCCTGTGGGAAGCCACTTGTTTCGGTGGTTACTTTTTCCCATTGCAAGCCACCGTTTTCACTACGCCAAATCGCCGAGCCGGTGCCGCTTCCATTAAAATGCCAGGCGGTTCTGGTGCGGGTCCAGCTGCTGGCAAATAAGAGATCAGGATTTTGTGGGTGAATGGCTAGGTCGACACAGCCGGTTGTATCATTGATGTACAAGGTTTTTGACCAGTTTGCACCGCCATCCACGGTTTTGTAAACACCACGATCCGAGTTGGGTGTATATAAATGTCCCAAGGCCGCTACCCAAGCAATGTTCTTATTAGTAGGGTGCAACAAAATTTTACCGATGTGGTGTGTCTCATCCAGCCCCATGTGCTGCCATGTTTTGCCGCGGTCTGTAGTTTTATACATCCCCACACCCGCGTAGGATGAGCGCGATGCATTTACCTCACCCGTGCCCACCCAAAGTATATTATCCTGCCAGTTCATGGCCATGTCGCCAATGGTGTGAGTAGCTTCGTTGTCAAATATGGGTGAGAATGATATGCCATTATTTTCCGTGTGCCAAACGCCGCCACTTGCATAGGCCACAAAAAACTCATTCGTATTGGAGGGATTTACTTCTATATCCACCACGCGGCCGCTCATAATGCTAGGACCAATATTCCGAAATGAAATACTATCCAAATAACTCGACATCTGCTGCACTGTTTTGAAGCTAGCAAGCCGCTCGCGCGAAATGTGTTGTTGCCCTTTTAACACGATGGTAAATAACAACAAGCTGATAATTGTGAAAAACTTATACATAATAGTAAAAATGCTAAACTAATTTAGCCCTAGTAAGCACCAAAGTGAACAAAATCATACTATATTTCATTTTGCTCTTTGCATTGGTCCCGGCCAAGGCGCAAAAAAAGCACTTGAAACCAAATCAATTTGTGGTGTCGGTTGGTGGCGATACCATCAATCGTACGGATGAGCATGGGCTGCAACAGGGCCTTTGGAATGTGTATTACCATAGCCATTATGGCGATGAAAGTTATTTCGAAATAGGCAAATTTGTGAATGGCAAGAAACAGGGTGTTTGGAATACCTATTCAAAAAATGGCATTCCCATGAAGTCGGAAACGTATTACAACGACTATAAAAACGGCGAAGTAAAAATGTATGACAATGGACAACTTTTTTGTATTGGCAACTACAGAGCCCTGCGCACTGATGCTGCCTTTGATACTATACTGGTTGAAGACCCTACTAACAATAAGTTAGTAGAACGCATTATCTCCACCTCCCTTGGCTCGGTGAAGCATGGTTTTTGGACCTATTACAAAGCGCCCTATAACGAGATAAAAAAAATTGAGGAATACCAATTGGATGAACTCATTTATTCGCAAGAGTACACCACCAAGTCTGATAGTATCGCCTTTAGGCAGCGCATTGAACAATATCCGCACAAATCCAACCAATTACCTGCCGGCTTCTGGAGCATGGAAAAAGAGAAAGCGCCTCCGCGCTTTACCGACTTCCCCGAAAACATGCAGCATGTGGAACCAAACAAAAGAAAAACGAAAAACTAATTACTTGGTTTTTTCGGCTTTCTTTTCATCGGAAGATAAATCTTCCGCAATCTCTTTAATGGCCTTGTCGAGGCTCTCGCTTATCTTATTAAAACCTTCTTCTATTTTTTCGATATTGACCTCCTTTTCGACGGCCTCGCCTACTTTTTGCATCGTTTTGAGCAGCTTGCCTAAGTCAATCTCCGAGACGACCTCTACCACATGCTCAGCGTTGCGCTCCAGAATAATCGCCGTTGTGTCAATGGCGCGCTGAATTTTATCCCAATCAGTATTCGTGAGGGCACTGTCCATTTTATTGATGTGCCCGTTTATTTCATCCGAGATACTTTTTGTATCCTTTTTGGTGCTGGTTTGCGCCTGCAACTGCATGCCGATACCTAAGACTAATAGTGTAAACAATACTCTTTTCATACAAAGTGAAGTTCGGTTGAATTCTGAAAGAAACTGCTTTTGATATTGTTAATTAAAGGAATGAATAACATAATTTTCTAATTAAGCCTGTCCAAATAACATAATAGTAAACTTAGAAATGAAACCACGAGAGACTAACAAATCAGAAAGGAAATCCCTAATATTTCTTTTTAAAATCGCCGCGTTTCCAGGCACGGAAAAACTCTGCAAAGGCCATCGGATTGATAGCGAAGCCGCCGCCCGGCATGGCTGTAATGCCTCCCGGAGGTTGACCACCCAGCCAGTATAAGCGGCTTGCCTCAGCTTTTTGGTATTGGTCCAAATGTTCGGCACCATCTTTAGGCAAAATGTAGGCCATTGCACGCAGTGTGTTGATTTCGGTATTGCGTCGCGCCATTTCTATCTGATCGGGCGGTATATCCCAATTGACAAAGGCACGCTCAAACTCGGCTTGCGTCATCAGTGGTCGCACAATTGTGGTTGGTAAATAAAAGGTATCCTGCGTCAGCAGCTGAATAAGCGAGTAATGATTTGTAGAAAGTGTATCGGGCAGACGATATTCTTCTTTCTTAAAGCCCAAACTGCTAAACTGCAGCGTGCTGCCTTTGGGGGCTATCAGCGAAAAAACGCCTTGTTGATTACTCAGTGTGCCAATGTCGGTACCCTTAATGCGCACGGCAACCCTGGGCAAATAGCGCAAACTGTCGGAACTCATTATGATGCCCGTTAGCTCCACCATTTTATCAAAACCATTTTGCGCTTTTGCTATTGGCACAGTGGCCAAACATAAAAGGAGGTATAGCAAAAACTTTTTCATGTGTTGAGATAAATATATCGCTTAAACGGATATTTACAAAGTAATGCCAGATAAACAACCCGCCTTGACTTAAATGCTTAAATATTCCATAAAAGCCAAAGCATTTCGTACAACTGACCTGCAAAAGTAAGGTGGGCCTTAACTTTGCGCACGCAAATAAACAATAAGCCATGACAGAAGCCGAAATTCTAAAAGCACTCTCACACGTCCAGGAGCCTGATCTGGGAAAAGATTTGGTCACCCTGAATATGATAAAAGACATCAGAATAGAAGGCAACAATGTCTCGTTTACTATCATCCTTACTACCCCAGCATGCCCCATGAAAGATCATATGAGCAATGCCTGTACGAACGCCATCAAAATCATGGTGAATAAGGAAGCCGTAGTGCAAGTGAATTTTACTGCCAACGTAACAAACAACCGAAAAGATGGTGGTCAAATTTTACCCGACGTAAAAAATATCATTGCTGTAGGTTCGGGCAAAGGTGGTGTAGGAAAATCTACCGTAGCCGTAAATCTGGCTTTGGCGCTTAGCCGAAAAGGAGCAAAGGTGGGCATTATGGATGCTGACATCTACGGTCCATCAGTGCCTATCATGCTCGGCATACGTGGTGAGCGCCCAATGATGAAAGATGTAGAAGGCAAAGGGAAAATTGTACCAATAGAGGTCATGGGCCTAAAAGCTATGAGCATTGGCTTATTGATTGACGAAAAGCAAGCCGTTGTGTGGCGCGGCCCCATGGCGAGCAGCGCCTTGAAACAATTTGTAACGGATGTAAACTGGGGTGAACTGGATTATTTAATCATTGATTTGCCACCCGGCACAGGCGATATTCATTTAACCATGGTACAAACAATTCCTGTTACCGGAGCTGTTATCGTAACCACACCGCAAGAGGTAGCCATGGCCGATGCTAAGAAAGCTATTATGATGTTCGACGGTCCTCAAATCAAAGTACCTATTTTGGGTCTAGTAGAAAATATGGCCTACTTCACCCCTGCCGAATTGCCGGAGAATAAATACTACATATTTGGCAATGGTGGCGGCAAACAATTGTCCGAGCAATTTGAAATTCCGTTTCTTGGGCAAATACCCTTGGTGCAAAGCATACGGGAAGGTGGCGACGAAGGCAAGCCAGCTGTTCTAAACGTCGAAGACGAAATCACGCACAACGCCTTTACCAAGCTGGCTGAAAACGTGGCGCAACATTTAAGCATACGGAACGCTAATTTGGACCCAACTAAGATTGTAGAAATTACAGTTTAAGCAAATTTTAGCTTGGCGCATTCGGAATAATGTAATTACTTCGTGCTTACAATGGAAGTTTCAATTATACCTATAGGCAATTCAAAGGGCATTCGGCTTAGCAAAACAATTATTGATAAATACAACATTCAAGATGTAGTCGAATTGATTTTGGAAAAAGGCCATATCATACTAAAACCAATTTCTAAGCCGCGGGACGGCTGGGAAAAAGCATTTAAAAAGATGAGCGAAGCTGGTGATGACAAGCCACTTATGAACGATGTATTCGATGACGAAAACTTAGAAGAATGGTAATTGAGCAATACATCATTGTGCTTGTAAACCTTGATCCTACCATTGGCAGCGAAATTAAAAAGACAAGACCGTGCGTCGTGGTATCACCGAATGAAATGAACAAGTATTTACGTGCTATTGTAGTGGCTCCCATGACAACCAGTGATAAAAAATACCCGACACGCGTACCAATAATATATAAAAAGAAAAAAGGAAGTGTCGCTCTTGACCAAATTAGAACAATAGACAAGTCTCGGATCATTAAAGTTTTGGGCGAATGCTCGGATAAAGAAATAAGAAACATCAAACAAATTTTGCGCGAAACATATATTGACTAATGCACAAAGTAAACCTCGCCATACAAGTACTGCCTTTTTCTTCTTCGGAAGATAAATATGCCATTATTGATAAAGCCATCGAAGTGATTGTAGCCAGTGGATTGAAGTACGTTGTTTGTCCATTTGAAACCGTGGTAGAAGGAAGCTATGAAGAAGTCATGGCCTTAGTAACTGACATCAAAAACCGATGTTTACAAGAAGGCGCAGATGACTTGATTATAAATACAAAAATGCATCTTCGCAAGACAGACGATGCACGCATTAGCGATAAAATGAAAAAATACTAAATGAACCGTCAGCAACTCATAAAAGCGATTCGCGAAAAACAATCCTACCTCTGTATTGGTCTGGACACCGACCCCGAAAAAATACCCGCGCACCTAAATGGTGACGTACTTGCTTTCAACAAAGCGATTATTGAAGCTACAAAAGACTATTGCGTAAGCTACAAAGTCAACACGGCTTTTTATGAGGCGCAAGGTGCCGAAGGTTGGAGCAACTTGATAGCAACATTCAACATGATTCCGGATACTCATTTTATTATTGCCGATGCTAAGCGAGGTGATATTGGTAATACATCGAATCAATACGCCAAGGCATTTTTCGAAAAAATGAATTGTGACGCCGTAACAGTAGCGCCCTATATGGGTAAGGATTCCTTGCAGTCATTTTTAGACTATAAAAACAAATGGACCATCGTATTGGGCTTAACATCCAACAAAGGCGCAGCGGATTTTGAATTGCTGGAGCTGACCAATGGCAAGAAGCTGTACGAGGAAGTTATAAGCAAAATAGCCACCTGGGGTAGCGACGACAACCTCATGTTTGTAACAGGCGCCACCCAAGCATCGCATTTAGGTGCTTTAAGAAAAATTATTCCAAATCATTTTTTATTAATACCCGGCGTTGGTAGTCAGGGTGGTGATTTGCGTGCTATTTCTGAAGTGACAATGAATAACGAGATTGGCATCCTGGTAAACTCTTCAAGAGGCATCATCTATGCCAGTCAGCAGGAAGACTTTGCTCAACAAGCAGCAACAGCTGCGAAACAATTGGCCGAAGAAATGAAGGAAATTTTGGCGAGTTTAAATTAGTAATTGTTTCGTTCGTAATTTTCGAATGTGTTTAGTGAAGACCTGCTCCAATTTATTTGGCAATTTGCATTTATCGAAAAAAGAGAAGAGCTGAAAACTACAGCCAAAGAAAGCGTCACCATCATTTCACAAGGAATAAGGAATACAAATGCCGGCCCCGACTTTTTAAATGCTAAAATAAAAATTGGTACTACCACCTGGGTAGGCAATGTTGAACTACACCTCAAAGCCAGTGATTGGATTCGGCATCATCATGAGGCTAATCCCGCATACCAAAAATTGATTTTGCATGTCGTATATGAAAATGACGTGCCGTTGGATGTCAATTTTCCGACCCTTGAATTAAGAAATCATATCCGCCCCAGTATGCTGCATCGTTACGAAGAATTGATGCGCATTGATAAAAATATAGCCTGCAAAGACTTAATAAAAGAAGTGAACCAACTACGCCGCACGCATATGCTAGAGCGTGTACTGGCCGAGCGATTTATTCGAAAAACTGCACTTATCAAATCGCTGCTGAATCAATCGAACAATCACTGGGAGCATGTATTATATGTGCTCATGGCCAAAGGATTTGGAATGCACATAAATCAAGAAGCATTTGAAAAACTAGCGATACTTACACCCCTTAAAATCCTGGCGAAGCACAAAGACAACTTAAACCATATTGAGGCTATTCTTTTTGGTCAAGCCGGTCTGCTTGATTCTGAGCCAAAAGACGCTTATCAACAACATCTTAAAAGAGACTATGTGTATTTTAAAAAACTCTATGGCCTGCAACAAATAGCACCCCTGCATTTCAAATTTTCCAGATTGCGTCCTGCAAATTTTCCTACCATCCGCTTAGCTCAATTTGCCGCACTGTTGCATTCATCAAAGCATTTATTTTCTACCATATTAGAAACTGCTGATTATAAATCCATTGCAAAGTTGCTTCAAGTTCAGGCAAGCGATTACTGGCGTCGGCATTATCAGTTTGGTGAAGCAAGTAGCCAGAATACGGCAAAAAAACTGGGTAAAGCATTTGTGGAGATTCTCCTTATTAATACTATTATTCCCTTATTATTTGTCTATGGTAAAGAAAAAGGTGAAAATAAATACTGCAACAAGGCCTTGCGATGGCTTGATGGCCTCAAACCTGAAGTAAATACCGTGACGATAGCAATGGAAGATGTAGGCTTCGTAAATAAAACTGCCAAAGATTCGCAGGCCCTTTTGGAACTAAAATCGCGCTATTGTGATAGTAAACAATGTTTGCAATGTGGCATAGGCTATGCTATTTTGAACTAGTAAATAGCGAGTAGCCAAGATTTGAGAAAAACAAGATGATAGTACCCAAAACGAAAAGTAAAATGGGTACGAGTGTGTGATACACTAAAATATAAAAATCGTTCTGATTTACTTGTGGCGAGCCTTTACTGCTGCGCAATAAATCCGTAAGGCAGATAATGAATAAAAAAATATTGATAATACCAACGAACAGCACTCGCTGTTTCAAGTCGCGTTTACCTCGTAACAGCCCTAAACCAAAATGACCCAACAAGGCCATATAGCTAATGAAGTAACCCACATATACCAACACATTGTCTGTAGACAAACTGATTATTTGCAATGCCACATAACTCAGGCTAAGCAGCAAGGCTATTTTATTCGCCAGAAACCACTTCATCATAAATAAACTCAACATTTTTTTTAATGTCTGGATGCAGGGAGTAAAACACCGGGCATGTAAGTGCTGCTTTCTCTAAAATTGCCTTTTCCTTGTCAGTATAGTATTGTCCGGCCGGCAATTTCATTTTCACTTTGATTTGCGCTATGCGCCTTGGGTTGGAAGCCATTACTTTTTCTACTTCACAAATAGTGCCATCGATATTCATATCTCTATCCTGAATGGCAATGCCCATCAACGTCAGCATACAGCTGGCAAAAGCGGTAGCCACTAGATCAGTAGGGCTAAAGCGTTCGCCCTTGCCCTGATTATCGGGGGGTGCGTCAGTTTCAATTCGAGTGCCAGACTTTATATGTTCGCATTCCGTTCTTAGATTTTCTTTATATTCTACTTTCGCCGTCATTGAAATATTTTGGCTAAATTTACAGAAGAAAATATGCTACGCGCCTTAACCCTTGTTTTTTCTTTATTCATCATATCCCCATTAGGGCATTTGATGGCGCAAGATATTGGTGTAACCAAAATGGCTAATTTTCCGCAAAAAAGAAAAAAAGCACCCCCTATTACCGAAGAGTTTATCGGAGGTTTTCGCTTGAATACGGATGGTTGGAGCGTTTTTGCTGAGCGTGGTTTCATTAATCGGCACGAGCATAAAACCGGTTTTATTTGGATGGATTTTTCAGAAAAAAAACATTCTAAAGAAGACAAGCAGCTAAACGAAACATATGCAGCCATTTTTCCTGAGCAACCAGCTCCCTTACCATATAAATATGGTAAGATAAATAACTTCTATCAGTTGAAATTTGGATACGGCGAAAAACGAGCACTCACTGGAAAATTGGATAAGAAAAATGTTGTTATTCATTGGACCTATGCCGGAGGAGTTTCGCTGGGCATGCTAAAACCTTACTATTTGGAGGTTCTAGTACCAGAAGGTAATAATACTTACTCAAGACAATTCGTGAGTTATAATAATGAGGATAAAAGACCCTATTTTCTAGACGATGGCTTTTCCATTGTAGGAGGAAGTTTTTTTACCAAAGGTATTGGCGAGCTAAAGGTCAGACCGGGTCTTACAGCGCGGACTGGTTTTTATTTTGATTACACACCCACAGAAAATTCATTTTTGGGTATTGAAATTGGTGCAAGCTTTGAGGCTTATCCTCAAGCTGTTCCTATCATGGCCATTACAGATAATAAAGCTACCTTTCTAAACCTATATATGGACGTGCGATACGGCCAGCGTTGGAGTAAATATTAATTTACGGTATAGCTTACCTCACCATCCTTACCATCCTTTATTTGGATGCCTGCCGCTAATAGTTGATCGCGTATACTATCACTTGTTGCCCAGTCTTTATTCTCTCTGGCTTGTTTCCTGATATTGATTAGTACATGCATGACATCATCCAACTTATCATTTTGTTGCTGCTGTGGTTCTTGTAAGCCAAAAATATCAAGGAGGTAATTCTTGAAGGTGGCTTTCAACAACAGTAAATCATTTTCAGTGATTGCATGTGGGGTCAGGTTTCCACTTTTAAGCGCATTAATGACAGTGCTCAATTCAAACAAACTGGCCAATACTTTTGCTGTATTAAAATCATCATTCATGCTTTGCTGACACGCCTCACAAAGAGCATTTATCCTTGCAGAAGTATCTGTGGAGGTGGTGGCCATAGCTTGTATTGATTCAAGGCTGTTCTTAGCTTCAAAAAGTTTACGCCATGCTTTCTCCGCATCTTGTAGTCCTTTAATATTGATATCCAATTCTGAGGAATAATGCGTTTGCAAAAACAACAATCTTATTGCGCTGGGATGATAAGCTTTATCTAACAGTTTATGACTACCATCAATAAATTGTGTCGGCAGAATGGAATTTCCCAGGCTTTTACTCATCTTTTGGCCATTAAAGTTGAGCATATTGGTGTGCATCCAATACTTTGCACCCGAAGCGTTGTAGCAGCCGTTGTTTTGAGCAATTTCGCATTCATGATGCGGAAATTTTAAATCCATACCACCGCCATGTATATCAAATTGATGACCAAGATATTTGGTGCTCATAACGCTGCATTCCAAATGCCAACCCGGAAATCCCATTCCCCATGGCGAACGCCATTGCATAATGTGTTCTGGCGACGCTTTTTTCCAAAGCGCGAAATCTATAGGATTTCTTTTTTCATCTTGCCCATCCAAATCTCGGTAACCTGCCATCAGCTCATCAATCTTCCTGCCCGATAATTCGCCATAGGGATACTGCTGATTATATGCCTTTACATCAAAATACACTGAACCATCTATTTCATAAGCAAAGCCATTTTGAATGAGCTGTTCAATCATTTCGATTTGCTCGATAATATGACCGGTAGCCGTTGGTTCGATAGTGGGTGGCAGTGCATTGTAGAGATTCATGATATCATGAAAATTTACAGTGTACTTCTGTACTACTTCCATAGGCTCGAGGCTTTCGAGTTTAGCTTGAGATTCCATGCGGTTGACCCCTTCGCCACGCTCATTGGTAAGATGCCCGGCGTCCGTAATGTTGCGCACATAACGCACCTTGTAACCTAAAAACAACAAATAACGATAAACCACATCAAACGAGCAGAATGTCCTGACATTACCAATATGAGGTTCGCTGTATACCGTGGGTCCACAAACATATAAGCCTACATGAGGCGCATTGATGGGTTCAAACTTCTCTTTTTTCCGACTGTGGGAATTATAAATATGTAACTCTGCAAGCATCGCGCGCAAAGATAATCGAAGTGATTATAGATAATCTTAATACGAGCATAATATCTCTATTACTGACTTGTATTCTCTTCCAGTAACAACGTTCTATCCAATTGTTTATTTTCCTTTCCTATCCATACTTCCAAACTCCTTTGTTGTGAGATGAAAGTACTTTTTTCTACCTCAAATTTCATTTGGAGTCTTTCATTTAATAAATACCGCATTACTTCCGACTTC
Organism: uncultured Chitinophagaceae bacterium; assembly: GCA_964409905.1. Taxonomy (GTDB): domain Bacteria; phylum Bacteroidota; class Bacteroidia; order Chitinophagales; family Chitinophagaceae; genus JAGNRR01. The sequence goes on along the minus strand of CAYPET010000002.1, from coordinate 166,370 downwards.
TTCTGATCTGCATCATTGAAGTACACAATTTTTGGGTTGTATGTAAACTTGTTCATTTCCTCGGTTTTCACTACAACCAATGTAGGGTCATTTTGCAATGTCAACATTGCCTGTTTTGTTGCGTTTTCATAGCCTTTAAAATAAATTATCGAAATGCTGTAAAGTCCTTTCCGTGTATTGATGGCATTGTTCAAAGCTTCAAATTGTTTTCGATACCATTCCATATGAAATAAGATGCCTTGTAGCTTGGCCGTGTCCGATTCGGGTACCCAATCCTGTAGAATGTATTTCGTCATTTTCTTGCCCTTAAATTCTGTTGTGGTCTTTTCGAATTTTGATACAAAGGTTTTAAAAAGCAACACTTTTGCATCTTGCGAAAAAGCATAGACATCTTTTATCAATGAATCTTGCACACTACTCAGACTATCATAGCTTATCGAAAGCGATTCAAATTGTGTTTTGAAATGTGCCAACTCCTGAGCCTTCTCTTTTGCACTATTCAATTCCAGATTTTCTTTGGTTAATCTGGCCACTTCACTCTTTAAGTCTTCAAAAATTTTAAAAAAAACGAATGCCAACAAAAGAAACAGTACTAGGACCACCCCCCGGTTATCCATTTCACCCTGGACGAATTATTAGCAAGTTGTTTTGAAAAATCTTTCATGTTTAGTTTTTAAAGATTGAGGTAATGGCCTTAGGTTTTAGTAAGCGTAGCAGCGGTATCGTGATAATTATCATACAAATAACTGCTACAGCAAATAGTATGGTATACCGGTCGCCAATACCTTTTAAATCTTCTGATGTGGCAAAACCACCCATATCCACTTGATAAAAAAACAAATAATAAACAAAAAGCAATGCCCCAATGGATAAAACAATCGAAGCAATAAGCAAATAAATATAAAAAGGATCAACAATCGACTTCTTACTCAGCGGCTCTCCGGTAATTTTTTCTGCTAGTTTTTTTACCGTTTGTGTAAATGTACTATCAATAGATTTCTCATCAAACTCGTACAAAGGCCGGCCTTTGGGTAAAACCTCATCCGCCAGGGCATTTAAAGTTGGATTCATTTGCCATGGACATTCTCTGGATAGCACGGGCACCACGGCAGTCCCCTTATTCACAGCCGCTGCCGTATAATCAACTTTTTTTCATCACTCAAAAAATCAATACTCACTAAGGGTAACATATCGGCTGAAAGTATATCATGCATTGTGTCATCAGCTCCATCACCAGCGATGGTATCCTTCAACGAAATTTTATGAAAAACAGAAAAGAAGACACTCAAATTTTTTGCAATGAGCAAATCTTTTTCACTTTCATCGTTGTACAGCATGAAAACCTGTTTTTTTGGCATAAGATGTTGGTTCTGTGAAGTTAAACAAAATAATTTAGTCCTCATAGTTGCCACAAATGAAAAAGACCTGCCTTAGGCAGGTCTTTTTTTTATAATATAAGATTATACTACATCTGTCGTGTAACTCTGAATGTACAGTTGACAGTAGCGGCATTGTATATAAGCCCGGTAACTGTAGTCGTAAAGCTTCCAGAAATTTTACCTCCTACAGGTCCATAGTTTGTCAGGTTAACTGTTGCAGGAGTTATAGTTCCAATTGAATCATTACTATCATAATAATTTAACAGGTTATGAACGCCCGCTGCAGTTTGTGGTCCATCAAACTCAAAACTTATATAGAGTGGATTGGCCGGCGAGGAATTATCCGAGCCTGAAATACCTGTGTTCAGCTGGTAATACTGGCTAAATGTGCCTGCTGGTTCCACAATGCTATAGGTAGTAGGCGTTGTTGCTGGTGGGTTGGTAACTAAAATGGTTATGAAATCATTCTGCGTACCACAAGCGGCCACTACCCCAGCATTGGTTGTCGCACCCGGATTCAAATTAATATTACTTGATCCATTCACGCTATTCGTGGCATCGTATGCTGTAAGGGTTGCAGCAGTCGTGCTACTGATACAACTCACACTAAAGCTAAAGGCGCCGCTGGCATCAGACAATGTAGATAATATCATTGACCCAACCTTCAATTTTACAGGAGCATTCGCCAATATATTTGAATTACAATCTTGCACAGTGCCAGTGACTATACTAGGTGCAGTTGTTGCATTTGATACTGTTATCGTACCCAAGTTCACATTCGTGGTAGTAGAACTAAACGATTGTAAAAATGTACTGGCTGCATTCCAAGGACAACCTGCGGGTATGTACTCTAAACTGAAAGTAGCATTTACAGGCAATCCGCCGCTAACCATACCGTTGCTATTTGTCATGGCCGAACGAGCCGTGAGCGTAGTTGAGGATGTTGGTACAATTTTTACGATGGCACCACTAATGGGATTATTTGCTGTATCAACTAACTGACAAGTAAAGTTTACAATCGGACCACCATAGTCACAATTCCAAAAACTAAAGTGCGAAACCGCACCCACATAATCATTACCCGAGCGCACAGCAAAGCCTTCTTCTACCCACATACCCTGTGCCTCGTCAAAGTGCCACAAGGGTACATTTACCGGTGCACTACCGGCTAAACTTGCAGGCAATGGAAAAGTAATCGTTGCTTTTTTTCCTGGTGCCAACTGTAATTTTTCGCCTGCTGCTCCAATCAGCTCAACGGCTTGCATGCCATAGGTCGTCAAATCTTCTTCTACGCCATCTTCGCTAATGCCACGCAGGGCGCCGGGGATAAGCAAATCCAGATTGCTACCACTAGGGTCAATCCACTTCGCAAAGACTGCTACATTGCCCGTGTATGGAGCGTTAGTGGCTGGATTGATAATAGCGTTTTGAGGAAAATCAATACTACCACCGTTTGAAATGGTAATTTGTCCTCCTTGTGCACCATCCAGGTTCACGGGTGCCGGCAAGGCCATGGTCATAATGCGTGTCTGATTATCCTGATTGGCCATTACAGACATTGTTCTGTAAGCTTTGAAATATCCTGCCTTTTCTACCTCTATGAGTGTGGCCTTCTGAGGCGTAAGGATATTAGTAAAATAATAGAAGCCATCTGCATCTGTAGTCATCATATGTGTACCGATAGTTACAGTGGCACCATCGAGCGGCGAACCATCTTCTTTTACCACTTGACCCAAGAAGCTGGCAGTTACAGTTTCCGTGTTGCTCCATTGTGTGCCGGGTTCAATGTAATCGCCCGTATCTTTTTTACATGAATTGAGCATCAGCATAGCAAGTATAAAAATGCTTGATAAGGCTAAGCCGGCTCGTAAAAGTTGTTTTTTCATAATGAGTGTATTTTTATATGTGCTAATGTAGACGAATGCTTCTAATCATTCGTTAGCCTTTTTACAAAATAATTATGGAAACAACCCGATTACACCTCCGCGAACGAACTGCCGAAAACATGCAGCGTGTACTAAATGCAGAGCCTGCCGTGCAATACGCCTTCTTTGGTCTGGACGATGCCGAAGCGTTGAAAAAAGAGTTGGAGCGTATAACAAAAGGTCTGTATAATAATTTTTATACAGGCATATACTTTGATTTGATACGAAAAGGCAATGAGGCGGTAATTGGTAGTGCTGGCTTTCATACCTATTGGCGCGACCACGATCGAGCCGAGCTCGGCTATTCATTGAATCAGGAGGCATATAAACGTAATGGATATATGAAAGAAGCCCTTGACGCTATTTTGAAATACGGCTTTGATGTCATGCAACTACATCGCATTGAGGCCCTGACTGCGCAGGATAATGTTGCATCGATAGGCTTGCTGCAACAATTCGGCTTTCAGTTTGAAGCGACTATACACGGCCGGTATAAAATGCCTGACGGCAGCTATGAGGATGATAATTTATATTATTTGCTAAATCCTAAAAAGATTGATTAAAATTCTATTCTCGCTAGGTTTGAAAAAAACTACTTCTTCAACTGCCGCTTCAGCTCAAACATTTTATCGCGTAATCGGGCTGCCTCTATAAAATCTAAATCCTTAGCAGCTTTCTCCATTTCTGCTTTTACAAAGGCTATAGCTTTTTCCAATTGTTTGGGCGTGTTGTATCCGCCATAATCTTCTTTGGAAAGCAGTGAATTTGCCTGTTCGGCAGCATAATTCACATACTCCGGATTTTCCAGTTTAATATCGAGCACGGCTGTTTGCTGCATGACGTTTTCGATGGATTTCTTAACCGTTGTGGGGGTGATGTTATGCTCCATATTATAGGTCATCTGCTTCTCGCGGCGGCGGTTGGTTTCGTCAATAGTGCGCTGCATACTGTCGGTAATTTTATCAGCATAAAAAATCACCAGGCCATCTACATTACGGGCAGCCCTCCCGGCCGTTTGGGTCAGCGAGCGTTCGTCGCGCAGGAAGCCTTCTTTGTCGGCATCCAATATAGCCACCAAGCTCACCTCGGGCAGGTCGAGCCCCTCGCGCAATAAGTTGACGCCTATCAATACATCTATTTCACCGAGTCGCAGCTCGCGTAAAATCTCTACCCGCTCCAGCGCGTCAATTTCACTGTGCAGGTATTTACACCGAATCTGAATGTCAGATAAATACTGCGCCAATTCCTCGCTCAGCTTTTTCGTCAAAGTAGTTACTAAAACCCGATCGCCTTTCTTTACCCGATTGTCTACTTCGTCCAACAAATCATCAATTTGATTGATGCTGGGACGCACCTCAATCGGAGGGTCTAGCAAGCCTGTAGGGCGCACTACTTGATCTACATATTCGCCCTCACACAATTGCAATTCGTACTTGCCGGGTGTGGCACTGACGAAAATAACTTGATTCACGAGGCTTTCAAATTCACTGAAATTCAGCGGTCGGTTATCTAAAGCTGAGGGTAAGCGAAAGCCATAGTTTACCAGATTTAGCTTGCGCGACTTGTCACCACCAAACATGCCGCTTACTTGTGGTATCGTTACGTGACTTTCGTCTATCACCATGATGTAATCATCAGGCATATAATCCAGCAAACAGAAAGGACGAGTACCTTGTGCGCGGCCATCTAAAAAACGCGAATAGTTTTCGATGCCTTTGCAATAGCCGAGCTCGCGCATCATTTCGATGTCGTGACTCACCCGTTCGCGTATGCGCTGCGCTTCTATAAATTTTCCTTGCTCCTTAAAGTAGGCCTCTTGAGCAATCATCTCATCTTGGATGTCATAGATAATTTGATGCAGCTGATCTTGGGGTGCCACATACATTGTTGCCGGAAAAACCGCGGCATCCTGTACCGATTCAAATTTTTTACCTGTCTCTATTTCCAGACGATGAATTTCTTCTATTTCATCATCGAAAAAAATAAAGCGGTACCCATAATCTACATAGGGCAGATTGACATCAATCGTATCGCCCTTCACCCGAAACTGTCCACGCTCAAAGGTCTCCGTACTGCGTTCATACTGTGCGGCCACCAAGCGATGTAAAAATTTATTTCGGCCAAATTCTTCTCCTTGTCTTACGCGTACGATACCATCTTGAAAGGCCGTCGGATTTCCCATACCATAAATGCAGGAAACGGAAGCCACTACAATAATATCCCGTCTGCCTGATAACAAATTTGCCGCAGCACGCAAGCGTAACTTGTCAAGCTCTTCATTGATTTGTAAATCTTTTTCGATATAGGTATTCGTGACCGGGATATACGCCTCGGGTTGATAGTAGTCGTAATAGCTTACGAAATACTCTACCGCATTGTTCGGAAAAAATTGTTTGAATTCGCCATATAACTGCGCAACTAAGGTCTTGTTATGAGTCAGTATCAGCGTGGGTCGATTGACCTCCTGGATAACATTGGCAATGGTAAATGTTTTACCGCTACCCGTTACCCCCAATAAGGTTTGATGAGGTTCCTGACGCTGCAAGCCATCAACTAGTTGTCTAATAGCTTGAGGCTGATCGCCGGCAGGTTCGAATGGCGCTTGAAGCTGAAACATGTAGGTGTAAAATTACTAAGGAATCCCTATTCGCTCACGCGCCAGATAGCCTCATTATTCGTATTGGCTAATATACCAAATTCCATATCACCCTGTAACAATACGGAACAGAGGTAACAAATGAGGAAGGCATAAAGACAGCACAATAAAAGCAACAGATTGGCCTGTCCTGCATTCAAATATTTCAAATCCCTACTTTTCATTTCAATAATCACTTTTCTGCAACTTCAAATTACATCAAGTTGTTGAAATCAAAACGGCGAGGCATTGGTTTCATTGTTGATTTAGGAAAACTTTATGGAGTAATGCCAAGTTCCTTAAAAAGACTGTGCCAACTTGAATTGACAGCGGGCTAATCGAAAGTATCTATATTTGTTTTGTTGGAATACGTTATTGGCATACTAAAGAAAAGGTTATGGATGCTTCTATTGCTTTTTGTAGCGATTGATTTTGTTGCATCAAATTATCATTATTCCAACTTGCCGGTGGATGGCGATTTGCCCCGCGTTGTAGGCCCATTTAAATGGTACGAAAAGGTTTTGCAAGACCCCATCGGTATTGACGCCATTAGTAAAAATGAGCATTACCCTGCAGCCGGACGGTATAGTTGTCATCAGTTTGCCCGTTGGTGGTATGGACCTGTGTACAAATTGATACATACTATTGTCAGCAATCCAGTACAAAGTTTATACGTCACCACCACTTTGCTTGTTGGATTCATACATTTAAGTTTTATTGTATTGGCATTTTTTTATGTAAAAGCGTCTGACAAATTTTCAATACAACACTTTGCACCTATTGCATTATTATCTTCTGTATTTATCCAGTATGGTCCGTTTTACGATTGTATTGGTTTTATAGATCGCTCACCATTATTTGTAATTTTTTATGCCTTACCGGTAACAGTCCTGTTATTTTATTTTTTACCCTTCTGGCAAAACACTTTCAAACAACCCAATAAAATACCGATTGTACAACACCTCCTCATGTTTATCCTGGCGCCAATTTTAAGCTTTAGTGGGCCGCTCATTCAGCCGATTGTTTTGCTAGTTGGAGTTCTATATATTGTAGGAGTATATGCTCCGAATAGCTTTTACAACATCAAAAAGAACAAAGCGCTGCTTTCGCATTTAGTCTTTTTCATGTTATGGTGTATTTACGCCTTTGTGATTAGCCGCTATAATTCAGAATCCAGCATTGACAAAGCCTTAATTACAAAATATAGCCTACTGGCAAAGGGCTTATTCCGTATAGTAAGCCTAGAAAAAGCCTGGCCCGTCCTACTTGGATTGCTTAGCATCAATACTGCACTATTGATAAAAAAGAGCGTGTTACCGGTAAAAAAAATTAAAGCCATTTATTCGTTCGTACTGACTTTTTGCGTTGCTTACATTTTATTATTACCGCTGGGAGGTTATCGTGTGTATCGTGAATATATCATTCGCTATGATACTTTTATTCCGGTATCGCTGATGATGTTGTTTTTGATTTTATATACCACCTATCATCTGCTTCAGGGACTCAACGGCAAATTATATCTTGGCTATACTGTTGTTTTTTTGATTGTAATTAGCCTTTTCACAATGGCTGACTCGGACATGGAAACAACAGCCAATTATTGTCAGCAAGGTGCATTGTACGAAATAATAAAGAGTGATGAAGCTCAAATTCCTATAGAATTTAAATGCAATCTACTAACCTGGAGCGAGGCGGATGTTTATGACGAAGAACACATGAAAGGTATCAACCGTTGCTTGCGCAGATGGGGATTTATTAGCAGTGAACAAACAGTATATTTCACCCTACCCGAATCCAGCCAATAAGGCCTACGATTTTTTGAAATGCTCCACAACCAAAGTTGCCCGCTGTATACCAACTTCAGCAGCAATGTCAGCAAAGTCAGCTTCTTTTAACTTCTTTACCGACTTAAATTTTCGTAACAAAGCTTTGGCAGTTTCTTTACCAATCCCTTTGATTTCTTCCAACTCATTTTTCACTATGCCCTTACTTCTTTTACTTCGATGAAATGTAATGCCAAAACGATGTACTTCATCTCGTATTCTTCTCAAGAGCTTTAGGCTTTCACTTTCAAAGGGTAGTTGGAGAGAGTCTTTATCGCCCGGGAAAAATATCTCTTCAATATTTTTAGCTAAACCGATAATATTCATCTTACCCATCAGTTCCAATTCCTGAAGGGCATCAATCGCTGCGTTGAGCTGTCCCTTACCTCCATCAATTACTACAAGTTGTGGCAACTCCTTGTTTTCATGCAGTAAACGACTATACCGTCTAAAAACGATTTCACGCATGGAAGCAAAATCATCTATCCCTTGCACTGATTTGATATTAAATCGTCTAAAATCCTTTTTACTGGGCATGCCATCCCGAAAGCAAACCATGGCCGCCACGGGATAACTACCCTGAAAGTTAGAGTTGTCAAAGCACTCTATATGTTCAGGGTAAAAAGGCAGACGTAAATCTTCTTGTAGTTGTTGTAACAATTCTTCCAAATCTTGTGCTGATTTTTCAGAGATATGTAAAATCGCCTTTCGCTTTTCTTCGTTCATCAGGTAGCGTGCGTTCTTTACGGAGAGGTCTAATATTTGCTTTCTTTCGCCTACCTTGGGAATGCGCTGCATAATGTCTATTGGCAAATCTAATTCGTAGGGTACAATGATTTCTTTTACATCACTCGCAAATTGCTCGCGCAAAGCCAAAATAATATTTGGTAATATCTCAGCATCAGGCTCGCCGAGTGTTTTAGTAAAAGACTGTGAAAAACTGTTTACAACATTTCCTTTGATAATGCGCATATAATTTACGTAAACGCGGTCAGTATTACTAAGTACACCTATAACATCTGTATTATCAATTCTGGTATTGACGACAATCGAGCGTTTATTGAAATTTTTGATCTCATAGATTTTTCTTTTCATGAGTTCTGCTTTTTCAAATTCCAGCTTATCCGCATAAGCCATCATTTGTTTTTTGTACACTTTTTCTAGTTGTGTATTATTCCCTTTCAATATCTCACGAATCTGGGCTACATGCCAGTTATAGTCCTGCTCCGATTGCAATCCAATGCAGGGTGCCATACAATTGCCCATTTGATATTGCAGACAGGCTTTATATCTTTTCTTGGCAATTTGCTTTGGGGCCAAATCCAAATTGCACGTTCGCAAGGGCAAAGAGCGTTGTAAAAACTTGAGTATTTCGCGCACAGCAAATGCAGAAGTGTATGGACCTATATATTCCGATCCATCTTTTAGTTTATTTCTGGTAAGGAAGACACGCGGAAAATGTTCATTTTTTATTACAATATGCGGGTAAGACTTATCATCTTTTAGTGCGATGTTATACTTAGGCTGAAACTTTTTGATTAATGTATTTTCCAGCATTAGCGCATCATACTCCGAATTGACAATCGTAAATCGAATGTCCTTCATTTCGCGCACGAGCCTCTCGGTTTTGGAGTAGCGGTGTTGTTGCGAAAAATAAGAGCTAATCCGTTTGCGCAAATTTTTTGCTTTGCCTACATAGATTACTTCTTTAGCCTTATTAAAATATTGATATACCCCAGGATCGTCGGGTATTGATGGTGCAAACTTGCTAAATTCTTCCTTGGTCACCTTGCTTCTTATTGCTATAAACGAATAGTAAAAGTAAGCCCGTTTTATACTACACTATAATTCGCCGAAGCGCTATTTGTACGTAAGGTTTATCCGGCCATTTTACAATATTAATATTCGGGATAAAAATAGCTATCCACGCCTACCTTACCTTTTTTAATCTCTTGAATTTGTATCACTTTCTTAGGTATGAATAATACTCGATATTGTTTGTCTTTAAATGTGCCTTTATCAAGAAGGGTAAAATAAACATTCTGCAAATCGCCACTGGTAATATTCGAAACAATACTCAGTGACCGCGTGACCACATCCGGGTCCAAAGCTTCATAATACAGCGTTCTACTTGATGTCAAGGTGTCTGTGAGTACGCTTATTTTATATTTATAGTTTAGCTCTTTTTTATGCAAGTTTGCGGTTTTAAAAAGGTCTTCAATTTTTTGCCATGGTATATCCGCTGAGCCAACCGCTGCACTATCATTTTGTTCAATTTCCTGATGCACATGGATATAATTATAAGGCGCTGATTTATCAACATTATCCTGAAAAAGCTTTTGCATATCTGGATAGTTAATCCAATCATCACCCCCAAAATTTTTGTCCGCACAAGACGTCCAACCACATGCCAACAGGCCAACCGATAGTATTAGTATATAATTACGCCACATGATACCCTTCTTTTTTTAAAACCTCAATCACTTTTTTTATTTCATTGCCTTGTATTATCAACTCGCCATCTTTATAACTACCACCTGTGCCGCACTTTTGTTTTAATAATTTTACCAAGGCCTTTCCTTGATCATCATTTCCCTCAAACCCTTCGATTAAAGTTACTGTTTTGCCACCCCGGTGTTTTGTATCAAGACGCACCTTGAGGCGCTGTTCTTCAGGGGGAACAAATTCAAGTGCATCGCCATCTTCATTTTGCATATAGTCATCATTGGTAGAATATACCAACCCACCGGTGCCACTCTTAAACCGTTTTTTGTTACCCATACGCTCTCGCTATTTAATTGCTGATGTAAAATTAGTGAAGCAAATTACATTTATTTCACCGCTTTCAGGCTCAAATCCATACTGGTTGCATGATGGATAACTGCCCCTACTGATACAAAATCAACTCCTGTTTTTGCATAGGCTTCTATGGTATTCAGATTTATTCCGCCACTGGCCTCGGTTTCAAATCTACCATCAATAACCTTAAGAGCTTCTTCAATGTCGGCAGGTGTAAAATTATCGAGCATAATTCTATCTACGCCCCCATGGGCTACTACTCGCTGCACGTCGTTTAAGCTGCCTGTCTCTACTTCAATTTTTAATTCCAGCTGATTTGCTTTGAGGTATGTATTTGCCTGATTTATGGCCTTTTCTATACCGCCGCAAAATTCAATGTGGTTGTCTTTTAGCATAATCATATCGTACAAACCCATCCGATGATTGTGCCCGCCACCAATACGAACTGCCTCTTTCTCAAACCATCTGAAAAGGGGCGTCGTTTTGCGCGTATCTAATAATTTGGTGGAGTAATTTTTTATTTTTTCTGTATAAATATGAGTTAGCGAAGCAATACCACTCATGCGTTGCATTATATTCAACACCAATCGCTCGGTAGAGAGTAAAGTAGGCGATTTTGCTTTGATACGAAAGGCCTCTTCGCCCTTACGCACTGTATCACCATCTTTTTTTGAAAAAATGATTTGACAATCCGGCTGTACGTATTTAAAAATTTTTTCAGCTACATCCAAACCGGCAATCAGCCCATCTTCTTTAATTTTAAGGACAGCCTCGTCTTCCAAATCTTCTGGAATACAACAAAGGGTACTATGATCACCTTCACGTATATCCTCTTCCAATGCCAGCCGTATAAATTCATTCAACTCCATTGACCAAAGGTAATGCCCAATATATATGGCACCAAGAAGCCGTGGGTGGCTTTTTGAATATTGTGAAGTTTATCACACACGAAGCTTGTGAGAACCTTTACCTTTGCCATCACTTATGAGTAAGGAGCCAGGTGCTATAAAAAGTTTATTCAAACTTAAATGCCCAAATTGCCGTAAAGGCAACATGTTTACAAACAACAGTATTTTTCCGCTGAACAAGATGTTGGATATGCCGGAACGATGCAGCGAATGTGGCTTAAAATATGAATTGGAAACTGGTTTTTGGTTTGGTACCGGATACATTAGCTATGCTATCAGTGTTGGGCTTATTGTTGTTATGGCCGTAATATTTGCTTTTACTTATGGGTTTAGTTTTAATGATAATTCAATTTTTGTATTTCTTGCACTAGCCGTGTCGGTTATGGCACTATTACAACCTATCTTAATGCGCTTTTCAAGAGCTTTGTATATCCGCCTTTTTGTAAAATATGGCGACGGTCAACCATCAAAATAAAAAAATACCCGCTGTTTTAGCGGGTATTTAAGTTATAGTTACAGGCTATTACTCCGCAATAAATATCTTGTCATCAACTCCCTTGTTGATTTCTACAGATTTTACGGTAATATCCATGCTTTGTGGGCCGGCATTTTGTTTAATGCTAAACGGCACCATCAAGCCATCCACTTTTTTGTAATCGCTCAATTTGGTAGTAATTGTTACTTTACCCTGTGGTCCAGCATCTGTTGTAGATACTGTTTGCAGGCGCAAGCCGCTCTCCACATCAAAGTATTCGGTACTTTTATCTCCGGCAGGATCTGTAACCGAAACTACATAACACATTTTACCATCGATACTTTCAGTTCCTTTCAATTCCAGCTGATAAGTCTCGGTTAGATAAAGCGCTTCGTCAAAGATCATAGCCTTACGCTTCGTAGCCTCTACGTCATCGCCTTCTATATTTTGAGCACCGCCCATGCCTGACATCTTACCCGTTGTGCCATCAAAAACTGTTTTTTGCAATGTGCCCATAGACGCACTCACTTCTTCGAATAATTTTCCTCCTTCCTTTTTAATAGTAACCAGTTTAATATCCAGGCCTTGCATTTGCATTCCGGCCTCTGTTTTCATATCCTTTACTTTTGTCCAGTTTTCCATTCCGCCTGTATTGGCTATGTATTTTTCAATTACTTTTTTAGCTGTCATATCCGCCGGAATGGCCATGGCTGGTACTGCTTCTACTTTATTTCCATAAACGTCATATTCAGTTACGGGGCCAAATTTTTTCAATTTTTCCATATTAGAAGCCCGATCACCGGCTACTACGATATTCGCAACGCCTGGTTTAATATATTTTTTTGATACACGCAACACGTCGTCCGCTGTCACTTTTTCTATATTCTTCAGGTAGTTCTTATAGTAGTCCTTAGGCAAATTATTCTTTGCAATGTTTATTGCATAGCTTGCCAAGGTGCGTGGGTTTTCTAACCCAAGTGCGAAAGTGCCAGCCATATAATTTTTATATCCTTCTAACTCTTCATCGCTCACTTTTTCGTTGCGCATCTTATTCATTTCGGCCAAAATAGCAGCTACAGAACTGTCAGTTGCTTCAGCTGTTGCATTGGCTGAAGCGGTAAATGATGCTGAATTATCCCATTGACTTGTGCTTACGCTAGAGTATGAACCATAGGTCCATGCTTTATCCTCACGGAGATATTGAAATAGTCGACCTGTACTGCCACCGCCCAATACACCGTTGGCTACTTTCAATGGAATGACATCTTCATTGCCTGGTTTCAAATCTAAAGGATAGGTAACATTGACTACGCTTTGTACGGCACCTGTTTTGTTAACTATGCCTACTTGTGCTCCTGAGTTGGCATCTGGTGTTTTGTATGTAGCGGCGGGAACAGATTTCTTTTTCCAACTGCCAAAATATTTCTCCACCTGTTTTTTTGCTTCGTCTAAGGTGATATCTCCAACAATAGCCATGTAGGCTAAATTAGGACGAAAATATGTATCATAATATTTTTTTACATCGTCCATGGTAACATTAGCCACCGTCTCCTCTGTCATTACTTCGCCTCGGTAATGTTGCGGACCAAAATTGAGCATGGCCGTAAGGTTTCGGCTCATCGCCTGTGGATCATCTTTTTCTGTCGCCAAGCCAGATAATGTTTTTTTCTTCTGTAGCTCCAACTCTGTACTAGGGAATGCTGGTTTGAGCAACATTTCGCTGGCAAGTTCTAACAGATTATCACTATGTTTTTTAAGACTACTGAAATACATGCCCTCTGAGCTCACGGCTATCGTACCACCAATCATATCGATGGCCTTATTAAAGGCATCTTTATCTCGGCTTTTTGTACCGGCACGCAGCATATCACCTACAAAACCAGCGGCTCCCACTTTATTTTTTTCTAGTGCGGGTTTGACGTCCAGGTCTATACTGTAGCTTACTTTGGGTAATTTATGATTCTCTACAACAAACACTTTGATGCCATTGGAGCTGACAAAACTCTCAGCATCTCCAATTTGGACAGTAGGTGCCGGTCCGGGTTTTGGTCGCTGACTGCGATCTAATTGTTGTGCAAAAAGGGCAGTGCTAAGTAGCACTAGGCCGAATATATTTAAAGCTATTTTTTTCATATTCTCGTAATTTCTTTGTTTTAAACTTACTGTTTTTGACTTTCAGGTAAATAATGCAGAATTAGTCTGTTTTCTTTTCGCAGGTATTTTTGTGCTACGCGCTTAATGTCATCAAGCGTTACTTTCATATACCGATCAATTTCTGTATTGATTAGGTTGGCATCACCGTAGTATACGTGATAATTCGCCAAGTTCTCTACTATGCCTAATATGCTACTGTTGGCGCTGTAAAAATCATTTTCTGTAGAGTTTTTTGCTTTCTCCAACTCTTCGGCCGTAACGCCTTCGGCTACAACTTTATTGATTTCTTCATCTATAGCTTTTTCAAGTTCATCAACATTTACGCCCATGTTGGCAATGCCAAACATCATAGCTAGACCCGGATCTTCGGTAGGCAAGTTAAATGCGGCACATTGAACGGCTTTCTGCTTTTCATCTACCACTACTTTTTGCAGGCGTGAACTTTTCCCTTGCGATAAAATATTGGTCAGCATTTCCATGGCATAAAAATCAGGTGTTCCCTGGCCCGGAATGTGATATGCAAATACGCAAGCTGGCAACTGAATTTTATCGTAATAAGTAGCGTGTTTCTGCTCGGTTTGGGCAGGTTCTACTATCTTATTACGCGGAATTTCTTTGGTGCCGCGCGGAATGCTACCGAAGTATTTTTCAATCCAGGCTTTTGTTTGGGCAATGTCCAAATCACCACCAATCGAAAGGGTTGCGTTGTTGGGCACATAATAGGTTTTGTAAAACTCCATAAATTCCTCTAAAGAGGCTTGGTCAATGTATTGTGCTTCACCAATAGGTGTCCATTGATACGGGTGCTTTTCATAGGCATTGGCAAAAATTTGCTCCAATAAATGCCCATAGGGCGTGTTTTCGTAACGTTGTTTTTTCTCTTCTTTTACTACTTTACGCTGTGTTTCGAGACCGATATTGTCAATTTTGGCGTGCAACATACGCTCACTTTCCATCCACAAGCCGAGTTCTAATTTATTTGAAGGCAAGGTTTCGAAATAAAATGTACGATCAAAGGAGGTATTGGCATTGATAACACCACCTGAATTCTGTACGAGTTTCATGTACTCGCCGCGCTCAATATTCTCGCTACCTTCGAACAATAAATGTTCAAAAAAGTGTGCAAAGCCGGTGCGCTTGGGGTCTTCATCTTTTGAACCTACATGGTACAATACCGAGATGGCCACTGTGGGTGTTGTATGATCTTCGTGTAGAATTACGTGTAACCCATTGGGCAGGTCGTACTCAACAAATTTAATCTTGCCTGCCTGCGAGCCAACAGCTAGCATTATACAAGACAATAAAAGGATTATTCTTTTCATTTCGTATAAAATTTGAGGCAAATGTAAGTGGGTAGACTTACAATTGTGTGTGCAATTTTGATAAATGGCAGGAAAAGCGGAGGAACGGCAAGAATAAAAAAAGCTCCAGCAAAATTGCTGAAGCTTTTTGTGGTGTGGGGCGGGATCGAACCGCCGACACATGGATTTTCAGTCCATTGCTCTACCTACTGAGCTACCGCACCAAAAACGAAACGCAAATGTAACCAAAATTCAAAAACT
Organism: uncultured Chitinophagaceae bacterium; assembly: GCA_964409905.1. GTDB lineage: Bacteria > Bacteroidota > Bacteroidia > Chitinophagales > Chitinophagaceae > JAGNRR01. Next base: position 150,710 of record CAYPET010000002.1, on the reverse strand, counting down.
GCCTAAAAAATTACTGTTTTATTCAATAGTCTAATTTGCCACCTCGCTGAGATATTTGATTCGGACCAATTGGATTTGTTCCATTGTGATGTCATTTTCTTGTAACACTTCAAATGCTTCTTCTACATCGCCCGTATCACTTTCATTAAAATATTCGAAAATGTCCTCAACATCATATTCGTCAACATAATCATCAAGGGCATAGTCAATATCGAGCTTTGTGCCGCTTTGTACAATCGTTTCCATCTCTTGAAAAAGTTCATTCATATCCATTGATTTTCCCACAGCGATATCCTCTAAGGGTATTTTTTTGTCTACACTTTGTATGATATAGACTTTTCTACCACTTTTATTGACGACACTTTTCATAACAAAATCTTCTGGCTTGTCAATGTCATTATCCTCTACATATTGCGCAATCAACGTGATAAACTTTTTACCAAATTTTTTGGCCTTACCCTCACTCACACCTGATATTTTAGTTAATTCGGCAATTGATGTTGGGTACATAGTGGCCATCTCATTTAATGATGCTTCATCAAAAACAACCCAAGGTTGCAGTCCCTTTTCTTTAGCCACCTCCTTTCTTGTTGTCATCAACATATCAAGCAAGACAGGGTCTAGGGCCGAACCACCTGCATTTGAAGCGCCTTCATAATCCTCGCCATCTTCTTCATCGGTATCTTCAAATTTATGATTCAGTGCCAGCTTTAAGGTGTAAGGTTTTTTGAGAAACTCCTTCCCGGCTTTTGTAAGTTTTAATAAGCCGTATTCTTCTATGTCTTTTTTTATCAAGCCTTCAATCATCATTTGACGTATCAACGAGTACCAAAAGTGATCGTCCATTTGAAACTCTGCACCCATGCTAAAGCAAGAAAGTTGGTCGTGTTTGTATGATTGTATTTGAGAATTTTTTCTACCAAGTACAACGTCCACAATATAGGTGTTGGGAAATTTTTCCTTTAATTGTTTTATTGCTGTCAATACACAGAAAACAGTATCCTTGACGTCTATTTTCTCTTTGGGGTCTTGACAATTATCACACATATTGCAATTTTCAGGCTCATAATCTTCTCCGAAATAATGCAGCAGTACTTTGCGTCTGCAGTTGCTACTTTCTGCGTAGGCTACCATCTCGTCTATTAACTGCGCTCCCATTTCTCTTTCGGACAATGGCTTTTGACGCATCAGGTGCTCCAATTTTTGTAAATCTTTATTTGAAAAATAAAGTACACATTTTCCTTCTAACCCATCACGCCCAGCGCGGCCCGTCTCCTGATAATAATTTTCTATTGATTTTGGTAGGTTATAATGTATAACAAAGCGGATATCTGGCTTGTCAATACCCATGCCGAAGGCGATGGTGGCCACAATAACATCGACGTCCTGATTCAAAAATTCGTCCTGTCTTTTGGCCCGAGTTTTTGCGTCCAAACCAGCGTGATAGGCTACTGCACGCACGCCGTTAGCTTCAAGCAAAGTAGCCAAATCTTCGGTAGTTTTTCGGTTCAGCGTATAAATTATACCACTTTTCCCTTTCATCGATTTGATGAATTTGACCATATGCCGAATGGTTTTTTCTTGTCCTTTTTTAGGAATGATGGCATAATGCAAATTGGTACGGTTAAACGATGATATGAAGACATTTGGTTTTTTGAGCTCCAGGTTTTTCCGTATATCATCCTGCACCTTGGGTGTGGCTGTGGCTGTGAGTGCAATAATGCTAATGTTGGGATTAATTTCATCAACAATTTGTCTGATTTTTCGGTATTCCGGTCGAAAGTCGTGTCCCCATTCAGAGATGCAGTGCGCCTCATCTACCGCAACAAAAGAAATGGGCAAGGTCTTTAGAAAAGCCACATTCTCTTCTTTTGTAAGTGTTTCGGGTGCAACATATAACAATTTAGTTTTCCCTTTTAGCAGGTCAGCCTTCACTTCTTTAATCTGACCTTTGTTCAAGGAACTGTTCAAAAAGTGGGCAACATCATCATTATCGCTATAGCTTCTTATCAAATCAACTTGATTTTTCATCAGCGCAATCAATGGAGAGATCACGATAGCAACCCCTTCTGAAAGTAGCGCAGGCAACTGATAGCACAATGACTTACCACCTCCTGTAGGCATAATGACAAAGGTATCCTTACCGCCCAGTATACTTTGAATAATTTGCTGTTGTTCGTCCTTAAACCCTTTAAAACCAAAATGGTTTTTTAGTTCGTTTTTGAGGTCCAACGTAGTGGCTGCCTTTTTTTTAGAGGCAGAAGCAACTTTCGTAGCCATAGTTATAAATTTTAAATCTTCGTAATAGGTTCTCTAAAATACACATATGATTTTAGTCGTGCAACAAAAAAGAGGAATATTTCTATCCCCCCTGTGCATATCCAAAAATAGACCTGCAGTGTAGTTATAAACTATAAGGATTAGTTAATTGAAGTATCGTTTTGATTAAAAAATGAGATATTTGAATCAATCGTGAGAAAAATAATTTTCATATGTGCCATATTATTTTCGGCTTTGGTATCCTCAGGTCAAGATCAACTATTGAACATTGCCCGTGAGTATTACCGCAATAATGAATTTGAAAAAGCAGCCGAAACCTTTAGCCAATTGTTGAAATATCAGCCCGATAATGGCGAGATTGTATCTAGCTACTACAACTCTTTATTAGCACTTGAGCGTTATAAAGAGGCCGAAAAGTTTATAGAAAAACGCATTAAGAGTAACAAAGACGAAAGGAATAATTACCTTTTATTGGCCAGTTTGTACAAAAAACAAAATGAATCAAAAAAACTGCGTAAAACCCTCGACAAATTTACCAAAGGCGTTGGTCAAAATAGTAGCGAAGTAAAAAACCTGGCGGTCATGTTGGAGCAAAAAGGCTTCACCAACGAAGCTATTGCGCTCTATGAAGAAGGCAAGAAAAAAAATAAAGAGGATCCCTATTTGTTTGCCGAAGAACTAGCTGTGCTATATGCCAAAACCGGCAAACAGAAAGAGGCCATTGAAAATCTTCTCAATCTTTACATTGCAGATAGCCGCAAAACCGAAAGTATCAAAGCTAGCTTTCAGGAAATGTTTGCTACTAAAGGTGCGGATGAAATGCTAAGAAAAATTGTGCTACAACGAAGTGCAAAAGAACCTGAGAATTTGGCATACTATGATTTACTAGCATGGATATTTATTCAATTAGATGATTATACGAATGCATTCAGACAAATAAAAAGTATCGACATTCGAATGAAAGAAAAAGGCAAAAGGGTATTGGAATTTGCCCGCATTTGTCATCGTGAAAAAAAATATGAAGCGGCCATAGAAAGTTTTGACTATGTCATTAGTCAAGGTAAAAATCAACCTTACTACGAAATTGCACAAAGTGAAAAACTGACCACCCTAAAAAGTCAATTACTTTCCAAGTTAAGTTACAGCCAAGGCGATATTCAACAAGTTGCAGATGCCTATCGATTGTTCTTAGACGCCCACCCAACGCAAAAACTCTCCAATACCAGCCTAGAATATGCCGACCTCCAAGCCCGTTACCTCAATCATATCCATACTGCGATTGCTATTTTACAAGAAGTAATTGATGCTCCCCGCGCAGACAAAACATTACGTGGCCGTGCTAAGCTGGAAATGGGCGATTATGAACTATTACGTGGTAACGTATGGGAAAGCACGCTATTATACTCGCAGGTAGATAAAGATTTTAAACAAGACGTATTAGGAGAAGAAGCCCAATTTCGCAATGCCAAACTTTCATTCTATAATGGCGATTTTAATTGGTCGCAAATGCAATTGGACATTTTAAAGGCATCAACCTCAGAGTTAATTTCAAATGATGCAATCGACCTTTCTGTGTTGATTACTGAAAATAACCCAATAAAAGATAGCGACGATACACCCTTGCGCATCTACGCTGCGGCTGATTTATTAGTCTATCAACACAAGTACGAAGAAGCTTATACACTTCTTGACTCTCTTGAACGCGAATACCCACAGCATCCGTTGGCTGACAATATACTCATGATGCGCGCCAGTATTAGTCTGCAAAAACAACAATATAATGATGCGGCACGCTATCTGCAAAAAATAGTAGATGCACATGCTGAGGACGTTTTGGCAGACGACGCCCTATTTCAATTGGTCATTATCTACGAAAAAAACTTTAGTAATCCTGCTGAAGCCCAACGGCTCTATGAACGACTCATCTTAGATTATCCGGGCAGTACATTTTCTGAGCGAGCCCGAAAAAGTTTTAGAAGATTGAGAGGTGATGATATTTAACAAGGGATGGCTTGCGGGAACGATTAGCCACCAATCCGAATCATTGAACGATTTTGCAGTAATGCATAGTCATGGGTTGTAAAATTTTCAAACAGTTGCCCGCCTAGCTTTTCGTTTTTACTTTTTATTGCCTGTATGATATAAGGTCGAATATTTTCACCCGCTCGAAAAGGAGTCAAAATATCTGTTTCAGCATTGGAAAACAAACAATTTTTTATTTTGCCATCAGCAGTGAGCCGAATACGATTGCAAGTGTCACAAAATGGATTCGTCATCGTACTAATGATGGCAAACGTGCCCTCACATCCAATAGCCTTATACTTTTTTGCAGTAGCATGATGTTCGTCGTGCAGTTTTATAATATCAAATTCGGCAGTGGCTGTGGCCAAAATTTCTTCTTGCGAAACAAGTCTTTTATCATCCCATCCATTATCGGTAAATGGCATAAACTCAATGAAACGAATATGCAATTTTTTATTACGCGTCCATTCGATAAAGCGCTGTATCTCATTATCATTTATTCCCTTTATCAAAACGGCATTCACTTTTACCGAAAAATTATTTTCAAGAAGCCAGTCAATATTGGTTATCACTTGTTCAAAATGTGTTCGTTTGGTGAGCAATTGAAACTTATCAGCATCCAAAGTATCCAAACTGACGTTTACTGACTGGATGCAGCTATTTAAAAAACTTTCCTTATACAGATGAACAAGCGCTCCATTCGTCGTAATGCACAATTCTACGGGCAATTTTGATAATTCGGCTATAATTTCTGGGGCTTCTTTTCGCACCAGCGGCTCGCCGCCTGTCAAGCGGATTTTATTGACACCTAGGGCCACAAACCGTTTGGCTATTTCAACAATCTCTTCGGGTTGCATGAGCTGCGCATTGGGAGTGCAACTTACTTCTTCGTTGGGCATACAATAAAAACAACGAAAATTGCAAGCATCTGTAAGTGAGATGCGTAGGTAATTATGTACTCGTCCGTATGAATCCGAAATGCTTTCCATTACAGTTGAACCTTAAAAATACGACCGCCTTCGCCCACAACAAAAAAAGTATCGTCCTGACTAAAGTCTATGGCTTCGAAATCTGTATCAGTAAATTTTTTTAGCGCCGACCAATACTTACCATGATCCTTCGAAAAAAGCAAACATCCATTTTCGCCTACTGCTACCAACTCTTGTTGATTATTTTGAGCAATGTCTTTCAATCGAATTTTTTGCTGGCCTACTGTATTGGCCTTTCTAATTTTCTGCCATGTTTTACCGCCATCAGTTGTGTATAGTATACTTCCTTCCCATCCTACCGCCACTCCTTCCTTATCCGAAAACCAAGTACTTGCAGTAAAATAGTCGTCTTTTGCCGCAGTAAATTGCCATGTTTTACCGCCATCGGAGGTTCTGGAGATAGCACCAAAACCAGCGACGTAACCGGTAAGGCTATCTGCAAAAACAATGTGGTACATTCCGAAAGAATATTGCGTTTCATCCCAATCAAATCGCCAGTTATTAGCCCTTTGAATATTGCGGATATATCCGGCACTTAATTCATTCGTTGCACACACTATAGCTTCGTTCGGGTTAATAAAAGCTACGCCTCGCCAGTTTTTCCAACGCGGCTCTTGCACAAACTTCATACTATCACCAAACTGTGTGCTATAGGCCGTATGACCACCACTACCCACCACATACAATGTGCCGTCTGTCGATGCCGCTATATCGTATAATTTACGCTGCCCAAAGGCTGAATCTATGGCTATATGCTGCCAAGTATTACCGCCATCCAAGGTGCGTAATAATACGGCTGCTTCAAACTCTTCCCCTCCGCAAGCAAAGCCAATCTGAGGTGTAATAAAATTTACAGCCATTAACCGATACGCTGTTGGCGAACTAAGTGATGTATTTGTTGTGACGACAGATTCTTTGGTGCAGGACAAGGAAAGGCTGAGTGTGAGACAAAGAGCTATGCGCGTAATCAGCTTCCTATTTTTTTCGGAATAAAGCATCAATCTCAGTTGAAGATAACACAATCATCGTTTTTTCTCCATCAAAATTTTCTGAAGGAAACTGACAGGCAAAAAGCTGCTGCACCAATTCATGCATCTCGTTATTGTTGAGTTTTCTTCCGGCTTTAATAGCTTGCTGCCGAGCCAGGGTTCTTTGCAAGCGCTCTCTTTTTGAGTATTGCCCCTTGTCACCGGCAAATTTAAAATTCTCAATCATTTCTTCCAGAGCGCCGATTTCATCACCCGATTTGATATCAGCAGGTACTCCTTGTATAATGAATGTATTGCCCCCGAATGCTTCTAATTCAAATCCCAAGGTGAGCAAGTCTTCGAGTAGTTCATTTACAATCATAGCATCACCCGAACTCAACTCCCAAGTTTGCGGTATAATGCATTTTTGTATTGGAATACTTTTTTCCTGAGCTAGTTGATATCGCTCATACAGAATACGCTCATGTGCATTTTGCTGATGTATTAAGTATACTTTTTGACTTTGGGAAAAACCGATATACACTTGATTCAATTGAAAATAATCAGGCCTTTTCTCTACAAACACTATTTCAGACTCGACAGGTTCTGCTTTGATTTTGTACAATTCATCTTGTACAGCAAACCGTTCCTTCCAGTCTTGTCGGTCAGTACTTTTATGCAAAAAATGTGCTTGCCCTTTTTGAGTAAATGATTGATACAAAAAATCGTCCTTGGTTCTTTCTTTGGCTTCGGCATTAAAAGGCTGTCGCATTGCCTCAAGATTTTCGATATTGGCGTCAACATTAAAGTCAATAGAAGGAGTAATACTAAACTTGCTCAAGGCATGTTTCAAGGCACTATTGACAAATGCATAAACAATTTTGTCTTCTTCAAATTTTATTTCTTGTTTGGTAGGGTGCACGTTGATATCAACTCTTTCAGGGTCAATATCAATGAATAAAACAAACATAGGAAAGGCATCAGCCGATAAAATTTGGCTATAAGCGCCTTTTACAGCGTGGTTTAAATACGGGCTGCGTATAAAACGATTATTTACAAAAAAATATTGCTGACCACGGGTTTTTGTAGCAGCATCAGGCGTGCCACAAAATCCATTAATACACATGAAGTCCGTATTTTCGGAAACATCAACTAGTTTATCTTTCAAATTTTGCCCCAATAAGGCTAAAATTCTGTGTTTTAGCTTTTTACGTGAAGGGCTGTTCGGACTTTCTTCGAGGTGATATAAATCCTCTTCGTTGTGCGTGAGTCGAAAACCGATTTCGGGAAATGCCAGAGCCACTCTGATAAACTCGTCAATAATATGGCGCATTTCGGTACTATTTGATTTCAAAAAATTGCGTCGGGCAGGCACATTATAGAAAAGATTTTTTACCGCCAGCGAAGTGCCTACCGATGTCTGACAAATATCTTGTGATTGCACTTCACCATTTTCAATAACAATACTTGTACCAGCTTCCTCTTTTTCTTGTCTTGTTTTCAATTCTACCCGCGCCACTGCAGCAATTGAGGCCAAAGCCTCGCCGCGAAAACCCATGGTGCGTACAGAAAACAAATCATCTATCGTAGTAATTTTAGAGGTGGCGTGACGTTCAAAACTCAATCGGGCATCCGTATCGCTCATTCCTTTACCATTATCTATTACTTGTATTAATTCCTTTCCGGCATTTTTAAGTATCAGATGAACACGTGTTGCCCCAGCATCAATGGCATTTTCGAGTAATTCTTTTACTGCACTGGCTGGTCGTTGTATCACTTCACCTGCGGCAATTTGGTTGGCAAGCGTATCCGGTAAAAGATGTATTATATCTGGCATTGGGAGCGCAAAGGTAAAGATGAAAAAATGCTATCAGGGCTTGAATACTATGCTACTTATTGACTGCTTTCCACAGCTATTCACAATCACACACTATTTGGGACTAATTGGCTAACTTGTGGGTGGAATATTTACTGAAAAGAATCAATTTATACATCTGGCCACGACTCATTAGCCAACACTATATTTGCGAAATGGTAAAAACAGATTTCTACCCGCTAAGAGTAAAAGATGTGCGAAGAGAGACGCCTGATTGTGTCTCGGTAGCCCTGGAGGGTCCGTCATCACAAGCAAAAACTTTTGAGTTTACTCCTGGTCAGTATCTCACGTTCAAACACAAGCATGAAGGTGAGGAAATCCGTCGCTCATACTCTATATGTTCGGCGCCTGAAGAGGGGGAATTGCGGGTAGCTATTAAAAAAGTATCTGGTGGCATTTTTTCTACCTATGCCAACGAACAACTGACCATTGATGACGTGTTAGACACCATGCCTCCAGCAGGTAATTTCACAGTTGAAGTAAATGCGAATCAAGCCAAAGACTATGTAGCTTTTGGTGCCGGCAGTGGTATCACGCCGATTATCAGTATTATCAAAACAGTATTGCTGAATGAGCCAAATAGTTCTTTCACGCTCATTTATGGTAACCAATCGCTGCAATCCATCATTTTTCGCGAAGAAATAGAAGCATTAAAAAATAAATATCTGGACCGATTCCAGGTAATCCATATTCTGAGTCGAGAAAGGCTGGAGAGTGAATTAAACTATGGCCGCATTGATACAGAAAAATGCGATTTACTGTGCCAATCGCTTATCAGCATCGAACAAGTGGATAAGGTCTTTCTTTGCGGCCCCGAACAAATGATATTATCACTACGTGATTATTTTATAGCACGTGGCATGGATAAGGCAAATGTCAAATTTGAATTATTTACTACGGCTCCCAAACAGCCATATCAAACTTCGGCAAGCGCATCGGCTCATGACGAAAACGACTTATGCGATATCACCATAAAAGTAGATGACCGCACTATGGAGATAAAACTGGCAAAAGAAGGAATGACCATATTAGACGCCGCTTTAGCCAAAGGAGCTGATTTGCCATACGCATGCAAAGGCGGTGTTTGCTGCACATGCAAGGCCAAACTTTTGGAAGGTGAGGTTGAAATGGAGGTAAACTATGCGTTGGAGGATGACGAAGTAGCGAATGGTTACATCCTCAGCTGTCAGGCACACCCAAGAAGTAAAAAAGTAGTCGTTGATTTTGACGTGAGTTAAATGATAGACAGAAGTAGTTAAAAAAAAGAGCGTCGTCTGGCACCCAAATAAATCAACTACTTCGCCCCCGTTTTTTTAGTCATTCCTTAGCAATACTTCCTACGATTTCCTCCATCTTTGCTGAGCTTGAAAAATAGGAATATCATACTATCCCTTGGCATTGTATTATTATTTAGTGCTTGTGCTACCATCATGCCGCCGAATGGTGGCCCCAGAGATACTGCAGCTCCAAAAATGCTCAATAAGGATAAAGTTGACTCTTTGCTAAATTTTCGAGGTGGTAAAATTGAACTGGTTTTTGATGAATATTTCAAGCTGCAGGATTTGCAAAGCAATTTTGATATTAGTCCCCTGACGATTAAGACACCCCGCATTACAATAAAAAAGAAAAGTCTGATTATTGAACTTCCTGATTCGTTGTTGGAGAGTAATACGACATACCACCTCAGCTTTGGTGATGCCATACGGGATCGTCGTGAAAACAATGCCTACAAAAACTTACAGCTTGTTTTTAGCACAGGCAGCTTTTTTGATTCCATGCAGCTGGCCGGTCAAGTTTTTGATGCCAATACGGGTACTCCTGATTCGTTGAAAATATTGCTTTATCCCGAAAATATGCCGGATAGTCAATTGTTGAAACAGCGTCCGCTCTACGTTAGCAGTGCCACCAATGGTCAGTTTATGTTCAATGGTTTACCGGCCAAACGTTTTAAAATAGCTGCCCTGAAAGATAAAAACGCCAATTATCTGTATGATACAAAAGGTGAGAAAATTGCATTTTTAAATGAGCAGATAACCATTGGAACCCTTGATAGTTCGTTAATCCTGTATTCTTTTTTAGAACCCAATATGCAGGACACTAGCATCGGATCACTAGGTAAAAAAACAACTGGCACAACACTATCATACACCTTTCAGCCAAACATAAAGCAAGAAACGCGTTATGATTTTCAAGATAGTTTATTCATCATGATTCATGATACCCTTGCAAGCGTCAATACAAGCAAAATTCGGTTTTATGAAAATGAAGCATTGGATCTCAGCATGAATTTAGAATTTGACAGCACAAGGCAAGGATTATTACTCTCTCCCGAATGGAAAATGGGCTCTATGTACAGATTGATTCTGCAACCTGGTTTCTTGAGCCGCAATGACACAGCCTTCTCACAGGCCGACACGATAAACTTTACGACGATGGATACTGATGACTATGGCAGCATAACAGTCAAACTGGACACAGCCTTATTCCAAGAAGGCGCCATTGTTCAGCTTTATCAAAATGAAAAACTAATAAAAAAAGTCCCGGCAACGCTGGAAACTATTCGTTTTGATTTGCTAAAACCACAAGAATACGAACTGCGTCTTTTGTATGATGAAAATGATGATAGTCTATGGAATGCCGGCAACCTTAGCCAACGTAAACAAGCAGAGATTACACTGGCCTTGCCACAAAAAATATTATTAAAACCTAATTGGGAAGAACATATCGAATGGCAACTGGGCACTAGGAAAACCCGAATGGGGGCAAAATAATAGTTAGTATTTAATCAGTAGTATGTCTGAACCCTTGTGCTACCTTGAAAATATGTAAAACATAAGGAAACAACGCATCCATTGTTTCGGCCGCGCCTTTTGTAGAACCGGGCAATGTGATTATAAGCATTTTGCCTATCATACCCGCAATGCCGCGCGAAAGCATAGCATAGTGCGTGCGTTGTTGACCATAGCTGCGTGCCGCTTCCATAATGCCTGGAATTTCTCTATCTAATAATGGCTTGATAGTTTCGGGCGTCACATCGCGTGGTGATAATCCTGTACCGCCTGTAAAAAGTAATAAGTCAATATTTCCATCTTTAGCTGATTGGATAACTCGTTGGATTTCATTTTCGGCATCGGCAATGATTTCTTTGGTAGCTTGTATATCAAACTTTAAAAGTTTTTCTTCGATAGCAGCGCCCGCTTTGTCTTCTTTTTTTCCCGCCGAAACGGTATCGCTGCAAACAATAATTTTTGTTTTTACTTCGGCACCCACTTGGTCCTTAAACGAAGACTTACCTCCTTTTTTCTCCAGCAATTTTATATCCCCAATCACCAATTCTTTGTCAATTGGTTTCAGCATATCATAAATCGTAAGCGCGGCAATCATAGCACCGTGCATGGCTTCTACCTCTACGCCTGTTTTGTAAATTGTTTGAACTGTAAGTTTAATGATAATGTCATTATCGGTAAGTTCATAATCTACTTTGCAATGCTCTATGGGTAGCGGGTGACAATCCGGAATGCTGTTGCTTGTATTTTTTACGGCTAGTAATGCGGCAGCACGTGCAAAGTCCAACACATTTCCTTTAGGCACTTTGTTTTCTTTTACAGCCGTAATAGTTTCAGCGCTACTTGCATGAACAATGGCTTGCGCAATGGCTGTGCGTTTGGTGTATGATTTGTGGGTGATGTCTACCATTATTTATTTATTTTCCACTGCTCCTGATTTTTGGTGATTTCCCTACCCCAAATCGGCAATTCATTTTTTATTCGTTCTACTAATTCATTACAAACCACTTGGCTTTCTTTGCGATGTGCCGACGATACAAAAACAAACAAGCATATATCGCCAGTTTTTACTTGGCCAAGGCTATGATACACATGCATGCAGGTGATTTTATTATTTGCAAATATTTCTTCACGTATGATATTGATTTTTTCATTCGCCATATCTTCATATGCGGTATAATCTATAGCCGTTACAGACTCTCCGTCTATCTCATCAGCACGCACTTGTCCAAGAAATATTTGATGCGCCCCAATGCTTGTTTTGCTTTGATGCTTGGCGATACTATTGCCAATAAATTCGGCTGTAATAGGGCCTTCTATAAAAATTGATGTTGCCATTAGTTGCAAATATCGTCATAATCAAATGATAGAATTTCATCTTCATGTTTTGGTGGAACATAATCACTATTGGGTACCGCAGTTGTTTTGTAAATGTCCTGGCGTAGAGCATCATAATGTAACATTTCAAAAGTATCATGCTGCCTTAATCTGCAAAGGTGCTTCACAACTTCCAAGGCCTGCATACAGCCAATAATGCCGGGCAAAAAACCAAGTATACCGTTTTCGCTACATGTTGGTGCACTGCTTTGGGCAGGTTTGTTTGGCACCTGCCTGCCGGCAGGCAGGAAGAGAGAGTTATAAGAAACTTTATAATCCGCATAATTAAACAAGGCTACTTGTCCTTCAAACTCAAACACAGAGCCGTAGATGTATTTTTTGTTTTTCAATGTACAATAACTGTCTAATAAATAGCGCGTTTCAAATCGATCACTGCCATCAAGAATGTAATCGTAATTTTCGGCAATTGTTAAGACGTTATTCGGACTAATAAATTCTTCAAAAGCATCTATCTCAATCAAAGGGTTTAGTGCCGATAATTTTTGTTTTGCAACCTTTACTTTAGTCTTGCCAATATCTTCTAGGCTATATAAAACTTGTCTGTGCAGATTATGAATTTCTACTTGATCACCATCCACTAAACCAACCTTTCCGATACCGGCACCCACCAAATATTGCGCGGCCGGGCAACCCAATCCACCCACTCCAACAATAAGTACGCTGGCCTGAGACAGTTTTCGTTGCCCTTCTAGTCCGAAAGACTGAAGCTGTAATTGGCGTTGATATCGTTCAAAATATTGCGGATTCATTATTTGAGGGGTTTAGCCACCCGAAAATGGTGGGAGTAGTGCAATTTCATCTGCAGCAGACAGGTTGACGTTGGTCATGATTTTTTTGTTCACAGCAAATACAAAATCTACCTGTGCCAAAGCAGGATATTTTTCTATTAAGTAGGAGCGCAATTGCTGTAAATCGCCTTCAAAAGAAATCGCTTCTTGCGACAATTTGGTAATCCCTCTAATCTGTCCAAAATAAAGTATTGTCATTATTTTTCCCATCTTTCTTTTAGCAGTTGTGCATCCTTAGGCGTGTTGACATTTAAAAGTACATCCACATCGCTAATGGCAAGCGATTTCAACCTAAAGAGCCTTAGCAACTGCTGCAGTTTATATTGACCAGTCAATACTTGCCGTTGCCATTCAGGTAGTATGCTGCTTGCATAAAGACCTGGAAATGGATACAAAAAATCAGTTGTATAACAAACGATTTCGGCTTCAGAATGCGAGTTAAGCAGTTCCTGTAAAATTTGACCATTTAGACAGGGCATATCGCAAGTAAGTATCAAACAACGATCGGTTGGGCTATTTTCAAGCACTGTAATAACACCTTGCGCAGGACCTCGCCCGGCATTTTTATCTTGAATAACGGGATAGCCAAAAGTTTCATAGGCGGTATTCGAACTGACTATAGTCAACTGGTTCGAAATTTGTTGGCATGTTTCAAGAATGTATTCTATCATCATTTTTTGGCCAATTTTCATTAACCCCTTGTCAAAGCCCATGCGGCTGCTAGCACCGCCGGCCAATATATAAACAGGCATACTCATGAGGCAAGTAAGATTTTGATAGCCGCAAGTAATAATACTACCCCGAGTACTTTTTTAATAATAAGATTTGACCATTTTGCAGCGCCTAAATAAGCACCCAGCAAGCCCCCCAACATCACAAGCGCAATGATGATTGGCATTTGCTGCGGATATACTAAGCCGTAGCTATACTTCCCTACCAAACCCGCTGCTGAATTCACCACAATAAACAAAGCGCTAATGCCGGCAGTTGTTTTGGCATCACTCCAACCAAAGAGTAAAATAATGGGTGATAAAATTATACCACCACCAATGCCTAGCAGCCCGGATAAAAATCCGATGCCACCGCCCAAAATCAGGACAGGCAACAATTTGTATTGCCTGATTTCATTTTGCTTCATGCCAAAAGGGTTCAACAAACGAAATGCGGCCAATAGCAGAAATCCTGCCAGAAAATAAAAATATACTGTTGCCTGTAGTTGTATTTGTCCTCCTAAATAGGCCATTGGTATTGATGCCAAGGCCAATACAGAAAACAGCTTCATGCCAAAAAAACCACGCCGATAGTAATGAAAAAAGGCTATACCGGCCACAAACAAATTAAGCGTGAGGGCAATGGTTTTTACATCATCTGCAGCGAAAGAAAAAATGCTCATAAGTGCTAAGTAACCACTTGCTCCTCCGTGTCCTACGGCTGCATATAAAAAAGCGATGAGCGGCAAACAAATTAAAAAAAAATAGGCGTTCATTACTAGAGTAAATGTACATCCACCAGCGAGCCAATCGGCAACTCAGTGGCCTCTGCCGGAATTTCTACCAGACAATCCGCCACGGCAAATGCATTCATCTTATATGATTCCTGACCATCAAGTAGTTGAACGCTATCACCTTTGATACAACCCTTCAAGAAAAATGTCTTTTCGTTACGTTTGGTGAGTGGTTCCAACAGCTTGAGCTTCAACTTAGTCTGGCCATCCAGATTTGCGCCCATTGCCCAAGCTAAGGCCTGTCTTACATAAATGTAAAAACAACTCATTACCGAGCCGGGGTTTCCAGGCAAACCAAACACGAGTGTATCACCTTTTTTACCAAAGTAAAAAGGCTTCCCGGGCTTTTGATTTACAAAATGAAAAATAGCTTCTACCTGATTTTGGTTCAAAATGCTTTTTACAATGTCGTACTTCCCTACCGAAACGCCACCTGTAATAATCAACACATTCGCCCGCAAGCCATCACTGACTTTTTGCATCATATCATGTTCTTGATCAATAGCCTTGCGTATTCGAATGTCATCTAACCGCATCGATTTAAGCACATTGGACAATGCAAAAGAATTGCTTTCGTATATCTTGCCGGGTTTAATTTGCTCAGGAGGTCGTGTTAGCTCGTTGCCTGTTACCAAAATGTCAATCGTAGGTTTTTTAAAAACGCGAACCTTGTCAATACCAAAACCAGCCAACATGCCACAGGCTGAAGAGGTCAACAAATCGCCTTTATGAATAAGCACCTCCCCTTGTTTAGTTTGCGAACCTGCCTTGCGAATATTGGCTCCTTTGCGAATACGATCTGGGGGAATGCTGATATTTTTTCCGTCAAACTCAACATGTTCTTGCATAACTACGGTATCCACACCTAGCGGTATGAGCGCGCCCGTAAAAATGCGTATGCAATGTCCTTGGTCTACAGCGCTCACCAAGGTATCACCGGCTTTGATTTCCCCTTCATTGTACAGCGGTATATTTTGAATACCATCTTCGTACCGCAAGGCAAATCCATCCATGGCAGCATTATCAAACATGGGCATATCCATTGTTGCCAAAATATCCTCGGCACTGTATCGATTGGCAGCATCGTATAGTGAAATAATTTCATCTCCAAACGGTCTGGAGTGTTCTTTTAAAAGTTCGCGTGCTTGTTGTACAGATATCATTATTTGATAATTTCTAAATCTCTAAATATGGCTTTGGTAATGGCAACACGGTCTTCTACCGACTGCTGGAGGTCAATATTTTTATCCGTTGTTTCGAATGATAAAGCGAAGAAATAAGGACGATAATTGGTTTCGCTTTGGCCGGTTTCTACATTTTTCTGTTTTTCTATTTTCTCCAAATAGCCTACCAAATGACAAATGTAATTTTTACCATTATCATGCGTACCCGTTTTATAGGATAGCTTGTACTCATCGTTTTTGTCACGGAGCATGAGCGAGCGCACTAAACGCTGGCTGCGTTTTGACAGCGGCAATTTGTCAAAATAAAGTCGTTTCAAAAACCCGACTTGTTCATCAGGGCTAACGAGCAAGCTCTCATCCAGCCAGAAGGTATGGATTGAATCTCCTATATTTTTATTGCCATAGCGTAAAGTATCCAGAAAATGTTGCATGGTATCTCGACCAATTTTTTTTGCCAACGCCTGATAGTATGGCACAGCACTATATTCGAATGCGGCTTTCATATCAAGGTCTTGATTCCATCTTTCATTCCAACGCGTAATGCCATCCCACTTTATTAGATAGTCAACATCAGGTGCTATGTTGGTTTCAAGAGCAATAAGTGAATTTACAATTTTGAAAGTAGAAGCCGGCGAAACGCGTTTGCTAGCCCTTTCTAAATTATAAACAAAAACCTGATCGTGTGTATTATCATAAACTTCAAAACATGCAGAATCTATTCCACGCTCGGTGAAGAATTTGCTCCAAGCTGGTTTTTGCTTTATATTGTCTTTGTAACAAGCAGAAAAAAACACCAATACTCCAGTCAATATGAACAGTTGCTTTATTGATTTCATAGCTGCGAAGTTAGAATTTGGCAAGCTGTGCGGCTTGTTGTTCGTTAACTATTTTGTATAAAAAAACGATAAAGCTGAGCGGAAGTACTCTTCTGCTGTTGAAAGAATGATTTAACCAACAGCAAAAGTTGTAAATTCTGCAATTGATGTCTTTGGGTTCACACAGTACAAACTACTTTTGCCAAATGACATCAAATCAGGAAAATGAACGAACCGACGTTGGTTCGTTGGGCGAATTTGGACTTATTGAACATTTGACCAAAAATTTTGAAATTCATAATGCTTCGACCATTTTAGGTATCGGTGATGATGCAGCCGTATTGGATAATTTAGGTAAAAATGTGGTGGTCAGTACTGATATGCTGGTAGAAGGAATACATTTTGACCTGAGCTACCTTCCACTAAAACATTTAGGCTACAAAAGTGTGGTGGTTAACCTCTCTGATATTTTTGCTATGAATGCCGAACCAACACAAATCACGTTTAGTATGGCCATCAGCAATCGATTTTCTGTAGAGGCTCTTGAAGAACTTTATGAAGGCATACACCTTGCCTGTCGGGAATATGGAGTTGATTTGATAGGTGGTGACACAACAAGTTCACAATCCGGGCTGATTCTAAGTGTTACGGCCATTGGTGAGGTAAATGCCAGCGGTTATACAACTCGTTCGGGAGCTAAAGTAAATGACTTGATTTGTGTCAGTGGCGATTTGGGTGGCGCATTTATGGGCTTAATGCTTATGGAACGCGAAAAAAAGATTTATTTAGAAAACCCGAATATTCAGCCTGATCTCAGTGGTCATGAGTACAACATATCACGATTAATGAAGCCCGAAGCACGCCGAGACATTATTCAGTGGCTAAATGAACAAGATATTAAACCCACATCAATGATGGACATAAGTGATGGGTTAAGCTCAGAACTGTTTCATATTACTAAGGCTTCAAAGGTTGGCTGCACCATCTATGAGGATAAGATACCTGTCCATATCGATACACAAAAAATGGCGATGGACTTTAAAATGGCTAGTGTAACAGCCGCATTGAATGGGGGTGAAGATTACGAACTCCTTTTTACCATTACGCAGCAGGATTACGAAAAAATCACCATGAGCGAGGAAATATCAGTTATCGGGCACATTACGTCAGAAGAAGATGGGCGAAAACTGATAACGAAATCAAACAATACCATAGCACTCGAAGCGCAAGGCTGGAATCCCTTAAAAAAATAGGCCATGCTACACAGATTTTAGTCAGTATTTCTTATGTTTGTTACTAATATATTAACAGTATGAAATCTTGGAAAATAGTTGTTGGTACGGCTTTTCTGTTTTTTGCGGCAGCTTTATCCACAATGATAAGTTCGTGTAATGACCCATGTGGTGATCGTATTTGTAAAAATGGCGGGATTTGCCGCGAGGGTGAGTGTGTTTGTGCTACTGGTTTTGAAGGACCTTTGTGCGAATCCAAGATGTACGAAAAGTTTATCGGCACTTGGGATGGCACATACCGTTGCAATGGTGGCCTGCCAACGAATGAAACCATAATAATAGCTCCCAATGCCGGCCTCGGACCGGATGATGTGGTTATTTACAATTTATTCGCACAAGATGTCACCTTGGAAGGTAAAATATTGAATACCGATATTACTTTAAAGGATAAAACGGTAAATGGTGTGCAATATTCTGGATTGGGATATGTTGATTCTGGTAAAATAATCACCCTATTTATTCGTGAAGTAAAAAATACCGGCACTTGCGACATTGTGTTTAATGGCGAATTATACACCAATCCTTAAAAATTAATACAACATGAAAATTCAATCAATATTTTTTAATTCACTTGTCATCATTGCCTTGGCGCTAGGCTGGCAGAGTTGCCAGTATAATGCCTGTAAAGCCCGAGATATAGAATGTAAGAATGGCGGCATATGCGACTTAGGTGAATGCGTTTGTATCCTTGGTTGGGAAGGTGATACATGTGAGATTCCGGTAAATAAAAAATTCGCATCGCATTATTCTATGGTGCGTACTGAATTAATCAATTCTACACCTCCTGCCTTTGATAATGATGACACCCTTGTTTTTACGGCCAATACCTTAGATAGAAACAAAGTCAACTTTTTTTCAATTCGCGACTCAGTTACTAAACTAGAAGGTCATGTCAGAGAAAATGCCCTTACAATACCGGAGCAAGTATTGGCTGGCTATATGTACCGGGGCGAGGGAAGCCTGAATGGTGACAAACTTACCATAACCCTTAAAAAAACAAGCACAGATAACGCTTTCATATCACAAATTACTTGGGTAGGAAAACAATACGAGACTTTTTAAAATCTTTGGCTATTTCAGAAGTTCAGTTTACCTTTGCCGTCCTTTTTAAATAAAAAATTATGAAACGTACATACCAACCGCATAGAAGACGAAGAAAATCAGTACATGGTTTCCGCAAGCGCATGGCAACTGTAGGTGGTAGAAAAGTCATTGCTTCTCGCCGTAAAAAAGGACGTCACCAACTGACAGTTTCCGATAAAAAGTCGGTGAAATAGTATGCCTCGAGCAACGCTCTCGGCTAACGAACGAATTAAAAATAATCAAGAGATTACAACGCTTATCCAATCTGGACAAGCGTTTTTTTCTGCTCCCTACAAGGTATTTTATACTTGGCAACCAACAGGCGATGTGCCGATTCGTGTGGCCTTTTCTGTTCCCAAAAAACGATTGTCGAAGGCGGTACATCGGAACCGAATTAAACGATTGAGTAAAGAGGCCTTTCGGCTACAGAAAGCGGCTCTGGTTGTAATTGCTCAAGAAAACAATAAACAACTCCAGCTTCTCTTTGTATATCAACACACAAAGCTAATAGACCTGGCTACTGCCCAATCTGCCATTGAGAAAACAATTGAAAAAATCCTTTCACAGCATGGCTAAGATTTTCATTTTTTTAATCCGGCTTTACCAAGCAAGCATTTCACCCCTATTAGGGCCGGGTAAATGCCGTTATACTCCAAGTTGTAGTGAATACGCGGTAGAAGCCTTTAAAAAATATCCCAAAACCAAAGCATTTTGGCTTAGCCTTAAACGAATATTGCGCTGTGCACCCTGGGGTGGACACGGTTATGATCCCGTGCCTTAGATTTTAACACAACACTTTGTGTTGGAATTATCTTTTGAAGCGTCATTCAATGTAAATTGCGAGGACAACATTTTTCGTATGAAATATTTCTTTGGTTGCATACTTGCCATCGCCTTTATGATACCGAATCACTTATTTGCTCAAACGAGTAAGAATGATTCTTATTTTGAAATATCAAAAAACCTAGAGGTTTTTGCCTCGCTGTTTAAAGAGTTAAACGAGAGTTATGTGGACCCTATTGAACCGGGAAAAGTTATGAAAATAGGCATTGATGCAATGCTCTTCGAACTAGATCCTTACACCAATTTTATAAGTGAAGATGATATTCAGGATTTTCGTATACGCTCTACTGGTGAATACAGTGGAATTGGCAGCACAGTAATTGAAAAGGATGACTTTATCGTCATTGATCAACCTTATGAAAACAGTCCTACAATTAAGGCAGGATTAAAAGCAGGTGATATCATTCTGGAGATTGATGGGAACAGCGTGAAAGGTAAATCCGTTTCGGATGTAAGCGATTTCTTAAAAGGTGCGGCCGGCACGAAAGTAACCTTAAAGATAAGGGATGGCTTTACAAAAGAAGAAACGATAAAAACACTAACTCGAGACAAAATCAAGGTAACGAGCGTCCCTTTTTCAGGCCTTTTGGGGCCTAAAAAAGATATAGCTTATGTGCGACTTTCACAATTCACTCATCGTTGTAGTAACGAGGTACAACAAGAATTGGATAGTCTCAAAAAAGTGAATCCTAACATGAAAGCTGTTTTGTTAGACGTACGTGGAAACCCTGGCGGGTTGTTGGATGAAGCTATTAAAGTTTGTAATTTATTTCTGCCAAGCAGCCAATTGGTAGTTTCTACTAAAGGAAAGATTGATGAATGGGATAAAAAAGATTTTAAAACTACAGGGACGGCATGGGATGAAAAAATACCTGTAGCTATACTAATCAACAACCAAAGTGCTTCAGCATCTGAAATTGTAGCAGGAACAATACAAGATCTTGACAGAGGAATCATAGTTGGTCAAAAAAGTTTTGGCAAAGGACTGGTTCAAACCACAAAGTCACTCAGTTTTAAATCAAAATTGAAAGTAACCACCGCAAAGTATTATACACCTAGTGGCAGATGCATACAAGCCATTGATTACAGCCATCGAAATGAGGATGGCAGTGTCGGTGAAATACCTGACAGCCTCAAAACACAATTTAAAACTAAAGCAGGTCGGATAGTATGGGATGGCGGTGGCATTGAACCTGATGTGCGCATCAAGAAAGAAGCTCCTAGCCCTATAATACCTGTACTACTAGAGAAGTTTTATATTTTTGATTACGCCACTTACTATGCCAAACATCATACTAGCATCCCGCCTGCTAAAGAATTTAGGCTTACGGATAATGACTTCAATGATTTTGTTACGTGGCTTGGCGATAAAGATTTTGGTTATCAAACAAAAACAGAAAAAGCACTAGAAAACTTAAAAGCAACTGCTGAAAATGAAGAATATTTTACAGCAATAAAACCCGAATACGACAAACTGCTATCTTCCTTATCGCATGATAAGAAACACGACTTGGTAAAAAACAAAAAGCAAGTGATGCGCGTTTTACAGAGCGAAATTGTGTCTCGCTATTATTACATCAAAGGACAGTTGGAAAACAACCTTGGCGAGGACGAGGCCGTATCCAAGACCATTGAAACAATTACTAGTACAGAGGTATACAATAATTTATTAAAGCCAAATTAGTTATTGAGCATTAATGGCATCACCAACATGAGCAAATCTTCGCTATCCTTCTTTTCCGAAGGTTTGATGATTCCCGCTCTGGTAGGTTGACTTAGTTCTATCACGATTTCCTCATCCTCAATTAACGGAATAAGTTCCACCAACAATTTTGAATTAAAGGCGATACGCATATCTTCCCCTTGATAATTGCAATTCATCTTTTCATCACCTTCATATGAAAAATCGATATCATTTGATTTTAACTCCAGACTGTTACCTTTAATTTCAAGTTCTACTTGATTGGTGGTTTTGTTTGCAAAAACACTCACTCTGCGCAACGAACTTAAAAACTCGTCTCTGGACACTCGGAGTTCAAAAGGATTATTAGCTGGTATAACCGCCTTATAATCAGGAAATTTAGCATCAATAAGTCGCGAAATCATCAACAACTTTTCACCCTCTACTGTCAGTATACTCTGATCATAGGATAGGGTAACCTCGGTGGCATTGTGTAATGTGTTTTTCAATTGTGATAGTGACTTGCGCGGTACAATAAAACTCCCTTTGCCTGGCGTCGTAACTCCTGATTTTATGCATCGTATAAGACGATGTGCATCTGTAGAAACAAAAGTGATACTATTATTATCTAGTTCAAAGTAAACACCACTCATTGCAGGTCTGGTATCTTCGTAACTAACACCAACTAATGTTTTCGCAATAGCATCACTTAATTCTGCTGCTGGCATTGTAAAACTAGTCAGACTATCAGTTTGTGGCTCGGGCGGAAAATTATTACTATCCTCTCCTACCAATTTAGACTTACCGCTACTACTGGTTATCTCAATGCCATAATCTTTATTAATGTCAAAGGTTATCGGCTGTTCGGCAATATTTTTCAAATATTCCATTAGTACCTTGGCCGGAATACAAATAGAACCTTTTCCCTCAGCTGAAGAAGGCTCAACCTCCACCTTCATAAAGGTTTCTAAATCTGTAGCGGATATGGTTAAAGAGTTCGTATCAATATCAAATTTAAAATCTTCCAATATGGGAAGCACGTTGTTGGCTCCTATAATACCTGAAATATTCTGCAAATTTTTGAAAAGAGTACCAGATGATACAATAAATTTCATTTTTAAGTTATTTGGAACAAATATAAGCAGTTGACTAGTAGCGTATCAAATTTGAAAAAATAATTATATACAACCCATTTTTAAAGTGTGTATATTCAATAAAAATGCGCCACCCAATGGTGACGCATCATAATCAGGTAATTTAAGGAATTACTATTGTAGAAGAATACTATTATAGTACTCATATTTATCATTCGTAACCTTCAACATGTACTTTCCGCGAGCCGGCACTAATGAATACACTAATGCATCACCATCAGGATCAAAAGCATTTAACGATAAGCTAGCTGCTTGTCCCTGACAAAATACACCATTCGGAGGATTGAGAAATACCGGTGAGTTGTTGTCAAGATTAGCATTTTGAGCTGGTATTATTGTAGAAAGATAAATTCCCTGATTCTGCGTAGGGCCGGGTTTAAATAAATTGGTTACGCCATTAGGTCGGCAACATAGAAAAAAAGCGACCTGTATCGGAAAATTTTGTAAATTAGAAACTGTATAGTTCCCCTCATAGATGTGTTCTTCAACTCCAGGGATAGTGCTGTTTGGGTTGACGCATCTAGATTGTTGTCCTGCACATACATTAGATCGGTCGATAGCTGTACCTTGCCGTATCAAATTCACATTGGCCATACTTTGATTGTTATTAGCGTTAAGGATTCTGACCGTCATCCCATTAACTAAAGTTATACCTGCACAATCACGGTAAAGAGTTAGCCTTATTCGATAAGTATTGCTTGAAGCTGTACTAGATAAAAATGTGTAAGACAACTCACCTCCTAAGATATGAGTCGCTTTTACTTCAACAAAAGCGAATAACATTAAAAGTAGGACCGTAATCTTGGCCAAACTAAAGGTATGTCTTTTTGGAGGGGTGGCATTTTTAATACTAGGTTCCTTGGTATAATATACTAGGTACCTGCGAAGATTTGGATTTTTCATTGTTTTTCAGGTTTGATGAAGCCAAAATGTAAGCAATCGATTTCGAAAATGCAAATCCCTTGTTAAAGCCTATAATATTGATGATCAGCACTATACATTAGAATTGTTTTTATCGTTGGTTATTTTTCGGCCTAAAGAACAATTCCTAACCCTCGATTAAAGTGCATGAAATAAGGTTTTTTCGAGAAATTAATAGAATTGAACTTATTAATTTACAATGTCGCATATATCCCAGCATCGCACCCTCCAAATTATATATATAAATTATTTTATATATAAAACTTATGAATAATAAGGAGTAATTGAACTACAAATTATACAGTAGGCATTTTTAAGTATTCAAACAGCCGCAAAATTAGTTCCGTCTCATTCAACAGATACTATCAAAAAAGTGACTGTGTTAAACAAAAATAGTTGCAAATGAAAAAACCGAGCAGAACTCGTGCTCGGTTGAAGTTATAGTGATTCGGCTGGGGCTCGAACCCAGGACCCCAACATTAAAAGTGTTGTGCTCTACCAACTGAGCTACCGAATCATTTAGAAAGTGTTTTTCCGTTCTGAAAGTTCGGGATTTCTTTCTAAGAGTTCGCAAAAGTAATACAAAAATTAGCATCTTTGCCGCTTCTCGATAAGAATATTTTGAAAAATTCTTCCGAAATAATTGTTGTTGCCATAACGGGTGCTACAAGTGGCATAGGCAAAGCCTTGGCCATCCAATATCTGGCGATGGGTGCCCGCGTGGCTATTTGTGGCCGTTCGATTCAAAAATTGGAGCAATTGGACCGGGAAATGGGCTCTGAGAATTTCATGGGTGTACAAGCTGATGTTAGTATTCCGGACCAGGCACAGTACTTTATTGATACCACAATCAAACAGTACGGCAAGATCAACATTTTAATAAATAATGCCGGCATCAGTATGCGAGCACTGGTAGAAGATGTGGAACTCTCAGTGCTGCACCAACTTATGAATATTAACTTCTGGGGTATGGTGCATTGCACTAAGGCGGCGCTTAGTCAAATTAAAGCAAATAAGGGCACGATTGTAGGCATATCCTCTATTGCCGGCTACAAAGGATTACCAGCTCGATGCGCCTATTCATCAAGCAAATTTGCCATACAAGGTTTCCTGGAGTCGTTGCGTATAGAGCTATTGCGCAGTGGAGCAAATGTGATGTGGGTAAGCCCAGGATTCACTGCTTCCAATATCCGCAATACAGCGTTGGCAGCAGATGGCAGCGCGCAAGGGGAAACGCCCTTAAATGAAAAAAATCTGATGTCAGCAGAAGACTGTGCTGAGCAAATCATCAAGGCCATTAATCACCGTAAACGTTCATTGGTTATGACCTTTCAGGGCAAAATGCTTGTTTGGTTGAACAAATTTTTCCCCTCCTGGGCAGATCGCATCGTTTATAATCACTTTAAAAAAGAAGCTAATTCACCGCTAAAATAATGGAACTGGACAGACGAACCCCACCTGTAATTTATCAAGCGACCGACTTTGAGTATGCACTACCCAGAGTGCAGGAGCACAATTTAAATGACATGGTCAAGCTATACTGGCTCAATTCTGGTGTTCAGGATGTACTCCTCTTTGAAATATACATTCCAAAGTCTTATTCCAATCAACAAGATGTGGCCCTGGCCAAGTCTGTAACAGCCCTTATGAAGGCGGGTACTACTTCAAAATCGGCCCTTCAAATTAGTGAAGAAATAGAACAGGTGGGTGCGGAACTCAGCGTTTCGCAAAACAATGACTACTATTTTGTACGCTTAAAATGTTTAAGCAAACATTTTACCACTTTGCTACCGCTCATAAACGAAATCCTGTCTGATGCTCAATTTCCCGAAGAAGAACTGGAGATTTACAAACAACAGGCAGTACAGTCGCTGACGATTAATCTAAAAAAATCAGATGTGGTGGCCAATCGAATGATGGATGAGCTTATATATGGCCAACAACACCCATACGGTATGGTGGATCAAGTGGCAGATTACAAAAATTTGCAACGCGATCAACTCCTGACCTATTATAAACAACACATTCATTTGGCCAATGCCAGTTTCTTTCTATCCGGAAAGTACCCGAATCATATTTTAGAAAATATCAAAAGCGAATTCGGGGCAAAACTGAAAATTGCATCGCATCCAGCATCGCAAGAGCTAACGATATCTCCTAATCCCAAGAAATTTCACCGTATCATTAACGATGAAAATGCCTTGCAAGGCGCTATCCGTATTACCAATACTTTCATTGACCGGCAGCACCCCGATTTCATACCCATGTTATTCGTAAATACGCTGTTTGGTGGCTACTTCGGATCGCGGCTGATGAGCAATATACGAGAAGATAAAGGGTATACCTATGGTATTTACTCCTTTATTCAACAAAACAAGCTGCACAATAGCTATATCATAGCAACTGACGTTGGTAAGGATGTGGCAGAACTGGCCGTGCAGGAAGTCTGGCATGAAATGAACCGCCTACGAACCGAGCTGGTGGGAGATGAAGAATTACAATTGGTAAAAAACTACATCCTTGGTAGTGTGCGAGGTAGCCTGGATGGACCTTTCAAAATAATGGGGCGCTGGAAAAAGTTAATACTGAACAATCAGCAGGAAGACTACTTCTACAACAGTATTGCAGTATTTAAATCGATAACCGCTGACGAAGTCCGCACCTTAGCGAATCAATACTTCCAACAGGCACAGTTTTACGATTTAATTGTTTACTAAGTCAGACCATTATTAAGAAAAAATTACACTTCAAGCCTGACGGAAAATGTACATTTGTACGGTGCGTACACCCTTTCTCTTTATCCTTATTGCTTGCATTCTGCCATTTGGAGTGAACGCTCAAAAAATGATAAGTGGCATCGTACTTGATTCAGCCTTCAGCAAGCCCATGGCCAGCGTAGTGGTAGAAAACATTACAACCAAAACCGGTACCAAAACCAATTATCGCGGCACGTTCACTCTGGAAGTTAATAATGATAACTACTTAAAAATTTCGTATACCGGCTACAAACCAAGAATTATCCGCATACAAGATGTTGAGGATATTGATTTCTTGACTATTAAGCTAGCCATTGGGCGGGTGCAATTAAAAGAAGTTAAAATCACCAAACCACTCACACCTTATCAGCGCGATTCAATAGAACGAGCAAAAATTTACGAAGACGTGTTTAATTACAAGCAAGAAAAATCTGCCTTATCCCCCGTCACAAGCGTATACCAAATGTTTTCAAAAAAGCATAAAAATCAGCGCAAGTTCAAAGAACAAGTGCTGGATATGGAAAAACAAAAATTTATTGATACACGTTATACCAAAGAAATGGTAAAGGATATTACCAACTTAACAGGTGACGAATTGGCGTTTTTTATGAACGCTTACCCCATGGATTTAGACTTTGCCCGAACAGCATCCGAGTTGGAATTGCGAATGTGGGTGCGGTATAATTGGGATGATTATCAAAAGAAAAATCAAGGAAAAGAGTAATCTTTGCCCACGAATGCTTTCCAATATCCAAAAGATTGACATCCCTGAGGGCAAATATGTATATTTTGCCTCCGATTTCCATTTTGGCATTCCCGACCAAGAAACGAGCAGAAAAAGAGAAATAGCTGTTTGCCAATGGCTGGAAAACATACAACAAGACGCGCATTGTATCTTTTTGCTAGGCGACATTTGGGATGCCTGGATGGAGTATAAGCGGGTGATACCGAAAGGTACTACCCGCTTTTTGGGCAAACTAGCCCAATTAAGCGATGCCGGCATCCAACTTTTCATTTTTACAGGTAACCATGACCTTTGGATGCGCGACTATTTTAAGCAAGAGCTAAATATCGAAATCATTCATACCCACCAAACCTTTCAATTGAACCAAAAAATTGTTCACATGGGGCATGGTGACGGCATTGGCCCCGGAGATAAACGATACAAATTTCTTAAAGCCTTGCTGCGCAACCCAGCCTGCCAATGGATTTACAGACAAATTCATCCCGATATTGGTCTGGGTTTGGCCAAGTTTTTCAGTGAGTTGGGACCAAAACACAAGTATGAAGAAATCGAGTTTTTGGGCGAGGAAAAAGAATTTCAGATGCTATACGCCAAAAAATTATTGGAAACATCTCATTATGATTATTTCATTTTTGGTCATCGCCATATCCCCAATCTCTTACTGCTTAACAATAAAAGCTATTATGTAAACCTCGGCGATTGGCTTCAATACAAAACATATGCTCGCTTAGGCGATACACTAGAATTGCTGAGTGTAAAATAACCCCTGTTATAAAAAAGCGGGTTTCGGTGAATAAATATTACCGAATACAAGGCTGTAGTATCGCGATTGTTATAAATTTGAATTTTAAGCACAACCAATGATTGATGTACTATTAGGACTGCAATGGGGCGATGAAGGAAAAGGTAAAATTGTAGATTACCTGGCCAAAGATTACGACATAATTGCACGTTTTCAGGGTGGACCAAATGCCGGCCACACTTTATATGTAAACGATAAGAAGTGTGTATTACATACTGTCCCCTCTGGCATTTTTCACGACGATATCATCAACGTCATAGGTAATGGCGTAGTTATTGACCCTATTACGCTGAAAAAAGAGCTTGAAATGATTGAGGCTCAAGGCGTAAAACCACATGATAAAATTTTGGTCAGCGACAGAGCGCACATTATACTTCCTACACACCGTGCATTGGACAAAGCCAACGAATTGGCCAAAGGAAAAGATAAAATTGGCAGCACCCTCAAAGGGATTGGCCCAACCTATATGGACAAAACCGGTCGCAATGGGATTCGGGTGGGA
Organism: uncultured Chitinophagaceae bacterium; assembly: GCA_964409905.1. GTDB lineage: Bacteria > Bacteroidota > Bacteroidia > Chitinophagales > Chitinophagaceae > JAGNRR01. Next base: position 122,321 of record CAYPET010000002.1, on the reverse strand, counting down.
GACGTCCATAAACCAGACTTCGAAGATCGTTACAACCGACTAAAAGAAAAACATGCCAAATTACTCAGTCAAATGGGCTTCGAGGAGGATTTGGCTGCTTACGAAGCAGGTTTTTTTGAAGCCGTACAGGTGCTGGAAAGCCTGCAAGTAGTAAAGGCTGAGTATTACATGAACAACGCCATCCAACAAGGAAAGAAGATTTTGGCAGAGGGGGCACAAGGAATGATGCTTGATATCGACTTTGGCACCTACCCTTTTGTAACATCTAGCAATACTATCACAGCCGGCTTATGCAATGGCCTAGGCGTTCCACCAACAAAGGTAGGAAAAGTGTATGGCATCACGAAAGCATACTGCACGCGTGTAGGCAGCGGCCCTTTCCCAACCGAATTGCATGATGAAACCGGCGAAAAACTGCGTAAACTCGGGAATGAATTTGGTGCTACCACCGGCCGACCAAGGCGCTGTGGATGGTTGGATTTAGTAGCGCTAAACTACTCTTGTATGATTAATGGTGTAACTGATTTGATTATCACTAAAACCGATATCATGGACGAATTTGACACGATCAAAGTGGCAACTTCTTATAAAGTAAATGGCGAAGAAACACAGGAGTTTCCTTTTGAATACTTACCTGAAGAATGTGAACCGCAGTATGACGAAAAAGCAGGTTGGGAAGGAAAACTTTCTGATTGTAAAACCGCGGCTGACCTTCCGGCAAATTTTATTCAATACAAAAACGACATTGAAAGCTATCTGAACGTAAAAGTCAGTATAGTATCCAATGGCGTTGGTCGCGATCAGCTAATCCACCTCAGCTAAGTATGCGCCGATTTTAGCAATGCTTTAAATATTGACCCGTTAGCTTTGCAAGGGTAATTATGTTACGATTTCAACAACAGGAGTATTTCATTTTTTTATTATTCGTGGCCCTTTCGGTGTTGGTCTATTTTTCATACACTATTTGGCGAAAAAAAAAGATTCAACGCTTAGGTAAGCCATCATTGGTAGCCGACTTGATGCCATCGTATAGTGCCCCATTACACAAAATCAAATTCACCTTGACAGTCATTGCGCTGTTTTTTGGTATTGTTGGTCTGGCCAACCTGCAAAAACGCGGCAAAATAGAAAAAATTACCCAACAAGGCATTGATGTCGTCATAGCTCTGGATGTGAGCAATAGCATGTATGCCCGCGACCTCAATCCGAGCAGAATGGAAAAAGCAAGGCTTTTTGCGGACAAGCTAATCGACAAACTAAGTGGTAATCGGATAGGTTTAATATTATTTGCCGGCAAATCTTACCTATCCGTGCCGCTAACGACAGATATTGCCGCACTCAAAATGAACCTGAGCCTTGCGAACCCTGAAAATTTGCCTACTCAGGGCACTGTAATTGGCGATGCCTTACAAATGGCCTACGAATCATTCAATAGCAAAGATGCCAAACATAAAGCTATTGTATTGATATCGGATGGTGAAGACCATGACGAAAAGGCGATAAAAGAGGCAAAGCATATTGGCAAAAAAGGGATTATGCTTTGTACAGTAGGTGTGGGCTCTGAGGCAGGTAGTACGATTCCATTGCCCAACGGTGAAAATAAAAAAGACCGAGATGGTAATGAAGTCTTATCCAAGATGAATGAAAAAGAGCTAAAAGCCATTTCGGATGCCGGTCAGGGTGTATATGTGAACTTGGATAATGTGGGTAACAACGTTCGTCAGGTGGCCAACCGATTAGATCAGATAGGCAAAACCAATTTGGGCGAGAGTCAGTTGGCACATTATGATTCGTACTTTCAATACTTTTTGGCCATCATGCTGCTGCTGCTAATTATTGAGTTTTTCCTCCCTGGCCGAAAATCTGGCAAAAGGCTGCGCACAGCATTTCATACAATGGTGTTGTTCATGCTGCCACAATTTTTACAAGCCCAAACCATACTGGACAAAAACATTGCCGACGGAAATAATTTTTATAAGCAACAACAATATGAACAAGCCGCTGCCGCCTACCAAAAAACACTGACCAATAAAAAAGCGCAAACAAAAGAACCTGCTCGTTTCAATTTAGGCAATGCCTTACTTGGGGGTCAGCAAAAAGATGCGGCCATCAAACAGTTTGAATATGTTGGTGCAAGATCAAAAGATAAAAAACTCAGCGCATTTGCTTATCACAATGCCGGTAACGTGAAAGCCAGCGATCAGCAATGGCAAGAAGCAATAAACTATTATAAGGCTTCACTGCGAAAAAATCCCAATTCGCCCGAAACGAAATACAACTTGGCCTATGCCCAAAAGAAACTAAAAGAACAGCAGCAGCAACAAGACAAAAAAGATCAAAATAAAGAAAACAAACCTGATCAACAGGATAAACAAGAAAAGCCTAAGCCTGATGATAAAGGGCAGCCCAAGCAAGACAATAAAGAAGAGGAAAAACAAAAACCTCAGCCACAAGCCAGTAAATTATCAAAAGAACAAGCCGAGAAACTATTAGATGCTTTAAACCGTGAAGAGAAGAAAGTAAAAGACGGTAAGGAAAAAGGCAAGGCCGCCAGCGAGCTTTTAGAAAAAGATTGGTAGCTAAATTTTATTTCACCATTACAGCACGAATAATTCGGATATCTTCATTCGGCCTATCTTGGGGATTGCGTGGCGCATTGGCAATTTTTGTGATAATATCCAAGCCTTCCAATACAATTCCATATACGGTATACTCGTTATCGAGGTGCGGAGTTCCACCCAATGTTTTGTACTGTTCGCGCTGTTCTGGCGTATAGGTCATCCCTTTGCTTTGTTCAAAATTAGTCAATTCCGCATCTGTCCATTTTCTGCCTTCAACTATATAAAACTGGCAACCACTACTGGCTTTCTCTGGGTTAGGAGTACGTGCCGCAGCCAGTGCTCCTTTGATGTGAATGTATTTTGTAACATTAAACTCAGCCGGAATTGTGTAACCAATATCTCCATTGCCCAGCATTGTACCAGCCGGGGCATTTTTACTGCCTGGATCACCCCCCTGAATCATAAAACTAGGAATGACTCTATGAAACAATAGGCTGTCATAAAAACCTTCTTTTACGAGTTTTTTAAAATTAGCTGTATGTAAGGGCACATCTTCATAGAGCTGAATCGTAATATTTCCGGCTGTTGTTTCCAACAATACTTTGTTCGTTTCTTTTTCCTTCTTTTTAAAAGCTGCTGCACTTGTGACAGTGGCCAAGAATAAGCATACAGTTAAAATATTTTTCATACTTGCAATATTATATAATTCGACTCAATATGGGTAGTTAATGTTTAATCGTAATGCCGTTCACCTATTTGCTGGCGCCACATAGCATAGTAAAGGCCTTTGTCCTCTACTAGTTTATCATGTCTGCCGGTTTCGATAATCTTACCTTTTTCCAGCACATAAATTCTGTCGGCATGCATAATCGTAGACAACCTGTGGGCTATCAAAATGTTGATTTGACTGCGCGATGAGGATATTTCTTTTATCGTTTGAGTAATTGATTCCTCGGTTAGGCTATCTAATGCACTGGTAGCTTCGTCAAAAACCAATAGTTTTGGCTGGCGCAGTAAGGCTCTGGCTATCGACAACCGTTGTTTCTCGCCTCCGGATACTTTCATTCCTCCCTCGCCTATTGATGTATCAAGGCCTTTTTCGGCACGTTCCATGAGGCTGTTAGCGGCCGCCTTACTTAGGGCGGCTTTCACCTCTTCATCAGTAGCATCTGGTTTGACAAAAACCAAGTTTTCGCGAATAGTGCCTGCAAAAAGCTGTGTATCCTGGGTCACAAACCCAATTTGATTTCGGAGATTATCATAGTCTATTGTATCGTAAGATATTCCGTTGTATTGTATATCGCCTTCGTCGGGTTTATACAAGCCTACCAGCAATTTTACCAACGTTGTTTTGCCACTACCTGAGGGGCCAACAAAGGCAATGGTCTCGCCCAAATCCACACCAAAAGAGATATCGTCCAACGCCTTTGTTTTGGCGCTGGCATGCTGAAAACTGACACCCTGAAAAGACAATTTTTTTACCGTATCGATAGTTTGTGGATTAGCCGGTTTTTCCTCGATGGGGGTATTCATCAGGTTTTCAAAATTATTGAGCGAGGTTTGCGCCTCGCGATATGAAATAATGATATTACCCAATTCCTGCAAGGGAGCAAACAGGAAAAAACTGAAAAACTGAAAAGTAAATAATTGTCCAAGTTTTATTTCTCCATCAAATACAGCTAGTAGGAGAATGAATACGATGACCTGGCGCATGAAATTGATAAACGTGCCTTGAACAAATGATAAAGAGCGAATGCTCTTAACTTTTTTCAGTTCCAGAATAAGGATTTTTAGGGTAGTAGAGTTTAAGCGTTTTATTTCTTGATTTGTAAGGCCAAGGCTCCTAACTAATTCAATATTCCGCAAACTTTCTGTAGTGGCACCGGCAAGAGCCGTTGTTTCGCCAACGATAAACTTCTGAATGTATTTGATTCGTTTGGAAATAAAGCTCATCAGCAAACTAAGCACAACAACGCCAACCAAATAAACGATAATAATCCGCGGGAAAAACATGAAGGCGTAGGTGAACACAAACAATACAGTAACTAAGGTGGCAAAAAGAATATTGATGAAATAGCTAATAAATTTTTCACAATCTATGCGCACTTTTTCCATTACTGCCAAGGTCTCGCCGCTGCGTTGATCCTCAAATTTTTTAAAAGGTAGCTGTAATGCATGTTTTAAGCCATCAGTATACACATCGGCTCCAAATTTCTGTACAACTGAGTTTACTGTATAATCTTGAAATGCCTTGGCAATGCGACTCACCATGGCCACACCGATAAGAATTAGGGTGAACTGCCCGATAATTTTCATGTAATCCCACCGCAACATAGATATTTTACGATAGAAGCCCTGATTATCCAATTTGCCATTGGTATCCCAAATAAGTTTGGCCTGATCAATCATTTTACCAAAAAAAACGGGATCTAAAAGCGAAAAGCCCTGATTGATGGCAGCCAAAACAAATGAAATCAACACTAACCCACGATAGCGATTGAGGTACTTGAGTAAAATTTTCATTGAGCTGGCAAAGGTAACCAACCACATTGGGAATTCTACATTTTATTAGTGTCATCAAACTATCATGATTCAGCCAGTATTCCACAAAGTATTACATGTTCTGATTACATTTGCCGCGTGAATAATTGGAGCATTCGTTCTAAAATACTGGGTGGTGGCATTGCCCTTTTTGTGCCCTTAATCTGTTATTTTATTTTACGCAGTACAGGCCATACCGGCCATGTTGCGGTGCCCCAACATTTTGGCATTGATACGGTTATAACAAAAAATGTCGATGGAAAAGAATTAGCTGATACTATTTACCATACCATCGGGCGTACCCAGTTGCTCAGCCACCTGAACAAAACTGTTGACTTAAAAGAAGATTTTGACAGAAAAACGCTGGTTATCAATTTTTTCAGCATATCCGATAGCAGCACACGAAGTGATAAGCTTAGCTACCATATGGGGCGCATCCAAAAAGGGTTTAAAATGAAAAAACACGACAGCGCTGTTCAGCTACTCTCCATCGCTATATTTCCAGAGAAAGACAGTTTGCAATCTATCCGAACTTATGCCAACGAACATACGCTTGATCATGATACCTGGACATTCCTCCGTGGATCCAATGAGGAAATTGAGCGGATAGCCAAGAAAGAGTTTTTTATGCAGGATTTTTCACCCAATCAAAATGGTGTGCCTGCTGACATTATTTTGATAGACAAGTATCGCAACATCCGCGGCTACTATAATGGCCTTGATTCTTTAGACATTATTCGATGCATTGATGACATTGCCATTTTGATGGTGGAGAAAAATAAAATCCATGAGAAAAAACGATAGTGCGCATTAAACATCACCCAAGTGAAACTATAACGACAATTATTATGCTTACACCCACCTTAAAGAAGAATGATAGAAAAGCCCATGTGCTTATTTGGATATTTTCAGCAATTGTGTTTGTGGCCGTTACCGTGCTCGAGCGCGTCGAATTAAAAGTAAACTTACCTTTTAACCCCCATGTCTTTGCGGCATTAAGCGCTCTTGTAAACTCTTTTGTGGCTATCTTTTTGATTGCAGCGCTTTATTTTGTGAAAAACAAAAAATATACTCAACATAAACAGACCATGCTGATAGCAATGGGTATTTCTGTATTGTTTCTGGTGTTTTATATTTTGCATCATCTCTTTGCCGGACCAACCTTATTTGGCGATAGTGACCATAACGGCATCGTTAGCGAAATTGAAATATTAAATGCAGGCGTGTCGCGTATCATTTATCGCTTTGTTATATCTACACACATTGTATTGGCTGGCATCATCATGCCCTTTGTGCTGTATACGGCCTACAGAGCATTGATTGGAGAATACAAAGTACATACCAAACTTGCCCGTTGGACATTCCCCATTTGGCTGTACGTAGCCATTACTGGAGTTATAGTTTATTTGATGATATCACCATTTTATTCCTAGTTTTCCTCCTACCCCAGGACTCAGAAATGCATCTGCATGGGCAACACTTAGCTAAGTTCCTTGAGTTTATTATACATCGCTCAAGGAAAAGTAAATATTTCTTCATAGCTTTATTACTTAAGTAAAAAAGGAATAAGATTGTTAAACTGGAAAACAGCACGCATTATTGATATCCGAGACATTTCGGATAAAACGGCTATTTTTCAAGTGGAAATAGAGGACGTTTCTTCATTTGAATTTATCCCGGGCCAGTTTATCACCTTTGACTTGCCCATTCATGAAAAAAGAAATAAGCGTCTCCGATCATACTCCATAGCCTCTCCGCCTAACAAAACCAATGTCATAGAACTGATTATTGGTAAAGTAGCCAATGGATGGGCATCGGAATATCTTTTTGACCGCTCACGCTGTAATATAGGTACGCAATTGCCCTGCCGAGGCCCGTTGGGTGTTTTTAATCTGCCCAAAGATTTAGACAAACACTACATTTTTGTATGCACCGGCACCGGTGTAGCACCGTTCAGAAGTATGATACGCTACATTAAAGAAAATGATATAGCTTTTCATGCCATTGATCTGGTATTTGGCGCTCGGTATCAGGAAGATATATTATACAAAGCAGAATTAGAAGAGCTGGACAAAGAGATGCCTAACTTTTCGTACCATGTATGCCTTTCGCGCGAAGAATATAAAGGATACCAAGGTTATGTGCATAAGGTTTATCACAGAATAGCTGCTGCTGATAATCAGCTAAATGTAAAATTCATGTTTTGTGGCTGGCGCGATATGATTGATCAAGCTCGCAGCGAGCTACTGGCGTTAAATTACACCAAAGAGCAAATCCATTTTGAACTTTATGGATAACTTTACGCTATGCGTAAATTATTGCTTGTAGCACTCACCGTTTTTGTTACCATACAACTGTCTGGACAAACAACTGTCAACAGAAAAATAGCGCAACGTGCTGACGAGTATATCGCAAATGCCTGGCAGGGCAAAGATTCTATTATTTTTCAGTATAATGCCTTTGGCCATGAGACATTCCGTTTTGCTACTGAATTTCAAAACACAAATTGGATAAACAATTTTCGATATACTTCAACCTATGATGCACAAGGTAATTTAACCCTTCGCACTTATCAATATTGGATAAATAATACCTGGCAAAATGGAAATCAATATAGCTGTACGTACAATGCAAACCAACAGGTACTAGAAACGCTCTATCAAACCTGGAGTGTAGGTACTAACAGCTGGACCAACGCTGGTCGGATTGTGCAAACATATAATGCTGCAGGCTTGCTAACTAAACTTGAAAATTTTGTGTGGAACGGTAGTTGGCAGCCCGGCAGTAGGCAAGATTATACCTACAACAGTTCGAATAAACTCATAGTGAAAGAAGCATATAATTACATAAACAATGCCTGGGAAGGTGTGTTACGCCAACAATTTCTATATGCGTTTGGCTTCGTTTCACAGATTACCGAATCTGTATGGGACAATGGGAACTGGATATTGAGCACACAAAATGTACGCCTGATAAATGGCTCGGCTACCCCTGCTCGTTTAGAGCAGGAAACCACGTTTTACCGTGATGCCTCAAATCAAAACTGGGTGTTTAATCAACGAGTAAAATATAACTACACAAATAATCTACTGACGGCTATTGAATCAGAAAAATATGATTCAACTGCTCAGGCTTGGTATAACCTTTCCTTGCGGTCTAATACCTATAATGGGAATGCGCAATTAATAGAAGAAATTTTGCAACAATATAATCCTGCTACAAATTTTTATGAAAATGATGCCAGAAGGGTACTAACCTACAATGGTAACAATCTTAATGATCAAATAACTTATTACGATAATGCCGGGGCTAATAGCTGGGTAGAAACTAAACGCGAACAATTATCTTATAATCAACAAGACAGCTTGATCTATCGTTTATCGGAGAATTATGTATCCAATACCTTCGTACCGAGCGAACAATTCTTTTTCTACTATCAAGATATACCGGTAGGCCTGACAAACTATGAGCATGTAGATTTTGTAACCTTATACCCTAATCCCGCTGTAGATAAAATTTCACTTACATTACCAGAGAAGATGGAGGCTTTTGCACTAAGCATTTATAATCTTGAAGGTAAAAGGTTATGGCAGCGCGTGCAAACATCAAATACTAATGATGCAACAATTGATATCGCGTCATTGAGCAGTGGCCATTACATATTGCAACTTACAAATTTACAGTCCGGTAATGTCCGGCATTTTAAACTTACAAAACAATAATGCTATTCGTGATAAAAAACACGTTTTACCCGTTGTGAAATACCCGCAATAATTTCGTAAGGAATTGTGCCAATCCATTCAGCTAAAGTGCTCACCGGTAATTGAGGACTGAAGATAATGACCTCGTCACCTTCGGCGGCTAACAAGATATCTGTTACATCAACCATTATCATATCCATACAGACGTTGCCCACCACTGGCGCTAACTGGCCATGTATCAGCACTTTGCCTTTACCATTGCTAAAAGCACGAGAGTAACCATCAGCATACCCGATGTTTACCGTAGCAATACGGGTGTCGCGTTGTAACACACCAGCCCGACTGTACCCTACTGTCTCAGTTTGGGGTACATTTTTTATTTGGGCTATGCTGCTCTTTAAGGTGCTAATTTGCTCTAGGTCTTCTTGTATCTTCGCATCACTATCAATGCCATACAAGCCAATGCCCAAACGCACCATGTCAAATTGTAAATCCGGGTTGCGTATTGCACCACCACTATTAGACAAATGTTTGATAACCTTATGTCCAAGGCGTTCTTCTACTAATTGACTCATTTCTTCGAATAAAGTTTTTTGCTGCATAGTAAAATCAAAAAGTGCAGGATTATCACTTCCCACTAAATGAGAAAAAACACTTTTCACCTCGAAACAATCAATCTCTTGTAATGCATCCAATAGCAGTGGCAAATCAGTTTTAGCCAATCCTAGTCTATGCATTCCGGTTTCCACTTTAAGATGAATGTGCAGTTTTTCTCCCATCCGAAGTAGTTGATTTTTGAATGCTTGAAATAAATTCGACGAATACACCTCAGCATCCAACTGGTAATGCAACAATGCGTCTAACTGAGACACATTGGGATTCAGGACAAGGATGGGTGTCGTAATACCTTTTTTGCGTAACGCAATCCCTTCATCTACATAGGCCACTGCAAAATAATCTACACCATGATGTACGAGCACATTAGCTACTTCATAAGTTCCAGAGCCATAAGAAAACGCTTTCACCATGGCCATGAGTTTTGTACCTTTTTTCAAGCGTTGCCTAAAAAAATTGACATTTTGTATAAGTGCAGATAAATTTATTTGAAGTACCGTTCCATGAATGCGCTCTTCCAGACGATGGACAATGCGTTCAAGCGCAAATTTCCTTGCGCCTTTTATCAATATGGCCTCATCGTTAAAAACAGTCATGTCTTGCCGTTTCAGAAAATCTTCCGTACCCTGAAAGCACAGAACATTGCCGTCCAATTTCGTTTGAAAATCAGCAGCCCATTTGCTGATCTCATGGCCAATTAAAAGTAAGCGATATATGGGATGTGACTCTAGCAGATGCAACACTTCAGCATACACATCTTTGCTATTGCTATGATCTTCTATATCCGACAGAATGATGGTAAACTTTGGGTGTTGCTTTTGTTGATATAAATAATCCAAGGCTATGGAAATTGAAGCTAAATCTGAACTATAGGTATCATTAATAATGGTACAATTTTGAATACCCTTTATCAGTTCAAGCCGCATTTCAACAACGCTTAACCCGCCAAACCATTCTGCCAATTGCTTGGGTTCAAAGTCCATATCTAACAGTATCAACCAACAATGAATTGCATTTTCAATATACGCATCATCGGTAAATGGTATTCGAATGTTAACCAGTGATTGTTGATAGATTGCGGTTATATCCGTTTTATCATCTGTTTTATCAATACCAGTGATTTGAAGCGCATCTGTAGTGGCATTGCCCCAAGTTCGTAGGCGCACGCTGGGGTTTATGACTAATAAATGTGTTTCTATTTCATGCCGCACTTCCTCATGCCAGCTACTACAGTATAATGTGTCAACTTGTTTAAACAATTGTAGTTTTTCCTGAATTTTCTGCTGAATATGTTCAAAATTGGCCTCATGAGCAGCACCAATCATTGTAAATAAGCCAATAGTGGGTTGGATAATTTGCTGCAGCTTTTTCATTTCACCGGGCTTCGAAATACCGGCTTCAAAAATGCCAATCTCGTGATGCGCATCAATACGTGATACAGAAATCGGCACACCCACTTGCGAATTAAATGATTTAGGATTGCTAACCACCTTCAACTTTTTAGCCAACATTTGCGCTAGCCACTCTTTGACAATTGTTTTACCATTGCTACCAGTAATACCAATAATCGGTAAATCAAACTTAGCACGGTGATAGGCCGCTAATTGTTGCATAGCAGCCAAGGTATCTTTTACAAGTATTAAATTACAATCCGTAAAAAGAGCAAGTTGCTTAGGTGGGTGTGAACATAAAAAAGTCCTAACCCCCATCTTACTAGCTTCTTGCATATAATCATGCCCATCACGAGCTGCTGTAATAAGTGGAACAAATAAGCCTTGGGCTGCCTTTTTTATCTTACGCGAATCGGTAATAAAATGATCAGCCTCCACCAAATCCTTAGACGCACTAAGCAGTTTGCCTTGGGTAACAGAAAGCAGCTCATCTAGACTAAGCTTCATTGTTTTTTTTGGTTGACTTATCAAAATAGAATGAGTATATCACCGAACTGCCTAGTATGCCAATGATGGTTGCGAACGAAATCCAGGTAGGTATATCAAAATGAAATATGAAATGTAACAGAATTTTGAGGCCTATAAAAATAAGTACAATAGACACCCCTTCCTGAACGTAATCAAATTTATCGCGTGCTTTTTGCAAAATAAAGTAAAGTGGCCTCAAACCCAATATGGCAAAAATATTACTTGAGTATACAATTAGCTTATCTGTGGTAATGGCCAACACGGCGGGTATGGAATCGATGGCAAACATTATATCCGAAACACCAATAAGCAAAACAGCCAAGCTTAGCTTGGTAAAATATCGCTTACCATTTTGCACAACGGTATATTGACCACCAGCCTCTACACTGGTAAACCGCAGGTAGCGGCTAAAAAAATGTTCGAGTTTACCTAATTGTTCGGTTTCTTCATTCGTCTCTTTGATAAAAAATATTTTGACCCCGGTGTATAATAAAAAAATGCCGAAAATCGCCAAGACCCACTCAAAACGCTCAACAAGTCCAATGCCAATAAAGATTAACAAAATTCGAAAAACAATGGCAAGCATAATGCCAATAGTTAATGCTTTTCCAATGCTTTGTTCACGTATCCGCATGGTATTAAACACCAATATGAAAACAAAAAGATTATCAACAGATAGTGACACCTCAGTGAAATAGGAAATCAAATAATTGAGAGATGCTTCTTTATCATAATTGATATAGAGAAAGATAAAATACCCCATTGCTATTAATACCCATAGCGAGTATTGTATCATTGCGCTACGCATGCGGGCTTTATCACTCACTATTTTGCTTTTACCGAATACACCTAAATCCAGCACAATGCTTATAATAAGCACAGCAATAAACAAGGCATAGCTTAACTGAAGTATACTCATATGCTTTATAAAAAGCAAAGGTACAATCTCCTCCTAATCTTCTGATGTGGTAAGTTTGGAGGGCGATTCATAAAATTCATGATATTCTCGCAACATTTTTTGCACGGTTTGGCTACTGAGCAGCACAAAATCCCGTTTGTTTAGCCAACCAAAAAAGGTATCGCCATCATACTCCTGACCATCTACTGTCAGTATTTGGTGGGTGCCCTTGTGCACTTGTCGATAAAATATTTTCAAATCTTGCTTTTTGTTTTCAGCAGAGGTCACCTCCACCATTGCAAACGGCTTGAAAGTACGCACAAAAGTATCTTTCAATATATAGTCGTTTTCAAACCCCATACAAAACAATTTGTCGTAAAAGCCGTGATATGCCTTTGCACGATCTGCATTTAGCCCGGTTTTTTCGGGTAGCACTTTGTAGCTCGGCTTGGTCAATAAGGTGAAGTTTTCAGCTGTTTTTTTGGGATAGCTTACCGATATTTTCACTATTTCGCTTTTGGGGAAATATAATATCTGCTTATCGCGCCAGTTTTCTAAATCCGTTTGATAGCGCACGCCCAAGAAATTGTCAGTCAAGCCATATTTTACAATGAAAGGTCGGGGTGCATTGCTGCCATCTTCACGAATGTTAAGCATAATTGCAGTATTATTTTTATCAGGCTGTCTTGCCACATAGAAAGCATTTGTTTTTTTGTCACCCTTGTACACTTCGCATTTTATACTGCCGCCTGCCAATAGTTTGATGGCACTATTGTGCATACTTTTTGGCACCATCTGAGCCGGGTTTTGTTTTTCTAAACCGTCTAACAAAAACGCTACCCAGTCTTGCCTTGCACGAAAACTATCATTCACCATCCATACCCCATCAGCACCTTTGGTAAGTTTAATATTATCCCTGCTTTTATCACTCAGAAATATTTTGGTCACCTCCTGCACATTTTCTACCTGAAAATTAGCGTCCTCAATCGGGAACAGGCGATCGTTTTTGCTGTTCAGCAAAAAGTAGCCAACAGTAGCCAATACAAGCAATACGAGCAGATAAATCAGGTTTTTCTTCATGGGCATCAAAGGTACATTTTTCTATTTTGCGCCTTTCCATCTAATTGTCCTAAAATTTGAGCAGGCTCAAGTGCACATTCTTTTGTAAAAAATCGACATCGAGCTGTATTAGATATGGATACCTGCTGCATTTACTAATAGCAGGACAATGCATGGCAAAATCTGTAATAACAAAACTGATTACATAACTAAAGCGTTTCTTTCAACCATCTAAAAAACTCCTTTTGCCACACCATGGCATTGTGTGGAGCCAGTACCCAGTGGTTTTCCTCGGGCAGCAATACCAATCTGCTTTTGATACGTTTGACTTGGGCAGCCTGATAAGCCTGTAAACCTTGCCCTATGGGCACCCTATAATCTCGCCCTCCTTGAAAGATTAATATTGGCGTATCCCAGTTTTTTACATAGCTGGACGGACTAAAATTCTCGTAACTGTTTCTGGCCACTTTATTTTTATCATCCCAATAGGGCCCGCCTATATCAAAGTTGGCAAAAAATAATTCTTCTGTGGTGCCATACCAACTGGGTAAGTCAAATAATCCGCAATGCGAAATAAACGTTTGGAATCGCCCCTCATGGATACCGGCCAACATAAACACCGAATACCCGCCATAGCTTGCGCCTACTGCACCCAAGCGCTTACTGTCTACGTAGGGTTCTGTGGCAATATCATCAATGGCTGCTAAATAATATTCCATCGCCAATCCACCCCAATCGCCACTAATTTGTTCATTAAAAGCAGTACCCCAACCAGGCATACCGGTACGATTTGGCGCAATTACAATATACCCCTGACTCGCCATAAGTTGAAAATTCCACCGATAGGAGTAAAACTGTGAAAGCGCGCCTTGCGGACCTCCCTGACAATATAGCAAGGTAGGATACTTCTTGTTCGGGTCGAAATTGGGTGGATAAATGACCCAAGAAAATAAATCTTGTCCTTGTTCCATTTTTGTCCAGCGGGCTTCCACCTTGGGCAGAGCAATATCATTGTACATAGCAGCATTCACTCTACTCAACTGCGTCATATCACCACTTAAAATATTGATTTTATATAATTCGGTGGCATGATTCATGTCACCACGATGTATCACTAAAAAATTACCACTTTGACCAACAATACCTCGGATGTCAAACTCGCCTTGACTCAATTGCCGTACATTATTCGGTTCGTTGACATTCACCTGAAACAAGTGCATACTACCATGCAATGCCGCAATAAAGTAGATGGTTTCGTTATCATTACCCCAATAGAATGAGGAGACACTCTCATCCCAATTTTTAGTGAGATTTTTTGCCTTTTTCGTTTGCCAATCGATGACCATCAAATCGTTTTTATCCGACTCGTAGCCGTCGCGTTTCATTTGCGTGTAGGCCAAGAATTTGCCATTGTTGCTAAACGAAGGATTCATATCATAACCTGAATTTTCCCAGGTCAAATTTTCTGTTTCTCCGGTGGCTATATCGTAGAGGTAAATATCTGTATTGGTACTTTCGGCATAGTCCACCCCCTTTTTCTTTTTTGTAACGTACAATATTTGCTTGCTATCCGGTGTAAACAAAAAGTCTTCACTGCCGCCAAAAGGTTTTGTTGGACAATCATAAGGCATGTCTGGCATCAAATCTTTTTCGACCACGGCCGTACCTGCTACAACATCTGCTACAAACAAATGGTCATATTTACCATCTTCCCATGTGTCCCAATGCCTGTAGTTTAGGTCATCATAGATATACACGTTCGCATTCTTTAATTCGGGGTAATAATCAGTGCCGAATACTTTCTCAATTTTTACACTGCGCACAATAATTGCCTTTTTACCGTCGGGCGATAATTTAGAGTCTATGGCATTCCCTATAATATTTAAGCTAACCGGCTGAGGAAGTTGTTCTATTTCACGGGCTTTTCCACCGTTAATGGATACTGCATAATTCTTGCGCTCAGCAGTTTCGGTACTCAGGTTGTATTTGCTCACGCTAAAGTACACAGTATTACCATCCTCACTGATGGAATGACCATTTACTCGTCCTACCTCCCAAAGAAACTCAGGGGTACAAACTTTTTGTGCAGCAAGTGTAAAAGCTGATAACAGAAATAATAAACAGAGGAATAAGCTATTTTTCATTTTTTGGAAAATTAAGATTTGCAAGTCGAGACTTAAAAGTACTATTTAGCTTCAAATTAATTTTACTTTTACCGAGGTGAATCTATCGGTCGTCATTATCAGTAAGAATGAGGCGCACAATATTGAGCGATGCATCCGCAGCTGTTTGGCACTGAAAGCTGAAATTATTGTTTGGGACAGCGCCAGCACCGATGCTACACCCCGGCTCGCTCGCATTTTGGGTGCAAAAGTGATTGATGGCGATTGGCAAGGTTATGGGGCTACTAAAAATAATGCGGCTATGGCCGCCTCCAACGATTGGATACTGAGCTTGGATGCTGATGAAGCGCTTGATAATGAACTTGCATTGACTATACAACAGTTGAAATACGAATCAACACCGATGGTTGGATTTTGGTTGGCACGTGTCTTTATTTTCCAAGGTAAAAAACTACGTTTTGGCGCATTGCGCAACGAAAAACGGTTGCGACTGTATAACCGAAACTATATGAAATGGAACCTGAACGATGTGCACGAAACCCTGGTCAATATTGACCCCAATCTGGATCTGAAAATTGGTAGTTTAAAGGGGCACATTTTACACTACTCCTACACTGATCACGCCGATATGAAACAACGGCTTGATAAGTATGCCCGCCTAGGTAGACAGCAATTGGCCGGCCATAATATTACCAAGCTTCGTTTAAAAAAATATTTGTCACCGGTTTTCAGCTTTGCGAAAAACTACATCATGCTCCTTGGTTTTCTGGACGGAAAAGCGGGTTACTTATTTGCCTGCGAGCATGCCCGCTATATTTTTAAAAAATATACCTACGCTCTAGAACGGGGATAGTCGTAGAACAATAGCTTTTTGTCAGCTTCATCAAACTGTTGCCATTTTTCACAATCCACCTGAAAAGCCACCATGCCGCAAGTTGGCAAATTATCTGTCACATAACCACATAATGAATTTACAAAGTCAGTAATACCGGTATTATGACAAACAATCATCACGCTATCAATGTTATCATCAATTGAATATATAAATTCCCTGATTCTACTGGCATTGGCATGATACAAGTCATCCTCCCATTGAATTTTCTTTTTTGAAAACCCAATGGCCTTTGCAATCCGATTGGCTGTGCCACGGGTACGCTTAGACGAACTCGAAATTATCGCATCTACATAATAATGCCGATGCCGCAGTCGGTTTCCCATATCAGGGGCATTCTCTTTGCCACGGTCATTCAAAGGTCGATCAAAATCTTTTAAGCTCGGATCTGCCCAATCAGACTTCGCATGGCGCACCATTAACAGTCGTTTCATATCAAGAATAAAAGCCGAAAATAAAAAACAACTGTGGAGTAATATAAAATTTTTTTCTGTTGCAGTGTAACTTTCTGAATACTTCCACGATATACCTAATAACTAATGAATGCAAAAAGCTATAATCAGACTATAGATAGTATTGCTGACCGGCTTTTCCGTTTCGTTGTAAAAAATTTAAATAAAGACGTGGAAACTGCCAGAGATATAGTTCAGAACAGCTTTGAAGTACTTTGGAAAAACAAAGCCGCAGTGCTGTTTGAAAAAGCGAAGGCTTACCTCTTTCAGGTAGCCTACCACCAAATTATTGATGTATACCGAAAACAAGGACGCCTTTTGTATGTGGACAATCACCACGAAAATGACCTGAGCATTTCACCTGATTTAAACGACCAACGCGAGATTATGCATCGCGTCCTTCAAACCCTGCCTTCCATGCAACGCTCAATGATACTGCTCAAGGATTATGAGGGGTATAGCTATGCCGAAATTGCCAACATATTGGAGGTCAACGAGGGGCAGGTTAAAATAAACATATTTCGGGCGCGTAAAAAACTGAAGGCCCTCATCTTATCACCTCAACAAAATGCCGCAAAATGAAAATAGACTTATTAAACTATGAAGCCTGGATGGCGGCCTATATCGATGGCGAGTTAACTAATCAGGAACTTAAAATTTTCAATCAATTCCTGGAAAAACATCCTGCGCTCAAAGAAGAACTGGTTGCCTATAACAGTACGAAATTTATTGCCGAAGAAGATGTAGTGTTTGAAAACAAAAATGCACTTTACAAAAAAGAAACTGCTTCACTATCAATAAAAAAAATCTGGCCCATTGCAGCGGCTATCCTTATCCTGCTAAGTTTACTGCCATTGCTGAAAGAAGACTACACCATCAGGCCTAAAAACAATGTTGCTCAAACTGTAAATACCTCCATAAAGGTAAAAAAAGCACCCTCTAAAATGCCCAATATGGCAATTGTGGCTACCCCTAAAACAAATCTGCCCGCCACAACTAAAAAACAATGGCAGCCTAAGCAAGCACCGATAAAAGCTATTACCTCCCCAAAAAATGCTACTGAAGTGATGGCAGGCAAAACCCAAAACGGAGATCACTTAGTTGAAGTTCCTGAACAGTCAGAAAAAAATCAAAACACTTCAATAGATAAAATAGTCTTGATAGAAAAAGAAACAATTGATGAGCGATCACAAAAGCAAGAAATACATGAAACTGTTGCAATTATCAAAAACACGCAAGGCGATGTTGCCGTTAGTCCTGCACAAAATGTGTCTGAGAGTCAGCAGACAGAAAAAGAAAAAGCCCTAATTGTAATCAGTAAAGAAACTACTCCGGAGTTGTACAGTAGGATAAATGAGGTAGCTAACAAAATAGAAAACAACATAGAGACAATTAAAGAATTAAAAAATGCTCAGATAACAGTGAGTATTGGCAAACAAAAACTTTTTACCATAAACAATTAAACAACACAAAATGAAACAAGTATTTTACTCAATTGCATTCCTTACCGCAATACTGATAGTATCCGTATCAAAGGTTTATTCTCAAAAAAAGGACACTACAGAAATAAATATTGACGGAGTAAAAATTATCGTTACCGATAATGGTGACACTATAAAGAAATCAACAGAAGGCAGGCATAGTATAGAAATTAGCACAAGAGGCATCCGCTATACTGATAACGAAAAACCAAAGAAAGAGAATAAAAAGCTGCACGTAGGTATGCAATTTGATTTTGGTTTTAACAATATTCTTGATAAAACCAACTACAACAACTTGACAATAAGGAATGTTTTGCAGGATAGCATGTTACGACCTCTTAACAGCAATGATTTAGACCTGCTGAACGTAAACTCGGTAAATGTGAATATATGGCCGCTCTGGCTCAGACAAGATATCGTACAACAACATGTACAATTAGAGACCGGCCTGGGCTTTCAATTCTTCAATTATCAGTTTGATAGTCGTATTCGTCATACAGACAAGGTCCCACTGGATGGCATCCCGCTGTTTCCTGCGGCCTCGTATGTTAGCGGCTTCGAAGAAATTAATGACCCAACACAACTGATAGGAAAAGAGAAAAATAAGCTAGGCGTAAGCTACGTAAGTGTGCCGCTCATCTTGCGTTTCAACTCCAAGGAACATAAAGATCATCAGTATTTTGTGGGATTTGGTGTCATTGGCTCGTATAAATTAAAATCCTGGACAAAGTTCTACGGTGACAAAGAGAGTGGTCGCTACGGTATCAACGACTGGATGTTACAAGCAACTGCCGAATTAGGAGTTACAGGTATTATCAAATTGTATGGAACCTTCGCCTTACAATCCATGTATGAAATTCCCGGAGGTCAAAATCCAGGTGTTGACCGTCGGCCGTTTGCTATAGGGATTAGATTGTAGGCACATAGCAATACGTAACAACTTTTTGCCGGTTGTGGATTACTTCCGGCAAATTCCTTGCTCGTCAGGCCCGCTCCCCTTACATTTGCAATCGTTTCCGCAAAACGGTACCCATTTTTAACCCCACGCCTTGGCGTGGTAAAAAAAAAATGCCTAAAGACAACTCCATCAAGCACGTACTCATTATTGGTTCAGGCCCAATTATTATCGGTCAAGCCTGTGAATTTGACTATTCCGGTAGTCAAGCTTCGCGCTCTCTGCGTGAAGAAGGGATTAAAGTAACCCTGATAAATTCAAACCCGGCAACTATTATGACCGACCCCATGATGGCTGACAAAGTTTATTTGCTGCCACTGGAGGTAGAAAGTATCAAACAGATACTGGAAGAGAACAATGATATTGACGCTGTTTTGGCTACTATGGGTGGGCAAACAGCGCTCAACCTCGCCAAAGAAGTGAATGAATTAGGCATTTGGGAAAAACATAATATCCGCCTGATTGGTGTAGACATTGATGCCATTGACAAAGCTGAGGACCGTGAAAAATTCAGACAATGGATGATAGAAATGGGCTTCAATGTCGCTACGGCAAAAACGGCCAACTCTTTTCTTGAAGGAAAAGAATTTGCACAAGAAATTGGCTTCCCATTGGTCATTCGGCCCAGCTATACACTGGGCGGTACCGGTGGAGGCTTTGTACATAGCAAAGAAAAACTAGATGACGCCCTGAAAAATGGCCTGAACGCCTCCCCAATCCATGAAGTGTTGGTGGAACAAGCCGTATTGGGGTGGAAAGAATTTGAGCTGGAGCTACTGCGCGATAGCGCTGATAACGTGTGTATCATTTGTACGGTAGAAAATCTTGACCCTATGGGTGTGCACACCGGCGATAGCATTACCGTTGCTCCGGCCATGACCCTTTCTGATACTTGTTTTCAAGAAATGCGCAACATCGCCATCAACATGATGCGCAAACTTGGCAATTTTGCTGGAGGTTGTAATATTCAATTTTCGGTAAATCCCGAAACAGAAGAAATCATTGTTATCGAAATCAACCCACGGGTAAGTCGATCTTCGGCCTTGGCCAGTAAAGCCACCGGGTACCCAATAGCCAAAGTGGCTGCAAAGCTTGCCTTAGGCTATCGTTTGGATGAACTAAAAAATCAAATTACCAAAACCACTTCAGCCTTTTTTGAGCCGACACTTGATTATGTTATCGTGAAAATACCGCGCTGGAACTTTGATAAGTTTAAGGGTGCCAATGATACGCTAGGCCTGCAAATGAAAGCTGTGGGCGAAGTCATGGCAATTGGTCGCTCTTTTAATGAAGCTATCCAAAAAGCTTGTCAGAGCCTTGAAAATAATGCTATTGGCCTGGGATACTATGGTAAAAGCCTTATGAAAAGCGAGGAATTGCTCGAGTATTTACAAAAACCAAAATGGGATCGAATCTTTAGAATCAAAGATGCCATCATGGCGGGTATTAGTTTGAAGTCTATATCAAAAGCCAGCCATGGTATTGATATGTGGTTTTTGAATCAAATAAAAATAATTTGTGATATAGAAAAGCAAATTGCAGAGTACAAAGTTGATACCATACCTGAAGACCTTATTTGGACCGCAAAAGAGAATGGATTTGGTGATGAGCAAATAGTGCGCATTATGAATCAACCCAATAAAGAGGACGAATTTTATGCTCGCCGTAAAGCATTGGGTATACAGCGCGTGTTTAAAATGGTAGATACGTGCGCTGCTGAATTTAAATCCACGACACCCTATTTCTACTCCACCTTCGAGAAAAAAGCCATTGGAGATCATTTTGAAACAAACAATGAAAGTGATGTTACAGCTAAAAAGAAAATAATTGTTTTAGGATCGGGGCCGAACCGAATTGGTCAAGGTATTGAATTTGATTATTGCTGTGTGCATGGTTTGCATGCCATCAAAGAATGTGGTTATGAAGCCATTATGATTAACTGTAATCCCGAAACAGTGAGTACAGATTTTGACATGGCCGATAAATTATATTTCGAACCGGTATTCTGGGAACATCTTTGGGAGATTATTGAACATGAGCAGCCCGAAGGTGTTATAGTACAATTAGGCGGTCAAACTGCACTGAAGCTTGCCAAACGACTTACCGAGCGTGGCATCAAGATTATCGGAACTAGCTTTGATAATTTAGACTTGGCAGAAGATCGTGGTCGTTTTTCTGACTTATTGAAAGAATTGGAAATTCCTTATCCTGAGTATGGCACAGCCCTCGATGTGGATCAGGCTATTAAAGTAGCCAACAAGGTGGGTTACCCTGTACTGGTGCGACCTTCCTATGTATTAGGTGGCCAGCGCATGCGCATTGTAATAAATGATGATGAATTGGAAAAAGCTGTAGTAAGCCTACTCAAGCACATTCCGGATAATGTTATATTAATTGATCATTTTCTAGATCGTTGCCAAGAGGCAGAAGCAGATGCCATTTATGATGGTGATGAAATTCATATAATGGGTGTAATGGAACATATAGAACCCGCCGGCATCCACTCTGGCGATAGTAATGCCGTATTGCCTGCCTTTAATCTTACCCCTTTGGTGGTAACAACGATGGAGCACTATGCGGCTAAGATTGCCAAAGCACTAAATATAAAAGGGCTTATCAATATACAGTTTGCCATTAAGGATGGTAAAGTCTATGTTATAGAGGCTAACCCACGCGCATCCCGCACCACACCTTTTATTGCAAAAGCCTATGGCATTCCGTACCTAAATGTAGCAACCAAAGTAATGTTGGGCGCATCCAAACTGAAAGATTTTACCTTCGAAAAAAATCTTGAAGGTTATGCTATAAAAGAACCCGTATTTTCCTTCAATAAATTTCCGAATGTAAATAAAGAACTTGGCCCAGAAATGAAAAGCACGGGAGAAGCCATCCGATTTATTAAAGATTTGACTGACCCATACTTTAGAAAATTATACAAAGACAGGAGCATGTATTTAAGCAAATAAATTACTTTATGCATTGAATTAGCTAAAAGTGCAGCGTGTTATGCCTGCACTTTTTTTATACCATTTAGATGTCAGACGCCAAAAGACTCAAGTTTGTCCAACCAAAGCATTACCACAAACGTCTGTAAAAAAAATGATTGGCAAACAGCATCTTATTATTATTGGTGTATTCATATTGGTAACCATATCATCTGCTGGTCAATCTTTTTATTTTGATCACTATACTTCTCCTGCAAATAATGAGTTGGTAAACAACTTTTCGGTACGAAATAATTTTGTACAAATTGTCGATAGTGGTATTACAGGTGGTTGTATAGAAGTTGTTCATGCAGCAGACAAGGCAGAGGCCACGCTAAATTCTCCCATAACATGGACATCGCTTGGCAAAATCAACATAAGTGTCTTTTTTAAATTTATTCAGGATACTTCAACATATAAAACTGAGGATGATCTCTCCCTCAAAATACTCATCAAAGATTCAAACGGTCACTTCACGGATAGCCTCTACAGTACTGCTTTATCATTTCACCATCATTACATTAATACCAACCCCTTGCCATTTACCCAGTTTAGATATGTAATGAATACGGCTGTGAATCTTTCTAACTTCATGCCAGATAGTATTTTCAAACATCAACATTGGTATAAGCTTTCGATAACGCTTGACAAAAATTTTGCCGGAGATACAGTGCAATACAGCTATACCTTACAAAATTTTGGTAAACGTGGGTATTTCATGGCAGATGAACCAATGTTTTTTAGGTACAAGCATGGTTGGAGTGCAGCATTAAAAAATTCTACACCGGTTAAGTTTAATATGCGCGCAAACCCGTTAGGAGTGGTGCGTTATTTGGACAATCTATTCATTAACGAAGCGCCACTTGCTTTACCACAACATTCCGCAGCACAAGGTCAACTAATCTGCTATCCAAACCCTATATCAGACAAGCTGACAATTGAAAAAAAGCCGAAGGTCCCTATCGGTTGATTATTCTCGACCTGTATGGTAAGATTGTATATACATCCATTTTTAATGAGCAAGTACAGCGCATCAACCTGAACTTTTTACCGGCAGGTATATACATACTTGCCTATAAAAACATGTTGAATAATCAATACGGCAGTACAAGACTATTAAAAGAGTAGCATGACACCGAATATCAGCACTGATTTGTGAAAATCGCTAAGATGTAAAAATTCTGATAACTCTATAATTAAATAGCACCTCACTTATTTTAATTTTGTCACAATGCGAAGTTTATTAGTTGGCCTACTTTCAATTTTCGTGACGGTGCTACATGCGCAATCAACCATTACCAATCCTAGGCTATTGCGGACCTATCAGCAGATTGTTAATTTAAAAGCAGAACAACAATATGATAAAGCTATTCGGGTTCTCAATAAAACGATAAACAAATACCCGGAGCAGAAAGATTTTCTAAATCTAAAGGCAATAGTCATTCTGGCAAGCGGGCCAATAAATGATCAACAAAATGACTCATTGGCACTTGTATTGTTGTCAAAAGCTATCAACATTGATAGTACTAAAGCATCATTTTATAATAATCGCGGTTGGGTTTATCAATTGATGGGGCAATATGATAAAGCCTTTAACGATTTCAATCGGGCCGTAGTTCTGGAACCTAATAACGTGAGGGTATGGCATAATCCTATTCGAATATTACTCATTCAAAAGGATGTAAAACAAAGCCTAGACTATTGTAATAGATGTATTACAAAATTTCCTAATGATGGCTATGCCTATTTTGTAAGAGGCACTATTTTAAATGAATTTGTAGGGAATAAAAACTTGGCTGATGAAGATTTTAAAAAGTCGCATGAGTTGGGTTGGGAGAAAGGTATATACTTGATATATTGATACGTCTTCGAATATATCCTTTTATCTCTTGCCTTTTGAATTAGAATGTTCAATCATTACCTTCGTACTGCATCAAACAACTATCATGAACAATAATTTATTTTTGAAGACTTACATTTTAGGTTTCCTCCTTTTCATTGCCTAAGCATTTCAAGCTTGTGCGCCCCTCAATCATACACATCCAAATCAATCAAATTCCCAAACTACCATTAAACATGACACAGTAACAATAAGCGACTGCATTTACGGCGATGACTTGGCAATCACCAGTGCGGCTATAAATAACCTTTATTTCAATTGTGGCAATGTTATCAATATAAACTTTCCCGAGAATACACAAAACATAAATGTCACGGCTTCGAGTGCTGCTGTATTGCCTAACCGGGCTGACAAAAGAAAATATTCAATAGTACCCACAGCAAAAACTTGTGATTTGAAGATGAACTATTCTGTAAATGGAAAAAACGTAGAAACCACAAGAAAGTATAAAGTTATCATCAGCCCGAAACCAACTGTGAGTGTCCTTGTGAACGGAATGGAATATAACGGACTTTCACCTGTTTCCAAAAGAAGTAATATTTTGGTGAAATTAAGACCCGATGCAGATTTTATGGCTGCATTGCCACGGGATGCTCGTTACGAAATAACAAAAGTAGATTTACTTGCGCAACGAAGCTTGGGAGCACCCTCCAAAATAGGAACGTTTTCAGGCGATGGACAAGATGCTTCAAAAGGCATTTCCATTCCGCTAGGTAGTCGATTGGGTCAAGATCCACCCGGCACCAAGATATTTATCAGTATTGATAAAGTCTATAGAATAAACTTTGAGAATAAACGAGAAGAGATTCGCCTTAGTGATTTAGAAAAAGTGGTCTCATTCATGATTCGATAATGATTTGCCACTCATCTTTAGTCCTGAACCATTAATACCATCTCCCCTGACCATTTTGAAGGGCTGCCTTACTTTTACTGAAAACAATGAACAATGATTATAACCACCACCGACACTATTCCCAACAAAACCATTACTGAAATTCTTGGTATTGCCCGTGGCAGTACAGTGCGAGCAAGAAATATTGGCCGCGATATTTTTGCCGGATTAAAAAACATTGTAGGAGGTGAAATCAGTGAGTATACAAAACTTCAGGCACACAGTCGTGAGCAAGCCATGGAAAGAATGATCGCTGATGCCAAAGCGCATGGCGCCGATGCCATTATCAATGTACGACTGACGACCTCTATGGTCATGCAGGGTTGCTCAGAAATATTAGCCTATGGAACAGCCGTAAAAATTTCATAATGAACAGTATTACAATTGCCATCATTGCCGCTCAGGTAATCATTTTTCTTGGCGTGATAGGTGTACTAATCTATTTAATTAAGAAACGGCTGGACGACAAAGAAAAAGAAACGTTTGAAAAAAGAGATAATTAAAAAGAAGGCCTCAATCAATTGAGGCCTCCTACATTGAATATTTATTCCTTTTCCAGCTTGCTTTCCTCAGGTAACTGCATTTGATTTTTTATGGCTATAAAGCCTAAGCCTACCAATAAAAACAAAATTAAATAAGAACTTACCGTAGGAACCCATTTATACTTTACATAAGTATCAGGTTTAAATTCAAATCTTATTTGGTTATTCCCTTTAGGCAAGTAAAGGCCCCGTAGCAAATAATTCGTTTTTATAATTGGGGATTCTTTGCCATTTACATATGCTTTCCAACCCAAGGGATAGTAAATATCACTGAACACGGCAAAACCATCAGCCTGATTGGACGACTCAAAGTCTAGATAATTCAAGCTGTATTTTTTGAGTGTAATCTGTGCAGCGGAATCTTTGGTAAATGTCAATGGTATATTTTTCCCTGCAAGTTCCTTGGCTTGAATTACAGCTGTTTTCTTAGGCTCAAATGAAGTGGTACCTGCCGAGCTATCCATCGGATTGGCGGCACTTAATGCCAACATTTCTTCATCAGCGTTCTGTACTTGTTTGATTTCTTGCACAAACCAGGCGTTCCCAGCGGCTGTCGGTCTTCTTTCTGCCACTAACTGATTATTTTGAGACTGTCCAATCAAGTATTTTGTATTTAACATGTCGAGCACTGCCGGATTAGAAGCTCCTCCCTGCCGCAAATGAATATCAATCAAATCTTGAAATGACTCCAATTTAACAGGGCTATATCCACCCACTAATTTGTGATGTACCGCTGGCATAGCATCATTAAATAGATCGGTGGATAAATCAAAAACACGGTAATAAGGATCAGGGTCGGCCTTCACCTGCAAATCCACAGGTCGAGGTGCAAACTGTGCATCATACACATCCTGCTCGACATAAAAATTTTCATCATCTTTCAAATATCGCCAACCAAGCGTAACAACATCCAATAAAAAAAGTAAGCCCAGCGCAGCAATGGTGTGCTCTTTTTTTAGCTTGCTTTTTGTAAAAAACCAGAGCAACACTGCTGCTGCCAACAAAAAGAACAGACTGCGCATGCCATCCTTTGTAGCCATATCGCTGCGCATTTCTAAAGCTTCGGGACGATTAATATTGGCATCAAAAATTTGTTCAATCTCGGCGGGTGAGGCAGTTGGTTTCTGCGCCAATACCCGAGGTGCAAACTCTTTGTATCGTACGCCATCCTTGGTGACTTTATAGTCAGTGAGCATGCCAGAACCCAGCCCTGAAAATAAGGTGATTACTCCGGTAATGATTACAGCTTTTTTCAGCGCATCCCAACGTTCCTTTTCGGTATATGTTCCTTTTAAAAATTCTGACAATGCCCAAAATGCAAGCGTGCCAAAAGACAAACCCGTAATCACCATAGCCATCGTTGGCGTACGAAAGCTGTTATAGAGGGGTAACGTATCAAATAAGAATTCATTAAAAGCGGAAAAGTTCCGTCCCCAAGACATTATAATGCCCAACATTCCAATGCCAAACAGCCACCACTTAATATTGTTTCGAATAAAAAACAAGGAAAGTATAAGTAACAGCATGGTGATAACACCAAAGTAAAATGGACCCGATGTCATTGGCTGATCACCCCAATATTCATAGCTAACCATTTGACCGTCCTCATATACCGGACCACCACCATACAAATTGGGTACAAATAAGGTAAATGTTTCTCCTATACCCTGGCTCCATCGGAATGCATATCCTTTATCCAAACCGCCTTTTTTATTTTTATCCTCTGCACTTTTATTGATTGTTAGTTCACTCTTTCCACCCCGCATAGTCAAATCACCATATTCTTTGGTCAACTTAACATATAAGTAATTCATACTGATGGATAATAAGCCGCATGCTAACATAATAGCAGTAGCCATAAAAAACCGTTTCCATTTTTTTCTTTGTACTGCCTTCACAAAATAGGCAACCCCCAAAAGGATAAGAATTATACCCAAATAATAGACTACCTGATACATTCCTTGCTGTATAGTAAGTGCCAATCCTGCCAATGCCATCATGGAACCTGTGATATACTTACCACGATATAAGGATATCATTCCTGCCACTGCAATAGGCATAAAAGCCACGCTCAGCATTTTGGTATTATGGCCAGCAGCCATAATTTGTAGGTTATAGGCGGCAAAGGCATATGTTATAGCACCAATAACAGCTACCCAACAATTGGTGTTGAGCGATGACAGCAAAATAAAAAAGCCAAGCATCGCAAAAAATAAAAAATATGCCGGGCTGGGTAGTATTTGCTGAATTGTTTCCTGAATGGAATACATCGCTTGAGGAATACCAGTCATATATGTAGTGTAGGTAGTCATCCCGCCAAACATTGAGTTGGTCCACAATTGGGTTTCGCCTGTTGCCTCATAATACTCTCTGGCTTCCCAGCTCATAGCTTTCCAGGATAGCGTATCATGCTGATTCAGCACTTTGCCCTGCAGGCTCGGATAAGTAAAAATGAGCGCCAGAATAAGAAAAATACCAATAGCAATGATTGTTTGTATGAGGTTTTTTTTGAAGTGTGCTGACATGCTAACTTGTTTAATATTGAAAGACTAAAAATAAGGGTTTTGCTTGCTAATGAAAATAAATTATCATGATTTATACAAGTTGAGTACCTCTTGAGCGCTTCTTTTTATTTCATTTGCCAGGCTTTCTGGTTTTAGCACTTTTACTTCCGCACCGTAGCCTTTAATCCGCTCGGTCAATTCGTAGTTAATGACCACCTCCACTGAAATGGTAAATTGTGTCTGGTCTTTTTTAATAATTTGCTGAGAATGATGTAACGGTTGTGAAATAAGGTAGTTAGCTTGGCGGGGTGCAAATTGTAAAATGATTTGTTGAGGCTTCTCATCCGTATTGGAAATACCTATGGTACTATTGAAGTAAGCCTTATTATTGACAGATTCCTCGCCAAATGTATTATTCATTTTGATGACATCCACCATCCGATCAAAGGAGAATGTGAGTGTTTTAGATGCCTTTGTCGGATGAATATCCCGAGCTATTAAATAAAGCCGGCCTTTATATTCTCTTATAAAAAAAGGGTGAACAGTATGCTTTTTTTCTTCCTTGCCAAATGGTTTATATTTCAAAACGATCTCACGTCGCTCTCTTATAGCCTCTACAATTAATGGCATGAACTCTATACCTTTATAGCTATTAGGTCTATCCAAAATAAATACATTTGAATTGCCTGCCTCATGCTCAATATTTTGCTTAACACTGCTGGCAAGTTTTGTAATAGCGTCTTCAAATACCTTGATGGCCGGAATATCCTTAAATTGCTCCAATATTGTGATAGCAAATTCTAACCCACTTAAATCCTCGGCAGAAATAGGTATCCTACTAATGGAATAGTCCGGCTCAGTATAGACATAACCCCGCTTATACCGGTCAAACTCAATAGGCGCATTAAACCCGAGTTGATGATCATAGCGCATGGCATAAATATCTTTTTGAATACTGGATACTGAAATGTTCATATCCAATTTTTCACTGACATACTCTACCAATTCGTCCAAACTTGGCGGAGACGCCGTTTTATTTGTCAGGCGCTGATCGATTAATCGGTAGCGCGTAAAAGCATTTTTATTTTTCATTTCTTTAGCATTCTTGTCAACATACTGTCATTTTCTACTGCCGCTGTTAACCAACCGGTATTTCCACTCGTCTATTTAAAAAAGCAGTGAACTAGAAAATGATAATAATCGAATATAATAAAAGATTTTCAACTACGTAAACACTTTACGTACTAATACTGAAATCTTTGTAAGTAGAATTTTAAAACGAAGATTATGACAAATACATTTATCACACAACAAGAGGATATACAAGCCTTACACATCTCTCAAATCATTTTTGACGAAAGTGATTTAGTCAGTTTAAAAGCTGAAGCGCGGATGAATGGTCAATTGCAATCGTTAAATCTACTATTAACCTTTCGCCAATTCAACGATGCCCTTCGCTTTTCTGGTCAAATAGGTGAAACATTACAATTGGAAATCAGTGATAAGCTCGCTTCTAATGATAAAAGTTTATACATCATAAACCTGCAGGACAAGCAAGTTATTTTTACTACCGTATCCTTAAAAATAAGCCTCCTAACCCAAGAAGATGAAAATACGTATGTCGTTGACGAAGTGCTGCCGCTCTCTTTTGTGCAGCAGGCAAAGAATTTGAAACAAAATATCCGCGATTTTCATCAAGGTAAATTAGAAAAAAACAACATGCTCAAAAGTGAGCTGATGCGTATAGCAAAAATGTATCGATACTATAGAGGTCTACTTAGTCTCAATATCAATGAGCAAGAGGCACGCCGTCATGCAGGCCTAGAAAACGATAAATTATTTCAACTAGCCTTCATGGCTAGTCAGTAAGAGTGTTCATAGAGTTCGTTTATGAATTTAGAGTGAAGAAAGGCCACGTAATCGTGGCCTTTCTTTTAATATCATACTCTCCAGCAGGCCGTAAACTATTATAAGCCACTGATACAAATACCCACAGAAAAAGGAAAGACATCTACCGGTCCGTTACCCACCCTGAACAAAGCATTCAGCCCGTATTGGCCATATACTGAAAAGTTACCATAACCCAATCGCAAGGTCCCGTGCACACGATATGTTTCTACAAATCGGCGTGTACTTACTTTCTCTTTTATGGGTTTATTATTATACTCTCTTACGTCTTTTGTGTGCGCATTAACCAATGCCCCTACCTTCATACCTATGGCAGCCTTGAACCCTTTATTTCTATTTTGCTTGTTTGTGAAATAACGCAATTCTAGGGGCGCCTCCACATAACTCAAGCTGAGTTTTGAACGCTTATACAGGTCATTATCATTTACAAATTGTATCTGTGTTAGTGTGTCACCTAGTATGGCTTGTTGCCCATCAAAAAATATGTTGCTACTCGCAACTCCTACACCAGCCGCAAAGCTGAAGTTTGAGGTTTTGATAGGAAAATCATAACACAAATAAGCATTCATACTTCTTGACAAGTTGCCGAACTGAATACTATCAGGCGCATTCATCCAAGTATCATAACCCAGCTGAAACATAAAATAATCCCGTGATGGTTTGGAGTAGGCAGCATCTGATTCACTTTGAGCTTGGGCGGCCAAACTAATAAAAGACAAAAATATGATGAACGCTTTTCGAAGCATAATAAATATTGAATTAGCAAATATAGGCGATAGCCAACTTAAAAGGGCGTTAATTCACCCATCAAGCCAATTTGCCATTCGTATAAAACATGTCTGATAAAAAAATTGTACCCGTAATTTTACATTGCTTGAAAACGAATCACAAATACTGGCTGGTGCAACTCGTAGGTTGGAGCTTGTTCACTTTGCTCAATGTATATATTTCCTTCAAGCAAGAAATATTTAACTACAATATTTTACTGATCAACTTACTGATCAGTGCAGGCGGCCTTATCCTGACGCACCTTTATCGCTTATTTATCATCAAGCAAGATTGGTTTCGGCTTGACACTACGGCCATTATTTCTCGCGT
Organism: uncultured Chitinophagaceae bacterium; assembly: GCA_964409905.1. Classification (GTDB taxonomy): domain Bacteria; phylum Bacteroidota; class Bacteroidia; order Chitinophagales; family Chitinophagaceae; genus JAGNRR01. The sequence continues at coordinate 91,296 of CAYPET010000002.1, read as the reverse complement.
TTTACTCTCCAACATCCCACTTGCCTTTGCCTTTTGCCTCTGGCAGTTTTTGCTACTCAATGTATTTTTGCCGGAAATAGAAAATATCAATACCCTGGCTGCATTACTCAAACCATTCATGTCGGCCTATCTCATTCTGCTAGGTTGGTCCTTGTTGTACTTTACGTGGTCTTATATTGAGCACAATCGCTCGCGTATCATCGAAAAATTAAAGTTGCAAAATGACATGCAAGAGTTGGAATTAAAAAGTCTACGAGCCAATTTACAGCCGCACTTTATATTTAATTCACTGAATAGCGTGCGCGCCTTGGTAAAGGAGGATCCCGAAGCTGCACGAGAAGCCATCACCCGACTGTCTAAAATATTACGCACCTCCATTAGTACCAAAGAGGATAGTATTACACTGGATGAAGAATTAAGGTTGATAGAAGATTATCTGCACCTGGAAAAAATTCGTTTTGAAGAACGTTTACAATACGAATTTCAAATAGCCGGCAAAACGCGTATGTGTCTAATACCCCCCATGCTAATTCAAAACATGGTAGAAAACGCCGTAAAACATGGTATTAGCCTGCAAGAAAATGGTGGCACGATTACGCTCAGCACAGAAATTGAAAAAGACTATATCCGAATCCGTATAAAAAACGAAGGCCGTATCAGTGAAGAAAATAAACTTAAAGGCACAGGATTTGGCATGTCATCCTCTCAAAAAAGATTGCATTACCTTTATCCTGATGCCCCGCCCATCACTATGGTTGAAAAAAACGGTTACGTAGTAGTCGAAATTAGCATCCCCAATAACATAAAGCCTTATGAAAATTAGAACCATAATTGTAGAAGACGAACGCCTTGCACGCAATGAACTAAAAAGCCTACTAGAAGCATTTCCTCAAATTGAAATAATTGATGAAGCCGCTAAAGTATCCGAAGGCATCACAAAAATCGACGAGCAGAAGCCCGACCTTATTTTTTTAGACATTAATATGCCGGCAAATAAAACAGGCTTTGACTTACTAGAAGTGCTCGATCATACACCAAAAGTCATTTTCACCACAGCACATGATGAGTACGCCATTAAAGCTTTTGAGGTGAATGCCTTAGATTATCTGCTAAAACCCATTGAAGAGGCACGCTTACGCGAGGCCATTGAAAAATTGGAAAAAAGCATCGAGATTGAAAGAAATGCTGCAACTGAACAACAAAACAAAAAACTAAAAGCCAGTGACAAAGTGTTTGTCAAAGATGGAGAACGATGTTGGTTTGTAAAGCTGTCAGATGTACGCTATTTTGAGAATGCAGGCAACTACAGCAAAGTCGTTTTTGATAAATACAGACCATTAATATTGAAATCATTAAACGCTCTCGAAAGCCGGCTGGATGACACCTATTTTTTCCGTGCCAACCGCAAGCAAATCATCAACATGGAATATATACAGAGCATTCATCCGCACTTTAATGGCGGATTAAAAGTCATTTTAACCTGCGGCGAAGAAATCGAGGTCTCTCGCCGTCAGGCAAGTAAATTCAAGGATAAAATGGCACTATAGCCTTTGCATTCCGCTATATTTGATTTTCATGAAAGTTTCGGGATTTACGTTTGTTCGCAATGCTGTGCAGTATGATTATCCCATTGTGGAAGCAATTAATTCGATTCTGCCACTGTGTACCGAAGTGGTGGTTGCTGTAGGCAATTCAACCGATGAAACGCTTGCCCTTATTCAATCGATCAATAATGAGAAAATAAAAATCATAGAAACTACCTGGGATGAAAGTGCCCGAGAAGGTGGCCGCGCACTCGCCATTGAGACAGACAAAGCCTTTTCGGCCATTCGTCAAGATGCCGATTGGGCATTTTACATACAAGGCGACGAAGTGCTGCATGAAAAATATATCCCGTCAATCCAAAAAGCCATGGAAAAATATCTGCAACAACCCGATGTTGATGGCCTGCTTTTTCATTACTTGCACTTCTACGGCTCCTACAATTTTGTAGGCACTGCCTCAAATTGGTATCCTTTTGAAATCCGCATTATACGGAACAACCCAGCCATTTATTCATATCGAGATGCTCAAGGGTTTCGGAAAAATAATGATAAAAAATTAAACGTAAAACTCATTGATGCCTATATATACCACTATGGCTGGGTAAAAAACCCAAGGGCCATGCAAGAAAAACAAATCACTTTTCAAAAACTTTGGCATGATGACGAAGAAGCAGCACGTCGTGTAGGCAAAAATGAGATTTACCAATACGAGAAAAATATACAATCCCTCGCAAGATTTACTGGCACACACCCAGAGGTGATGCGCTATCATATTGCAAAAAAAAATTGGGCATTTCAGTATGATGCTTCAAAGCACCGGCTTTCTGCCAAAGAAAAAATCAAATCCTTCCTTCGAGACTACCTGGGTTTGGATTTTAGCTATAAAAACTACAGACTACTGAAGTAGCTGTCATTTCGCTGTCCTTTTTATCACGGCAAAAGCCGTATTTTAAGGAGGGTCATTTATATTTGTCGCTTCTAAAAATAAAATATGAAACGATTACTGATAGTCCTTTTAGCTGTGCTGCTTTTTGCACCGGCTCGTGCTGACGAAGGCATGTGGATACCGATGCTCATTGGGCAAAATTTTCAACAGATGCAAAAACTAGGCTGGAAAGGCACAGCCGATGACATTTACAGCGTGAACAAAAGTTCATTGAAAGATGCCATCGTTCATTTTGGCGGCGGCTGCACAGCTGAAATGATTTCGGCCGATGGCCTATTAATGACTAATCACCACTGTGGTTATGGCAACATTTCGGCACTTAGCACCGTGGAGAATAATTATTTAATGAATGGATTTGTGGCCAACACCCGCGAAGCTGAATTACCATGCCCAGGTTTGAGTGTCAAGTTTCTGGTGCGCATGGAAGATGTCACGGATCGCGTACAGAAAAAAATTGGCGATGCTTATGGCGAAGATGTTAACACAAGACTCTCTGAAGTAAGCAAAGAACTCGAAAAAGAAAACAATAATGACGGAGCTTATCAGGTCGATGTAAAAAGTTATTTCTCAGGCAATAAATATTACATGCTCATCTACGAAGTATACACAGACGTGCGCCTTGTAGCTACCCCGCCCGAAAGCTTAGGTAAATTTGGTGGAGATACTGACAACTGGATGTGGCCAAGACACACATGCGATTTTAGCATGTTTCGTGTTTATTCTAACAACAATAACAGGCCGGCCGCCTATTCAAAAAACAATCGCCCCTATCAACCAAAACATCATTTACCCATTTCGCTTAAAGGTGTAAAAGACGGTGACTATGCTATGATAATGGGCTATCCAGGCCGTACTACACGATATCTAACCTCTCAGGGTATAGATCTTGCGGTAAATGAATACAACCCTACCATTGTTAGCATTCGCGATAAACGACTTAAAGTCATGAGCGAAGTAATGGATCGAAAACCAGCTGTGGATTTACAGTATGCCTCCACCTATGCATCAGTAGCCAATTACTGGAAATACTATATTGGTCAAACTGAACAGTTGAAACGGTTAAAAATTTATGACCAGAAACTAAACGAAGAAAGAGCTTTTGAAGATTGGGCTAAAAAAGATGCGCGCTATCTGAAAAATCTATTTACTGATTACACGGCTGCCTATGCCAGTTATAAACCATATGTAAAACATAACCTCTATTACTACGAAGCTTTTGGAGCACCTAAACTTACACAGCTGGCTTTACGCGTGGCCGGACTCAACAAAAGTGATGATAAAAAAGCCCTAACTGCCGAAGAACTAGAAAAGCAATTAGCCAGCCTGAAAAAATCAAGAGAATCCATTATAAAATCGATGGACATGGAACTTGAAGAAAACCTTTTTGCGGCAATGAATTATATGTTCTATCAGGATGTACCCCGAGCACAACACCCTAGTATTTTCTCCTCGGAAAAATTTACAAACTTTGGTTCGCCAAATAAAGAAGAAACCTTCAAAGCTTGGGCTAAAAGCATGTTTCAGAATACGGCCTTGTTGAATGATGAATTATTCGAGCGTTATGCGACACCTGAAAATTATGGTAAATTATTGGAAGACCCAATGGTAATGTATGCCAGCAATGTAAGCGATAATTGGAAAGATAATTACTCTAAGATTATAGACGATTATCGTCACGAGCGTTTTGAACTTGACCGAGCATATTTAGGGGGCATGTTAGAAAAAAATGCTGGAAAGCTTATGTATCCTGATGCTAACAGCACCATGCGCGTAACATTTGGTAGCGTAAAATCATACGATCCAAAAGATGGTGTCAGCTTTTCTCATTACACCACTGCCGAAGGCCTATTGGAAAAATATGTTCCGGGTGATAAAGAATTTGATCTGCAAACCAAAATTGTAGATTTATTACGTGCAAAAGATTATGGTGATTACCAAAACGAAAAAGGCGAATTGGTTACTTGTTTTATTACCACCAACGATATCACAGGGGGTAATTCAGGCAGCCCTGTAATTAACGGGAATGGCGAGTATATAGGCTCGGCCTTTGACGGCAACTGGGAAGCGATGAGCGGTGATATCGCCTTTGACCAGCGCTTTAAACGCACCATTGTGGTCGATGCTCGCTACATCATGTGGGTATTGGACAAAGTATTGGGTGGTCGACCACTTATGGACGAAATGACTATTCGCAATTAGGATAGAACAAAACTTTTTTCTAAAGGCTGTCATTATAGACAGCCTTTTTTTATGTCAGCCAAAAAGAAAAATTACCTTTGAAAATCTATGCATGATACTAAAGGATTTAGGCCAGAAAGCCTCATGATGAGCTATGGTTATAAACCAGAACTTTCCGAGGGTGCCATAAAATGCCCCATTTTTCAAACATCAACTTTTGTATTCAAGTCGGCAGAAGAGGGTAAAGCGTTTTTCGAATTGGCCTACGGACTGCGAGAAAAAGAAGCCGAAGAAGAGCTTGGTCTCATTTATTCCCGTATTAATAATCCTGATTTAGAAATTCTGGAAAATCGACTTTGCCTTTGGGATCAAGCAGACGATTGTTGCGTATTCGAAAGTGGCATGTCCGCTATTTCAACCGTATTACTTGAGTTTTTAGCTCCTGGCGATGTATTGGTTTATAGCAATCCTACTTATGGTGGCACCGATCATTTCATCAAACATTACCTACCCAAAATTGGTGTCAAGGCATATGGGTTTCAGTTTAATGAAACACCTGCAGACATTCATCAAAAGCTGGTAGAAGAGGGTGTCAGCGAGCGACTAAAACTCATTTATGTGGAAACGCCAGCCAACCCAACCAACACACTAATTGATATAGAGGCATTTAGTCAAATGGCTAAACAAATCAACCCTGAATGTCTTATGGTGGTGGACAATACCTATATGGGGCCATTGTGGCAGCACCCTTTACAGCTTGGTGCAGATTTGGTCATTTACTCGGCTACTAAATACATTGGCGGCCATAGTGATGTTATAGCCGGGGCTGTATTGGGCCATGCAGCGCCAATGTCTCGCGTACGCACCCTGCGCACTTTCTTGGGTAATATGGCCGGCCCCTGGACCGGCTGGCTACTATTGCGCAGCCTTGAGACGCTCAAAATCAGAATGGAACAACAATGCGCCAATGCACAGGAAGTAGCAAAATACCTCAGCCAACACCCGAAAGTTCTACGAGTCAACTATCTCGGCTTGCTAGAAACGGGCACTGATCAAAAGCGGATTTTTGATAAACAATACAGCGCACCGGGTGCCATGCTATCGTTTGAAATGAAGGGAGGCGAAAAAGAAGCGTTTCAGTTTTTAAATCAACTTAAGCTTATCAAACTGGCCGTTAGCCTCGGTAGCACAGAATCGCTGGCCGAACACCCGGCAAGCATGACCCATGCAAGCGTTACACCCGAAGACCGTGCCGAAATGGGTATTACAGAAAGTATGGTTAGGCTTTCTATTGGTGTAGAAAATACTCAAGACCTTATTAAAGATATCAGCAGTGCTTTAGATATGATTTAGACAATATGTGCATTCATTATATTTAGGCCAACATAAAATTGTCAATGAATTCATAAAATACACACCTTATCAAGTCAGTTGTACTAGGATGCACATTCTTCCGTTTAGTAAAACTAAAATAGCAATATGAAAAAAGTAACCCTAATTCTGATAGCCCTTTTGGGTTGTTTTGGCAGCCTTTGGGCTCAAAAATTAAAATTATCTGACATGTATTTGTTTGGAAGTAGTGTCAGTATCATTACCAACTCGCTCAGCAATAAAGAAATAGCCAATCTGAAATCAGGCCTGAATACACCCACTATTAACAAGGGTCAACAATATTCGAATTCAGATAACTATCGTTGGTCAAGCCAAGTTGGTATGATGGCAGCTTGGGACATCAAAGGTCGTCAACAACGCAAACAAAAATTGCGCATCGGATTTTCGGCTGGCACCTATGATTTAAGCTTTTATGATTATACAGCCAATAATACTGTGTACAGAATTGACACATTGGTTTCAAGCCAAACTGGTCGAACAACCTATATCGATTCGGTAGATAGTCGATCATTGTATTTTTTTCACAATGCAACTATGTTGAATGTTCATATTGACTATCTGCGTGCTATCAATCCGCAAAATAAATTGTCTGCATATTTCGGTGCAGGTATCAATCTTGGGATGTCATTGAGTAATACTATGAAGTCAAGCTATAACGAGTACCAATATGTTATGCTACCAAGCGGCTTTGATTATGGTAGCGTTAGTAATCCGTTCCCCAACAATAATTACCGATTTGAAAATGATAGTAAAAACTTGTCTGTTGCTACAAATGCGCGGGCTTATTCATTGCTCGGAGTGAATTATCAATTATCTAAACGGGCCCCACTATTAAAACATACGCATGTGTTTGCTGAACTTAAAATGGGCGTAGATATAAGTGCTATGGAGGAATTGAATACTGCTACTGGTTTTTATTATGGCGGTCAAGGAGGCTTACGTGTATCTTTAGGAAACTAAGCACCGAACGCTTTTATTCCCGACAATCAAAGCCTGAATGTTTTGGGCATTGCAAGCACATTCAGGATTTTTTTATACCAATCCATTAAAGAAAATTTGTCAATGTTTGACTATTGTACCAACTACAACGCTCTACCTTTGCAGTCTTATGAAAACAGCCTTTATCATAGACGCTCTTCGCACGCCAGTAGGCAAATACGGTGGCACGCTAGGTAGCGTGCGTCCCGATGATTTACTCGCATTAGTAATTAAAGGAATCATGGATCGCAACCCGGGTATTGATCTTTCGAAAATAGAAGACGTCATTGCCGGCGCTGCAAATCAGGCAGGCGAGGATAATCGGAATGTGGCTCGTATGGCAGCCTTGCTTGCCGGCCTGCCGGATAGTGTAGGCGGGAACACTGTCAACCGTTTGTGTGCCTCTGGCTTGCAGGCCATTATGGACGCCAGTAGAGCCATTATGTGTGGGGATGGTGAAATGTATCTGGCCGGTGGCGTGGAAAGCATGAGCCGAGCCCCAATGGTATTGGCAAAAGCTACTGCAGCTTTTAGCCGTAATGCCGAAATTTACGATACAACCATTGGATGGCGATTTGTAAATAAAAAACTTGCAGCCTTGCACCACCCTTATGGAATGGGTGAGACAGCTGAAAATGTAGCAGAACGATGGGGCATTAGCCGTGAAGATCAAGACGCTTTTGCCTTGGCCTCGCAACAGAAGTATGATGCTGCACACAAAGCCAATAAATTTAAAGAAGAAATATTGCCGGTTAATATACCGCAACGAAAAGGAGATGACATCATTTTTATTAAAGACGAACATCCACGCTTATCACCCATAGATAAACTTGCCGAATTAAAGCCAGCCTTCAAAAAAGATGGTACCGTAACGGCCGGAAATGCCAGTGGGATAAATGATGGTGCGGCTATGCTTTTAATAGCCAATGAAGATGCCGTAGAAAAATATAATTTAAAACCCATTGCCAAAGTAAAAGCTATGGCTATAGCCGGTGTAGAACCTGCCGTGATGGGTATCGGGCCTGTGCCGGCTACCAGAAAAGCATTAGAGCGCGCCGGATTAACTATTAATGATTTAGACGTTATAGAACTCAACGAAGCATTTGCCTCGCAAAGTATTGCTTGTATGCGTGACCTAGGCTTGGATGAAAGTAAGGTCAACGTAAATGGTGGTTCGATTGCAATAGGTCATCCACTAGGTGCTAGTGGTGCGCGCATCAGCACGACCCTGTTATACGAAATGGTAAAGCGCGATGCTAAATTTGGTTTGGCTACTATGTGTGTAGGTGTTGGGCAAGGAGCTGCGGTGATATACGAGCGGGTGTAGGCTAAATGAGTGCAAACCTCCTAGTTCTCTGCGAAAGACTCGGTGGGGATAAGAATAGAGGCATTTTTCATGCAATAATATTAATGATTGTGAACTACCTTTAATAGTAGGGTGCACAACATAGAAAAAGCTATATTAATTATTCTTCTTTTTTTCGTAACGATAGACTCGAATGCACAGTTATATAAGCATTGGGGATTTTGGCTTTCAGATACCACGATTACCAAAAGGTACAAAACCAATTCCGTTACCGGTTTCTTATGCAATAAGCAGGATGACGTTTTTATTCAACAATTCAATAATTGGCAATCACAGGATAGTTTAAATATTTTCTGTTTGGATAAAAATGGTAAAATGCGTTGGAATAGATATTATCCGGACAATGATAGCAATATTGAAAAATATAATGCCCAGAGTAAATTATACTTCTGGAATGAAAAACTAATGTCTTTATCTCCTGCTGTGATTGGTGATACAGCTTATTATTTCAGATTTCGTGAAATTGATATGCTTAACGGTGATATAAAAAATGAATGGAAAATAAAAGTTCCCTATGAAGTGGAACAACGCGCAAATTTTGTAGCCTCAAATGACGGAAAAGTTTTTTTTATTGGCGACCCATTGAATCAACCTGATTATATCGTTTTGATAAAATTTGATTTAATCAATCTTTCGTCATCTTATCAGCAATACTTTGCTCAGAATAATCCATTCTATGGGAATGTCATGCCAAATATTTGTAATGTAAATGATTCTCTGGTTGCGATAGCCTCAACTACCTATAATAACAATTATTATTATTACACCGAGGTTCAATGTAACGTAGTAAATAAATCTAACTTAAGTGTTTATAGTATCAATAGTGATTTATCCTATTACCCATATACAATGATTGCCATAAATGATAAAATAAACATGTTCGGGGTACAAGCTTATTGGCAACAGGACATAAATGGGTTTACAACTGGCTTAAATACCAATATCAAGTCTCCTTATGTAACATATTTTGATAATCATTTTTATTTCTGTTCTGGCAATAATGATAATTGGCATGCCGGGCAACTTGATATAAATGGCAATGAAATATGGAACTACACGGAGCCCATTACAGAACTGAATATTAGAAATTACCCGCTATTAACGCACGCCGGAAACCAATGTGTAGTCAACTCCCGTAGGGGTAGATATATAGGCCCCACACCATGGGGTGACAACTATGAATTATTTGGAATCAAAACGACATTGCTGGATAAATCAGGTAATTATATGGATGAGTATATCAATGACTTTGATACGACAAACCAACGTGATAGATTAGCTGAATTCCAAAGCATCACTGATAGCCGTGGTAATCCTATTATACTTAGCACCAATTATTTAATAGGTCCTTATGACACTATTACCCTCAGCCAACCAAGTACTACTGCTAATTACCTATACAAATTATGCTATGATTGTGATACTACAACGCCGCCCTTGCCGGATATTGAAAACTATCTAAACATTGCAGGTAATCCAGTTTACAGTACCCTAAACTATAGTTTTGGAATTGGAACATATGGCAGGTTGAGTTTTACAATACATAACGAGATTGGCCAAGTTGTTTATCAGCAGTATTACAAAAGATTTGATAAAGGCCAATATCAAAAGACTGTTGATTTAGCTGAATTAAAAATTAGTCCAGGTTTTTATATCCTCACAATGCACACTTCATATGCAAGCTATTCTCAAAAGTTCCTTTTTTCGCCATAATGATGAATTCGTATAACGCCCTTCAATAGGATTCCTAACCTTGCCGAGTACATTATAAATCAATAAAAATGTATTTCACCTAAATACTACTCATAAGATCGAATGAGTCACGGAAAAGAAGTTGGCATTAAGCTGGTATCATAATTGCTTTGTTTATCAAGATAGCTAAAAAATATTAGCTATCTTTAAAACTCCTATTCGCGCTTCCAACAAATAATCTCTATGAAACGGATAAGAATAATCTTATTGGTATTGTATTGCGCACCAACCAGCCTATCGGCACAACTGCTTAACATAATTGGCTCACCTAATGATACCATTCCCTGCAATCAACCTTGCACAACGGTATCTGCAAACTACGTAAAACCCAATCGGACAACTATTTATCAGGCTACCTCCATCGCCTACAACCCGACAATTTTAAGTTCGGCCACTAATCTGAATTTGGCAGATGATAAATTTTCAGGTGCTGTACCTATAGGTTTTCCTTTTTGTTTTTATGACAATCAGTATACCCAAGTTTATATCTCTGCTAACGGGCACATCACGTTTAATAATAACTATTCACTTGGTAACTGCTCGTTTGATACAAAGCAAACTATTCCGTTTTACAATGCCACCTTTCCCGATAATGCTATATTTTGTCCTTTTAATGATGGGAATACCAGTATCGGTGGCACGATACGATATCAAACAGTCGGTTTTGCACCGTTTAGAAAATTTATCGTTCAATATTCCAACATCCCATTTTTTGGCAGTGCTTGCAACGGTAGCCCTGCCACTTTTCAATGCGTACTATTTGAAACAACCAATGAAATTGAAATTCACATTGCCAATAAATCAACTTGTAATGCCGATCAAACAAACTGGCTGAATTATGCCACCATGGGCATTCAAAATTCTGCGGCCAGTAATTTTTTAATCATCAATAATCGCAATGCGAGTATTTGGACAGCCAGCAATGAAAGTTGGCGCATTAGTCCGGCAGGGCCGCCAGCTTATACGCTCAAATGGTTTAACATGGGCATGAATGTTGCGGTTAACATACCCTCCATTTCTGTTTGCAATCCGTTTCCTCGAACGGTAACAGCTGAACTTACTTTGCATTGTCCACAGCGTGTCATTATTGATACCATTACAATCTATAAGGTTTCACCTAAAATTGATTCTGTTATCACCACACCTTCGCTTTGCAAAAATACCAGTACAGGCACAGCTACTATTTTTGCCAGTGGCGGCACACCGCCCTATACCTATTCTGTCAATGGGTCGCCCTATGGTAGTAACAATGTTTTTGGTGGCTTAAAACCGGGCAATAATTATGCCCAGGTGCAGGATGCCACTGGCTGCCTTACAACCTATTCATTCATAATTGGTGTAGCATCTAATCTGGCTGCTGTTATTGATAGCCTGAAACAGCCTTATTGCCCTAACTTGAATGGTGCCATCTATGGTAGTGGTAGCGGAGGTGTACCTCCTTATACCTATTTGTGGAGTACCAATGCTACCACACCCAGCATTAATAATATCGGACCAGGCTCTTATACTTTTAAAGTTACCGATGCTCAGGGATGCACAGACAGCGTCACGGTGTTGTTGCAATGGGACCCTTTTAGTTTGCCCAGCGTAACAGACAGTATCATCAAACCCGTTTGTGGTGATAGCACAGGCAGTATTTACCTTAGTGTAAAAAATGGCACAAGCCCTTATACCTACGCTTGGTCTATCGGTTCAAATAATGCTAGTGTGCACAACCTTCCTGCAGGTAACTATTCTGTGAATGTTTCTGACGTGAATGGCTGTTCCGTATATCATACTGTAAACTTGCCAGATACACTCAACTTGCAGATAAATGCTATTGTAGTATCACACACTAGTTGTGGCCTTCCCAATGGCGTGGGTAATCTACAAATTACTGCAGCAGGGCTCCCTCCCTACACTTTCTTATGGTCTAATACTATCAACACGGCACTCACTAATACATTGTCGTCCGGCTGGCAAAGCGTCACCGTAACAGATGCAAATAACTGCTCACGCACAGACTCTGTCAACATTAATCCTTCGATACCTTTAAGCCTACAATTTTTACCGGCCAGTGCTTATTGTGATGAAGACAATGGATTAATTAACACCATCGTGACAGGCAATACAGGGGTTGTGAGCTACAACTGGAATACGGGTGACACAACATCAACTATTGATTCTTTGCCTGCTGGCAACTATGTACTTACCATTACCGACTTGCTGGGTTGCAGCCTTACAGATAGCGTAAGCATTATTAATAAAGGCAAACCAAGGTTGCAAGTTATCAAGTATGATAAACCTTTATGCTATGGAGATAGTACAGGAAGATTAGAATTAGGTGGCAACAACGGTGTTCCGCCCTATAAATATTCTTTGGATGGTGTCAACTTCTCAGCCGTTGCGGTACTGACAAATTTTGCTGCCGGCACCTATACCATTTACATGCGCGATGCCAACTCTTGCGAAAGTGATACAACCATTACTTTTGACCCTCCGGTAGCCATTGATATCACGATTAGTGGCGTTGATACACTGGCCTGTTTTGATGATATAAGTGGTCCCCTGAGTTTTCAGGCTACAAAGGGCAAAGCGCCCTATCAATGGAGTCTAAATGGTCTTAGCTATCAGGCACAAAATACATTCTCTGGATTAACGATAGGCACGCATACTATATTTGTTATCGATGCCAATAATTGTAAAAACAGTAAAAGCATCCTTATTCCAGGACCAGCAATGCCACTGGAAATTCGGCGTAACATCACACCCGTGCCCTGTTACCAAGAAAATCAGGGCGTAATCAACGCTATGATACGGGGCGGCTGGGTGCCATATACTTATACTTGGAGCCACACAACGAGTAAAAATTTGTATCAAAACCTTTTATCAGCAGGCAGTTACCAATTAGCTGTGACTGATGCTAAAGGTTGTGCCATAGACTCCTCTATCGAGGTACCACAAGAGTTATGTTGCGATTGCTACTTTCCCAATGCATTTACCCCCAATGGCGATCAAAACAATGATTTGTTCAGGGCAATTAGTCCAGCCGCTGATATCGAAAGCTATCGCCTCACAATTTTTAATCGCTGGGGGAATCGTATTTTTCGTACAAACGAATTGAATGCAGGCTGGGATGGCACAGTGAATGGAAATCCGGCACCAATAGGTACGTATTTTTATCAGGCTATTTTGAAGTGCAAAAACAAACGAAACGACGTCTTTTTGAAAGGTGATATCATTTTAATCCGATAAAAAAAGCAGCCCGTGGGGCTGCTGTAATAAGGTGCAATATTGCAATATTACCAGACGTACGCTTTTTTATTCATAAGCATTGCCTCTCCATTCACCGTCACATCGCCGGTTTCAGGGTCAATCACTTTTGTTTCGTACAATACACGGTTTTTTTCAGGAAAAATTTCCTTTACAGTAATAATTGCTCTGTAGGTATGGTCTACAAACATTGGTTTGTAAAATTGCGATTTTTGCATCATGTATATATGGCCATCATTGTGCAGCATGGTGCCAAATATTTTTGTGAATACACTTTGACTAAGATGCCCATGCATTATTCTTCTACCAAAAATACTTTCAGCCCCAGCCTGCTCGTCAATATGTAAGGGATTTGTATCGCCTGTTATTTCAGCAAAGGTGTTTACCTGTTCTTGAGTGAATGAAAAATCATGTGTGAATTCGTCTCCAACTTTTATCATTTCGTAAAATTTAGGCCCAAAGGTAAAATTCAATTTGGGGGTTTAGGTGGCTTTGGTTGACAAATTTGTGCATAGTCAACAAACAGTAGTGCAAATCATAAAAATAGCGCAATATGTAAACACTTGGTTAATAAAACTCTATCAGAACTTGCCAAAATCGTTATTTAGTTAATTTTTAGTTATCCCTAATGCTACTGCCTTGTTAAGTTCAGTTTTCATAACATGCTATTAGCAAACAGGCGCACTTTCCGTTCCACATGTACCTACCTTTGCACTGCAAAATTTTAAAGTATCTAAACATTCAACGGCATGTCAACAAAAACATCACAAAACGGAAGCGCACAGAATTTATTTGCTGATTGGGCAAAACAAGCGCAGACCACTATGGAAAACGTAACTAAAAAAACTACAGAAATGAATAAAGAATTCTTTGAGTCATTTTCCAACAAGAATAATGACTTCTTCAAAAATTGGTTTGAAACACAACAAAATTTTTGGAACACGAAAAACACAAAAAGCAACGGCAACAACCCAACAGACTTTTTCACTAATTGGTATCAGCAACAAATGGATGCTGCTCAAAAAATGATGAAAGAAAACCCTATCATGAATATGGAGCACAACCCAATGGCTGATATGCAAGAACAAATGATGAAAGCGGGTGAGCAAATGATGGAGTGGAACAAAAACATGACTACTTCTTTCCAAGAGCAGTTAAACAATATGATGAATGGAGACCAAAAAGGTTTCTTCACAACAATGTTCAACAATGCCGATACATATACCAAAATGTTCCAAACATGGTTGCCAATGATGCAACAATTACAAAATGGCAAATTTGACATGGACACTTTCACCAAAAGCTTTAACCCACAAATGATGAAAGATATCATGGATAAAATGTTTGCATTTATGCCTACAGCAAACATGAACCATATGTATCAAAACTGGATGGAGCAAATGAATATCTGGAACAACAACATGCAACATCAAGGCACTGAATGGTACAATCAAATGAAAGGCATGTATGAAAACAATATGCACCAGGCCATGAATCAGCCCTTTGCTCAAATGATGAATATGTACAACATGATGACTGAGCAGTTTAATCATGCCAGCAATCCATTCATGAAAATGATGACGCCTAACGCCGACAAAGAAATGTTGGAAACCATGAGAGAAATCAACGATAAAATGGTTCAATTCAACATGAAGAATACGCAAATGCAATTCATGATGTATGAAAAAGGCAGTAAAGCCATGCAACAATTCGCAAAGTCATTGAATGAAAAAATTCAGAAAGGTGAAACCATTGATAACTTCATGCAATTCTATACAGATTTCTTGAACACAATGGATGCGAACATGGTTGAGCTTTTCGGTAGCGAGCACTTCTCACAATTACAAGCCGAACTTTCTTCACTTGGTTTCCGTTTGAAAAAACAAATGGACGAGCAAATGGAAAAAACAATGAGCAACTTGCCTATCGTTACCAGAAGTGAAATGGATAGCATGTACAAGAGTTTGTATGAAATGAACAAAGAATTGCGTGATTTAATTCGTAAAAATGCTACAACGGTAACTGAAACTGCTAAAAAAGCAACAGAAACAGTGAAAAAAGCTACCAAAGAAGTGGTTGCAACTGTGACTCCTGTAGCTAAAAAAACAACAGCAAAAACAACTGCTACAGCCTCTAAAACTGCTACAGCAAAAAAATCAACTGCTAAGAAAAAATAGTCCTGTGTAAAGGCGAATTACAATCCCCTCCTATTAGGCGGGGATTTTTTTTAACCCTATATTACCCGAATTCTGATTGGCAAACAGGCAATCAGCAGTTAAATTTGCATTTCCAAAAAAAATAAATAAGCCTGCATATTTAGGCACTAAATAAAACGAATATGATAGATTTTCCAAAAGCCATGCAAGCCATGGGCGAAACAGCTGAAAAATTAAGAAAAGGCTATGAAACATTACTGAGTATAGAAGATGTGGATGTAGCAACAACTCCTAAAGAATTGGTATGGCAACAAGATCATATCAAAATGTATCGCTACAAAACAACGAACACACCAAAATGCAAAGTCCCATGTCTAGTTTCCTTTGCACTAATGAATCGCCAAACGATTCTGGATTTGCAACCAGACCGAAGTTTGATGCGCAAACTGATTGAAGAGGGACTTGAAGTGTACATAATGGATTGGGGCTACCCAGAGCGTAAGCACCAATATCTAACAATGGAAGATTACATCTTGGGGTACTTTAACGATGCCGTTGATTTTCTCCGTGAGAAACACAATATGCCTAAAATCAACTTACTATCTATTTGTCAGAGTGGCACATTCAGCATGATATATTCCTCATTGCATCCCGAAAAAGTGAAATCGCTGGTGACTTTTGTTGCCCCATACGACTTTAGTAATAGCGAGTGCATGTTGTATCAATGGACAAAGGACATTGATGTTGATGCTATGGTGGACAGTCTTGGTCTAATCAGCGGCGAAATGATGGATCAAGGATTTGCCATGCTAAAACCTTCAATGAATATTAGTAAGTACCTCGGCATCATGGACAGCCTTGATGACAAGGACAAACTAATGAACTTTTTACGAATGGAAAAATGGAAAGCAGATTTACCATCGCTACCTGGTGAGCTTTTCCGTAAGTATATAAAGGATCTGTTCAGAGATAATAAATTAATCAAAGGCGAATTAGAGCTGGGAGGCCATAAAGTAGACTTAAAGAACATGACGGCACCATTTATGAATGTGTATGCCACACACGACACAATCATCCCTAACTCATCAACCTTACCTATAATGGAAAAAGTAGGCTCAAAAGACAAAGAGGCTTACCCGTTCCCTGGCGGTCATATCGGGGTTTTTGTTGGAGGCAGATCACAAAAAGAACTAGGCCCGGCCGTGGCTAAGTTTGTGATGAAACATTCCAAATAGCCTAAAACCAACGATTTGTTGATATCAAAACCTCGGCTTCAGGCCGAGGTTTTACTTTTTATTTAGTTCCAATTACATTCGTAAGATGAAAAAAAAACTTTTGGCTGGTCTGTTCACCTGTACAATTTGTGCATGCCAATCAGATAATTTTACCCCATCAGATGATATGGTGCAGATAAGCCCAGCCAAGGCGCTAAAGCTTGATATTGGCCAAGAGGCATATTTTCAAGGAAGAGAACACGCCTCCATTGGCAAACAGCTCCAAGTACAAATTCAAGACACCACGATTATCAAACTCATTGCACAATACGAAGATCATGATGCAGCAGACTGGGCAGAAAGCGCAGGTGGTGATATGGCCACAAAAACCTTTGTGTTCAAAGCATTAAAAATTGGCCAGAGCAAAATCCTTATCCGGGAAATGTACAGAAATGAAATAAAAAAAGAAACGCCTATAAACTGCAACATAGTGGCTCAAAAAAACGATTAGCAACAGCCTGAACCACTGCATGTAGCATCGTCTGTTGGTTTTTCAGCATATACAGAAATACTGTAAACCCCTATTTCGCCTGACAGAAAGGCTTGCATATCGGCATCGCCAACATATTTTTCCAATATGTCTTTCGGAAGATGTATTTGTTTTTCCTTTTGAATCTGCATATTGACAAAACCACATGCATTGATGATTTCTAAATATTCGCTGCGTTGAATGGCTCCTGTAACACAGCCTACATATAATTCGGCCTGCGTGCGCAAGGCATCGCCAATTTCACCAACCAATACAATATCAGAAATGCTAAAATGCCCTCCGGGTTTTAAAACACGATAAATATCTTGAATGACTGCCCATTTATTAGGCACCAAATTCAGCACACAGTTGCTCACAATCACATCAGCAGTATTGGCTGCAATAGGAATGTTTTCAATATCACCTAACCTAAACTCAACGTTGTTAAAGCCGCGTCTGTCTGCATTTTCCCTAGCTTTATTCAACATGGCCTCACTAAAGTCAATCCCGATAACCTTACCGGTTTCGCCAGTTTCATGACGTGCTACAAAACAGTCATTCCCCGCGCCAGAGCCTAAATCTACTACCACATCTCCAGCCTTTATTTTGGCAAAAGCCGTTGGCAAACCACAACCAAGTCTTAAGTCAGCATCAGGATGATAGCCGGCAATGTCCTCATAACTTTCGGTCATAATATTATAAACTTCTTGTGAGGAGCATGTTCCTCCACAACAAGAACTAGCATTTTCGGCCTTGTCTTGTAAGGCTATTTCAGAGTACTTCTGCCTAACCAGTTCTTTGATTTCTTTTTCTGTTTTCATACTTAACAACATTTAATTTTCTTTGTTGGCAGGGAGCCAAAAAAATCTGACATCAATTTTCTTACTTCATTCCACTTTGCATCATTAATGCAATAACAAACACTTGTTCCCTCTACTTCGCCCTTTATTATATTGAGCTGTTTCAATTCTTTTAGGTGTTGCGAGATTGTGGCTTGAGCCAAGCCAATTTCTGTTACCAGTTCCCCACATACGCAACTGTCTCTATTTATTAACTCTTGCAAAATGGCAATACGCGCCGGATGTGCCAATGCTTTGGCATATTGTGCTAGCGTATTTTGCTTATCTGTAAAAATTGATGTTTTGGTGACCCCCATAATTGTTTCATTGCAATATTACGATTAATATAACGGAAAATAGTAAAAAGTCCTGCTTTTTTATTTCATACTACTGTTCCTCTTCAGTTTCCTCTTCGCTTAGACCCGCAATACCGCCACTCACTGCCAGTTTCATGGCGGCGCTGGAATCCATGTCCAGCGGGATTACATTCGTAGCGTCAAGCACATACAAATTACCACTGAAGTTATAAGAGTGTGGCACATAGACCATTACTTTTCCTCCTTGGCCCATTGATGACAAATCCTCTTGTGTAATAAAACCAACACGATACAACTCAGGATTATTATTGATTTTGATAAGTGCAGGTTTTTTAAATTTTCTCTTATCTCCTACAAATCCTTCGGCAAAATCTTTCACCGCAGTATAAACCACTTTTAGCCCCGGAATTTTTTCCAGTATGTTGTCAAACAAATCCAATACAAAGCGCCCCAGAAAAAAGCGTGACCCCAAGTAACCCACAAGAATCAAAGCCGCAACCACCACTACGAAGCCAATGCCGCGTGGCATTCCAGGTATGATTTTGTCAATAAAATCAAAAACATAATAAGCCAACCCCAAGGTGATAATAAATGGAGAGATAATTACAATACCCTGCAACAAATAGCGCAGGGTGGTTGACAATATCGATTTCATACAGCAAAGGTAGTGCTATTCTGCAGCTATAAAACAGAAGAAATAGAAAGTGATGTTGTTCTAGTTAATAATAGGATGCCGCTCAAATGGTTTGTTGCGATCAAACAGATAGCGATAGGTACTGAGGCGTCTTACTTCTTGAGCACCTAAACTCTCCGCCAAATTGAGCATCTTCGGGTTAAAGTCACCCAACCACTGCATCTCCAGCCGTTCGTATTGCTTAGCACCTAAAATGACATTGGCGCTTTCTACAATCATATAGGCATCCACACCTTTGCCCTGAAACTCGGGCACAACACCGTATACAACGCCCACAAAGCGTTTACACACACCTCGCATGCGCATAATGACAAATTGTATCTTCTGCCACAAGCCAAGCTTACCATTAAAATGCTTAAAATATTGATTTAAATCCGGAATGTTCACCCACATGGCCACAGGCTCTTCTTTGTAATAAGCAAACCACACAATACGTTCATCCATGATATCTTTCATTTTTTCAAACATCAATTTAGCCTGACGTAACTCCAATTTTTTACCATCGCCATGCAAGGCAAATGCTTTGTTATATATAGTGACAAAATCAGCAACGTACTTATCCAAATCATTTTTTTGAATATGGCGGGCGGTAAAATCTTTGTTGCGTTCATAAATTTTATGTACCCGATAAAATTTGGGATTCAGCTTATCCGTCACTTCCATACCCGGGCAAATCTGATTAAACCAAACCTGGAATCCGTAACGCTCAAACAACTCGACGTAATAGGGCGGATTATAATTCATATTGTATAAAGGTTCTTCAAAACCGCTTACCAATAAGCCCCACCACTTATCACGCTCACCAAAATTCACCGGCCCGTCCATGGCCTCCATACCACGGTCCTGCAACCAGGCCTTAGCTTTGTTAAACAAAAAATTGGCTACATCTTGGTCATTGATACATTCAAAAAAACCAATACCGCCGGTAGGCTGCTTGTACTTCCATTTGGAACTTGTAAACACCGCAAGGCGAGCAACTATCTGATTGGCATCGCTATATACCAACCAGCGCTCACATTCACCAAATTTGAAAAACTTATTTTTTTCAGGATCAAAAACTTCTTGAATATCCTTATCCAATGGTCGGATGTAGTTAGGATCATTGGCATAAATTTTTAATGGAAAAAGGAGCCAATCCTTTGCTTGTTTATCATTTTGAACTACATCAATACGCACAGCGCAAATATATCATTTGATTGTTTATCGCCCTTTCATTAAATTTAAAGAAATTACCGGTTATGAGATATCTATACTTGGCTATTTGCTGCCTTGCTTTCCTTTCGAGTTGTGCTCAAAAACACAACGCAACCAATCACAAGCTGCCTTCAGGTTTAAGCCAGGAAGAAATAAAAAACATAGCCCCCGAATTTTTAGATACGATATTAAGCCAGGACCAGAATGGCCAAATACAGATGCGCATTATTGTGCGTCCGGGGCTTGACACAGCCTACGTCGAAGACCCGGTAAGCGGCAATTTACAAATTATGGTGAGCGACCCGAGAAAACCCTCAAAGACAACTATTCCTGAAAACAACGAATTACCAAAAGATACTGCCTATGTGGAAGACCCATTAACGGGTGAACTTCATATGATTGTAATGACTAGAACGTTGCCTTCAGGTAATTGGAAGCTTTACCGTTTTGAAAATGAACAAGACGAAGAAATGGAACGTCTTACTATGCAGTTTGATATATCTGGCAGTGAAAAATCAATCTCAGGCAATGATGGTTGCAACGCCTATGGCGCCAACATTACCAAACTAACTATCTATGAAATAGCATTTAGCCCGGCCAGAAGTACAAAAAGAGCTTGTTTGTTACCCGCCAAATACGCTGAGCCTTTCTATAAATTGCTAGGCGAAATTACACAGTATGATTGTACTGGTAAGATTATAAACCTCAAAGATGCCAAGGGGTACACACGCATGCAGTTTAAAAAAGCCGAATAAGTATAGTTTGTTTTTCTATACCGATTCTTCAAAGCTTGTCGGTAAGCCTTAGCTTATCCGTCACTTAAATTACCTTTACCCGATGGCTGATAAAAAACTCTACCTCCTTGATGCATTTGCACTCATCTTCAGGGCATATTATGCGCTTATTCGCAATCCACGCTTAACCACAACAGGAAAGAATACCAGCACGCAATTTGGCTTTATCAATACGCTTGTTCATTTACTCACCAATCAGCATGCCACTCACCTTGCTGTTTGCTTTGATACACCCGAAGTGGGTGTGCGCAATGAAATGTTTGCCGAATATAAAGCCAACCGGCAAGAAGCACCCGAAGATTTACTCAATGCCATTCCCGACATCAAACGCATTGTGCGCGCTTTTAATATACCATTGATTGAATGCCCCGGCTACGAAGCCGATGATGTCATCGGAACCTTAAGCAAACAAGCAGCTGATGCAGGCTATGAAGTGTACATGGTAACGGCTGATAAAGACTTAGGCCAGCTGGTAAACGAAAAAGTATTTATGTACAAGCCACCCAGCAAAGGCGGCAAATACGAAAAACTAGGCATCAAAGAAATTTGTGAAAAGTGGGATATCGAACGCGTAGATCAAATCGTCGATATGATTGCCCTCATGGGTGATGCCGTCGATAACATCCCTGGCATAAAAGGCGTAGGCGAAAAAACAGCTGCCAAACTACTAAAGGAATACGGCACCGTAGAGAACGTGCTTGACAATGCCGAAAACATTAAAGGCAAAATGGGCGAGAAAATTGCTGCCGGAAGAGAAGCCGCACTTATGAGCAAGCAGCTGGCCACAATTATTATGGATGTTCCCTGCGAATTTCACGAAGAAGATTTTCTGATCTCCGAATGGAATCGCGACGAATTAGTTGATATTTTTTCAGAGCTCGAGTTTCGTACCATTGGCAAGCGCATTTTGGGCGAAGAATTTACCATTAGCCCTCAAGAAGGCGAACAAACTAATCTGTTTGCACCGCCGGTGGAAAGTGCCATTCAAAGCGCAGCACCTGCCAAACAAGAAGCGCCAATTGAAATCCCCTTGCAGTTTAACACTATTGAAAACGTAGAACACGACTACCAGTTGATTAAGGGTGAAGAAGCTATTTCAAAACTGATATCCGAACTCAACACCTTCCCGGAAATTTGTTTTGATACCGAAACCACTGGTCTCGACCCGCTCCTTTGCGAATTGGTTGGTATGAGTTTTGCCGTTAAGAAAGGACAGGCCTTTTACATCCCCTGCCCTGCCGACAAAGCAGAATGCATCGCGCTACTCAATCAGTTTCGGCCACTGTTCGAAAGCGACCAAATCCGCTGGGTGGGGCAAAACCTGAAATACGATCTCCTCGTCTTGCGCAATTATGGTTTCGATCTCACCGGCGACGTATTTGACACCATGCTGGCGCATTATGTGGTAGAGCCAGAAGGCAAACGAAGCATGGATGTATTGAGCGAGCAGTATCTGCAATACACACCGGTAAGCATCGAAACCCTCATAGGTAAAAAAGGTAAAAACCAGGGTACCATGGCCGATGTGCCCATAGAGAAAATAACAGATTATGCCGCCGAGGACGCCGACATCACTTTGCAACTAAAAGAAAAACTGCTACCCCTGATAAAGGAGAAAGCTGTAGAAAAAGTTTTTTACGAAGTAGAAAATCCATTACTCAAAGTGCTGGCGGATATGGAATATGAAGGCATTCGGGTAGATGAACATTTTTTAAACGACTACAGCAAAGAACTAACCCAGGAGGCCAAAGAAGCAGAAGAAAGCGTGTACAAACAGGCCGGCGTGCGCTTTAACCTGGCATCGCCCAAGCAATTAGGCGAAGTGCTTTTTGATAAATTAAAATTGGATGAGAAAGCCAAGAAAACCAAAACCGGTCAGTACAAAACCGGTGAAGACATATTGCAAAAGCTTGCCAATAAACATAAAATCGTTGATGACATTCTCACCTTCCGCCAATTGACAAAGCTGAAGAATACCTATGTAGATACCTTGCCAAGTTTAATCAACCCCAACACGGGTCGTGTGCATACCAATTATGCGCAAGCCGTAGCCGTAACGGGTCGCTTATCCAGCAACAACCCCAATCTGCAAAACATTCCAATACGTACTGAAAAAGGGCGCGAAATCCGAAAGGCTTTCATCCCGCGCAATGAAGACTTTGTGCTGGTAAGCGCCGACTACTCGCAGGTAGAGCTGCGCATTGTAGCGGCTATTAGCGGCGACGAAAACATGTGCGCAGCTTTTAAAGCAGGTCAGGACATTCACACCGCTACGGCTGCCAAAGTATTTGGTGTAGCATTGGATGAAGTGACTAAGGAGCAACGCTACAAAGCCAAGAGCGTCAACTTTGGAATAATATATGGACAAGGCGCCTTTGGGCTGGCTGATAATTTAGGCATCTCGCGTACCGAAGCCAAAGAGATTATTGACAACTACAAAAAAGAGTTTAAGGGCATTACGCAGTATATGGAGGATATTGTTGCCTTTGCACAAAAGCACGGCTATGTAGAAACCCTCATGGGGCGCAAGCGATGGCTGCCGGATATCAACTCTGGCAATTTTACCGTACGCGGCTTTGCCGAGCGCAATGCCATCAACTCGCCCATACAAGGTACAGCCGCCGATATGATTAAGCTGGCCATGATACAGCTCAGCAAAAAACTACCCAAGGATCAATTCAAAAGCCGCATGCTGTTGCAAGTACATGACGAATTGATATTTGATGTGCATGAGGATGAGCTGGATGATTTGAAAGGCATCATATTACAAACCATGGAAACGGCCATGCCTTTACCCAATGATGTACCCCTCGTTGCCGAAATGGGCGTTGGGCAAAACTGGCTGGAGGCGCATTAAAGCAAGTAAAAAATAAACATTATTGCACCTACTTACACAACGTCCTACACCGACATAGGCGGTGCAGAGACGATTGCTAACAAAATTTAATTGGACACGTTGCATGGAAAGAAATCTTTAGAAAATTATTGAATAGGGTTGGTCGGCGAGGACGCCGACCAAAGCACGTTTTGCAAACAAACTACATCTAGAGGGGTAGGTGCATTTAAGTACTAATATTTTATTTTTAAATCCTTATTATACTTTTTGTCCAGTTCATAAATAATTCTATCCGAATCCTCAAATTTAATTTGATAGGTTAAACAGCTTTGCTTCAGATTCTTCAAATATTTTAGATATAATTCAATTTGAGTAGATAAATCAGTTTGTGAATATCTTAATTCATGACCAGTAAGAAAGCGATAAACTCTTTGGTCAATAATTTGATAGATTTTTGGATTCTTAAATCTCAGAATTGTTGAAGCCATCGCCAATCTAATTCCTTTCGTTGACAGTAATGCCGTTAAAATTTCTTTTGTTATCTCTACATCTATTAGGGTTTCTGATTTTTTAATTTTATTTAGTAGGGTTAATGTTTCTGAAGAAATTAAAGCATACCTGTTTACCTTCCATAAAATAATCTCATTTATAATTTCTTGTGTAAAATCAGAGTCAAAACAATCAAGTTTTTTTGTCAATTCTTGCTGATAGATATAATCAAAATTGGATAAGTCTTTTTTTGTCAATCGTATTGTTTCAAGTGTATTCATTTCTACAATAATTTTGAGAGCAAAACGGTCAAACTATCTTCAATAGAATTTATAACATGCCTCTTATTTTCAAGTCCATGAGTATAATAAATTTTATGGGAAAAAATCAAATCTTTCAAGGTTATCCTGTTACTGTCAAGAATTCTTCTAAGAATTGAAATTTTTTCATCAACGTTTGTTTCCAACCATTCCGTTGAATTAGGATCAAATACAGTTCGCAATGTTCTATGCTTGTAATTCGAACCGAACAAATCATCTATTACTAATTGATAATCGTTTCCCATGTCATTCAGATTAAATCATGCTCGTCAAAAGGTTCGCAATTTTTATACCGTTCGGTTGTTTGTCCTTCAATCCAATACCGTTGTAATGTTTTAAAACAAACAATATAATATGCATCAAGTTTTGTTGGACCTTTATCTTGAATGGTTACATCTTGCATCTCAAAACCAACATAATTATCAGAAGTAATTATTTTACATACAGAATAAAGACGTTCGATTATCTGTACTAGTACCATTATATAATTCCAGTTATTATGAAAAACGGTACTATTATTTTGTTCAATTTCTCTAATCCATTTGGAACAATGTTCGTCAAAAGAAACCACATCTTTATGATTAATAACGAATTCTCGGAAATATTCATTTATTAGTTTCTTATTCATTTGTAATATTCTTTTTTCTAAATATTAATTATTAGTACAAACACGCCAATTGTTTTGTTTTCACAAAATAATGTCAACTCGAACTTAAGATAACATAAGTCTTTGTAATGCTCTTACTCCAAGTTAGCTACCCCAAGGATTCCACATAGCTTTTAAAATTATTCAGTATTGCCTGCCAGCCCTGCCGCTGTAGCTCGGCTTCATTCTCATCTTCTGTTTCAAAAGTTTCGGAGAGCATCACAGCATCATTTTCGGCTGCAAAATTAATTTCTACCAAGCGGTCATCGTCAAGGCGCAGGTGGAGGCGTTTTTCTTTTTCTACTTCCAAATAGGTGCCCGAATAGTCAAACCCCATGCTGCCATCACGAGCTTCCATGCGCCACGAAAAATGTTCGCCGGCTACAGGATGATTTACTGCTGAAGGACAACACCATTCATCTGAGGCAAAATTCCATTGTATAATATGCTCGGGCTGTGTCCAGCAGTTCCACACCCGGCTAAGCGGCGCATGAATATTGGTGCTAACGGTTATGTTCATTTCTCTGGTATTTTAGTTTGAATATAGTACAATGGGCTATAAAGTAGTTATTCGTCATTTGAGTCAGTTTTTATACCGCGTTCAATGCCTTTTTTATATTCTTCCAAGGCGCGTTCTCGGGCAAACTTGTGCTCTACCATGGGCTGCGGATAATCTTTTGTTTCTAATTCGGGTATCCACTTTTTTACATACTTGCGCTGCTTATCAAATTTATCGAGTTGCGAGCTCGGATTAAATACACGGAAGTACGGCGCCGCATCACAGCCGGTGCCGGCTGCCCATTGCCAGTTGCCATTGTTGGCACTGAGGTCGTAGTCCAGCAGTTTTTTGGCAAAGTAGGCTTCGCCCCAGCGCCAATCGATGAGCAAGTGCTTGCACAAAAAACTAGCCGTCACCATGCGCACGCGGTTGTGCATGTAACCTGTTTCGTTTAGTTGGCGCATGCCGGCATCCACCATGGGGTAGCCCGTTTGGCCGTCGCACCATTTTTTAAAGTCAGCTTCATCATTGCGCCAAGCAATGCCATCATATTTTTCGCGGAAGTTATTGTTTACCACCTTGGGGAAGTGATACAGGATTTGCATAAAAAACTCGCGCCAAATAAGCTCGTTGACAAAGGGTTCGTGCTGCATACCTACCCTATTGATGAGCTCGCGAATACCAATGGTGCCGAAGCGTAAATGTGGGCTGAGATAACTGGTGCCATCCTCGGCAGGCACATCGCGGTTGCGGGCATAGGCATCCAATTGGTCGAGGGTGAAATCTTTTACCTGAATGCTTGATGCTTCGAAGCCTAAGCTTGCCCTATTGGGGAACGAATGGCTTGTTTGATGCAAGTTTTTGGGTTGCCACTCGACAGGATTGAGCATGTCGGATTGTAAGGTAGCTCGCCATTTATTTTTGTAGGGTGTGTAAACGGTGTAGGGTGTGCCATCGTCTTTTACGACCTCATCTTTTTCAAATATGACCTGATCTTTATACGTAAAGAAACCAATTTCTTTTTCCTGCAGGAATTTTTCTACGGCTGCATCACGCTCGAGTGCATAAGGTTCATAGTCGTGATTGGCAATGACGTTTTGCACATCAAAATCTTCGCAAATCGTTTGCCAGATGGTGTCGGCCGGGCCATGATATATTTTGAGGGTAGCGCCGTGCTCCTTTAAAGCTTCATTTATTTTTTGTAAGCGGTAATAAATAAAACTGACGCGCGCATCATCCTTGGGCAGCTCGCTTAAAATATGTTCATCAAAAATAAAAATGGGTTGCACGGGATATTTGCCTTTGCTTGCTTTGCTAAGGCCGACATTATCTGTAAGACGTAAATCTCTGCGAAACCAAAAAATATTTACCGCACTTTTATTCATTGGGTTGAAAATTAAAACATTCGGCTAAGAAGTATGTCGGAGGGGCTTATTTATTTGGGAGTTGTAGGTATGGAAAAAACAAAACCAAATGCAGACGTGGACGGGAAGTAAATATTTTAATACTTGAACTACAAAGGTGTCGCACATACGGCGCTCAATCCCAACCATGCAGTTTCTTTTCTACTACAAAGATTTCGCCACGCTGTGGCTTATAGAACCAATAGAATATTTAATTAGATGAGCACCATAGGTGCGACACCTTTGTAGAAAATATCATATAAATTTGTTTCGCCCCCACTGCTTTGAGAGCAGGGCAGGCTCCGGGGCTAAACCTAAAAGAACAAAACAAATAAAATGGCGAATACTTTATCAAGGCGTTCTTGATAACACCGCGCAAGGCGTGGCAATATCTCGAATATCCATTGAGCGTAATTGTGTAACTTAGAGTCGATGAAAAGGAAGCACCATCCGTTAATCATTATTTTTCTCTTTGCCATTTTAGGTTCATCTTGTAAGAAAGAGAAAGGCCCCACCTTGCGTGCCGGATTATTTGATGAACTGCCAATACAGTTTGTAACCCAGACACAATTCTCGGGTTCAACCGCCAAGATAGCACTACATGATAAAAATAAAATTGATCTCATTTTCAGCATACAAGCCGGTACATATCCGATTTCGTCTTTTCACAGTTTAACAGTTGAAATAGTGAACCCTGATATACAAATATGCGCTACCGATTATATTGATTCTACTTTCGCTGATAGCTTAGTTTGGGGCGGCATGACCACAACGGAGTATGACAACCGACCCGGTGGAATAAATTTTGTAGGTATGGACACTGCTCTAATGGCCGCAGATGCGCTTCAGTTTGGCAACATACGCAATATGATGGTACCGAATAGAAGCATGATGATTTATGAACGACAAAAAACAGATTTTGATGGTACAAGTATCCCGAATGATTATGAAAAAGGTGCTTTGGCAAGAAAGAACGAGGCAGAAATCCTTTTTAAAAATACTAGAGAGAATTTCTACTACCGATTTTACTTGGAAGGTCGGTATGTCATTACACAAATTCGGACTGAGTTATAAGTAAACATTCACCTTTAACGGGATTTCTGAACGCGTTCCTTAAATATGGCATCTACTTAGAAACGTAATTTCAACTTTCAATATCTAAATAAAAAACAATTGGATAATTATCATATTACTTAAAAAAAAGAGGTTGCCAAACAGCAACCTCTCATTTAATTTAAACGACTTTATTCGCCTAAAACGGCAAAGACTCTTCATTATCTTCTACCAAAGATGCTGCGTTTTCTCTTTTGCCTAGTAGGAGTAATTCGCGCCCTTCTATCTGGGTGTAGTATTTTTTATTACCGTCTTTATCATCGTAGGCGTTGTGCACCAGTTTACCTTCCACGGCGCATTGACTGCCTTTGCTGAGATACTTTTCGACTATCTCGGCCGTTTTACCCCAAAAAATAATGTTGTGCCATTGGGTGTCCGTTACCTTTTCTCCTGCCTGATTCTTGTAGGTTTCGCTGGTGGCAAGGCTGAATTTGGCATACTTTTTACCGTTGGTTGTTTCTTTGATTTCGGGATCCTGACCTAAGTTTCCGATTAGCTGAATGCTGTTTTTTAATGTGTACATACTGTGTGTTTTTAATTGTTTAATTTATTTATTTCAGTCTCGCGGTATTCTTGACGTCGGTTCCTACCGTTTGACAATGCAAATGTGTGACAACCACCAAACCTTAGTCGGAGATTATGCGCTTACTTCCGTTTATAACCGTTTACACACGCTTATATGTTTAATTAACATGATTTACAGATAAAATTACCAACTTCCAATAGAAACGATACGTCAATAGAACACTTGACATTAAAGTGATAATAATCACCTTTTAATCACCAAAATGATATTACCTTCGAATTAGTGAGGAAGATAATTTCTATACTATTAATGGTCGTTTTTGGCTTGAGTCCTATTTTTAAATTAGGGCTGGTGGTAAATTATTTTATCCAATCTGACTACTATGCCAACGTACTTTGTATTAATCAGGATAAGCCGAAAATGAATTGCAATGGTAAATGTCATCTAAGAAAAGAGATTGCTCAAACGCAGCGTAAAACTGATGAAAACCTGCCTGAAATAATTTATCAATTGCAACTGTCTCAATTTGTGCTAAATGAATATGCTTTCTACTTGCTAGGACCAGAAATAATTGTTAATCAGGATAATTCATTTGCTTTTGTATTCAATCAATCTACATTAGACGGCCATTTAAATGGCATTTTCAGGCCACCAATCACATAACAGTTATTTCAATTATTAAACAATTTAATCTATATTTTAAAAATGAAAAAAATAATAAGCGGTTTGCTGATGACCCTAATGTTCAGCGCGATATTATCAAGTTGTAAGAAAGAAGACCCTGCTCCACCTGCAGATAAAAAAGGAACCTTCAACATACAGTTCAAACATGTGTTTGGACCAAGTGAACTTCCATTTGAACTAAACAAACAGTTGGTGCATCCCAAAACAGGTGACTCCCTCACCTTTACCATGCTTCGGTACTATGTCTCGAATATCAAATTGGTAAAAAATGATGGCAGTATTTGGGCAGAAGACAATAGCTACCATATTGTGGATGTTTCAGACCCCAGCTCTGTTACCATAGCCTTGTCGAATGTGCCTGCAGGTTCATATCGCGAGTTACAATACACTATGGGCGTAGATAGTGTGCGTAATTTTTCGGGGGCTCAGGATGGCGCCTTAGCACCATCTAACGGTATGTTCTGGAGTTGGAGTACCGGCTATATCTTTTTGAAAGCAGAGGGTAATTCGCCACAGGCTTTAAATCCCAACAACTTCTTCATGTTCCACCTCGGTGGTTTTGTGGCCCCAAATAATATTGTGACAAATAAAACGGCAGACTTTAGCAGTGCCAACTTGCAAATTTCAGAAAGCACAAGCCCTGTCGTGCATATCACTGCCAACCCGGCTCGTCTTTGGCACAGCGCACAAAGTGTTAGCGTGTTAAATACTATACACATGCCCGGCGCCGCAGCAACCCAAATGGCCACAGACTTTTATTCGAATATTTACTTTGACCGTATTGACTAATCGGCTGTGCACATCCGATTAACCATATTATTAGGAGTGTCCACATGGGCACTCCTTTTTTTATTTTCTTCTTGTCAGAAGGATCCAGCACACGTGCCAGCATCTGATGATATCATCGCCACTGCCGATTTGGCACCCAACTACTTTCCGCCAGCATTTTATAGCAACCCAAAAAATCCACTTAGCAAAAAAGGGATAGCACTAGGGCGCAAACTTTTCTACGACCCCATACTTTCCGGTAGCAATAATTTGTCCTGTGCGTCATGCCATTTGCAATCCAACGCATTTAGCCATCCAGGCCAAGCTACCAGCCCAGGCGAAGCCGGTATACGAGGCAATCGTAATGCACCAGCCTTGTTTAATGTTGCCTGGAACCCCACCTATATGTGGGATGGTGGCATTACACACCTCGAAATTATGCCCTTTGCTCCCATCAGCTCGCCAATAGAAATGAACCAGGATATGAAGGCCTTGCTGAATGAATTACGAAACGAACCTGCATACGTAGCCGATTTTAAGGATGTATTTGGCCCCAGCGGTATTACAGAAGTACACTTTTTTTATGCCTTGAGTCAATTCTTGACCTATATGGTATCAGCCAATTCAAAATATGACGCTGTACGCCAAGGGCAAAGACAATACACCGCCAGCGAAGCGCGTGGCTATTCGCTTTTTATACAACATTGTAATCAATGCCATACAGAACCCCTATTTACCAATCATGCCTACGAAAACAATGGCTTGGAATTAGTATCTGCCGATTCAGGTCGTGGCAGGGTTACAGCATTACCGCAGGATATGGCAAAATTTAAAATCCCCAGTCTACGCAATATTGCCTTGACATACCCTTACATGCACGACGGCCGCTTACAAACTTTACAAGACGTACTGCGGCATTACAGTTCAGGCATTGTAGCACACCCCAATTTACACCCGAGCTTACAAGGCGGCATACCGCTCAGCCCCAGCGAAGAAAATGACATCATTGATTTTTTAAACACGCTCACCGACCAAACGTTTATTAGCAACCCTGCTTTATCCAGGCCTTAGGAGCCTATTAGCGCATCAACGTAAAATTACCTGTAAAGGTATTGCGATACATGTTGTTCCATTGTGCATCAATGGTGTACACATAAACACCAACGGCTTGGTCTTTACCTCCAAAACGTCCGTCCCAGCCACGACCATCAATGCGATTGGTTTCAAAAACCATTTCACCCCAACGATTGAATATTTTCATTGAAAACTCGCGTAGCCCCGCAGACAATAACTGACGTGGCATGAAAAAATCGTTCAGCCCATCACCATTGGGCGAAAAGCTATTTGGAATGTTTAAATAACAATCGCGCTTTACCCAAATGCTATCTGTGCTTTTGCAAGATCCATTACTTGCACTGGCCCAATAACGACCAGGCTCTGTCACCTGCAGCGATGGTGCCGAGGTGCCGTCATTCCAGTTTAGTATTTGGTTTGGGTTTTGATTGTTACGCAATACCAGTGGTGCTGTCATGCCGGGACAATAGGCTGTATCCGGGCCCAAATCGACTAATGGATATTCATCCACGGTAACTGTAATGGTGTTGGTAATAGGCGGACAAACCAGGTAGTTGGCGGTAAAGGTTACATCATAAACACCCGCATTTTGATAGGTATATTTTGGGTTTGTTACACCTATCAGAATTGTACCGTCATCAAAATCATACGTTTTTGATAGTGTATGATCTGCGGAAAGGTCGGTAAATTGAATATACTCTCCCAAACAAACCATGCTTGGTGAAGCCGAAAAACTGGCGTAGGTTGAGTCATCCACAAAAACCTTTCGGCTAAATGAGTCAATACAACCTAATGTATCCATTATCATGAGCTGAATATTATAAATACCCGGATTTTGATAAGTATGCACCCAGGCAGGGTTATTCTGAATCAGGCTGTTGCCGTCGCCCATATCCCAAGTATTGGTAAACAAGTTTGGGGTAGGAAAAAGCTGCCCGGCTGATGATGTATTGACCAAGGTGAGGGGGTCGCCTAGACAAATGGAATCATTTGCTACATCAAAGCCTGCATCAATGGGGTGACGAACATCAACATTGGTATTAAAAGTGTCACGGCAGAATCCATCATCTGCTATACAACGCACGTTATAAATATTTTGTGCCCCATAAATGTGGGTCGGACTAACGAGATTGGAAGAGTTTCCATCACCATAGTTCCAAGCATAATTGGTAGTGGCGGGATTTGTTCCCTGACCAATATTCTGAAAATGTACAGTATCAAGCTTACATCCGAGATTATATGTCAATGTGAAGTTGGCGGTTACTTCAGGGCGCACAACTATGGTGGTATATGCTGTATCAGCCTCCACACAAGAATTTACATTGCGAGCAATGAGCATTACAGTAAACGTACCAGCGGTGGTATACACATGTGAAGGAGCAAAGGCCGCTGAAGAATCGCCATCTCCAAAATACCACATGTAGGTAACCCCTTGCTGTGAATTATTATTAAACGTAACATTAAAAGGTGCGCAACCCGTATCAGTTGGTGATAAGGTAAAGGAAGATTGCACACCACTCAATTCAAAATCAATTTTGTAGCTAGCCACATCCCAGGCAGCGCCGGCATTTTTAGTAGGTGCAAAAACCCCTGGTGTGACGGGGAAGGTATTATTGCCACAACAAACAGACTGGTATACTACCCCCTGTGGGTCAAAGCGACTGGTACCGCCGTCAATATGATCGCCAGCAGTGGCAAAATACGTGGCATAAACAAGGGTGTTAAGCGATTGATCCAATACAGATAACCAAAAACCACCGGTAGTAGTTTGAATAGCATTGGCCGTCGTGGCAAGACCCGTAGAAGGACCATTGTATCCCGAAAAATAAATATTGCCGCAGTTGTCTTTCAAGAAGGCAGCGGGTACCACGTTGGCACTTGAGGTACTCATATTAGCGCCAATTCTGGTACTGCGCACTAAATTGCTCGCCGTTGGATTCATGACAGCAATAAAAGTACCACCACTAGGGTCAGTATATGCACCCGGGCTAACAGGAAAATTGCCATTTGTTTGGCCACAGATAAAAATCGAGTCTGTATTATCAACCTGTATTTTAAATGCATGGTCAAAGCCGGTAGTGCCCAAATAAGTTGAACTTTTCAAAACCGACAAATTAGCACTGAGAATGCTCACAAAACCATCTGTACTCCCTGGTTGAGCTGCTGCATAGGCCCCAGCTGTAGTAGGAAAATTGGTTGAGCTGGTGCCACCGCATACTACCACATCAGACAAGCTGTTTAATGCAATAGAAAAACAAGCGTCATTGCCACTGCCACCCAAATAAGTACTTTGTAATAAAGCAGCACAATTTGGCGACAAACGAAAAACACAACCATCCTGCTGTCCACCAAGGGTACTTTGATATGCACCTGGCGTCACAGGAAAGTTGGAGGACTCTGTACTAGCCGAAACCAATAAATTACCTGCCGCATCATAAAATATTTCACCCCTGTGCGAGTCGCCGTAGTTTGGGCTAAGGGTGCCCGTATTTAAACCATCATTTCCCGAGCCCCCTACATAGGTAGAGCCTAAAATGGCTGTGCCCGTACTATTAAATTTTACAACATACAAATCACGACCACCATTAGCAGAATTGTCATAACAACCAGCAGTAATCGGCAGGTTAGTAGAACTCGTAGAGCCGCAGACTGCCAACTCTTCAGCATCATTGACAATCATATTATTGGGCAAGTCCGTACCACCACCGCCAAAATAAGTAGAATAAATCAAGGCTGTGCCAAGTGCATTATAGACGTTAATGCCGGCATCCTGAGAGCCCCCAAAAGTGAGCTGATAAGCACCGGTAGTAACAGGCCATCCTGCCGAAAAGCATTCGCCACCGGCATACAAATACCCTGTAGTTGGTCCGTATGTAGCACTAAAGCCAAAAGTCATAGCTGCACTACCACTGTAGGTAGCAAAAATGAGTGTAGGGTCAATAATAAGTTCAATACTTTCATCATAAGCCTCAAGTATTTCTATACCGAAGGAATTATTGCCTTTCGATACGAAACGGGCCGCAACCTGTTTTTTCTCGCCGTCAATCAATTGATAGGTATAGGGACTAGCCTCTGATACTGTCATAAATGGCATTTCAAATTTCAAATACCCTTCATTGGTAATAGTAGGTGATATTCCTTCATAAGCAAAGTGAATATCACTGGCTTTAGCACCAGGCTTTACGATATAATCATACTTAAAAGCCCCTTGTTGGCTATACACATCCACATCAATTTTGTCGTACACATTTTTATACTTGAGGGCTTCAAATACTGGCACTTTGCCCGCCCATTTGGCAGGGTCGTTGCCAATGAAATAATTGTGATAATATTTTTCTTGTTTGATACCAACTACCTCCGTGCTTTCACTGGCTTCTAAAAAGAACATGTCGTAAGCATAGCAATCGATCTTTTCATTATCAACAAGACCTTGATCTTCATGACGCATTACATGAATCTGATTTAAATCGGCTATATCAAAAAATACATATCGAAACTGTTTGCCGGTAAAAAATATACGCCCGTTTTGTATATCAGCTTGATATTTAATTTGGTTTTGCCATTGTCCGTTGTTTTGAACAAACCGAAGAGGATGCGCTATCAGGGTTGCACTGCACAACAACAATGAACACAAAAAGAAAACTAGAGTAGTTTTTTTCATAAATAATATTCTAAAAAAGGCATAACCACATCCACAGTGCACCGATTGGCACATCTTCCAGATGTGTTAAAAGCCCGTCTAAATTACTATTAAAAGACGTAATTAATACTCCTATAGTTGGCTAATCACCTTGGTTGGCCTAAATAAAAACAGAAAATAGACCAAACTGAGCAATAATGCCATGGCCACCAGTTGATGCAATTGTGCATTCCACTCAAAAACCCCCCAGCCATTTTTAACGGCTTTGGGCGAACTTAGCACTGAAAAAATACCTAATACCCCCTGAATAGCTATCAGGCCAATTGGTATGTAAACACTTTTTAGTTTGATGGATTTTCTCACACGCCAAGTCCAGTACAGACCAAACATCAATATTAAAAATGCCAATGTTCGATGAATAAAGTGTATCGAAATAGAATGATACAAGGCATTATGGTGCAATACGCTTGCCGGCAACCAGTCACCATTGATAAATGGCCATGTGGGCGCAGCTTGCGCTGCTTTCTGGCCAGCCATAAAAGCGCCATAAACAAGTTGGAGTGCGAGCATAGCTATGAATATAGCTGTAATATTCTGTAGGGTCTTATTATTCTCGATAGGCAACGACGTGCGCAAATAGCCCAAGGCAAACCAAAAAGTTAGCGAAATAAGAAACATTGCCAAGTTGAAGTGCATGGCCAGCTTGATGTGGCTTACATACAAATCATCCGGATTCAGACCGGAAAAAACCATAATCCAGCCTACCGTGGCCAAAAGTATTCCGATGGCAAAAAGCATCAGCAACTTCGGTAAGTCTCCCAAACGAAAATATCCTTTCACCAAGAATAACACAAAGGGTATTAAAAATGCCACGCTTATTAATCTGGCCCAATTCCGATGAAACCATTCCCAGAAATAAATAAACTTGAAATCGGACAGGGTAAAGTCAGCATTCAAAAAAGTAAACTGCCCAATCTGCTTATACTTATCAAAAGCTAATTGCCAGTCTGCGTCGTTCATTGGTGGCAATGCCCCCAAAATTGGCTCCCACTCTGTTATCGATAAACCAGAACCCGTAAGCCTTGTAATGCCACCCAGCAAAACCTGCACTGACAGCATTATTACACCCAACAGTAACCACCTACCTATTAACCGATTCCGCTGCGGTAATTGATCCATTTCGAAGGGCAAAGGTAAAATTGTATTCTATACAATTCATTCATTCGCAAACGAAATAGTTATTTTGTGACATTGTTAAGACCCTATATACATCAACATTTAATTGAGGCCGGTTGCGATGAAGCCGGACGGGGTTGTCTTGCAGGACCGGTATTTGCTGCTGCCGTTATTTTGCCAAAAGATTTTTATCATCCTGCATTAAATGATTCAAAAAAGATAAGTGCCAATACCCGGGCAATGCTAAAACCCATAATAGAAAAAGCGGCAGTGGCTTATTCAGTATCGCAAGTTTCTCCCCGCATGATTGACAAGATAAACATCTTACAAGCATCTTTTCGAGCAATGCATCTGGCTATAGCCAAATTACATGTATCGCCTGATATTTTGCTGATAGATGGTCATTTGTTTCGGGCCTACAAAAAAATACCACATGAATGCATTGTGAAAGGAGACGAAAAGATTGCAAGTATTGCCGCTGCCAGCATTTTGGCCAAGACCTATCGAGATGATTACATGTTGCGCATAGCCAAAAAATATCCGCAATACAAGTGGCAAAATAACAAAGGTTATGGCACGCAGGCTCATCGGGAGGCCATTGCTGCATATGGCACAACGCCACACCACCGTTTAAGTTT
Source organism: uncultured Chitinophagaceae bacterium (assembly GCA_964409905.1). Taxonomy (GTDB): domain Bacteria; phylum Bacteroidota; class Bacteroidia; order Chitinophagales; family Chitinophagaceae; genus JAGNRR01. The sequence goes on along the minus strand of CAYPET010000002.1, from coordinate 54,339 downwards.
TAATGGTGGACAACACCTTGTTTAAAAATACTGGCGATGCTCTTTATACCAAGCAAAACTTTTTTCTAAGCCTTGACGCACCGCTACCGTTGGGTTGTACGACAACTGTTTGGTTGCTTTGGAAATATCAGCTAAGCTATGCGGTATATCACCAATGCGAGGTGGGCCAAAGATTGGATTCATATCAACAGCTGCAATGTCGCGTATCATTTCAAATAATGCCCATAAAGTCGTACTCTGACCATAGGCTACGTTGTACACTTGGTTGAGCGCATGGCTATTATCAGTAAATAATGCATTAATGTTTACCTGAACTACATTTTCGACAAAAGTAAAATCTCGGCTGTTGCTACCATCGCCATTGATGGTGGGCGGCTCATTATTTAGTACGGCATCCATAAATAAAGGAATAACTGCCGCATAGGCACCTTTGGGTGATTGATGAGGGCCAAATACATTGAAATAACGTAGACCGATAAAGTCAAGGTCATAGGTGCGCTTGAATACACTGGCATATAACTCCATAACGTATTTGGTCACTGCATAGGGTGACAAGGGGTTGCCAATAATATCTTCTACCTTAGGCAGACTGGGGCTATCACCATATGTAGAAGAAGATGCTGCATAGACAATGCGTTTGACACCCGCATTTTTGGCGGCCGTAAAAATATTGAGCGTGCCGGTAATGTTCGTCTCGTTTGTGGCAATCGGGTTGTCAATACTGCGGGGCACTGAGCCTAATGCGGCTTGGTGACTCACCAAATCAATCCCCTGCATAGCTTTTTCGCAGGCCATAGCATCGGTAATAGAGGCCTCCACAAGTTCAAATTTGGGATGCTGCTTTACGTCTTCTAAGTTCTGTCTGTAACCTGTTTCAAAATTATCCATCACTCGCACCAAAGCAACTCTATCGTCAGCCAATAATGCGCGTAATAAATTGGAACCAATAAAACCGGCACCTCCGGTCAGTAGGATTTTATGCATCAAGTTGCGAAATTAACTTGATGTACTGTTTATTGATGATTTCGGCACTATAATTTTCCAGAACCAACTTTCGGCCAAAAGCGCCCATCGTTTTTCGCTGCTCTGCTGATAAGTCAACCATCTTTTTCATTTGCTGAAAAAGGCTTTCACTAGATTTTACTTCGGCCAAATATCCATTCTGATTATTCACGATGAGATGCGCACACCCAACACTATTAACCGTAATGATGGGTCGCTCCATACTCATAGCTTCTATAAGTGACTTTGGTAAACCTTCACGGTAAGATGGCAGTACAACACAATCTGATGCATTGATATAGGGCTTCACATCGTCTTGCATGCCATGGTGCTGGATATTTAAGGTATTCGTATACTGCTCAAAAACTGTCGTAGATAAGGAGGCCGGATTGCCTTCATCAATATCGCCAAGTATATGCAGCACTACAGGCTTGCTAACAGCCTGACTAAGTTTTTTATAGGCTTCCAACAATTCACGTATACCTTTATCGTATAATAAGCGGCCAATAAATAAGAATACGAACTGGTCATTTTCTCGTCTTGGTGAGTATTGAAAATAATCGGCATCCACTCCTGAACCATGAACGACATTTATCTTATCAGCTTTTACAAGCTTCAATTCCTTAAACAGTTTAGCATCTGCTGCATTATGAAAGCAGGCTACATTGGTTTTGGCCAAGGCCATTTTGTATAGCTTTTTAGCAATGCGATTTTTTAAAGACTTATTTAAAAAAACATAGCCCAGGCCTGTGAGATTGGAAATGGTTTTTGTGCCAGTACGGGCGCCGGCGATACTGCCATAAATATTGGGCTTTATAGTGTACTGAATGGCCACATCTATTTTATTGTCCTGATAAATTTTTTGATACTCGCGAATAAGCTTTACATCCTGTATCGGATTACTGCCTTTTCGTGAAAGTTGTACTAAAGAGAGGAACGTTACCCCGGTTTCCGCCACTAGCTTATCGACAGATTCATCCTGAGGCGCTATGGCAAATACCCGATGACCTTCCTTCAACAACAATAAAATTAATGCCTTCCGAAAATTGTAAAGATTCCATGCGGTATTAGCAGTTATGGCTATGTTCATTTGCTGAAATATTTTTTGTACCAATGTTGAAATACTACTAGTGCCCATATAGTAGCCTGAACATATTCCGGATTATTGGAAAGGAGTTTATCTCTTAATTTTTCTATTTGCGCAAAATCAAAAATTCCCTGCTGGTTGATAAACTCTTCATTCAACAAGTCATCGAAGATGTAGGAGTATAAATCCTTTCTGAACCAGTCTAGCAATGGGATTTCAAATCCTTGTTTCGGGCGGTTATAAATTTCTTCGGGTAACATATCACGAAAGGCATCCTGCACAATGCGTTTCTTAAGTTGCTTATTTATTTTGTATTCGGCTGGTAATGAGAAGGCAAAATCCACCACTTTAAAATCCAGAAAGGGAGAGCGTACCTCCAGACTATTGGCCATACTCATCATATCCACTTTTTGTAGCATATCGCCAGGCAGCACCAAGTTTAAATCAGCTAATAAAAATTCATTAAAATCATTTGATTGAATATGCTGTGAGTACTGCTCCCGAATAGTCTCGGCATCTTGCATATTGATTTGCCGGGCAAAGGCAGCTGCAAACAGGGGCATGGCCTCATCAGCAGCCAAAATTGAGCACCATTGGAAATATCGTTCTTTCATATCCAGTTTAGCACCTTTTGCAAATTTGTTTAATTGCCGAATTTTATTCCCTAATGCCGAGTTTCTTGATTTTGGCAATTTTTCCCAAACCGGTGCCGTTGATTTTGCAAAAGTTGTTAGCAGTGTATTGTTGCGAAACAACCATTCGGCTTTGTGCTTGTTATAACCGGCAAAAACCTCGTCGCCCCCATCACCACTAAGGGCCACCGTCACTTTTTTACGGGTTTGTTTGCACAGAATATATTGTGGAATGGCCGAGCTATCCGCAAAAGGTTCGTCAAGGTAGTCCAGCAAATGGAATACTTCGTTTTTAAAATCATCCTCGTCTAAATAAAAAACTTCATGATTCGTCTGGTATTTATTGGCTACCAGCTTAGCGTATTTTGTTTCATCGAAAATTGGGTTATTCTTATATCCGATAGAAAATGTATTAAGATGCTTGGTGCATTGAGCAGCTAATGCCACTACGACTGAGCTATCAATACCGCCACTCAAAAAGGCCCCCAATGGCACATCGGCAATCATACGCTCCTGCACCGATGCCGCCATTTTTTCAATCAGCATATCTTTAGCTTGCTGGTAGGTATGCTCTTTATATTCGGCAGGGTGCTTTTCAGTTTTATAATAAGCCTTTTCCTCCACACCACTGGCCTGCAATTGTATGTAATGACCGGGTTTGAGCTTATATACCTGTTTCAGGATGCTCAGGTGTGGTGGCAAATAATTCAGACGAAAGTATAGCTGCACCGCTGTGGGGCTGATGATTTTATCAAAGTCGAAGGCGAGTATAGCCTTCATTTCAGATGCAAAAATTATTTTGTCGTCATTTTGATAAACCACCATGGGTTTTTTCCCAAATCGATCACGCGCCAAAAGCGCGGTATGCGATTGCACATCATAAAAGCAAAAAGCAAAAAAACCTGACAACCATTGTAAGCAAGTACTGCCATAATTTTTCAGTAATTCAAACAAAACTTCAGTGTCCGAACTTGTCTTGAGCATCACCCCTTTAGGTAGCAAGTATTTTTCGTACAGTGCTTTATAATTGAATATTTCGCCATTATATATAAACTGGAAACGGCCATCTTGACTAACAAAAGGCTGATTGGCAGCAGTTGAAGTATCAATGATGGAAAGGCGACGATGTAGAAAGGCTGCTTTTTCGTTCCGTTTAAATCCGGCGGCATCAGGCCCCCCTTTTTCCAATATCTTACTACATGATTGCAATGCCTGCCAATCGGCATCGCTTAGCTCTTTTCTAAAATTTATAACACCGGCTATTCTACACATCTGTTCAGCGAAAATCGTTTATTTTGGTTTAATATCTTATCCATCTCATACTTAGTTAGCTAACGAATGCAGGCTACATTATTATCATTTTGTGTTAGGTTGCTTTTTTACTATGTGTTGTTTATATAGGGGGGTTGATAGGTAAACGATAAATATAAAATAGAACCAAACCCAACGCTCACGAAAGAAAATGTGATAAGTATTCATGGCTGTAAATAATGCCAAGGTTGCCAACACGAAAAACTTGGCAGACCTATTGAGGTTTGGGCTAAATAAAACTGTGGCATATAAAAAGGCCCAAAAAAATAACATGGCTATAAAGCCCAAAGTGCCCGTTTCATACAATGCATTGACGTATGTATTGTGGACTTCCTCCTGATGATAATATTCTTTAAATTGATTAATGCCCACTCCAAAAATTGGATTTTCCATATACAACTTTGTACCATACTCCCGCTGCCAGTCACGCGTCTGAGCACTTGCATCTAGTTTTTCTTCTCCGGTAGCATAGCTCAAAATCAATAAGCCGCGTTGCACAGCAAAGTTATTTTCTATAAACTGATTGATGACCGGTAAGCTCAGCATAACCAATGCAAAAGCCACAATAGCAAATTTTATTTTGCCACCAAAATTTAATTTAAAAAACAACAGTAACAAGGTAACGGCCAATAAGCCAAATACAATAATGGTTGCCGTACGAGAACCTGACAATAACAACGCTGGCAAACTCAACAAGCAAACCAGCAGTGTCCGGAGTCCCGATTTTTTTTCATGAAACTCTATGGTGCCATAGATAAAAATGGTGACCAAAATATGGGATATTACCTGATTAGCATTAATGGTAAACCCGCGATACCGTACCGGATCGAAGCATATATCTAGCCGCAAGCCAGCCAAAGAAAGTATTGCCGGTATTGAATTGATTGCCAATGCCAGCACCAAAAATATTTTTAGCAATCTTAAAAACTTCGTTGGGTTAAACCGAATAGTACGGATGAATACAAACAAAAATACAATGGTAAAAAACCAAGGTAACATACCGCTTAAATACATTGCCGGGCTGATGCTGTTAACAATGCTCAGCGCAGTGAGCACAAAAAGTATAGCGGTCAGTATGATGAATATGGTCACCCGTCCGTACTTTTTCTCTGTACGAAAGGTGAAAAGCCCAATCATAGCTGATATGATAATAAGCATATCAGACAAGATTAACCCAAAGGTGCCAACGCTAATACCAAATTGGGTGAGTGAGAAGAGCGCATAAGCGGCACACAGAAAAAGAATTAAAATATTTCCTGCTATGTTGCGATGTGAACCTGCCTCGACGCCTGACATTATGTTTATTTTTTCATTCACCTTAACTGCGTAAAAATACTCCAGTATCTGCTAAAACAATTGATGTTCTTGTAACACATCATTATTCAGTCCAAACACCAATGCGTTTTAAGTTGGGTGCCGGTGGCTGTATTGTAGCATTTCTTATTGTCTCTATGGCATTGCTTTTCCTGTCTACCTGATAATCTTTAAACTTTTTATCTTTTTGATATACGATAGTGCCTATCGTTGCGCTAAAGTCATTGCTAAAGGTGGTATTATCCAAATGTATATTCAACTTCCCCTTAGTGGTATAATCGTCGTAATACACAATAGGGAAACGTTTTTCGGTATTATTGCTAAACCCTACGGTTTGAAATGTCACATTTTTAAAATACAAGTCCATTTTGGGCAATACAGAGCCGCTGACCAGATTGCGTATAAATATTGCGGCAGACAATGTGCTTTCTGACTGCTTTTGTAACCGGATAATCGTATTTAAGAAAAAGAGTTTATGCGGAAAAGTGATAGCCCCGGCTCCTCCCTCAGCGCTATTGTTGGTACCGAAGGTTAATGTGGTACTGTTAAATACAACTGTAGCATGCGGCGCATATATAGCAATTGGCGGGTTTAAAATCTGGCTATTCTTTATTACTACGTTTGAATTGCCCAGTACATTAATATCCAAATCGCCATCCAACACTTTTAAATTATTAAAATAAATATCGGACGCAGCCCTGCTATTGTAGCCGCCATTATCAATTTCGAGGTCTATGCCCGAAACAATATCGCCGGGCAAGGTGGTAAAGTTTTCAATTCTGGCAATAGAATTGCCACCGGTGCAAACATAACCACCACGAAAAACATTTTTTGCATCACAGTTCCGCACGGTTAAGTCCACGTTTACACCTTGCGAGATGCCATCCGCCACATTTTCAATGAAATGACAATCTTCTATGAACACTTTGAGTCGGCCTGTATCCTTTGGTGCTGCACCTTTCATGCCACAGGCTAAAAATATCTGATGTGCTTGTTGCAGTTCATAGTTCAGATAGGCGCCCTGCTGCTTGCGGTTGCCATCGAAAGTAAACTCGCTTATTTTGAGTGGTCGGCTCTCGCTTCTGAAAGTCTTGTCATAGTCGGTACGAAAAGTGCGCGTCCACTTGCCTTGATTTGGTGGACGTTTAATTGTGCTATTGTTGCCTTTATAATGAATCCCTTCACTGATTAATACTGACGTTACCATGTAAGTTTTACCTGCTTCAAACATCAAAGTGCCGCCGCCGGCATTTGCCAGTGCATCAGTAGCTTTTTGTATAGCCTTAGTATCATCGGTTAGGCCATTGCCCACTGCACCGTAGTTGGCTATATGGAATATGCGATTGGGAAATAAAGGTTGCTCAATTACCCTTACCCAGCTAGGCTTTGATGTAGAGCTAATGCGGATCTTGTCATTATTGTTTTGTATCAGCGTGCCACGATCAAAACTCCATTGATACTGTATCCAACTATTTGGTTTCACACAATATTCGTATGTATTGCTCTTAATTTTTTTCGTAATAATTTGTTGTGCCGAAACGTGCAGGGCACTTTGCAACATGAGGATTAACAAGAAGCTTCTTAGCATAATGATTAAATATAAATTTTTTAAAGCTGGCCACACAAAATGATGAACCCCATTGTTTTAAAGTAGTGTTAGAATGCAGATTCAATAAATCGGTTTATGAGTGCGGGCCATTTGTACTGCTCATTTTTGACATTTGCGGCAAATTGATCCAGGTCACGATCGGCTTTCCATTGTTGGTACAAACTGAACACGTAGTCTGCCAGTTGGCTAATGGGCGTATCATTATAAAAAACTGCACCGCAGTTGGTTTCCTGAAACACGGCCACAAACTCTTTGTCCTCAATCCCATTAATAATTAATATGACAGGATTCTTTGTTTTCAAATATTCATAAAATTTTCCAGTAAGGATACCACTTACCTCGGGCGAGCTCCAACTGAGTAGCAGATTGATATGACTTTTTGTTTGCATCAGCATCGCCTCTTTTGTACTCACCATGCCGAGTGTCTTATTCAAAGAATCCAGCTTGTATTGGCTTATCCATTCATTCCATATTGCTCCGTGCTGGCCCGCATACTGCAATTGGACATCATCAGCGGCCATGACTCCTGTGGTGATGAGCCGGCTAATGGCTTCAAACAGCTTTTTCGAATCTCTTTTGCCGGCATAGAGCGAGCCCGTGTAGTTAATAGTAAATTTGTCGTAGTGTTCGCGCTGGCTAATGTGCTGCTCTTCAATAATGCCATTGCGTAAAACATAGACATTGTTGTTGTAGGTCAATAGTTTTTCCTGCAGGCCTATGGAAATAGTGGTAACGAGTGATGCTTTTTTCAACACTACACGATTGAACCAGTTTTGCAAACCTCCTAAATAAAAATCGTTGATGTGTTTATCGTAATGCAAATCTCGAAAGTCGGCAATCCAAAATAAGTTCTTGAATTTTCGCTTTAATAAATAGGCAATGATATGATCCGAATACGGCCTGAATGATGAAAAAATTATGGAGGAAGCAGTGATGTCTTTCTTGGCTTTTTGATAACCTCGTATAATGTAAAACAATCCGCCTTCGCCAATCAGAATATTGACCGGAAAAGAATTGAGCACTTTCAATAAAATAGCTTTGACTGCTGTGATGCGCGTATTTTTTCCGATGTTATTATTTGCACCTTTTGGTCTGTCCGCAATTGTGCGAAAGTCCAAAGTCGGTATTTTGATAGTTGGGATTTGCTCGTCGAAGAGTTCTTCATTTACAAAACATAAATCCGCATTTGAAGTACTATATACCGTTGTAGCAAAACCGTGATGTTGCATCTGTTGTACAAAACTATAGGTACGAATGCTGCCTATTGCCTTAATGGGTGGGAAGTAGTAACAAAAAGCGTTTAAAGCAGGATGTTTGTAAGGTGTTGTTCCAAAACGAGCAATTGCGCTGACAATTTCACTGAAGGTGTATTCCCAGTCTAAGGTTTTGGTAGCAAACGCACTGAGCTCGTGCTGATAATCGGGATGCGACAGCTGAAGTTGTTCAAGGAATTGTATGCATGCAGCTATATCAATGGCCTCGTTAGTATTCGGCACATATTTCCAATAAGGACCATCGGTTTCAAACGAGGCATCGGGTGTGCAAAGCACAAAGGGCACACCGGCATAGGCATAGTCTCGGCTTTTCATTGAGCTATCATAATGCACCCCTTTGCGGTGCATCCCAAGTGTAGAAAATGCCAGGTCGTAATCGCGCAGGCGATTTATCACCTCTTCGCTTGGTATTTTATCTATAAAAAAAATCACATCCTGCAGACCCAGACTTTGCACTTGCTGTTGCAACTCTTTTTTGGCAGTGCCTTCGCCAATAATGTCCAACCGAATTTTTTTACCCCCGGCCTTCATATAAGTTTGCACGCCGGCAATGATGCGATCAAAACCATGCCAATATGAAATATTGGATGCGATGGCCACCATGCGCAGGGCATCAAAATTGGGGATGCGAGCAACATTCGTATCTACAGACCGCATTAAACCATTACTAAAGTGCAATACGGGAATGTTCAGAATATGCTCATCGGGGCTGCAACTGGCCACATAATCCACGTTATTTCGCAGGGCACGGGCACTGAGCAAATCTACCCAGGACAATATACGTTTTACCGGACCCTTAAATTCTTGCTTGTATGGGTAGGTAGATATTTCGACGATGATAATAGTTTGTGGATTGATGCGTTTAATCCGTTTGAACAGACGTAAGGCAGCAGGATTAAAAAAGCTGTGTCGGAAATATACATAGTCGTAAGATTCGCGTGCACATATATTTTTTACTTCTCTGAAATTACCAAAAAGGGTAAAGGATTTTTCCTGCAGCCATTTGACAAATTGACTACGACCTTTGATGCCTATCTTATTGCCGTTAAACAACAGCCCCTCATCTGATTGGCAAATAAAATCCGTATGCCAGTCTTTTTTTGTGAAACAATCTATCTGCCCTAGACATTTATCAATGATGCGCTTGTTGCGTAGTTGATCTTTATTAACCGATGTAAAATATAAACCCTTTAAGGTAGGCATGGCTGCAAAAATAAAGGAATCAGACTGCCATGCCTCAAAAAAAATGAATGAAAAGATGGGACTTAACACCGTACCTTTATGAAACCTTACCAACGAAACCGAAAAAGTATCTTGTACTTTTTGTATTGCTCACAGTACTGCATTGGCCACTGCATGCCCAAACTACCATTTATGTTGACAGCGCCGCCACGGGTGCTAACAATGGCACAAGCTGGACCAACGCCTACAATAGCCTGAGTGATGCGCTGCATTATTGCTGGCAAAACCCATTGGTTGACTCGGTATTGGTGGCTAAGGGGACGTATCAGCCAAGGCATAGACCGTATGATATGCAGCCGAATCGGACGGGGGTCGAAACGACAATTGCTTTACAGTTTGTAACCGATACGGTTTTCCATATAAGAACTGGTTTAACAGTTATTGGTGGATACCCTAATGGAGGTGTTGGATTGCCTAATTATGCTTTACATCGAACTATTTTAGAAGCATATCAGACTACAGCAATTTACATTGACAGTTCTCATTTTTGGGCCACATCTTTTGATACTACACGTGTAATTGGTTTAACAACTAAAAGACCACCAATAATTAATAAAATGTCGGCTTTTAAAGCAAATGGGAACATGAATAGTAATCACAACGGAGAAACTGATATTTTAGTCGCTAAAACAACGGTCAAATTTCAACACTTAGTAGGCGACATAAGCATAATTGCCGATTCTTGTAATATTTCAATTGATAGTTCTTCCTTTGTTGTGCCAACTAGTGTCCCTTCATGGTATTATTATCTGGAGTGTTTGCAGCTATTTGATTGTAATGCTGAAATTCATAATAATTATTTCGCTAATCATAATGCTCTTGAAGGTTCCTCTATTAGGATTTTAAATGGTGCCAATAAAATTGTACACTTGTCAAATAATAGTTTCGCTAACGATAGAGCTCAAGAAAGTGGGGGTTCTATTTTTGTTTTATCAGGCGGCGAAGTAAGGATAACAAAAAATGTTTTTTATAATTGTAAGGCGCATTGGAATAATAGTATAGGCATAGGAGCTGGAGGTGCTATTCAACTGAGTGGTTCTGGTAAATATCAACTTCTTTCCAATAAATTTTACAATTGTTTTGCAAGAGCTTATGGCTGTGCCGTTGATATACTCAACGGTTCGGTGCTACTTCGTGATAATCTTTTTTCCGAAAATTATGGTGAGTATTCGGCCGTAACGCTGCGACCAGGAGTAGATTCTTTCTTATGTTATCAAAATATCTTCTTTAAAAACGGTAATGGAATTTTGATGTCAAGCGCGGGTTATAACGAAATTAATAATACATTTTTTGGTCATATCTCACCACCCGGTGGTTATGGAATTTTCCCATACGGTGTTTCGATAAACTTTTTTGGGCTTAGCCCTCCCACAAGTATTGCAAAAATTAAAAATAACTTATTTAAAAATGAAGTATCAAACTCTAATAATGTCAAGGTAATAGATATTGAGTTAAGAGTTGATTCAAACAACTCAAGTATCGAGAACAATTTCTTTACCTCAGACTCAAGTGTTTTTTATGGTATATATTTACAACCAATTCAATTTACTTCGAATAGCAACAATTTTTTTAGTGTTGACCCTAATTTTATAAACGAAAACAACCTCATCGGCCCCGACGGTATTTGGATGTCAGCTGATGACGGACTGAACTTAAATGGCAACAGCCCGGCTATTAATGCGGGCGCTAATAATGCATTACCTCTTGGGCTCAACACGGACATTACCGGTGCCCCTCGCATACAAGATACTATCGTAGACATTGGTGCGTATGAGACTAATGGTTTTTTGACACCGCCTATTATTAATGCCGGTGCACCAAATAGCGCTGCCAGCCAGCAACTCCGTGATACGCTTTGTGCAGGGATTAGTAATGTGCATTTTCTTGTAAATGCTTCGGCAGTGAATACCACACCTACTGCCGTTATCAATCCGGGCAATATAGCGTGTAGTTTTGATAGTGCCAGCAGTTCTTTTTCGTTCCCGACTCCACCCATAGGCACTTATACACTTTCTGTTTTCTTTAATTATGGTAGTGTTATTAAACAAACAGATTCTACTTTTTATGTTGGGCCTCCACAACCCCTTGTCTTGCAAGTAATGGCAAGCAAGGACACTATTTGTGCAAGTGCATCGGTAACTTATACGGCACAAGTAAGCGGTGCTTTGGTAGCCAGCTATCAATGGAAAGTAAATGGCAACAATGCCGGCAACAATAGTTCGACTTTTGTGCTTGCCAATGGCCAACAAAATGATTCTATCAGTTATAGCGTTATTTCATACTGCTACGATTCCATCAACTCTGTATTACATGATTATGTGAAATTGCAAGTTTACCCAATTTCCACTATTAGCATTACTGCTAACCCATCCACGATTTGCCCAGGCGATTCTGTCGCGCTAACCGCAAGTGGCGGCACATCGTACATATGGTCGTCGGGTATTGGCAACGGCGTACCTTTTGTACCTACACTTTATTATTATTCTGTAAGCATGACTGATACAAACGGTTGCAATTCATCTGCCAATCATCTCTTGTCTTACTTCCCAGTACCCACCATAAACATCAGCGCACTCCCCAATGATAGCATTTGTATCGGAGATTCGGTCATGCTCACAGCCTCAGGTGGTGCGAATTATGTATGGAGTGGTAATGTGACAAATGGTGTTCCGTTTGTACCTGCCAACTCGGGGTCATATACCGTCTTAGTCACCGATACAAACGGTTGCCGATATACTGCCACACAAAATATCACACTGAACCCTTTGCCCAATATTCAGGTTACCGTTTACCCCAATGATACTATCTGCTCCGGAGAGACGGTTACGTTGTGGGCAACGGGTGGTCTTGCTACCCAATAGGACCCTGCTATCACAAATGGGATTGCCTTTGCCCCTGCAACCACACAAACTTATAAAGCCGTTGTAACCGGAACAAGTGGCTGCAAAGACTCTATTGCCCAAACCATCACTGTGCTACCCAAACGTGTCGTTAAGGCTCACGCGAGCGATACGGTGCTATGCTATGGCGAAACACTGCGACTGTGGGGCAGCGGTGCTAAGCTGTATGATTGGTCGCATGGGGTAATCAACAATGTTTCTTTTTTGCCAGTTATTACCACACAATATTTCGTCACCGGCTATGATAGTAATCGGTGTGAAAATACAGACCGCATAAATGTTACCGTTTTGCCGAACCGACAAGTGCCCGAAATTCGCATTGCGCCTAAGCCCAATGGAATTGAGGCAGGTGTTCCTACAACGCTTGTGGCGAGCTTGAGTGATACGCTCACAAACTACCGATTAGAATGGTACGTCAATGGCTTGCTACATAGTGTTGGCTTCAGCCCCAATGATACCTTGTTCATTACCCCAAATTTGTATGACTCTATCTACTGCATATTGTTTCCGACAGGATGCTTTGTAAAAGATGCTGAAACAAGCAATGTATTGCTTTACAAGCCCAATGTCACCAACTGTATTCTCGTATTCCCGAATCCGGCGCATGATATGCTGCATATTTATGCCGATAGCGAAATAATTCAGGCAGTGCGCATTACTGATATTGCTGGTAGAACCATTGAAAAAATTTCTTCTATAGAAATTAAAAAAATGAGTATTCCAATTAGTCATTTAGCTGCTGGCATTTATCACCTTCAGGTTCTAACGGATAAAAATGAATACCTGCAAAAGGTGCAGGTACGGTAGGCTAAGCTAAATGCTTTTTTATAATAGCTGTAATTTCTTCAGCGGCGTGTCCATCGCCATAGAGGTTTTCGGTATAATGGCCCGGCTCAGTTTCCATTACCCTTTGTAAATCATCTAAGTTGTGAAACACCAGGGTATTCCAACCTTTTTGCAGCGTTTCGGTCCACTCGGTTTCGGAGCGCAGGGTAATACATTTTTTCTTGAGTATGTAGGCTTCTTTTTGCATACCGCCGCTGTCGGTAATAATCATATCGGCATAGGTCTGATACGAAATGGACTCTATATATCCAATAGGTTCTATTATATCGAGATGTTCAAACTGCGCTGTGTCAATTTCAAACGATTTTAGGCGCGCTACGGCTCTAGGATGCAACGGAATGATGACTTTTTTTCCTAACTGATTCAGATGCTGCAATATGGAAAAAATGCGGTCTTTGTCGTCGGTATTATAAGGCCGGTGCAAGGTGGTGAAAATGTATGGCTCATCGCATAAGCGTTTTACCTTGCCTTTTACCAGGTGTATCATATCGCACATCACGTCACCAGTAATGTGCACGTTGGCTGTGATGCCCTCTTTGGCAAGATTTTCAACGGCTTCTTTGGTAGGGCAAAAAAGTAAGTCAGAAAAATTATCGGCTACAATGCGGTTAATTTCCTCGGGCATTTGGCGGTTGTAGCTGCGCAATCCGGCCTCTATGTGAATAAGGGGAATGTGCATTTTGCATGCCACCAAGGCGCCTGCGAGCGTTGAGTTGGTATCGCCGTACACCAGCATAGCATCAAAGGTTTCGTTCATGCACACCTTTTCAATTTCGGTAAGCATGATGGCCGTTTGCTCGCCCTGTGGTTTGCTACCACCCAGGTCGAACTGATAGTCGGGTTTGGGCATATTGAGCTCGTCGAAAAATACTTTGCTCATGTTATCATCGTAGTGCTGACCGGTATGCAGGGTGCGCGCATCAAAATGTTGTTGCAACTGCAACTGCATAGGGGCATGCTTTATAAACTGTGGGCGTGCACCGATTATAGATAATAGCTTCTTCATATATTAGGCCGTTAACTTGTTGGCAATATTAATCATGTTTTCTTTATTCCTCTCAAACGACAAGGCTCGGGCGTGTTGCTGACATTGCAATTTGTAATAGGCAATTTTTTCTTTATTCATTTGGCGGATTGCTTCGGCCATACTTTCGGCGCTATAGTGCTGTGCCACAACGCCTAAATCATACTGTTCTACCAGACTTTTCATTTCGGGGTTGGGTGATACAGCAATAGCGAGTCGCGCCTGTATATACTCAAAAAATTTATTGGGCAACGCATAGAGGTAATTGATATTTACCGGCTCCAAAATAAACACACCAATATCATATTGATTAATAGTTTGTACAATCTGATGAGTGGGTACAGCGTCATGAAAAAATACCGGCAACTTTTTTTTCATAGCTTCTTTAGCCAAGAAATCAATATAGCTTACCGATGATGGTGAAGGCATACTGAGGTAAAAATGCAATTCGTATCCGACTCCCAAGTACTCCATTAACAAAAGTAAATTTTCGAGTTTCCGCTGTGGCTGAGCACCGCCATGATGTACAAGCCGTATAGCACCTTCAGAAATTGATGGCGAGAGAGACTGGTAAACTGGTGCATTGTAAATGAGAGCATCAAAGCTTAGCAAGTAATGCTTACTGTATAAATTTGCCACCCCTTCGCATACGGTGGTGTAGCCCTGGCATGCTTGGAGGTATTTGCGACATTGCCACTGTACGTAATGCCTGAGAGTTACATTCCACCACCAAAAATTTTCATATTCCAGAGGGGCATACTCATGTAAATCTATCCAGACAGGTATTTTACCTTGTGCAATATGATGCCCAATGTACAGACTGTTGACGTCGTTACAAACAATAAGGTCATACTCCCTTCCGATTAACTGATAATCTATGGCCATCAAATTATTCTCGCGCCATTGATAGAGTCGGTACAACCGAAAAAGCAAGGGTACCAAATCCAACATTCTGGACCATTTTGTTTTGGTGTTAGGTTGAATATTAAAATGCTGCGGGCATTTTTCTAATGGGCTAAACCCAATGGTAGAAAGCTGATATTGGTCTTTAAGTGCCTGATATTGCATGCGCACCCGAGGATCGTGGTTTAGGTGCGACTGGCTGATAATTAATACCTTCTTTTTATTCAAATCCCCGGGGTATTTTACTATTCATCAAACAAACTACCCGCCATAAAATAGCGCCACTTCGATTCGCTCATATCATCCTGCTGTTGGTTGGATGCCAAAGCCCGATCAATAGCTGATTTGTTCAGTATGCCCTGTTGTACAAGCAGGTTCATTTTATGCTGGGTATAATCAACAATTTTTTTATTGCGCAACCATTCTTTTTGAGGTGGTTCATAACCAATTTTATCGGTACGCCAGGCAATTTCGGGAGGCAACACACCCTCAAAGGTTTTTCGTGCAATGTACTTTGTCCAGCCTTCTTTTATTTTTAGGTTGGCAGGCAAAGAAAAAATAAACTCGACTAATTCATGATATAAAAAAGGAAGTCTGACTTCTCGGCTATGAGCCATACTATTGCGATCGGCATAGCGAAGCAATTCCTGCAAACCAAAGACCATTGTGCTTTCGTATAAGCTGTGGTTTAAACTTTCAAACCGATGATTCAGCCGTATGGTTTTTCCGATATGTTCATTAAAAAAGGCTTTGGTCATAAGCGGATTGCGCAGCTGTTGTAAGCGTGAACGTATAATTTTCAGCTCATTTACATGACCCGCTAAGAAGTTCTTAACGATATACTTCGGGCCTTGTGTTACCAGCGGGTTGATACTACTGCCCGAGTGCATTGTCAAATAAGCTGCCTTTTCTTTTTTGTATAAAGCTTTATTTGTTTTGCTTAGTTCTTTAAAGTAATGAATATAATAAGGATGATAGCCCGCCAATGTCTCGTCTGCGCCTTGTCCGTCTAGAAGAACCGTCACATTATTTTTCTTCGCCAACCCCATTACACAGTATTGGGCGTATATGCTGGCACTAGAAAATGGTTCCTCCTGATGATAGACCAGTTTCTTAATATCATCGATAAGTTCAATTTCATTGGGTGTTACAAAGTGTGCGTCAGCATGGGTGCGTTGTATTACATAATCCATATACTTGCGCTCATCTTTTTTAAAGCCAGGGAAAACAGCACTAAACGTTTTTTGATCCACCTGCGGATTTAATCGATGAATCATACTAACGATGATGCTACTATCCAAACCACCACTGAGACTACTGCCCACGGGCACATCACTACGTAATCTTCGTTTTATTGATATTTCCATTAATTGATAAAATCGTTCGATAGCTTGTGCTTCAGTAATGTTACTATCAATGTGCTTATAATCTATATGATAATACTGCTGTAAATCCAACTCCAATGTGGCTACGTCCAGCCACAAGTAATGGCTATGTGGCAAACGCGTGCAGTGGTCATAGAAAGTAGAGGAGGTCTCGTTTGGATTATATGAAAAATTAAAATTGATGTAGTTAAATAGCATTAGGTTGTTAACTTCCTTTGGAATACCACCCTGCCAAAGACACTTCATCTCACTACCAAATAAAAAATGTACTCCTTTTTTATAGCTATAAAAAAATGGTTTTTCACCAAAGCGGTCGCGGGCGCAGAATACCTTATTGGTCACCTTGTCATATATGGCAAAGGCAAACATTCCATCCAGCAGAGACAAACAATTTTCCTTATCCCGATCAAAAAGCGCCATTAAAACTTCCGTATCTGTTTCTGATTTGAATTGGTACCCTTGCTTAAGCAAGACATTTTTCAACTCGATATAGTTATATATTTCGCCGTTAAAAACAATGGTGTATCTATCCAAGTAGTGCATTGGCTGATCACCATCGTGGCTCAAATCCAATATCGAAAGCCTCCGATGACCCAGGCCCACATGCCCATGCTCACTTACCCATGCACCTTCGCCATCAGGCCCACGATGAGCTATAGCATCAGTCATGTGTTTAATCCGATCGGCGTTAACGTCGTTTGGATTAGAAGAAATTATACCCGCAATACCGCACATAATATTAGATGTAAATGTAGAGAATCGATAGCGGACTTTGAAACTATTGGCGCAAACTAAATTAAAAAATAAACAAGCATATACAAGAACTTTAAGTCCAAAAAAGGCTCCCCTTTATTAAATCTGAACGTAGTTTCTGAGGTACTCGGGCCACTCACCTATATCCTTCCACGAGCCCTCCGAAATTGGGAAAATGCCTACCGAACCTCCTAAATCTTTCACCTTCTGAATAAGTTCGGTAATATGAAAAAACGTGTCTTCCGGCACATGTGCCAAAACACTAGGTTCTAAAATATACATCCCTGTATTGATAAGATACGTGTTGGTTGGTTTTTCTTGTAGCTCATCCAGCATGCCATCGCTGGTTGTGGTCATAATACCATACGGTATATCATAGCTCTTCAAGCACCCAATTATCGTAATATCATTCTTCTTCGAACGGTGGTAAGTAAGCATATTTTCGTAATCGTCATCGATTAAAATGTCACAATTCGAAACAAAAAATGTATCGGTCAGCTCTTGCCGCACAAGTGAAAGACTGCCAGCCGTTCCTAAGGGGATGTCTTCATGAAAATAATTTAAGGTATAGTTGGTTTGCAAGTCCTCGAAGTAGTTCTTAATCATGGAGGCCTTATAGTTTACACTGATTAAAAAGTCCGTGGCTCCATAATGCCTGAAACGTTGGATGATATGCTCGAGAATCGGTTTTTTGCCTATTGGCACCAGTGGCTTGGGAATAATATTGGTAATGGGTTGCAGACGTGTGCCTTTACCACCAGCCATAATTACCACTTTTATACCGTTTAGTTTGTTGGCTGTATGCTTAGAGACGTTGGTATAATTTTCCCAAAATTTAATGGCTACCACAACGCCTTCAGCGCTAACAACGGGAATGAAAGGAGCTTTCATTTCTATAAGTTTTCGCTTTCTTTTCTCGTCACTTTCGGATGTATCAGATATTTCCTTGGCCGAAATAGGTAATGATTTAAGCTGTTCATTCACATCAATACCATTAATCAGACCTCGCTGAATATCGCCGATGCTAACCAGATTCTCATATTGTTCAGGTTTGCCCAAAATGAGTAACTTATAGCCCACTTCATCCATTCTTTTCAGCGCCTGAAGAATTGTTTCTTCGGAACTAATGAATAAAACCAACAATTTTTCGGGTACCATAATCGACGTAAAAATATAGCAATTAAGGTTGATTTGAGGTAAAAATTTACTTTATTCGCTTTTCTATGAAGCGCGTGCTTATTATTGGTGTCAATACTAAAGAATCTCCATACATCAAGGAGTTTGCACAGGCTTTGCATGAAGACCAAACGGCTATCACCATTGAGCTTTTTGACCCCACCAGTTTTAAAAAATACACCTTTGAAAACAATCGGTTCGTCCTCTTACATGAAACATTAAATACCCGAATCTTCTATTGGATTCAACAGGTACGGCTCATCCGAGCACCTTTGTTTTATTTGCTGGGTTTTTTTTATTTTTTATTTAGTCGCAAGCGATACGCCAGCACGGTTTTTCATTACATCAGTCCACTTTATGCTTTGTGGGTAGATGTGCTCAAGTTAAAATCGCGCGCTGTAGTTTGTGTATTATGGGGCTCTGATTTGTTCGAGGCGATTCCAAACAGACATCGACTATATCAATATTTATATCGGCGTAGTGATCAACTCATTACCGGAACCAAAGACTCAATGGATTTTGCCATATCGCAATATCCCTTCGTAAAAAATAAAATTGATTTTGTAAATTTTGGCAATGCCAAACTTTACAAATATCTAACTTCCGGCAAGGCGCTGAGTAAAGAAGCCTGTAAAACAAAATGGTTGAATGCTGAGCATGCGGGAAAAATTGTGGTTAGCATTGGGTATAATAACCGTTTTGAACATCAACATATTGCCATATTCGAAGAGCTATACAAGCTCAATGCATCAGAAAGAAATAGTCTCTTTCTATTTCTGCCGCTGACTTACCCAAAGGACCCGGACTATGTAAAGACGCTTTCAGATAAACTAAACGAACTTGGTTTTGCCTATCAAATTATTGATCAATATGTAACGGCAAAAGAAACGATGGAGTTACGAAATTTGAGTGACGTGTTTATCAATATGCAGCTCACCGATATGTTTTCTGCCTCCATGTTAGAATACATATCTACCCGTAACATCATACTAAATGGTGAATGGCTACCTTATTCTTTTATTGAAGAATATGATATCAGTGCTTACAGCATTACCTTGGCCGATATAAGTGAATATATGCGCCGCATCCTCACCAATTTTGAATCAGAAAAAGAAAAAGTGCAGGATAATGCTGAGCGCATATCACGAATAGTCAATTGGTCTATTTTAATAAAAAAATGGTCACTTTTGCTGAAAGTATGATAGTAGGCGTTACTGGAGCTAAGGGTTTCATTGGACAATTTTTGGTAGACTATTTGTGCGAACAAGGTGTTGAGGTAGTACCCATTACACGCGATGCAGGTTTTGATATTTTAGATTTTGAGGGCTTACAAAAAATCCCCAAACTGGATGCTATTATTCATTTGGCTGCCAAATCTTTCGTGCCCGAATCCTATCTGCATCCGCTGGCATTTTTCGAAACGAATGTACAAGGTACCACGAACATGTTGGAAATTGCCCGGCAGCATAAAGCTCGCTTCATTTTTATGAGTTCGTATGTATATGGCAACCCTACTCAATTGCCGACTCCAGAATCGCATCAATTATCTGCGCCTAACCCCTATGCTGCCAGCAAAATAGCGGCTGAGCAACAATGCGATTATTTCAGTCGTTTTTTTGATGTTGAAACTTTTGTATTACGGTTGTTCAACATTTACGGCCCTGGGCAAAATGAGTTATTTCTGATACCGAAAATTATTCAACATGCCCATTCCGGCAGCATAGATCTTTTTGATGCAGCACCAAGGCGGGATTATGTGCATGTATTAGACGTAACGGATGCCATTTATCGCTGTTTGACTGCCACCCCCACAGAAAAGTATACTGTTTTTAATGTAGGCAGTGGTGTCAATTATTCTGTAGCCGAAATAGTCGACATGGTAAAAAAGCATCTGCCTACAGATATTACAGTTACATATCATGGTTCCGACAGGCCCAACGAGATTATGGCCACTCTTGCTGATATCACTAAAATCAAAGCTTCGTTGATGTGGCAACCTCGCATCGATTTGGAAACTGCCATTCAGTCTATGCTGACCTAAGCTGAAATATTTTTTTCAACCTCCAGTATAAACTATACAGCGTGTGCTTTCTTTTCTGTTGCTGAATCTTTTTATTCAAATAATTTTTTTCAACACTATCAAAATAAGCACTATCGCGCAGTTTGCTCAGTGTTTCAATTTGATGTTGCATACTTTTCAGGCTGCCAATGCCCGAATAGTTGCCCGTATTATGCACTCTGTAAGCTGCGGTATCAATGGGTAAAAATTTAAAATACCCTTGCTTACCCGTTAGTATCCATAGCGGCCAATCACCCATGGATAATGATAAAAATTGCTCGTCTAGGGCAACTCCATTAAGCCAATTACGTATCATACAAGTACAAGTAGGTATATAATTTCCGATAAGAATATCTTGCCAGCCCGACTTGTCCGGGATATTTCGACCTTGGAGTATGTGCTGCTTTACTACCGGTTTATCCTCATTTCCTTGATGAACAATATGATGAAAATCTGTAAAAACTAATGCACAACCCGAGTGATTATTTAAATGGTCAGCTTGTTTTTGTAGTTTAAGTTTGTCCGTCCAATAATCATCGCCATCCAATATGGCAATATAATCTCCGGTACACAGTTTGAGTGCTGAAAGAAAATTGGCCATCATGCCCACATTCTTTTCATGATGAATGTAGGTGATGCATTCGGCGCGAGCGTCCCCCTGGATGATTTTTCTTATGGCACCATCGGTATTATCTGTTGAGCAGTCATTGCTGATAACAAACTGTATTTCGTAATTACATTGTTGGTCGAGCACACTGCGTATTGCTTGTGTGATGTAGCCTTCATGATTGTATGTAATCATGACAATCGATATTTTTTTCCGTTGTGGTATTCCGGCAGCTTGCATGATGATGGTCCGATTGTATACGTTGTAATATTAAGCCCAAAATATTTTAGTTTGGACACTTCGGCTCGATGAAAGGCTGATTTATAAATTAAAATACCAGAGGAGGTAGTTCCTTTATGGGCTTTGCCGGCGAACCCAGCGCAAGCGTATTGTCAGGAATATCTTTTGTAACAACTGCTCCTGCTCCTACCACACAATTTTTACCGATAGATACTCCAGGTAAAATGGTTGCGTTGGTACCCACAAAGCTATAATCGCCAATTGTCACATTGCCCGATATGTTCACGGCCGGACAAACTTCCACAAAGTTGCCAATAATGCAGTCGTGGCCCACGGTGGCAGTGATATTTAGTAAAACACCTTTCCCGATTGTGACGCTATTTGTAATGACTACTGCCGTCATAATGTTGGCTCCCGGCGCTATCTGATTTTCAAAATGACCGATATGAGCAAAGGGGCTAATAGTGGATTGCAATTGCCCGCCCAATTGTTCAAATTGGGTAACCATTTTTTGCCTCAAGGCTGGATTACCCATGCCGAGGCAAAAGGCGGTATCCTTGTTTTGGAAATGTGCTGCAGCAGCTGCTGTTGATCGTAAAATATTAAATTGACCAAACAATGTCTCGGGCAAATCAGTTGTGACATTATCAAAAAATAACATCTCCGATGGGTACTGCTGCTGGTGCAATACTTCTAATACTTCTTTGGCAAAACCTTTGGCTCCAATTATCAGCATAGGGCATTTTTTATTATGGTGGTTATTTGCTGGATTGTTTCTTCCTCCATACCAGTACTAAGCGGAAGGCACATCACTCGATTGCTAATGCTTTCTGATACAGGACAAGGCTGGGCGTTGACATAGTTCAACTTATTCAAGCTGGGATAAAAATAGCGTCGGGGGAAGATTTGCTTTTCGTTCAGCATTTCCTTAACGGATAATAATTGCGTCTCATCTTCAAAAATTACTGGATAATAATGATAGTTCCATTCAGCTCCTTCTCTAATTTTCAATCGCTGCAAAGGTTGATGATTTAAATACTGCTCATACCAATGAACAGCTTGCTTCCGTTGCTGAACAATAAGCTCCATGTAATTGTAAACAGCTAATCCCATGGCCGCTTGTAATTCACTCATCTTAGCATTGGTGCCAACCCCAAAAAAATCCTCAGGGCCGTTATGACCAAAGTTGTGATGATAAAATAAGGTCTCCTGCAAAGCATCGTCATTGGTCACCCAGCACCCGCCCTCTCCGGTATGGAATATCTTAGTGGCATGAAAACTGCAGGTACTCACATCACCATAGTTAAATATGCTTTTCCCCAGATAATTTACACCAAAACAATGAGCTGCGTCATAAATGACCTTTAGGTTATACTTTTTAGCTATAACCTCAATGGCCTCAACATCACAAGGATTACCAAAAACATGTGTTGCTAAAATGGCTGTTGTCTTTGGTGTGATGGCCGCGGCAATTTTGGTTTCATCAATGGTAAGGTACTCGGGGTGGATATCAACAAAGACAGGCGTGCAGCCCTCCCAAACAATACTGCTGGTGGTAGCCACATAGGAGAATGGTGTGGTAATAATTTCGCCGTTGAGGCCCAAGGCTTTGATGGCAATTTGTATGGGCAGCGTGCCATTGGTAGTAATAGTCATATTCCTTACACCCAAATGTGCCTTCAACTTTGCTTCCAGCTCAAGAATTAATTGGCCTCTATTTGTGAGCCAAGCATTATCCCATGCCCGTTGCAATATGGCTTTGTACTCGTCAATTGGAGGTAAAAAAGTTTTTGTGACGTTTATCAAGATTATTTCTGTTTAATGTTTACCAAAATATTTTTACTAAAGGTAAAAACTGTGGGGCGCAGTATTTTACTGAAGAGTAAATATAATCCAAGATATAGCGCTGAGATAACAATAATGACAAAATACACATTCCATGTATTCATGAAATTGATTTTAATAGCATACAGTAATGCCCCAATCACAGTGGCTATGGTTGTAAAAAATAGCAAATCTGCAAATTGCTCTTTCATGTTGTATTGAATCAAATCGTTTAGATAATAACCATTAATCGGTGTAGCCAAAAACATGAGTATGATTTGCCCAATAATCAGCGCAACAATACCGAATCTGTATGTCAATATGATTGAAATAACGATGAGCACTTTTTTAATTATTTCTAAAACCAAAAACTCTTTGCTTTTTCCTTTTACCAATAGAATATTGAGGTTAAAGGCATGCACAGGATAAAACAGACCGGCCAAACACAATAAAGAAAGATAGGGCGCTGCAGGCAACCATTTTGCTGAGAACAACACACCTATGACCTCGTTTGACATAATAGCAATTAGTACTAAAAGCGGTGCTGTGATAAATAAAGAAAAATTTATCACTTGTCGGAGGCGTTTTTTTAATTCAACATCATCGTTGAGTTTGGAGAAATATGGAAAAGTGACTTTATTTAATGCACTCGAAATAGTGTTCAGTGGTATGTTCCGCAGCGTATTGGCCTGTGTATAGTAACCCAATGAAGCGGGTGGAAATATTTTTCCAATCGTTACGATGTATAAATTTTCAAACAAAACATTGAGTAAGCCAGATAGCGAAAGTTTATAGCCAAAATTAAAGTGTCGTTTAAATGCGCTTTGGCTAAATATCCATTTTGGTTTCCATTTAGAAAAACCCCAGAAAAGGATTCCGGATATAGTGGCATTTGAAATCGTATTCCATATCAAACTCCAAACTCCAAAACCTTTATACGCAAGTAAAATGGCAATAACAGCACTGATGATTAAAGCGGCAAAAGCGATGAATGTTTGCCTTTTAAATTGCAGTTCTTTAGTGAGAATAGAAATTTGTACTACGCTGAAAGCGTTAATGACAATGGTGATACTCAACACACGTAGTAACTGCGTCAGTATTGCTTGTTTGTAAAAAATAGCGACCAAAGGAGCACCGAGGTAAATAACGCCATAGAGGATAAGGCTCAATACCAAATTAAAAAAAAACACAGTAGAGAGGTCATCGTCATCAATCTGTTTTGATCTGATGATGGAAGATGTTAGTCCGCTTTGCACCAATATGGCAGCTATTTGAATAAAAATACCTAGCATGCCAATAAGCCCAAACTCTTTGGGCCCTAGTAATCGTGCTAAAATTATGGTCACAATTAACTGTATACCGACTGTGCCAAACTGTTGCACATAGGTCCATACTGCACCTGTCAGTGCTTGTTTATTTAAACTGTGGTTTCCCTCCTCATTCATGATGCGAACTATACATTCGTTCAATCATTTCAACCACCTTTAAACCTTCTAAAGCGTTTACGGTAATAGGAGCCCGACCTTTAAGCACATCCACCACATTATCAATTACATAATGATGATTGGCCGCACTGCCTTTATATGCACCATAGTCATTGCCGGGGTTTGTGGGTGCCAGAGTTGGCATTTCATAATCTTTTACATGGCATACTTCAACCTTGTCCATGTATTGGCCGCCAATTTTCACACTGCCGTTTTCGGCAATGACTGTTAGGGAACTTTCAAGATTTCTATCCCAAACCGAAGTAGAAAAATTAATGCACCCAATACCGCCATTAAGAAAATCAAACTGCACAAGGCCCGAGTCTTCTTTTAGCTGAGTAAGATTTTCATGATTGAAGTTATTCATCTTCGATCGAATATTACTAATATCACCAAAGAGCCAGTATAGGATATCAATGAAGTGTGAGAACTGGGTAAATAATGTGCCCCCGTCTAACTTAGCATCCCCATGCCAGCTATCGGCTTTATAATAACGATCATCACGGTTCCAGTAACAATTAAGTTGCACCATGAAAATTTTTCCCAATTTACCGCTCACTACCAATTCCTTCATCCAGGCGCTTGGTGGGCTGTAACGATTTTGCATTACACAAAAAACCTGTTTGTGTTTTTGCAAAGCACTAAAAATCACTTTTTCGGCGTTATTCTTATCTAGTGCCATCGGTTTTTCGATCACAACATGTTTGTCTGCGCCCAGACATTGCAGGGCCTGGTCAGAATGAAATCCATTTGGCGAAGCAATATTGACTACATCCACTTCTTTAGCCACTTCGCTAGACAAAAAAGCCTCAAGGCTATTAAAAAAACTGGCGTGATGATATTGGTCAATACCCAAGTCTTCTTTTGGCTTGACATCTACCAAGGCTAATAGTTCAGCTTCTTCATTTCGGCTTATCATTTCGGCATGCCGCTTTCCAATATGACCGCAGCCAATAACCGCAAATTTTATCTTTTGATTGTTCATTTGAAAGGCACAAATTTAGTGAAAGATTGCTAGCTATAGGATTATTTAGGCAGTATTCAAGCCAGCCTTTCCGCTTGCCACTGCAGTTGTGTTTTTAAGAAAACTGAAGACTAAGCGTAAAATATGGAAATTTTGAAGCTAACCAAATGAACACAACTACGCCCAACAAAGCCATGCTGCCTTATACATTATAGATATCCGCCTTATATTTTTTAAGATTTTCGGCATTCAAGAACCAATCGATTGTTTCGCTTAATCCTTGTCGCAAATCATATTGCATCTTGAATGCACAATGTTCGATGATTTTCGTATTGTCCCCAAACAATCGAAAAACCTCAGATTTACCTGGTCTAATACGGCTTTCATCACGCACAAATTGGACATCAGATTGCATAATATCTTTAATCATATTGAGGGTATCACCCATAGATATTTCAAAATTTGAAGCAATGTTAACTTCTTCCCCTATAAGGGTATCGCAATTCGCAATAGCAATAAAGCCAGCAGCTGTATCTTTTACGTAGTTAAAATCTCTTGTCGGGCTCAAGTCTCCAACCTTTATTTCTTTCATCCCACTGGCTATTTGTGTAATAATGGTAGGTATAAAGGCTCGTGCTGACTGCCTTGGCCCAAAGGTGTTAAAAGGTCTTACCGTAGTAACCGGCAAGTCAAATGCATTATAAAAGCTCATGGCCATGGCATCCGCACCAATTTTTGATGCCGAATAGGGAGATTGAGGTTGCTTTGGATGTTTTTCGTCTATAGGCACATACTGTGCCGTACCATAGACCTCCGAGGTTGACGTATGGAGTATTCTTTTGCAGCCATTTTCCTTTGCAGCTTGACAAATATTCAGCGTACCTTTTACATTCACATCTACATAAGAGTCTGGCGCAACGTACGAGTATGGGATGGCTATTAGGGCAGCTAGGTGATACACAGTATCAATGTCTTTTGTGATTTCCTTACAGTAATGAGGATCACGGATATCGCCATTAACAATTTCCAGATTAGCATTAACTGGCACATCTTCGAGCCAACCCCAGTAATTAAACGAATTGTATACAGACAATGCTCTAACACTATACCCTGCTGCTAGCAATGCCTCTACTAAGTGAGAACCAATAAAACCATCTGCACCTGTGACAAGAACTTTTTTCATAACTTATTTATTCGGGAACACAAATGTACTATTTAGAAACTTTGCTAACGGTTCCGTCTATCAACTTATACTGCTCACCGCTTTCTTCACAAAACGCAGTACCATGAGCATCAAAATGCAATCGATGACCGTATTCACTCATCCAGCCTATTTGCTTGGCAGGATTACCGACTACCAATGCATAGGGTGGAACGGTTTTTGTCACTACAGTACCCGCACCCACAAAGGCATAGGGGCCAATATCATGTCCGCATACAATGGTTGCATTTGCACCTATTGAAGCACCTTTGCCCACATGGGTTTTTTCGTACTGGCCGCGTCTATTCACACCGCTACGGGGGTTAATTACATTGGTAAATACGCAACTCGGCCCCAAAAAAACATCATCATCACACGTTACGC
The DNA here is from genome assembly GCA_964409905.1 of uncultured Chitinophagaceae bacterium. Classification (GTDB taxonomy): domain Bacteria; phylum Bacteroidota; class Bacteroidia; order Chitinophagales; family Chitinophagaceae; genus JAGNRR01. Next base: position 27,118 of record CAYPET010000002.1, on the reverse strand, counting down.
CCGTATAAACCGAAACGTTATTTTGAATTTTGACATTGTTCCCCAAGACCACTTCGGGTGATATAACTACATTTTGACCCAAATTACAACCTTTTCCAATTTTACAATTGGGCATGATATGGCTAAAATGCCAAATCTTGGTATCATCGCCAATTTGACAAGGTTCGTCAATGACGGCAGTTTCATGGGCAAAATATTTTTTTTCCTCCATTTGTAATTTATGATATGAGTGTTTTTAAGTACTGGCCATAACCACTTTTTATTAGGTCGTCGGCTTGTTTCATCAATTGTTCTTTGCTTATGTAGCCCATATGATAGGCTACTTCTTCAATGCAACCAATTTTTGTTCCTTGCCGTTTTTCTATTACACGCACAAACTCACTGGCATCACTTAAGGAGTCAAACGTACCGGTATCCAGCCAGGCGGTATGACGACTAAGAATGGCAACGTTCAGCTTGCCTCTATTGAGATATTCTTTATTTACATCAGTAATTTCATATTCACCTCGAGGTGATGGTTTTAAATCGCGCGCTATTTGTACCACATCATTATCATAAAAATAAAGCCCGGGCACCGCATATTTTGACTTAGGACTGACTGGTTTCTCCTCCAAACTAATGGCCTTGTTCTCATTGTCAAACTCTACCACCCCGTATCGTTCTGGGTCAGAAACCGGATAGGCAAATACGTATGCACCCTCCACATCGTTTAATGACTCCAACTTCCGACCAAGCCCACTACCATAAAAAATGTTATCACCCAGTACAAGTGCCACTTTGTCGCTACCAATAAAATCAGCCCCTATTACAAATGCTTGTGCAAGCCCGTTAGGTACTTCTTGGGTTGCGTACTGAAAATTACATCCCAATTCGCTGCCATCTCCCAGCAGTCTTTTAAATTGCTCACTATCTTCAGGTGTAGTAATAATAAGGATTTCTTTTATACCAGCCATCATGAGCACGGACAAGGGATAATAAATCATAGGCTTGTCGTAAATAGGCATCAATTGTTTGGAAATCCCCTTCGTAATTGGGTACAACCTTGTTCCGGAGCCTCCGGCCAAAATAATTCCTTTCATGTAATAATCTTTTTATGTTTTGGGGCAATCTTAGTGTTTAGTTATACATTTTGTCGTAATAATTGGCGTAATCACCGCTGGTTACGTTGTTCAGCCATTCACTGTTTGACAAGTACCAATCTATCGTTTTTGTTAAGCCCTCTTCAAAAGTCACAGAAGGCACCCATCCTAGGTCTTTTTGAATTTTACCAGCGTCTATGGCATAGCGCAGGTCATGACCAGCCCTATCAGTAACAAATGTGATGAGTTGTTGGCTAGTGCCCATCTCATTGCCCAATTTCTCATCCATTTTATCACATAACAATCTGATAAGATCAATGTTGGTCCATTCATTATGACCACCAATGTTGTAGGTTTCACCAACTGTTCCTTTGGTTAATATTACATCAATCGCTCTTGCATGATCTTCTACAAACAACCAATCGCGCACATTTTCGCCCTTACCATATATCGGAAGTGGTTTACCCTGCAAAATATTGTTGATACACAAAGGAATTAATTTTTCAGGGAAATGATTTGGACCATAATTATTCGAGCAGTTGCTAATTACAACAGGTAGCTTGTAAGTATGGTAAAAAGCACGGACCAAATGATCGCTTCCGGCTTTACTTGCAGAGTACGGACTGCGCGGGTCATAAGCAGTATCCTCATAGAAAAAACCAGTTTCGCCAAGAGATCCATAAACTTCATCTGTAGAGATGTGATAGAATTTTTTGCCTTCCAAGTTGCCCTTCCAGGCTTCTTTGGCCGCCAACAAAAGATTCCCAGTCCCCATCACGTTGGTTTCAACAAAAGCCAAGGGGTTACTTATTGAACGATCGACATGGCTTTCAGCTGCCAAATGAACAACATGTGTAATTTGATAATCTGCAAAAATTTTTGGAATAAGCATTTTATCACAGATATCCCCTTTAATAAAAGTATAATTTGGAGCAGATTCTACGTCGCGCAGGTTTTCCAAATTTCCTGCATAAGTCAGCGCATCAAGGTTCACAATCTTTGCATCAGGATATTGATTTACCAACCTACGCACGACATGGGAACCAATAAAACCAGCACCTCCTGTAATAAGTATATTCATAAAATAAAGGGTAAAGTTAGGACATGTTTGAGATTGGGCGACTATTACAAGCAATTTTGTAAATTGTTAGTGCTTCTAACAAAACAAGCCGAAAGGAATGTCCGAAATGAGCATTAAAACAGTTAATGCATCAACTACAACCGTAAAAATATATAGATTGTTTATTGAACTTTTAAACAAAGGGGTATTACCTTTGCGCCCGAATTCAAGCACCTTTCCGTGAGAAAACAACTTTATATAGCAGTATTCAGTCTTATTGTACTTTTTAATTTGCCAATACAAAGTATTGCTCAGCATGACGCCCAACAAGCATCGCATGCTCAGGAAACGCATCACGAAGAGGGTAAGCTGGATATAAAAGGTGAAATTTTTGGTCACATTCGAGATGCGCATGATTGGCACATTACTTCTTTTGGGGGTCACCACGTCGCTATTCCATTACCGGTAATGATATACAACCCTACAAAGGGTTTCGATATTTTCTTGTCTTCTAAATTTGAGCATGGTCATGCTGAATATAATGGGTATCGCCTAGACCATGAGAGTGGTAAAATTGTCGCTACGGACGGTAGCAGTTTCTATGATGTATCCATGACAAAAAATGTGGTTTCCATGATTTTGTCTATCCTGCTCATGTTGTGGATTTTCACAGGTATTGCAAAAAAATATAAATCGGGCATTGGCAGAACCTCTGCGCCAAAAGGCATGCAGAATGCGGTTGAAGCTGCTATTGGTTTTATTAGAGAGTCTGTGGCCGAACCCAATCTCGGTAAGGATAAATACATGAAGTATATGCCTTTTTTATTGACCCTTTTCTTTTTTATTTGGGTAAATAATATGTTTGGCATGATTCCTTTCCCGCCGGGATCTGTAAACTTAACAGGCAATATTGCCGTAACGATTGTGCTGGCTTTGATTTTCTTCGTGATTATGCTTGCCAATTCAAACAAACATTTTTGGGGACATATGTTCAATCCTCCTGGGGTACCTACAGCAATCAAATTTATTTTAGTTCCCATCGAAATAGTTTCTAACCTGGTGATTAAGCCCGCAGCTCTTGCAATACGTTTGTTCGCCAATATTTTCGCGGGTCACACTATTATACTTAGCGTAATTTTATTGATTTTCATTTTTAGCTCCTTGAGCAAAATTGCCGGAGTAGCTTTTTTACCTGTTTCAGTAGGTTTCACCATTTTCATGTTCTTCTTAGAGCTGTTGGTGGCGGCCATACAGGCATTCATTTTTACAAACCTTGCGGCCGTGTTTATTGGTCAAGCTATTGAAGAGCCGCATCATTAATATGTTCACTTTTTAAATTCAAATATATATGTCAGTATTAACAGTGTTATTAGACGGAATCGCTTCAGCAGGAGGTGCAGTAGGTGCAGGAATTGCAGCTTTAGGCGCCGGTGTTGGTGTAGGTCAAATTGGTAAAGGTGCGTTGGAAGCTATGGCTCGCCAACCAGAAGTATCAAACGACCTTCGCTCTAACATGATTCTTGCAGCTGCACTTGTAGAAGGTGTTGCCCTTTTTGGTGTAATTGCAGGTATCCTTGCTATCGTTTTATAAACGAGCGAAAACTACTTACTGTGCCTAATGCAAAGGGCGGCAGGCACAGTAATTTTTTAACTTTGAATTGAAAATAGAAAAACTTTTAAATAAATAAATAATGGATTTATTATTACCAGAATTCGGATTATTTTTTTGGACGCTCGTTGCCTTTCTTATCTTTTTCTTTTTGTTGAAAAAGTTTGCATGGGGTCCTATCCTTGGCGCCTTGAGCGAGCGTGAAAGTAATATCGCAGACAGCATTGCTACAGCCGAGCGAGTAAAAAAAGAAATGGCCGAAATGACGGCTGAAAATGAAAAAGTGCTGAACGAAGCCCGTGCTGAACGTTCTCAAATTATGCGTGAAGCAAAAGAAGCAAAAGATAAAATCATCAACGACGCTAAAGAGCAGGCAAAGGCTGAAGCAAACAAAATCATAGCTGATGCTCGCCAGCAAATTGAAAATGAAAAATTAGCTGCATTGACTGACGTAAAAAACCAAGTGGGTAATTTAGTTATTGAGGTAAGCGAAAAGGTGTTGCGTAGCGAATTGAAAGATAAAGCAGCCCAGGAAGGTTACATTACCAAACTTACGTCGGAAATTGAATTGAATTAATTTTAGGCTGATTGGCATCACGAAATAAGTAATCACAATGAACAACCCATTATTAGCCGCACGATACGCAAAAGCTCTGCTCGGATTAGCATTGGAGCAAAATAAACTGGAGGAAGTGCGCAACAGCATGTCCGGCTTTGCTAAAATGACCAGCGGTAACGTTGATCTGAAAAATTTGTTCCTAAGCCCTATCATTAATTCAGATAAAAAAACAAAAATCGTAAATGCCCTTTCTGAAAAAGTGGGTACAGATGTATTAACTACCTCTTTTATCAATTTGATTATCAACAAAAAGCGCGATGCTTTTTTACCAGAAATTTTCGCGGCCTTTGAACAACTTTATAAAAAGCACAAAAACATTAGTACAGTTGAGTTAACCGTAGCCCATGAATTAAGTGATGAATTAAAAAAACAAATCACCGAAAAAATCACATCACAACTTAATGGTCAAGAAATTGATTTGAATATCCGTGTTGATGAAAAACTAATTGGTGGTTTTGTATTAGAAGCAAATAATAATCTGTTTGACGCAAGCATTGCTCGCGATTTGAAAGACATTAAAGATCAATTCATGAAAAATATCTATTTGCCCAAATTCTCAACAGGGCAGAAGACTGATATCTAAACAATATTCATTTATTACCAAAAAGACCGAGTTGTTACTCGGTCTTTTTTTTATTATCACTGACTTTTAATACAATTTGACATTACAAACGCCGCGTAAAAAATCACTGTAGAAAAGACAAAAGTGTACGATAATTCAGGAAACTCACTGTATTCCTTGGTGTTAGTGGCAATTTGAACAACCTATTGAACGATTACTTTCTGTACCTCACCACCACAGTGCAAATAATAAACACCACTAGACAAAGCACTAATATCTATCTCATTTGCAAAAGTGCTAACCAATATTTGCCCCACACTATTATACAGTTCTCGCTTATCATAGCAAATTTGGTTGCACTCCTCCATAAGGCAAAGTTGAGTGACAGCTACCCGGACCGAAATTTGTCCTTTTGTAAATACTATTTAGTGTATTGTTTTTATTAATACAATTCTTTAAGAATAGCTGCACATGTGAACTATCTGCAAATTGTGAAGCATGAATGCCATATTTGGGCTGTGAGCTGCCTACAAAGCTTGTCGAATCAGCGCCAAAATAGCAATTAAAAAAACCCAATTTAGAGCCAAATATAATTGTCGAGTCAACAGTATGACGAAAAAAGCCGCTCCTTGTGAAGCGGCCTTAGATAGAATATTTAGGTTTATTTGTCAGACTATGCGGCAAATTGTTTTACCAGGTTAGCTGCTAATTCTTTCAATTCGGCAATACCGTCATCGGGCAATGTGCCCTTTTTGAACTCGGCTAATACATGTGGCAATTTATTCTCCATTTCTAACAAAAATTGCTCTTCAAACTCTTTCATTTTATTTACTGGCACTTTGCGCACTAAATTGTTCGTTCCTAAGAAAATGATTGCTACTTGCTTTTCTACAGGAAAAGGTTGAAACTGACCTTGTTTTAGGATTTCTACGTTACGAGCACCTTTGTCCAACACTGATTTTGTAGCATCATCAAGGTCGCCACCAAACTTAGAGAAAGCCTCCATCTCGCGATATAATGCTTGGTCTAGTTTTAAAGTACCGGCTACTTTTTTCATTGATTTAATCTGCGCACTACCACCTACCCGAGATACTGAAATACCTACGTTAATAGCCGGACGTACACCAGAGTTAAACAAGTTTGTTTCCAAGAAAATCTGACCATCTGTAATCGAGATTACGTTAGTAGGAATATAAGCAGATACGTCCCCGGCTTGCGTTTCGATAATTGGCAAGGCTGTTAATGATCCGCCACCTTTTACTTTTCCTTTTAAACTATCAGGCAAATCGTTCATTTGTGCCGCAATCTCGTCTTTTGAAATCACTTTAGCGGCACGTTCTAATAAACGAGAGTGTAAATAGAATACGTCACCAGGATATGCCTCACGTCCTGGAGGTCGACGTAATAGTAACGATACCTCACGATAAGCTACTGCTTGCTTTGACAAATCGTCAAACACAATTAAGGCCGGACGACCAGTATCACGAAAATATTCCCCAATGGCTGTACCCGCAAATGGTGCGTAGAACTGTAAGGGTGCTGGATCAGCAGCGGAGGCTGCCACAATTGTTGTGTAGGGCATTGCACCATTTTCTTCCAACGTTTTCATTACTTGAGCAATGGTAGAAGCTTTTTGGCCAATAGCTACATAGATACAAAAAACTGGTTGACCAGCTTCGTAAAATTCTTTTTGATTAATAATAGTGTCAATACAAATAGCTGATTTGCCGGTTTGACGGTCACCAATTACCAATTCACGCTGACCTCGACCTACAGGAATCATGGCATCAATCGCTTTGATACCTGTTTGCAATGGTTCTGTCACAGGCTCACGAAATATTACACCAGGTGCTTTACGCTCTAAAGGCATCTCAAAGGTTTCACCTTGAATTGGACCTTTACCATCAATTGGCTCACCAAGGGTGTTGATGACGCGGCCTAGCATTCCTTCACCTACATTTATTGAAGCAATACGACCAGTGCGCTTAACTTTATCGCCTTCGTTGATGCCCTTACTTTCACCCATTAGTACCACACCTACGTTGTCTTCCTCAAGGTTCAAGGCAATTGCCTGAACCCCATTGTCAAATTCAACGAGCTCGCCTGAACGCACTCCGTTCAAGCCATACACACGGGCTATACCATCACCAATTTGTAAAACAGTGCCGACTTCTTCAAGATCAGCTGATGGATTAAAATTGCTAAGTTGTTCACGTAAAATTGAGGATATTTCCTCTGGTTTAATATCTGGCATGAGAATGCTGTTTTAATTAGGGCGCAAAGGTAATAGCCCTGCAAGCAAATGACAAAAAAAGATACCTAATATTCACGAGTAAATTACAAGGATATTCACTGAGGAGTGCCTTTTTAATGGCTTTTGCATGCTTTTTGCGGACAGACCCTATTTCCGCATGATCAAAAACGCTTGACTTATCAATATTTGCGATGTTTATTGAAAGAATGGGTACGCAAATGCCAGCCAGTTGAACAACTTGTTGGGGTAGATAAACGGCGTCATTCTATACAATTAGCCTGAATTTCTTGGTAAACAACAACCGTATAAACTATTATTCAATCATTTTACCCAAATGCAATATCCTGGAACCTGTAGGACTTACAGGATTTACACTTTTGCCAATCACAATGCCTCGTTCCGGCGCAAAATACTTTTTTATTTCATTGCCAAAGACATCGCGCAGTGAAGCAATATGTTCGTCGCGATCTACAATATCCAAAAGGCCTACATGCACATTGAGCAAGCCTCCCATATCGGTATACAACCACTGAGAGGAAGCGCATTCAACAGTTGATTCGTCATCAATATCGAGCTCATCCGCAATAATATTCAGATGTACCAAAACGTTGTGAATGCCTGCCAATCCACTTTTGATCATTTTTTTTTGGAACATATTGGGGTTCCCTACTTCTATTGTTATAGAGGGGATACCGAGATCCTCAGCTGCTGCCCGAATAGTGCCATCACCAGGAGGGGCATGTAAAATGATTTCAGCATTTTGTAATCTGGCAAGTTTTTTGGTAATGCTTTTACTCATGTCGCTGCGGATATAAAAGGAGTTTACCCTACCAAAACTTGCCGTGTGCAAATCGAGCAAATAATCAAACTGGCAGAGTATTTTTTCTTTAAAACGATGTGCATAGGTTTCAGCAACCGTTCCATTGGCCTTACCAGGCATGATTCTATTGAGGTCTGAACCGTCCTTGAAATAGCGCTCCTGGCGAATGTAGGAAGGTACATTGACAATTGGCACACCAATGATGGTGCCGCTTATTTTTTCAGGTTCTAAATCATTATTAAATAAGCGTTGAATAACGTTAATCCCATTTAGTTCATTACCGTGTACTGCGGCAGTAATGCCTACAACAGGGCCTTCGCTAATGCCCTTGCAAATCATTATGGGAATCTTGATTGGGGTGCCCATTGCATCTTCAGTTAATGCAAGCCAATAATGCTGAATATATCCTTTAGGTAATTTGTCGAGTGCAATTTCGTTTATATCAAGGGCTATTTCCATACAATAAATAGATTAAAGCAGTATTTCATTAATGAGGTTGGCATCATCATTTAGTGATTGGAAGAGAGGCATTCTAAATTTACCCTTCGTGGTAAACAATTGTTTACACATTTTATCAATCGCCACTGTAGATAATACTGTTTGGATAAACGTTTCGATGAGTTCGTCTATGCCGAGGCCAAGCCTGTTATAATCGCGGCGGTCCATTATCATGAGCCTATTGGTGTCAGAAGTCCATTGATTGTTCCCCAACTTAATTGATAGGTTCGTACCCAAAATATCCCAAGAAGCGGCGTTGGATACAAGCTGATCGGTAAGAGGCTTAAGGGCGCGGCGGGAGTACATGGCAATTGGTTTAATGCCTTTTTTTGTGCTACTCACCATCATTCTGAAATCCGCCACATAAGTATGACCCTTTTTATCAGGCATAGTACCTACATGATAAAATTTTCCCTTACTGCCGCGAGAGCTCCAATGATAATTTCCTATCAAACTTTGGACGATAAATCGGTCATAGTCCAGTTTAAGGTCCATAAAATCATCGAGTTCTTGTTGATTGGTAATAGTATAAACACCCTGTCCTGCATTACTATATGGCACTTTGATTACTGCATGCCCTCCCAATTTTTGCACCCATATTGGTATTTCGTTTTGTGCAACATCAAGAATGGTATCGGGAATATTTATTTTGAGACCGTCTACTTCTAATTCTGCATTAAAAAGGTCGTAAGCTTTGGCAGCTAATAATTTATTCCTTCCGCCGGCTAAACAAACGCTTATTGGGTTGAGAATGATGGTTTTGGTATGCAGCGGTATTCGGTTCCAAGGTTTTTGGGTTACATATCTAAAGGCGGCCCGAACAGCCTGCCATTCACCATGTTGCAGTATGTAGAATATGCCATCTTCCACTTTTACATGGCTGGTATCTTCACCGTTAAAAAAAGGTACCAGAAAAACCTCTTCGTCAAACACATCGGCTATTACTGCGGCATAGCCTGACGTCTCCATATAGTTTTTATCATAGAATACAGCCAGGCATCCCTTCACTTTGGTCTTCTTGAGTTTTTTTTCTATGTATGGCTTAAAGGTTCTTTCAATAAGCGTTCGGTAGGTTCCATCAGTATTGTTATCTTCTACCAGCGGCATAGATTTTTGACCCGAAGGACATGAATTATTTTCGATAATGACCATTTGCTTTTTTCCGGCCGCCGAGGTTGCATTTATCAGGTCGGCTCCGCTCCATAAAAAATGTTCACACTCATAGGTTAAGAGTTCATCTAATTTCACTTTGTTTACCGTTGGATGCAGATGACAATATCGGGATATTATTCTGTCCTTATCCAGGTTAAGAAAAAAATTGACCATCGGATGTATCGTTGCGTTAAACACTTTTGGGTACCAATGGTCTTCGGGCACGAAAGAGTGTGGCTTAAATGATTCTATTTGCCTTTTCATTGTTTAGCAATACTTATGTTCAAAAGTATGACTTGATAGCATCGAATGGTCTAAATTTTTTCTGAGCAACATATGAAAGGCAAGATTGTTGGCTTATACAGCATAGAGACTCCGTATTTCAAATTGATTATGCTTGCATTGGTAAAAAGGATTTTATGCTTTTTTTCCGCTACCTAACAATGCGTTTCAGCTCATTTAATTTCATCAATGCTTCTACAGGTGTTAAATTATTAATCTCGACAGCTTGTAAGATTTCTCTCACTCGCTTTAGATCTTCTGTTACACCATCATAAATATTCAACTGGAAATTTTCGGCTTGTATTCGTTGCATTTTTTCATTTGAAAATTTGGCTTTATCGGTTGGTGTAGCATCATTCTTTTCTTCCAAAATGGCTAGTATTTCGTTTGCACGTTCTACAATCAAGGGCGGCATTCCAGCCATTTTAGCCACATGTACACCAAAACTATGTTTGCTTCCGCCGGCTGCCAATTTGCGCAAGAAGATGATTTTGTTGCCCGCTTCCTTATGTGTGACATGAAAGTTTTTTATTCGCTGATTTTTCTTTTCCAGCTCGTTCAACTCATGATAGTGTGTAGCAAATAATGTTAATGGTCGGGCGGTATGATTGTGTAAAAACTCAGCAATACTCCATGCTATACTGATGCCATCAAAGGTGCTGGTGCCCCGACCAATTTCATCCAATACGATAAGCGAACGTGCCGAAATGTTGTTGATAATACTGGCCGTTTCATTCATTTCGACCATGAAAGTACTTTCTCCTCCGCTCAAATTATCACTGGCCCCAACCCGGGTAAATATTTTATCTGTTAATGGAATGGCCGCTTCCTCAGCGGGCACAAAGCTTCCGGCATGCGCCATTAAGGTAATTAGGACGGTTTGGCGCAACAGAGCACTTTTACCGCTCATGTTGGGCCCTGTGATGATTATCATTTGCTGATCATCTTTGTCCAGCTGTACCGAATTCGTGATATAGCGTTCGCCAACAGCCAAATTTTGTTCGATCACCGGATGACGACCCTCAGTGATGTTGAGTGCAGTACCGTCATGAACGTTTGGTTTTTTATATTGATATTGAATCGCATTATTCGAAAAACAAATCAGGCAATCCAGCTGCGCAATCATTTGTGCGTTAAGCTGAATTGGTGTTATGTATTCTTGTAATAGTGAAAGCAATTCATCATAAATTTCAATTTCTATGGCCAATATTTTATCCTGCGCACTTAATATTTTCTGCTCCAACACTTTCAATTCGGGTGTGATGTATCGCTCAGCGTTGGTTAACGTTTGTTTACGAATCCAATCATCTGGCACTTTATCCTTATGCGCATTCGTAACCTCCAGATAATAACCAAAAACATTGTTGTACGAAATTTTCAATGAGCTGATGCCTGTTTTATCTACCTCCCGCTGTTTTATCTGAAGCAATAAATCTTTACCATTTTTTGAAACACTTCTGTAATCATCCAATTCCTCATTGACTCCATCTCGAATCAGCTCGCCTTTGGCTGCCACGGCAGGTGGATTTTCCACTAAGGTTTCATTAATTTTCTCCTGTATGCGCTCGCATGGATTTAATTGTTCGGCTAAGCGTTGAATCACATCATTATTGCTTTGTGAGGCTAGGGCTTTGATGTCGGCAATACAACGAAGACCCCGAGCCAAATGCAATACCTCGCGTGGTGATATTTTTTTTAGTGGCAATCGCGCTACCATGCGCTCAATATCGCCTACTTGTTTTATAAATGTGGTGCACCCTTGGGCCAGATCTCTTTCTTTTATCAGATACTCTACAGCCTCGAGACGCTGATTTATTTTGGCCACATCCTGCATTGGGAAAAGCAGCCAACGTTTAATTAGCCGACTTCCCATTGGCGAAATGGTATTGTCCAGCACCCCCAATAAAGTACTGCCATTGGGAATGTTACTATTCAGCAACTCCAGGTTTTGAATCGTAAAGCGGTCCATCCACAAAAATTCGTTTCGCGTGATGCGCTGCAGGGTGTGCAAATGGGCCAAATTTGGGTGTTCGGTATCGCGCAGATAGTGCAAACAAGAGCCCGCTGCTATAATGGCCAACGGCATATCACTAATGCCAAATCCTTTGAGGGTGGTTACTTGAAAATGATTACATAAATTTTCAAATGCATAATCATAAGTGAATATCCAGTCATCGAGTAAATAAGTGTACAGTTTTTCGCCGAAGCGTTCTTTAAATTGCCTGGCTTTGTTTTTACAGTATATGACCTCTGCGGGTTTAATTGTCTGTAATAGTTTGTCAATGTATTCAACGTTGCCTTCGGCGCACATGAACTCTCCCGTAGAAATATCTACAAATGCGATACCATATTGTTCCCCATCAATATGAATAGTGGCCAAGAAATTGTTGTTTTCATTATCGAGCATTTTTTCGCTGGTAGCAGTACCTGGTGTAACAAGTTCTGTAACGCCACGCTTAACAATTCCCTTGGCGTGTTTTGGATCTTCCAGCTGATCGCAAATGGCCACCCGATAACCAGCCCGAACTAATTTATGTAAATAGGTATCAATGCTGTGATGCGGAAAACCAGCTAAGTCCTCGTTTACACCACCATTGTTACGCTTGGTGAGCGTGATACCCAGCACATTGGCCGCTATGACAGCATCTTGACCAAATGTTTCATAAAAATCGCCAACTCTAAAAAGCAGTATCGCATCTGGATATTTGCTTTTTATAGCAGCATGCTGTTGCATGAGTGGAGTCAGTTTTGTTTTGTTCGTTTTAGCCAACCGGAACGATTTTTTCGCAGCTATAAAGGTTTATGAATTTGATGTAAATACCTGCAATGTGCTGGAAATTTTATACACTTTTTACTCTAAGCCTTGCTTGTTGACTTTACAATCAAGTACCAGTTTTCATTTGTTTGTAAATAGCCATATTCATAACAGAAGTAATACATATCGCCTCGTTTGTTGTGCAGCACATGGGTGTGATAATCAAACAAATACCCTGCCTTTACCAATTGGTCTTTATGACATTTCTTGCTGTGCTCTTCGCCCAATATGTTTTCCAAAATGTTTCGATTTCGTTTGAGCTTACTATTGATGTTCCGTACAATGTTGTTCACCGAACTGCGTGCCTGATTATTGTACGCACTACGACAATAGTCGTTACAAAATTTTTTGTCTGCCCGACCGTACATCTTTTTATCACAATACAAACATTTATTGTCGCTCATGAAATGATAATAGATTTTAAATTTAAGCTCTTTTCTTGAACCTGCAATTCTCGTTTTGTACCTTTTAGACTTCAAAAAAGATATACTATGGGAAAATTTGAAGTCTCAACCAGGGCGAACGGCGAATTTCAGTTTAACCTGCTAGCAGCCAATGGCGAAGTAATTTTAAGTAGCGAAGGCTATACAAGCAAAGCTGGATGTTTGAATGGCATTGCATCCGTTCGAAAAAACAGTCAGGACGACAATAGGTATGAAAAGAAAACAGCAAGTAACGGTAAATTATTTTTTAACCTGAAGGCTGCCAATGGCCAAGTAATTGGCACTAGCCAACTGTACAGTGATACAGGAGGTCGAGACAATGGCATTCGCTCGGTGGCAAAAAACGCTCCGGATGCTGAAATTGTGGAACGCTAATTTTGGGTAGTTGGAGGCAAGGGATTATGGCCTATAGCGGTATTTCTTTATCATCGGGTGTATTTACCAAATGTAGTGCTGCTCAATTTTTTTCTTGATGCGTTTGACAAACTCATAAGTGGCCGGACAATATTCGAGGTTCTGTATATAGGCCTCTGTTTGCTCATCAAATTTCTCGGTTTGAAAATGAGGGAACGTGGCACAATCTTCAGGGCGCACTTCGTAAATACTGCATTTATTATCCTTCAAGTTTAAGAACTGACAGGGTTGTTTTTTATTTACCAAATCCCCCGGCGTGCCATCTGGCTCGGGTTCTTCCTGCTTAATCCATTTTTTTCGGAAGGCATCATCTGTCATGCCAAGATACTGGGCAATTCGCATTATATCTTCATCCTTGAAAGTGGGCGTCATTTTTTTACAGCAATTGCCGCATGCTAGGCAGTCAATTTTTTCCCACGCTTTTGATTCGGCTTTGGCCGCTATTTCTGCAATATCAGGTACGTATTGCTCATCAAATTTCCGTAAGAATTTTTTAAACGACTTTTTGTTTTTCTTATATCGTTTATTGTGTTTTTTTACCAGCATAAGTTAAGGTATAATATCAAAGCCTAGTTTGTCCCGTAAGGTAAGTAAATGCGGATTTTTGCTTGCCATTTCCTCAAACATTTCTCGTTTACTTTGCACTTTTTCACCTGTATCCTCTTCAGGTATTTCCCTAAGGTGCAATTCAAAGTCGTCGTTGTTAAAATGAGCTGTCAGTCTTGCTTTGATGTTCATCTTTTCCTCGGCCAGCAGAGTCATGGACAACATAGGGGTATAAATGGTCAGCTTATTGCCCTGTAATTCGTGGTAAGAACGCTCTATCGAGCTTTTATAAAACGTTTTTTTCTGGCATAACTGCTGATAGATTTCCTGCAGCGGTTCAACAATATTTTCTGCTGTTATTTCTCTTTTTACTTTGGCACTTTCATGCTCTTTGATTTGCTCTCGGATTTGCGCTTTCACGTTTCGGAGGCTAGATAGCGCACCCAATGGTTGTTTGCGCGTCGGTGCCGCCGTGACTGGCTTTTCCTCTACAAGGATAGTGCTTTCAGGTGGAGCTGTTGATAGGGAACTTTGAGGCTCAGTGATTGAAGCTTCAGCAGGCCTCGGCGGTTTTATGGAAGTGTCTATTTGTAAACTACTTTTTTTAAGCTCAAAGCGGTGCAGTAGGCTGCGCTCTTGACTAATCAGTTTTTTTTTTACCAATTCTTCGCCTTCCATCAAGATTTGCACTGCTTCCTGCAAATGATTTAGTTTAATGATGCCCAACTCCATCTGTAATCGCTTATTTCGGGCGGTGCGCAATTGCTCTTCGGTATGGGCACACACCGTAAGGCCATTGATAATAAAAGCATGACTCAATAAATTGGCCTGTGAATAGTATTTTTTCTTCACGCCCATTGGCACATCAAGCAACACGGCCATTTCTTGGTCTCGACAAACTAATAAGTTGCGATAATGTTCTGCCAAACCGCCAATAATGATGTGAGGCTCAAAACCTCGTTGCAACACGTCTTCACAAAGCAGTAATGATTTGGTTACATCCTGTGTTACAATTGCCTCAATGAGTTGAAAATAAAAGTCGTAATCTAAAATCTTTAAATTTTCAAGCGCAGCTTCGTAACTAATATGTTGATTGCTGAAGCTGGCTACCTTATCCATAATGGATAAGGCATCCCGCATACAACCCTCACTTTTTTGCGCTACTAGTTGTAAGGCATCTTTCTCGTATTGAATATTTTCTTCTTCGCATATAGCAGCAAGGTGGGCAATAATTTGCTCTGTGCTAATGCGCTTGAAATCAAAAATTTGACAACGCGACAAGATAGTAGGCAGAATCTTGTGCTTCTCAGTAGTAGCCAGAATAAAAATAGCGTAAGCCGGTGGTTCTTCAAGGGTTTTCAGAAAAGCATTAAATGCACTTCCGGATAACATATGCACCTCGTCAATGATATAAACTTTGTATTTACCCCCCTGGGGTGCATAGCGCACCTGTTCTGTAAGCTCCCGCACATCATCAACGCTGTTGTTGCTAGCCGCATCTAACTCGTAGATGGCGAAAGATGTGTTTTCATTAAATGATGTACAGCTGGCACATTTTCCGCAGGCTTCTAAGTCTTCGGTGGGGGTCAGACAATTGAGTGCTTTTGCCAAAATACGCGCACAGCTCGTTTTGCCAATGCCTCGTGGGCCTGTAAAAAGATACGAATGAGCGATGTGGTTTGTCCGAATGGCATTCTTTAGCGTGGTAGTAATATGCTCCTGACCCAACACTTCATTAAAGGTTTTGGGACGGTATTTACGCGCTGATACTATATAATCGTTAGCCATTTGACGGATTTCAAATATAGCAAATTGCTTGTTGCTTGTCTTCTTTTACCTATTGAATTTCATGTTTTGTTGAAACATTGTGAGCCTTGGGCATGTTGAAACGGATTATTTTGTGCACTTAATTTGTTGGGTATATATTAATCTAGTTTGTCTTGCACTTAGGCCGTACATGCTATTTTTGCACTTGCCTTTAGCTGAAATGAAACGTATCGGACATTATCTATCACTTGTTAAATTTTCACATACTGTATTTGCGCTGCCTTTTGCGTTGATTGGTTTCTCTTTAGGCCTGTATACTACGGATCAAGCATTTGACTGGGGCATTTTGGCAAAGGTCATTTTGTGTATGGTTTTCGCCCGGAATGCGGCCATGGGGTTTAACCGCTATATCGATGCAGATATTGATTTGAAAAATAAGCGCACTGCAATGCGCGAGGTGCCTGCAGGTATTGTGAGTAAGCGAAACGCCTTGGTGTTTGTTTTGATAAACTGTCTGTTGTTTGTTGTATCTGCTTTTTTTATCAATACCATTTGCTTCTACTTATCTCCTGTTGCGCTTTTTGTGATTTTATTCTATAGTTACACCAAACGCTTTACAGCATTATGTCACCTTGTTTTAGGTGCAGGTTTAGCATTAGCTCCGATGGGAGCATATTTAGCCGTAACCGGCAAATTTGCTGTCTTACCGCTGCTATTTTCGTTTATTGTTTTTACATGGGTGAGTGGATTTGATATTCTGTATGCCTTGCAGGATGAAGAATTCGATAATGACTATCATTTGCATTCTATACCTGTATTGATGGGCCGAAAAGCAGCAATGCGCACGGCACGTTTTTTACATTCCTTGACGGCCGTGCTGATTATAGTGGCGGGTTTTGAAGGGTTATTCCCTGGGATATACTGGATAGGGGCTTTTATCTTTATCGGCTTGCTTTTTTATCAGCACAGTTTGGTAAAATACGATGACATCAGCAAAATCAATTTGGCCTTCGGTACGACTAACGGAATTGCTTCGGTAGTATATGCCGTTTTCGTAATTGCCTCTATCTTCTTATCATCTTAATCTGCGCCTGCCTACCTTTGTGAGGATGTCAAGAATACTCGCTATAGATTATGGTAGCAAACGTTGTGGGATTGCAGTAACCGATAACCTTCAGATTATAGCCAAAAGCTTAACTACCGTACATGC
The DNA here is from genome assembly GCA_964409905.1 of uncultured Chitinophagaceae bacterium. Taxonomy (GTDB): domain Bacteria; phylum Bacteroidota; class Bacteroidia; order Chitinophagales; family Chitinophagaceae; genus JAGNRR01. Next base: position 9,988 of record CAYPET010000002.1, on the reverse strand, counting down.
TACAGAATTAATTCAATGGCTAAAAGATTATTTCGGTAGCGAAATTGTGGAGCGAGTCGTCATTGGCATGCCAAAAAGCTTGCGGAATGAGGGTACAGATGCCACAGAACTGGTGCAGCGTTTCATCAAACATTTCAAGAAAACATTTCCCGATATGATTATCCAAACTTTGGATGAGCGGTTTACATCCAAAATGGCTAAAGATGTTATTATGAACAGTGGGTTAAAGAAAAAGGACAGACAAAACAAAGCATTAGTTGATGAAATAAGTGCTGCTATCTTGCTGCAAGGCTATTTAGCGCTAAAGAATAATCAATTTTAACGGATTACATCACAGTTAAGATGCTTTTAATATTTCATCCTGAAAAAAAAGCGAACTTTGCCAACTATGATTTTACCAATTGTGGCATACGGTCATCCTGTATTACGAAAAGAATGTATTGAAATAGATGAAACATATCCTGACTTAAAAAATCTTATTGAGGATATGTGGGAAACGCTGTACCACAGCAATGGGGTGGGGTTGGCAGCGCCTCAAGTCAACCATGCTATCCGATTATTTCTGGTAGAAACAAAACAACTTGCCGAAGCCGCAGAGGATGACCCCGAACACAATGATCCTTACGAAGGTGAGGCAATAAAGGAGGTATTTATAAACCCCGAAATAATTGCCACCGGGGGTACACCCTATAAATTCAATGAAGGGTGCCTGAGTATTCCAAAAATCAGAGAAGACATTAGCCGTGATGCTACGGTCACTATCAATTATCTTGATGAAAACTTTGTAGAACACGAAAAAACCTTTGATGGAATGACAGCAAGGGTAATTCTGCATGAATACGATCATATTGAGGGCGTTTTATTCATTGATTATCTCAGCCCTCTAAAACGTAAAATATTGAAAGGAAAGCTTAACGACATTAGCAAGGGTAAGACCAAGGTTGACTACCGAATGTTACTTCCCTAAGTTTTTGTCTGTCCCGCTTTATAGTCTACTTTTATCATTCCTAAAAAAACGTAAGGAATGAGAAAAACCAGTGCGCTAATCCTAGCAATTTTTATAAGTCTGCATGCTCTGGCGCAAATGCCAGGCGATACAATAGTCGTAAAATCGTTAGACTATAATGCTACGACACGTGATACGATTGTTTCATTTCCGAACTTACCCAATGTGGCATTTGAAAAAATATTAATGCTGTACAATATGCGCTGTAAAGGAGCTTTGGTGTCCGATGGCAATAATCGGAATCGGGGCTGTGGAGAATGGGACTATAGTTGCAATACCTACATTACAGATTCTACTAAAATTGATTCTACCATACACTCCACAAATAATTACATTATACCAGGCTTAACCGGTAATGCTTTAAACTATATCACATCCCCAATAAACGACTATCACAGGGCTATACAGCCTAATGTTACCGTAAACAGCATATCCGCTGAAACACAGTCAGTAGTAAATAACGGGACAGCATCCATTGGGCATGCCATACCTACTGCCGCTTATGGCGCTAAATCACAATACCTGTACACCACCAACGAAATGCTGCTGGCAGGGGTGAGCGCTGGTAATTTGGATGGCATCCTACTGAATGTGCTCAATGCCGGCACCGATGCTAAATTCTTAAAAGTGAAGATAAAACATACCAGCAAGACACAATTGGACGCTAGTGCTCCTGATACTAGTGGTTTTACAGAAGTCTTTTTTCACAATACATTATTTGCTGTAGGTCCAAATCGTCTGCAGTTTCACACACCCTTCAATTGGAATGGCACATCGAACGTCATTATAGAATTTACCTATACCAATACTGCACCTGTTGCAGCCAACATTGCCTTAGCAGGCGCAGTGACCGCCAATACATCTGGTATTCATAGTCAAAACGAACAACTGTTTTATTTTAAAACTGATAATTATATCGAAGCTGACAATTACAAAGGCATTCCTGCTTCAGACCCACGTACTGTAGAGGCCTGGATTAAGACAAGCGTCGCTGATAAAGAAATTTGTTCGTGGGGGCGTAACGCTGGCAATGTGAAGTGGGTTTTCCGACTGAATAATGGTGGGCAACTACGAGTAGAAAATGGCAATGGTGCCGTTATTGGCACAACACTATTAAACGATAATAAGTGGCACCATGTGGCTTGCACATTTAATGGTAACACACTGAACGATGTTAAGCTTTATGTTGATGGCCAATTGGAAACCAATAGTAGTAACTCGGGCACGCCCATCACTACAGATACTGCAGGCGGCCTGCCGCTTCGCATTAGCCGTGGAGTAAATGATCGTTACTTTGAAGGTTACATTGAAAATGTTCGGGTTTGGGATATTGATTTATCAGCGGCCACGCTGCAGAACTGGATGTATAAAAAATTAGATGCAACACACCCCAATGCAGCCAACCTAAAAGTACATTATCAAATCAATGCCGCAAGTGGTATCACAATCACCGATCAGTCTGCAGCCAATCATCATGCTACAGTGAAGAATGGTGCTATTTGGCAACAATCAACCGGCGAACAACACTTCAAAGATTTTGTAGAAGAAAATCAAAAACCATCAATTACTTTTTTGCAAGGTACCTATTTAACTACCACAAGCTATGATACCACCTGGCTAGCCGTAGCGCAAATCCCGCTTATTGGTCGTGCTACTCAAATCATTGCGCACCCAGGCACTTTAATGAATGATGAAATAATTTATGGCCCGGATTCATTGTACTGGTCGGTGCAAAATGGTGAGCGCTATTATGATGAAAATAATATATTGCTTCAAACAGTAGCGATCACGCCTACCGATAGCATATCAATTAGCCCACTGTCTTTTGTACGAAGAGAAGCTATGCAGTTTGAAATCATGTCATTTGTCACACCTTATGGCATTAATTTAGATTTAGGTCCTACCGGAAAAACATGGACCTTTGATTTGACAGATTTTAGCCCCATCCTCAAAGGTGATAAACGTATGTTGATGACCATGGGTGGACAATGGCAGGAAGAAATGGATATCCAATTTTTGTTTATCGTAGGTACGCCACCTGCTGATGTACACGACATAAATAACATTTGGAAGTCCCTCCGCTCAAGTACTTATACTAGCATTAACAACAATAGTGTTTTCCCGCCAAGGGATATTGCATTGCCCGCCACATCAAGCGCCTTCAAAATAAGAAGCTCTGTTACCGGCCATGGTCAGGAGGGTGAGTTTATTCCGCGCAATCATCATATCAATATTGATGGCGGTGCAAATGAATTTAGCTGGGCTGCCTGGAAGGAGTGCGCGGCCAATCCTGTTTATCCGCAAGGAGGCACTTGGATCTATGACCGCGCAGGTTGGTGTCCAGGCATGGCCACTGATGTGCAAGAGTTCAATATCAACCAATATGTAAGCCCAGGACAAACCCATAGTTTTGACTATGACGTTGATGTAGCCTCCGGCGATTCACGTTATATTGTCAGCCATCAGCTGGTGAGCTATGGCCAACCAAATCATACACTCGATGCACGTATAACCGACATTATTAACCCAAGTTCACGTATAGAATTTGCGCGTGAAAATCCTATCTGCAAAACACCGGTTGTGCGCATTCAAAACGTGGGCAGCACTCCGCTCACTGCAGCTAAAATCGAATATGGCTTAAATGGCATTCACCAACTAACAAAACCATGGTCCGGCAACTTAGCTTTTATGGAAACGGCAGAGGTTGAACTTGATGCTCCTACTTGGTTTTGGGACAATTTGAACGGACCAAACAACAACACTTTTTACGCCAAAATTATTGAACCCAACGGTGGTACGGATGTTTATCCACTCAATGATAAAATGACCACCCCATTTGAAATTACCGGCGTATTCCCAAGTGAAGCCATGATGATTTACAAAGCCAATAGCGCTTTTACAGAAACCAAAATTGAAATTCTGGATGATAATAATAATATAGTCTTCAGCAAAGTGGCAACAGGCGCATCTCTTACATTTGATACGCTTACATTTAATAACGGTTGTTATACCTTGTTAGTGACAGATAATGATGATGATGGCTTTGACTTTTGGGCTAATAATGACGGCGCTGGCTTATTGCGAATAACCGATAAGAACGGTAATGTTCTCTTAAACGTAGACGGTGATTTTGGAAAATATTACCGCTATAATTTTACTGTGAACTTCCCTTTGTCCTACCAACATATTTTGGCTAATGAAGAAATCAAAATATATCCTAACCCAACGGATGACCTTTTGAATATAACATCTAACCTGCACGGCCCTATGGCAGTGGAAATATATGATGCTATGGGCAAAAGGCTACAGTTGCCCCTGGAAAACGAACCGAATAAAATCTTAATACACACAGCAGGCCTAAGCGCCGGAGTTTATTATTTGCAAATACAGCAAGGAGAAAAAAGAACAGTAAAGAAGTTATTGATACAGCACTAACCAAAACACTCCGCGCTTATTAAAGTGCGTAAGAACAAAACGTGATGAAAAAAGTAAAATTTGCTATAGTTGGATACGGTAACATCGGCAAACGACACGCACATCACATTTTACAAAATACGCGTGCAGAATTGGTAGCAGTAGCCTCACTCGAGCCAAAACCATCCGAATTGCAGTGTAATTATTATCATTCATTAGCGGAATTATTAGTAAATGAGAAAATTGATGTATTAAATGTCTGTACACCGAATTACCTGCACGGCGAACATAGTATAGCAGCATTATCACAAGGTATAAATGTGGTATGCGAAAAACCAATGGCAACCAACACAACTACATGTAATCAGATGATAGCTGCAGCAGAAAAAGCCAATAGAAAGCTATTCGTTGTTAAACAAAATCGACATAACCCGCCCGTAGCGGCAGTAAAAACATTGTTAGAAAATGGCACCTTAGGCAAACCTTACCTGATTACCATTAACTGCTTCTGGAACCGCAATGAAGCCTACTATGCACAAAGTAGTTGGCGTGGAAAAAAAATGGAAGATGGAGGTTGTCTTTACACCCAGTTCTCACATTTTGTAGATATTCTATATTATTTATTTGGCGATGTAAATGTTATATCAGGTAAAATCAAAAATTTCAACCACCCTTATATAGAAACAGAAGATAGTGGTATGTTTCTGTTAGAAACAAAAGAAGGAGCACTAGTTAATTTTAATTTTTCTACATCAAGCTACGCGCGCAATATGGAGGGTGCTATTGCTATTTTGGCTGAAAATGGCACAGTCAAAATAGGTGGTCAATACTTGAACACTATAGAATATCAAAAAATTAAAAATCACGAAATACCAGAGATTAACATTAGTGCAAAAGCGAATGACTATGGCTTGTACCAAGGCAGTATGAGTAATCATGATTTGATGATACAAAACGTCATAGATCATTTGGATGGTAAAGCTGCCATGATGACCAACGCTTTGGAGGGACGGAATGTTGTGGCAATAATTGAAAAAATGTATGCTGCTGCTCAAGTGAGTTAAAGCTAAGAGTAGTATCCAGCCGTTACTTCAGCACAAACAATAGTGAGAAGGCCAGTTAAAATATGATGTAACTGCCATCACTTTTTGTACTTTTATGCTTTGCAAAAATTTGAAAAATATCTTTTCTATTTCCTAGTGCTTCTTGCGCTGAGTATTATTATCATCCCCAAATATTACGTTACCGGCGATGGTGCCAGCCATGTTTACAATGCCAAGGTCTTGTTTGATATGGCGCTCAATAAAGAACGCAATTTTTATGAAGCGTTCTACACAGTCAATCGGCATATAGACCCCAATTGGTCGAGTCATATAATCCTGGGGCTATTTACACAAGTAATGCCGCCTTGGTTGGCAGACAAACTTTTTCAAATTTTATATACCCTGCTCTTTTGTTATGGGTTTCGGTACCTCATCCGTAGTATCAAAACAGAGAATGCATTCCTTAGTTTTCTCTTTTATCCTTTTCTCTTTACACTTCCCTTTCAGCAGGGGTTTTACAATTACTGTCTTTCCTTAGCCTTACTATTTTGGGCTGTAGGGTTTTTCATACGACTGCAAAAAAAAATGCATCGTACAAGTATTTTGCTTATCAGTAGTTTATTGGTGCTAAGCGTAACACTAGCGCATGGCATGCCTGCTGTTTACTGCATGATGTTAATAGGTTTAATTTGGCTGTTTGGTCATTTAAAAAAAATTAGTCAATTCAACCTGAGTTACTTAACCGAAGAACTATCTCGACTAGTACTCATTTTCTTACCCAGCATATTAATCATAGCCATGTTTTTGGCAAAACGGGGCTTTGGAACAACCCCTCACCCCAAATCCTATTGGGAAAAATTGTTTGATTTTATAACCATGTGGACTTCTCAAAGTACCCGAAATGTTGAAATCATACCTGCCATAATGAGCCTAGTTCTCATTCTATTTTTTTTAGTGCTGATGTTGTTAAATAAAAAATCTGCCAGCTACCAGCGCTTTAAGGTTGACAAACAAAAAAAAGGTTTAGATAAGGTATTCCTCATTTTTGCAGGGTTTACTTTTTTTTCTTACATCACTGCGCCAGACACAATTGGCGGCGCAGGGTCTGTCGAAATTCGGTTAGCCTTTCTACCCCCTTTATTTCTAATTCTTTTTTTGGCCACCAGGGTTTGGAGCGATTTTCAAAAGAATTTTTTCATCATAAGTAGCTTGGTCATCACCTTGCTTTTCCTGGGCATTCGCTTCCCTTATGTATTGCAAGCGAATGCCGTAGCCAAAGAAATAATGACAGGGGCTGACTTTGTGAAAGACAAAAGTGTAGTGTTGAACCTGCACTATGATGATTGGCAACAAACAAATAAGGGTGATAGTATTTTTCAAAAAGACAATTCATTTCTTCATTTTACAGATTATTACGGGGCATTAAAAAATAAGCACCTAATCATGTTGATGAATTATGAGGCCGATATTAATTACTTTCCGGTAAATTGGGCTGAAGGAAAATTACCTCGCCGGTCTATCAATAATATGTATGCCGGCAAATACCCCCCTTGTGGTGATTTTACAGCTTATGAAAAACAAGCCGGACATCAAATCGATTATATTCTACTTCAAAATTGGCGAAATGAATTTATCAATACACAATGCACAAAAGAATTGCTCACATTGATGGAGACAGTCGGATTCAAAAAAAAGTACGAAAGCCCGAATCAATACATTGTAATTTGGGAGCGTTAGTATAATCAATGCTCAACAGAATGATTAGCAATCATTCTTTGATATAAAAAAGTAATACAATTGATATCGATAAAGGAATAATGTTAGAAAACTCCGCCAAGGTAGGTTATAGAAAAAATTTCTTACCCCCACGGTTTGCTAGCGGATTAGTAGCATTTGAAGTAATCAAAAGGCTCAAGGCAATTCTTACATTTATACAAAGCTTTACAAGAAGTAGAGCCAAACTGTGAAACGAGTATGGTATCCGTTGATTCACAAAAGGGACATGGCACGATGGCATTTTCTGACAATGGATTGTCTTTTTGTTTATACTGTGGTGGTGCAATACCAAATTCTTTCAACTTGCGTTTGCCGTTTTCACTCATCCAGTCTGTTGTCCATGGTGGCGATAGCGTTTCTTCTACCTCAACGTGTTGAATGCCTTGCGCTATCAATTCAAATTTGATATTGGCGCTAATCGTGTTCATAGCAGGACAACCAGAATAGGTGGGTGTAATAACGACCTTAACTTTATCGGCATCTATGATGACATCCCGTATTATGCCCATATCCAACACGTTCAGCACCGGAACCTCGGGATCACAAACATTTTCAAGATAAGAATATATTGTTTCCTTGTCTACCATTCGCTATTCGGATAAGCGCGCTGCACAAACTGCAATTCAGCTAGGATGTAACCCATATGCTCACTATGGACGCCTGTTTTGCCTCCACTGTGGTGCCATGGTCCAGCAGTATCTTCCACCTCCAGGGTAGCTTCCTCCAATATTTGATTAATATCGTTAAACCAGAGCTCATACAAGCTGGCTATGTCAGGAGATATCCCAGCCGCCAACATTTCTTCTTCTAAAGCAGTAGGAGCAAAAAGCTCGCCAGTATAATCCCACAGGTTATTTATAGCAAGCTGCATTTTCTCTTTACTTTCATCAGTGCCATCGCCCAGTTTTATCACCCAACCGCTGCTGTAGCGCCAATGATAGGCGACCTCTTTTAATGATTTGGTGGCGATTGCCGCTAATCTAGCGTCCGTACTCTTTTGTAATGCCGTATAAAAATGATGCTGAAAACAATCAAAATAAAAACTACGAGCAATTGTATCAGCAAAATTACCATTAGGCTGTTCTACCAATAGTACATTTCTAAATTCACGTACATCGCGTTTATAAGGATAAGTATCTTCGGTTTTACCGCCCCCTTCTATAGTAGCGGCATATTGATAAAAGCTACGCGCTGCACCTATACAATCTAAGGCTGTATTGCTGAGGGCCATGTCAGTTTCTATTTGAGGACCGTGGCCTGTCCATTCGCTTAACCGATGACCATAAATCAATGAATTATCAGCAAGCTGTAAAATATACGATACAAGTTTGTTGTTCATTACATGTGTTTTAACTGGTCAGGCAATTCGTAAAATGTCGGGTGACGATAAATCTTATCATTGCTGGGGTCAAATAAGCTATCCGCTTCATCGGGGTTGGAAGCATGTATATGCTTACTTTCCACTACCCAAATGCTAATGCCCTCATTTCTTCTTGTATAAACATCACGAGCATTTTCAATGGCCATTTCGGCATCAGCAGCATGCAAACTGCCCACATGTTTATGGTCTAAACCGGCTTTACTTCTTATAAATACCTCCCAAAGGGGCCATTCCTTTTTATCCATACAGACAAAGATAAAGGTTCTAGTGCATTTTTATATTGATAAAAATCAAGCGGTGTGCAGGTAGCCGGTATGATGCTATGCCTTTACAGCAGCCTTGTGAATTGCATCAGACATCTCTTTAATGAGTCCTGAATCTTTTTCTATTGCATTGCCAACCACTATCACATCGGCACCAGCCTTACAGTTAATGTGGGCTTTTTCGGGTGTCAAAATACCTCCGCCCACTATTAATGGCAAGGCAATATTTGAAGATACACTGCGTATCATGGTTTCCGAAATTGGATTTCTTGCACCAGAACCAGCATCCATATAAATGATGTTTTTACCCTGAAACTCACCAGCCATAGCCGTACAGACAGCTATGTCATCTTTATCAGCCGGGATGGGTGCAGAATAACTCATATAAGAAACAGTGGTAGGCGCACCTCCATCCACTACAATGTAACCAGTTGAAATAATCTCAAGCCCACTCTCTTTCACAATAGGTGCAGAAACTACATGTGCACCGATGAGCAATTCAGGATTTCGTCCCGAAATAAGGGATAAATAAAGCAATGCATCAGCCTCAGGACTAACCTGAGATGGACTACCAGGAAAAAGGGCAACTGGTATATTACTAATTGCTTTAAATCTTTTTATGCATTGATTTAAATGATTAGAGGTCATTAAACTCCCTCCAATAAACAAAAAATCAACATGAGCTGCATTGCACAATTCTGCAATTTCATCGATCTGATCCAGATTTACACTATCAGGGTCTACTAGTACAGCAAAGCCTTTTTGCTTATTTTGCCGTAAGGACACCAAACTTTTATGTATTGCTCCGCGATACATTTTTCTAGCGACAAATATATTGCTTTTATTGAGAAAGAACCTCATAACGCAAGCAGAGTTGACGTATAGATTTCATTTCTGCTACTAAAAAAACCCCGCCAGTGGCGGGGTTTGTACTTGTTTAGCAAACGTGCGTTTCGCTTATTTTGATTGCTTGTTCACTTTCGATGTATGGATTAAGGCATTGTTGTCATACAACTGTACACCATATACACCATTCGCTACCTCGCTAAGATCCAAGCTGATGTTGTTCAGACCTTTTTGCGTCTGCTGCATCACGCTCTTCACC
>CAYPET010000001.1:0-250232 GCA_964409905.1 uncultured Chitinophagaceae bacterium | reverse complement strand
GGTCTGTTACACCAGGGCCGGAATAAGTACCCCCAGATGGTGAACCGCCACCTTGGCCGGTTTGCACAGCTGCATCTAAGCATAAATCATTTAAGGCTGTAAAACTCACTGCAGGTAACGCACGCGCTACTGCATTATAGGTAGCCGTATTGGTACAACCCGCCGCATCGATAGAAGTAACTGTATAGACTTGGGTGGTAGGAACCGATAATGGAGCACCTTCTGTAAGGGCAGGACTCCAACTTACTCCCGTACCATCTGTTGTTGAAGTAGGCGCAGCAGGTATCGTACCGCCGGCACATACCGTATCAGTTACCGAACTTAATATAGCTGTAGGTAACTGATTAACGGCAACAAGTATCGTTGCTGTATTGGTGCAACCATTGGCATCTGCACCTATTACGGTGTATACCGCACTTGACCCTATTGAAAATGGTGTATTATCTGTTACGCTGTTATTCCAGACATAAGAAGTAGCGCCGCCACCATTCAAGGTCACAGAATCGCCACTACAAATTATCGTTGGTGGAGCAGGGCTTTGTGAAGCTGTAATGGTAGGTTTACCATTCACAGTGATATTTACTGAGGCCGAATCAGTACATAAAGTAACGGGGTCCGTATAAACATAAGTAACTGTGTGTGTGCCAATTCCAGCAGTAGCAGGATCAAATGTAAAGGTTGTACCATTGCCATTATCTGTTACACCAGCAGTTCCAGAGAAAGTACCACCAGTTGGAGTAACCACTCCCAACGACGTCTGTATACCCGCATCTATACAAACACCATTCAAGGGTGAAAATGTTATTGTAGGTAAGGCAAAAACTACTACATTATCTGTTGCGGAATTCGTACATCCCGTTACTCCATCCGTTACCGTATAGGTAATCGTATGTGTGCCTGCACCTGCACCTGCACCCGATGGATCAAAACTATAACTCGTACCATTACCATCATCTGTTACGCCTGATCCACTATATATACCTCCAATTGGCGAACCACCGGTTAGGTTTAATTGTATAGGCTCGCTAGTACATAAATCGGCAAGAGCCGTAAACGTGGGTGTAGGCGATGCATTAACTGTAACGTTATTTGTACTAGATATAGCAAGTGAGCAAACACCTGTTGAAGCTGAAGCCAATGTTATGGTACTGCCAGGTGCGCCAATAGGAGGGGCTACAGCTGTTACTGTTCCAGAACCAGTACCATCTAAAGTTAATGTGCTACTCCCCCCCGGAGTAAGCGTATAAGTAATTATTTCGTTAGCACCACCACTGATATTATAAATTGCGTTATTTCCACTACATATTGGACTATTGGTAGAGACCACTGCAGCCGAAGAGGCGGCAGGATTTGCCGCTACAAGAGTAACTGAAGCCGTTGCGGTACAACCCGAAAAAGCGCCATCAGTAGCCGTAACGGTATATGTACCAATACTCAAACCAGTAAGGGTAGCACCACTGCCGGGTGGATTCCAAGAATACGTAACCGTGCCAGCATTACCACTGGCTGAAGCATTAATCGAACCATCACTTGAACTAGGACAAGTAGGGTTTGTTACTGAAATAATGGAAACACCGATATTACATGATGCAACAACCGTATAGAACAATTCCCAAACATTGTTTTGTGGACTATTGGAATAAAATGCAACAGGGATATTAACCGGACCATTAATTGTGCTCGTGGGAATATTAGCAGTATTGAAGCCAATAATCGAATCAAGCCCACCATTAAATTCCCGATAAGCTGTGACATTAGTAGCGAATGGGTCAGTATAATTATACGAAGCTCCAGTAACTTGATAACCAGCCGGTACAACAAGTTCGAAATAATCGCCGGCATCAGAGCCGGGTAATAGACCCGTTACCTTGTGCAATCCGGCAGAAGACGCTACGGTAATTTGTGTGGGATTCGCGCGTACATCGGAAAGATCGCCTCCGCTTCCTTCGCTGTAATCTATTATAGTCTGTGCATTCGCACTCATTGCAAAGGCAACAAAGGCCAACATAATGGAGAGTCGAGAAACAAACTTTTTGAAGCTAATACGTATCGCATTCTCATCCGTGGGTCGTAAAATTTTTTTCATAATTTCTAATTATAAATAGGCTTTAATTGTCCGTTAGGCTATTTTACATAACGTTAAATCCAAGCGAAAATAGGTCGAACATTTGAGTTTTGCAAGTTTTATCCACAAATTTTATTATTAATTTTTTCATTATATTTATATTCTTGTTTTTGAGTGCATTACGGGCGATTTTTCGGTAATTTCTTTTTTATTTTCTTTTTAGCTAAAAAGTAAGCGTTCAAGAGTGTTTTAGGGACTTTGTAGCAACTCATTCGGTAGGCAGAAAAGAGCCGTTTTGGGCACTTATTAACATTAAAAAAATTGGCATTTATTGGCCTGTTTTTCACTGCTGATGGGCATCGTTTTTTAGCCTTGCGGCAGGGCCTTTGTACATATTTTGTAAAATAATGGGCTAATTTTGCCCCTGTGGAATAAATTTTGGGCCAATTTTTATACCGCTACGGTCTTTTGCCGCCGAAATGGCGCTCATTAGCGCCCTATATACACCATCAATATCTGAATATCGGTAGGGTTTACCCCGCTGATGCGGCTTGCCTGCCCCAGTGTGCGCGGGCGTATTTTATTGAATTTTTGGCGGCTTTCGATAGATAAGGATGGCAGTTTATTAAAATCAAAACTATCCGGAATGATCAGGTCTTCCAGTTTTTTTGCTTTATCAGCCAGCTCCCGCTCCTTGAGGATGTAGGTTTCGTACTTAAATTGTATTTCTACCTGTTGCAATGTTTCACGTGAAACACCCTTACACAGTTCGCGCACAGTAGCGGATGCCACCTCCAAATGAGTCAGGCTAATTTCGGGTCGGCACAATATTTTTTTGATAGTAAAATGCTCCTTCAAGGGCGTAGAATCCAGGCTGCTGAGGTAATCATTTACATCGTCGGGGCGTAGGCGTATTTTTTCAAACACCTTTTTGGTACTGTTGATGTCGGCTTCTTTTTTGTTTACCTGCTCCAGGCGTTCGTCAGAAGCCAGACCTAATGCATGGGCTATGGGCGTCAGGCGGAGGTCGGCATTATCTTGCCGCAGTAGGGTACGAAACTCAGCCCGCGAGGTAAACATGCGGTAGGGCTCGTCGGTGCCTTTGTTAATCAGATCGTCTATCAATACGCCAATATAAGCTTCGTCACGACCCAGCGTAAAGGGTGCTTCATTGCGTACGGCCCGATGGGCGTTGATGCCGGCTATCAATCCCTGACAAGCCGCTTCTTCATAACCCGTAGTGCCATTTATCTGACCTGCAAAAAACAACCGTTTGACCAGTTTGGTCTCCAGATTATATTGCAGCTGGGTGGGTGGGAAATAATCATATTCAATGGCATAGCCCGGGCGAAATAGTTTAACTTGTTCAAAGCCTGGTATCTTTGTCAGGGCTTCATATTGCACCTCTTCGGATAGCGAAGTAGAAAAACCATTCAGATAAATTTCTATCGTGTTCCAGCCTTCGGGCTCAATAAACAGTTGGTGGCGATCTTTATCGGCAAAGCGGTCAATTTTATCTTCTATACTGGGGCAATAGCGGGGGCCTGTGCCTTGTATGCGGCCGGTAAACATGGGCGAGTCACCAAAGCCTACGCGCAGGATATCGTGCACCTGCGTATTGGTATAGGCAATGTGACAAGGTCGTTGTTCGAGAGGCTTGGGCGTATCGAGATACGAAAAGCCCACAATTTCTTCATCGCCTTCTTGAATTTCAAATTTGGAATAATCTAAGCTGCGACCATCAATGCGTGGGGGCGTTCCTGTTTTCAGCCTATCTGCCTCAAAACCCAAAGACACTAATTGTTCCGTTATGCCTGTAGCACCTTTTTCGCCCATACGGCCACCACCGAAATTTTTGGTGCCAATATGAATCACGCCATTCAGAAAAGTACCGGAAGTGAGCACAACTGCACTTGCATAAAAATCCATGCCCAATTGTGTTTTCACTCCTGTAATCACCGTTTCACCATTTGTTCCACGTGAAACATGAATACCCGTTACCATATCCTGCCACATATCGAGATTGGGTATGGCTTCAAGCTTTTCGCGCCACTTGATAGCAAACAACACCCGATCGTTTTGAGTACGCGGGCTCCACATGGCCGGGCCTTTGGATCTGTTGAGCATACGAAACTGAATCATGCTTTCGTCAGATACAATGCCCGAGTAGCCACCCATGGCATCAATCTCCCGAACAATCTGACCTTTGGCTATGCCACCCATGGCCGGATTGCAACTCATGGAAGCTATCGTTTGCATGTTCATGGTAATGAGCAGTACCTTACTACCCATATTGGCAGCCGCAGCTGCAGCCTCACAACCCGCATGACCTCCACCGGCAATGATGATGTCGTATTTGTTATTCAATTGTTAATAAATTATACACCCTTTCGGATGGCGAAGTTACGCCAATTTTTGGCAAAAAGACCGCCCAGCAACCCGCCTATACCATCAGCCACTGCATCCCAAACATCCCACGACCTGCCTGCCACAAAAAACAACTGATAATACTCCAGCAGCAAGCCATACCCCAATGAAGTCACCAATACCCAAACCACATGCTGCCAACGGTAGGCTTGTTTAGGCTCAACAAAAACACCCAACCAAAGCAATGCAAAGACAAAGAAGAACACAAAATGAACCACTTTGTCGAAATGATCAAACATTGACACCGGCGGCAAATCTTTGCCCGGAAGTGAACAACCTACAAAAATGAGGATTGTCCATAGCACAGATGCTGCCATGTGTAACAATCTGTTTGTTGATGCGTGCTTCATGCTAAGAAATAAAAATCCCGTCGCGCAAGCGTGACGGGATGTATATGAACTAAAATCGTGAAGATTAACTAACGTGTGCTTCGTAAGCCGCAGCGTCCATCAAATCGGCCAATTGGCTTGCGTCGCTGATTTTTACTTTTACCATCCATCCTTCGCCATAGGGGTCTGCATTCACCTTTTCGGGAGCGCCATCGAGCTCAGCATTCAACTCGAGTACCTCACCGCTAAGCGGCATGAATAAATCTGAAACCGTCTTTACCGCTTCTACCGAGCCGAAGACTTCATCTTTGCCTACCTCTTTGCCAATCGTGTCCACATCGACAAAAACAATATCGCCTAATTCGCCTTGGGCAAAGTCGGTGATGCCTATGGTGGCAATATTGCCATCCACACGCACCCATTCGTGTTCTATTGTATATTTTAAATCTGCTGGTATGTTCATGTTTTCTGCTTTAAGGAGTTGTAAATATATATTATGCCTTATCAGTTTTCAAATTTCTTTCTGCTTCTTTCTCTTCAGCATCTTCGGCTGCAGGCTCGTCTAAGGTATCGAGCAAATTCAGTTTTTCCAGAATGCCATACCACTTGAGCATTTTTTTCATATCACTGATGTACACCCGCTGCTGATCATATTCAGGAAACAACTTTTCAAAGGTGGTTTTAATCACCTCATTGCCTTTTTTATGTAAATCGGTTGTGTCTACACCGCTGCTATTTTTTTTAAACGTACTGAACACGCTTGAAAGCGGCACATTATCCGTCTGGGTGTATACCTCAATACTTTCGAGCGGTGTCACCTCGTGTTTTCTTGCTGAGATAAACAAGGTTTTGTCATCATCAAAATTTTTGACGATAGCACCATCAGATTTGGTGCCCAATAACTGATACAAACCACTCAAGCCTGATATCGAAACTAAATCGCTAAATTTCATAAGGTGACAAATGTAAAATTGTTTTTGGTATAGCACCCTTAGATGGCACATAGTTTTTTTGAATGGGCTTGCCGATACTTTCATTGTCCAATACCGATGCCATGAGATAACAAAATGAAATTGCTACCTTTACCAACTCATTCAACAAAATAATTATACCACATGAAACGATTTCTTTTATTCCTATTCATCCCGCTGGCTATCTGGAGTTGTAATACCTCCAACAAAAGCGGCTCTCTGGCCGGCTTTGAAGTAGAGGCCGAAGAATTTGCCGACCTGCAAATATTGCGCTATCAAATACCGGGCTGGGAAGAACTTAGCCCCAAACAACAAGAACTGTTGTATTATTTGTATGAAGCTGCACTGAGCGGACGCGATATTATTTATGACCAAAAAAGCAAGTATGGCCTCACTGTGCGTAAAACCATTGAAAACATCTATGGCACATACAAGGGTGATAAAAGCAATGCCGACTGGAAAAAATTTGAAGAATATTGCGGGCGGTTTTGGTTTAGCAACGGCTACTTCCAT
The DNA here is from genome assembly GCA_964409905.1 of uncultured Chitinophagaceae bacterium. Classification (GTDB taxonomy): domain Bacteria; phylum Bacteroidota; class Bacteroidia; order Chitinophagales; family Chitinophagaceae; genus JAGNRR01. Next base: position 243,927 of record CAYPET010000001.1, on the reverse strand, counting down.
CACTATGGCAACGAAAAATTTATACCTGAATGTTCATATGAATATTTTACACAAATTGCCAAAGAAAGTGACCCCAACGGTTTTCCTTTAAGCAATGGTGAAGACCTAGACAGCTTTTTGACACGCATGAAAACCGTCATGTTCGACATTAACTTTGAACCCAAATGTGTGAATCAGGATGCCGATGTAGACAACGTAGCACAGAGTGCCAACAATTTTTATGAAGGCGTCACCCAAAAAGAAGTTGAAGCTTATTACGCCAATTTTCCCAGCACAGGCAATCAGCCAAGCTGGGGGTTGAACACCAAACTGATGAAAGATTCCAACGGGAAGATTGTTGAGCGTGTATGGAAAGTTGGCGGTATGTACTCGGGCGCAATAGAAAAAATAGTATACTGGTTGGAAAAAGCAAGCACCGTGGCCGAAAATATTGCACAGAAAAAACACATTGACCTCTTGGTGAAATATTACAAAAGTGGTGACCTGAAAGACTTTGACGACTACAGTATTGCCTGGGTGCAAGACACCAGCAGCTCCATTGATTTTATCAACGGCTTTATAGAAGTATACCTTGATGCCATCGGTATTAAAGGCAGCTTTGAAAGCGTGGTGAACGTAAAAGATGTAGAAACCTCGAAGCGTATTGCAACCATTTCACAAAACGCTCAGTGGTTTGAAGATAACTCGCCATTGATAGAAGAACATAAAAAGAAAAATGTTGTGGGCATTAACGCTAAAGTAATAAACGCGGTGGTTGAAAGCGGCGATGCTGCGCCCAGCACGCCTATTGGTATCAACCTGCCCAATGCGGACTGGATACGGAAAAACCACGGCAGTAAATCGGTTAATCTGGGCAACATTGTAGATGCTTACGATGCTGTAAAAAAGAAAAGTGGCTTTTTGGAAGAGTTTGAAAACCGTCCTGAAATAGTATCTCGTGCCAAAAAACATGGCGCCTTAGGGAGCAAGCTACACACTGACATGCACGAATGTATAGGGCATGCGAGTGGGCAAATCAACCCCGGCGTGGAAACCACTGATAAGACATTGAAAACCTATGCCAGCTGTTTAGAAGAAGCCCGTGCTGACCTAGTGGCATTGTACTACATCACCGATCAAAAACTGGTCGACATTGGGGTGATGCCCAGCATAGAAGTTGGCAAGGCCGAATATGACTCGTACATCCGCAATGGCCTAATGACACAATTAGTACGCCTCAAACTAGGTGATAATATCGAAGAGGCTCATATGCGCAACAGACAACTAAACGCTGCCTGGGTATATGAAAAAGGCAAAGCAGATAATGTGATTGAATGGTATAAAGTTGGCGATAAAAGCTATGTGAAAATTAATGACTACGATAAATTGCGTACTCTTTTTGGTGAATTATTGCGCGAAATACAACGCATTAAATCAGAAGGGGATTATGCCGCAGGCAAAGCCCTGGTAGAAACCTATGGCGTCAAAGTAGACCAGACACTTCACAAGGAAGTGTTGGAACGCTATGCAAAACTGAAATCAAAACCATACAGCGGTTTTATACAACCCAAATTAGTAGCTACCATGAACGGCGACAAGATTAGCAAAGTGAGTGTCACCTACCCGAAATCGTTTTTTGCACAAATGATGGAGTATGGTAAACAATATGCTTTTCTGCCGGTAATGAATTAAACACCAAATAAACGTAGAATATTGGCCGACTCTATGTCGGCCATTTTTTTTGATATCCAAACCCTTTTTATTTACTGAGGTATAGTTGATGGTCAAAAGAGGATGTATCTGTTGCGCCGCTGCGTTGCAATACAAACTCAGCATTGGTGAGTGTTTGAATTAAAAAAGTATCACCGCCATATTTCAAATGTGTTGGGTCGACTACCAAATACGATACCGTATCATACACGCCATCCCAAAAAGAAAAGGCGCGGTTATCGGTATTAAAATGAAAATAATCTCCCGCTTGGCCATATATCGTATCATGAAACTCTTGGGTGCCAAGAGTTTCGTAATTAACGAAGCGGTCAAGATTCCATTTCTGCTGCACCCGTTTGGTCGTGACAGTCAGTAGTGTTTCTCCCGGCGGATTGTCGTTTACATTCGATGATTTACTACACGACAACACCGGCAATAAGCCAATCGCAATCCAAGCCAGGGTTTTATATCGCGCCGTTATCATCAACATAAAAGTACATCATTGCCGCATTAATTCCACTCGTACAGATTATTTAAAATTTCGAGTAAAAAGTATTTTCATTTTCTTTCAGCAATTTCCCGACGTACTTTTATAGCTTGAAACTATCCAACGTACGACTAGAAGTGATGCAATTGATTGAAAAATCAATTGATGAATTTATGACCACTTACCTCAAACCAATAGAGGAAAACTGGCAACCATCAGACTTATTACCCGATTCGAGCAAAGAAAGTTTTTTTGAAGAAGTAAAAGAAATTCAAGAGCTGGCCAAAGAGATGGATTACGATTTATTTGCTGTATTGATTGGTGACACCATTACCGAAGAAGCCTTGCCATCATATGAGTCATGGTTGATGCGTGTAGATGGTGTAGACCAGGAAAGTAATAATGGGTGGTCGCGATGGGTGAGAGCCTGGACGGCCGAAGAAAATCGACATGGCGATTTGCTGAATCGATATTTGTATTTGAGTGGCCGCGTGAATATGCGCGAGTTTGAAATATCCACCCAGCACTTAATCAACGATGGGCATGATATTGGCACAGGCTATGACCCATACCGCAATTTTGTGTACACTAGTTTTCAGGAGATGGCTACTAATATTTCGCATCGGCGTGTGGCCGGCCTTGTCAAAAAATCAGGCAATCAACTGTTGGCTAAAATCAACGGTACCATAGCCGCTGACGAAGCCCGACATGCAAAAGCCTACCAACATTTTATCAAACGCATTTTTGAAGTGGACCCTAGTGAAATGATGCTTGCCTTTGAAGATATGATGCGCAAAAAAATTGTAATGCCTGCACATTTTATGCGCGAAACAGGCGGCCAGATTGGCGAATTGTTTAAGCATTTTTCTGATGCGGCACAGCGCAAAATGGTGTACACCTCACAAGACTATGTCGATATTTTTCGTCACCTGAACAATGAATGGGCAATAGACAAAATCAATGGGCTTACTGATCAGGCAGAACGAGCCCGTGATTTTTTAATGGGCCTTCCGGACCGACTAGAAAAAATATCGGAGCGCATCAAAATACCCGAAAAACAATATCAGTTTAAATGGCTGGCCTACTAGTTTACTGTCTTTAGTTTTGTCCTGCCTTCATTTTTTCGGCATTCTCTGCAAACATCAGAGCATCAATCATTTCCTGTATATCCCCATTAATAAAGGCGTCCAGATTATACATGGTTTTACCAATGCGATGGTCGGTGATACGACCTTGTGGCCAGTTGTAGGTGCGGATTTTTGCTGACCTGTCACCGGTGCTGACCAGTGTTTTACGTTGACTGGCAATGGCTTCTTCATGCTTGCGTACTTCAGCCTCATAGAGTTTTGAGCGCAGCATTTCCATCGCACGCAGTTTGTTGCCCAGCTGTGTCCTTTCTACCTGACATATCACAACTTCACCCGTAGGAATGTGTGTAAGCATTACCTTTGTTTCCACCTTGTTCACGTTTTGACCACCGGCACCACCACTGCGTGATGTTTCCATTTTCACGTCGTTCTCCTTCAATTCAAAATCCACTTCATCGGCTTCGGGCATGGCCGCCACGGTAGCAGCAGAGGTGTGCACCCGGCCTTGTGTTTCGGTGGCCGGTACACGCTGCACGCGATGCACGCCACTTTCGTATTTCAGTGTGCCATACACATCGTCGCCGCTGATTTGCAGAATGGCTTCCTTATATCCACCCGACGTTCCTTCGTTAGAAGAAAGCATTTCTACCTTCCAACCTTGTTTTTCGGCATACTTGATATACATGCGCACGAGGTCGCCTGCAAAAATACTGGCTTCATCGCCTCCGGTACCAGCTCGGATTTCCAATACTACATTTTTCTCATCCTGCGGGTCTTTAGGTATGAGCATTTGCTGTATGGTAGATTCCAGTTGTTCTTTTTGCTCTTCCAAAGGTGCCAGATCGGCCTTGGCGAGTTCGCGCAGCTCTTCGTCTTGCTCTTCTTTTAAAATGTCTTTGGTAAACTCCAGCGTTTCCAGGCATTTTTTATACTCCTGGTATTTTTTTACAATTTTTTCCAGCTTACTGTACTCCTTGCTCAACGCCATAAATTTTTTTTGATCAGCAACCACATCCGGATTGGTGAGCGAAACGCCAATATCATCAAATTTGGCTTTTATGGCTTCTAACTTATCTAACATAAAATCGTTTTCAAAAGTAATATTATTATATAAACAAAGGCGCCCTGAAAATGATTCAGGACGCCTTAATTATTTTACAATGGTTAGTGCTCAGCCCATTCGATAGTATTCAGGTCGATACCCTCTTTATACATTTCCCAAAGCGGGCTCATTTCGCGTAGTTTATGTACGGTTTTGCTGACCAACTCTACGGTATGGTCTATTTGCTCTTCGGTGGTATAACGGCTCAGGCCAAAACGCAATGAACTGTGCGCCAAATCGTCACCCAAACCTAAGGCTTTAAGCACATAAGATGGTTCCAAAGAAGCTGAAGTACAAGCACTACCGCTGCTTAAGGCAATATCTTTATTAATACCCATCAACAAACCTTCACCTTCTACATGTTTAAAAGAAATATTGGTTACGTGCGGCAAACGATTTTCTTTATGCCCATTCAAATATGATTCTTCTATCTTCAACAATTCTGTTTCCAATTTATCACGCAATCTGCGCACATGCTCGGCATCTTTTTCCATTTCCAAGCGGCACAATTCGCATGCTTTACCAAAACCAACAATGCCCGGCACATTGAGCGTACCAGAACGCATACCGCGCTCATGGCCGCCACCGTCCATTTGGGCTGTTACTTTTACCCGTGGGTTTTTGCGACGCACATACAATGCTCCAACTCCTTTTGGACCATACATTTTGTGTGCCGTAAATGCCATCAAATCGATGCCATCCGCATTCACATCTACCGGAATTTTACCGACTGCTTGTGTAGCATCACTCATGACCAACACACCATGTTTTTTAGCAATAGCCGCAATTTCCTTCATAGGATTAATGGTGCCAATTTCGTTGTTGGCATACATTATTGCAATACAGATTGTTTTGGGTGTAATAGCTTTTTCGAGGGCGTCCAAATCAATCATTCCTTCTCGGTCTACTTCAAGATAGGTAACATCGCAGCCTTCTTTTTCAAGTATTTTGCAGGTATCCAAAACGGCTTTATGCTCGATAGTGGTGGTAATAAAATGGTTGCCTTTGCTGGCGTACATCTGTGCCACACCTTTTAAAGCAAGATTATCTGCCTCGGTGGCACCGGAAGTGAAAATAATTTCTTTGGGATTTGCACCGATTAACTTGGCAACTTGTTCGCGAGCATAATCCACAGCCTCTTCGGCCGTCCAACCAAAACTATGATTTCGGCTGGATGCGTTACCAAAATTCTGCGTAAAATAAGGAATCATGGCATCAACCACACGTGGATCGCAGGGTGTAGTGGCATTGTTGTCTAAGTATATTGGTAATTGCATAATCAATGTTTTTTAACCAGCCAATTTAAGCTGGGGGGCAAAGATATTCACAATTTGGCTAGCATCCTTGGGCTATTGCTAAGGAATTGTCATAAAAATCTCAAAAAAAGACCATTCCGCAAGGATTTTATTGAGTGAGTAAGAATGAAGGTGATGCTGCTTATTTTTACGGTGTGAAAAAGATTGAACATATCGGTATTGCCGTAAAAAACTTGACTGACAGCATTGCCCTATTCGAAAAACTACTGAATACGCCTTGCTACAAAACAGAATTGGTAGCGAGCGAAGGGGTGGAAACGGCTTTTTTTAAAACGGGCGAAAACAAAATAGAGTTGGTGGCCGATAGCGATGACAATCGCAACACTATCGGTAAATTTATTGACAAGCGCGGTGAAGGAATTCATCATATTGCCTTTGATGTTGATGACATCCACAGCGAGATGAAGCGTTTGAAAAATGAAGGTTTCGTCTTGCTGTATGATGCACCTAAAGAAGGTGCCGACAATAAACTGATTTGTTTTTTACACCCCAAGCACACCAATGGTGTATTGATAGAATTGTGTCAGGAAAGAAAATAAACCGGAGCGCTAACGCATTTTTATTTCTTCTACATGCAGCACTTCACGCGTGTCGGGGTTGGTGACATAGGCCACAATGTAACAATTGTCCAGGTTCCACGAATTAGCACCACTGTTGATATTGGGATTGAAAGTGAATACTTTTTGCATGACCCGTCCTGCTATTTTATCACCTAAGTCTAAAGGTGTACCCGCAATGTTGGTGATGCAATCTCTAAAAACGTGATCATGTTTATAATCTGGTATTTTCACTGAATTATCCAGCTGATAATCTTTAATATTATCTTCAATAATGTAGACGGTTAAATTTAATTTGTCGGCATAGCTTTCGGTAAATGCGACACGCGCGGTAAGTTGATAACTGTTGTTATCTGTGGCATAATTACCCTCGAGATGAATATTTACGGGCGTAGTAGTATTGGCAATACGATCGCTGATTAATCCGCTCCACTCACTTTTGCTGCGGTAGTATACACCTAATCCATCAGGTATTCTATCCACAGCAGCAGCGGGCAAAGCTGGTTGCCCTAAGGCATTGATAATTTGTTCTCCTTTTTCGGTTCTAAAATCATATTTGCTTTCGTTGTAGGGTATGGCAAATGCGGTACCGTGTATTGCTACCAAAATGGCTTTGTCACCATTTTGCTGAATAATGGATTTTAATTGTCGAGCACCATCCGGACAGTTGGTGCAGGTGACGCCTGTAATTTCTTCAATAAGGACCTGTTTATCTTGTTTGGTTTCTACACTGGCTATATAAGTAGAGTCTACCGCCACAGCACTGCCGCCCAAATCCAAACCTGGCGGAATTTGCTCTTCGCAACTTGCAAACAACGCCATTACAAAGGCTGCCATCAAAATCATTACTCTTTGCATACTCAGATAATTTTACTGTTTTAAAGATACAAATAATTTAAAAGGTAGATGTTATACCTGCCTTAAAACCGCTAAAAGCAGGCTCAAACCTACAAACACCACCTGTACAATTCACCCCTTCTACTTGTTTTACATATTGTGCAGTGAATCGGTGTGGCCCTTTGGTATAGGCTACAAATACATTGGGATAGTGAGTTGGTTCTAATCCCTTACCAAGTTTTCCATCTGGTTTGATATTGTACATATCAGTAAGTGCAAACGACCAGATTGGACTTATGTTATATTCCAACAAGGCAAAAGTCCACGAGCCATAATCCTCTTCATTGTGCATGTATTGACCCTCAAAACGCAGTGAACGTTTTTTATCGATTTTATAAACTACTTCAAAAAAAGGCGTAATCGCCACTACCATTGGATATTCTTTTGGATCTTTTACCTGATACACAGCCTGATTGTATTCCAGATATTGTACACCTAAATGAAAAATCCAATCTTCCAAACCTCGAAACTCTACTTCGCCATACATTTCGCGATACAACTTTAATGATGTATACTCTAAACTTCCGTTGGTAGAATTCGCTGTAAGAAAAGAATCTTTTAGTGTATTGATATGTGTATAATTCAGATTGACATTCCAGTCTTTTGCAGGATTAAAATATGTATTCAAACTTAACGCCATCTCACTAACATCCTGGCTTTGCGGACTGTAGCGAGAGATAACGCGCTGTACCCGAATAGGTGAAACGATTGGCTGCCAGTTATACAAACCTCGTAATAAGGTTTCATTTGGTGATGTACGCTGTACAAACTTCTCTGTTCGTTTGAATGTACCATTTACCCCTAATTTTGGTATTGCATAGCCAATGGTTGAAAACAGCGCATTACCATTTGTATTTTCCAGTCTGTTATTAAAATTATTGTAGATGGCTTCTTCTGTTTTATAGGCACCCTCAACATACCAGGTAAAGTTTCCTAGATTGAGCGTATTGTAAATGGTTCCTCCATAAGAATTATATTTTGGTATAAACCGATCTTCAACATCCATAGAGTTTACTGTTGCCACAACCCCATCAATACTTTGCTGATCCATTGTACGATTCAAAATGCCTATACCCGGGGTCATAAACCCACTTTGGCCAACAGGCACACCACCCTCAATATTCAGAGCTTTTACTACAGGCTGATATCGTTCAAACTGTTTTCGTATTTGTCCGGTAAACCCTTTTACCTTCCAGTTATCATTAATATTATACTGCACTTTAAAACCAAATAAAGCATTGTCGATCAATAAGCCCCGATCTTCATAAGCACGAAACAATATACCCGTACCAATCTGATCATAGATATGACCAGCTGCAATAGTAAAATTTTTATATTCCTTACTCAGATTGATCATGCCCACTCCAGCTGCTGTATAAGCGGCCTGAGGATTCAACAAATTGGAATTTTGAAAACCATCAAAACGCACCTGTGCGGCAAAACCATTATTATCCGCATAGCGCAAGCCCAGCCATCCTTCTCCACCACTGAGAAAATTATCATACAACGGATTACCGGCAGCACGAATGTTTGAATCGCGCTGAAAAAAATTAACGTTCATCATCAGGTCTCCAGATAATCTTCCTTGAGCATAAAGATCCTGACTAAAACTGCAAAGCATTAAAAATGCAATCAATGAGCTTAGCTTTTTCATACTGCGTTCAAATATAGAGCCTTATTCCGAACCATGAATTGCAAAAACAATACTTATCCATGCTTTACACATCCTTATTAATTATAAATTTTTCTTTTAAACTAAAACTGTTGTTGTTATTAGGGCTGTGAATTGGTGGATAACAAAGTTCTGCACCATAATTCACATCTGATTCCCAACTTTTCATGTTGCCAACATCGTATTTGAAATGCATGTTTTAAAAAGAGTATAGCGGAGACGGCATAAGGAAATACAGATGTGTTCAAAAAGCATATGCACAATCAGGTTATTATGATATTATGTGAATAGTCGGCCCGAAAAAAAAGTAGTTTGTTAGGAAATCCTCATAGCGGTAAAAAGACAAAAATTATTAACAAAACATCCGCATGAAATTAATGAGATTGTGCAGCATTAAACTTTGAAAAGATAATATAAAACCCCTATTTTTGCGAACTTTAAATTTTGTGAATAATATGTCAGTAATTCAAACACTAAGAGGAAAAGGCAGTGTGGTGGTAACAATAATGCTTATTCTGGCTTTGGTAGCGTTCATTTTTATGGATTCTTTTCAGAACAATATAGGAGCCATATTTCAACAAGACAGAACCATGGTAGCGGAGGTTAATGGTGAGCGCATAGAAACACAAAAGTTTAGCCAGGAACTGCAAGATTATGAAGAGGCCATGAAAAACAATCAAGGCAAAGAAAACCTGACTGATGAAGAATTAGAAAACATCAGAAACCAATTTTGGGAGCAACAACTGAATGCATTATTGATTGCTCAGGAATCAGAAAAACTAGGCATTACAGTTACAGAAAAAGAACGCAATGCGATGTTTACTTCCATGGATGCAGACCCGATTGTAAAACAAAACTTTGCTGATCCCAATACCGGAATTTTCGACCCGAATCGTGTTATTCAATATGAGCAACAAATTATTCAAGGCGAGGATGTTAAAATGAAAAAGCAATGGGGCAAGTTTAAAGAAGAGTTGCTCAAACAACGAAAAGTGAACAAATATGTCAACATGATTAAAATAGGTATTTACGCACCCAAATTCATGATGGACGAAATGGCCAAACAACAACACATTGTTTCTAATATTGACTATGTAAAAGTGCCATATGAACCAGTTGATGCCACCAATATTAAAATTAGCGATGCAGAAATAAAAGAATTCATGAACGCCCGCCCTTCTACCTACACAATCGATGAAGATGTAGTGAATATAGAATACGTTAGTTTTCCGTTGATACCTACCTCAAAAGATACTGCGGCTTCTTTAGGCTTTGTTTCAAATTTAAAAGAAGAGTTTGCGGCTGCCGCTGATCCATATGATTATGCCAGCAGCCAATCTGATGAATTAACCGACGATCGCTTTTACAATGTGAATACTATGAAAAACTCCAATGCGCAAACATTATTGGATGCAGCAGTTGGAGAAATGGTGGGTCCATATTTTGACAACGGTATGTACAAAATCAGTAAAATCACTGATAAACAAACCTTGCCTGATTCTGTAAAAGCATCACACATATTAATACAACCCTCTCAAACATTAACACAAGCTCAAGCAGAGGCTGCTGCTGACAGTATTCTTGATCGTGTAAAAGCAGGAGAAGATTTTGCCACACTTGCTCGCACTCGTTCTGCAGATCAAGGCTCTGCACAAAAAGGCGGAGATTTGGGTTATTTTGCTCGTGGCATGATGGTGCCGGAATTTGAAAAATTTGCATTTAACGGCACCACTGGTGAGATAGGAAAAGTGAAAACACAGTTTGGCTATCACATTATTAAAATTGAAGACCAAAAAGCATTTCAGCCAAACGTAAAAGTGGCCACAGTAGCCAAACTTTTAGAACCAAGTCAAGAAACAAGCGGTGCTGTACAACAACGCGCTACCAATTTTGCCACTGCCGCAAAAGATCAAAAAACATTTAACGATGCAGCTAAAAAACAGGGCATGGATAAGCGCATTGCACAAAACATCAAAAGCACTCAAGGGATAGTGCAAGGCATGGGTAATGTGCGCAATCTGGTTCGTTGGGCTTTTGAAAGCGAGGTAGGTAATATATCACCGGTTTTACCTTTTGAAGACAAACTGATTATTGCTAGAGTTACCTCTAAAAACAAAAAAGGCGAAATGGTTGATATCAGTACGGTTCGCGGTGAGATAGAGGCGCAGCTAAGACGAAAAAAACAAGTAGAGCTAATTGCGGCAAAAGTAAAAGGCGCAACCGGTTTAGAGGCTATTGCCACCACATTTGCCACCGAGGTAAAACAAGCTGACTCGCTAAAAATGATGGGAATGAGCAATCCGGAATTGGGCTATGAGCCAAAAGTGCTGGCCGCATCAGTTAATAAGAACAATATGAACAAAGTGAGTGATGCGATACCCGGTATTACAGCGGTATACTTCATTAAAGTGAAGAATATTCAGGACAATATGAAAACAGCTCAGCGTATACCTGGCATAGAGCGTATGCAAATTGAAGGACAGTACATGAACAGTATTGAACAGTTTTTGCCTGTGGTATTAAAGAAACGAGCCAACATCGTGGATAACAGAAATATCAGTTTAAACTATTAATCGACACCTTTCAGAAAAATATGTAAAAGCGCTGAGTTTTTCTCAGCGCTTTTTTTATGAGAAAACCAAGCGCTACAGAAATACGGCCAACAAAAGCCCTTACTGATTGGATTATGCAAAGCCGATACGAACAGAATTGACCGTAAAAAATCTAACTTTGCCCTATGTACAAAATTTTTGCGTTCATCATAGGTTGCATACTCTTGATGCCATCATGTGCCGACGAACCCGGTAAGCCCAATGAGCCCAGGGCCTTTAAAAAATCACCAGTATTCAATGCCGATGTGGCCTATGCGCATATCGAAAAACAGCTCAGTTTTGGTCCGCGCGTACCCGGCACCCAGGCCCAGCGGCAATGTGCCCAATATATCGAAAGCGAGATACGCAAATATTGTGACACGGTTTTTGTACAAAGCACAACAGTTACCCAAGCCATTAGCAATAATCAATACCCTTGTATTAATATCATCGGTAGTATTAACCCAAGTGCTCCCTATCGGGTATTGTTACTCGCTCATTGGGACACCCGTCCTTGGGCCGACATGGATAGCGTGCGAAAAAATCAGCCAATAATGGGAGCCGATGATGGCGCTAGTGGTGTGGCTGTTATGTTGGAAGTGGCTCGCGCTATTAAGGAATCGAAAATAAAACCCGCTGATGTGGGTATCGACTTTTTGTTTGTTGATGTAGAAGATGTTGGCAAGACAGAGTGGAGCGAGCTGAGTTACAGTCTGGGTACACAATACTGGGCACAAAACCCACATGTGGCGGGTTATAAGGCCAACTATGGTATTTGTCTCGATATGGTTGGGGCAAAAAATGCACAGTTTTTACTCGAAGGATTTTCGAAACAGTATGCAGGCGACAAACAACGCAACATTTGGGACATAGCCAATCGCTTAGGATATGGCAGTTACTTTTTATATGCCGATGGTGGTGCTATCACCGATGATCATGTAGTGGTGAACGAAATGGCCGGGATACCCTGTGTAGATATTATCAATTTGCAGGAAGGCGGCAGTTTTGGAAAATACTGGCATACGCATAATGATGACATTGACATTATCGATAAGCGCACCTTAAAAGCCGTCGGTCAAACGGTGTTGCAAGTGCTGTATGAAGAATAAAAAAACCGCGGTGTACTAGCACCGCGGTTTTTATTTCACCTAGAATATACTTAGTTCTTAATCAGTTTTTCCTGGCTCAAAATACCCTGTTCCGCTCGGATAACAATGGTGTAAATACCATTCGTCAAATGTTGCATGTCTAATACAATTTCATCATTGTTTTGATCAACGGATTCTTGTTGATTAAAAATTAATCTGCCACTGATGTCAAACAAACTGATGTTTATGTTCTGCCTTTTTTCACTAGGCACTACAATATGAATCTCCTTTTGTACCGGGCTTGGATACATACGAACAACTTGTGTATTCGTATGGGTTAAGGCAATCACATTGCTATAGTGGCCGGCACCGTCTATATCCATTTGTTGCAATCGATAGTAGTGTTTTCCCGAAGAAGGATTGTTATGTACAAACTCATAGCTTAGTTTCGTTGTGCTATTACCAAGCAATGCTTTTGTATAGGTGGTGCCTATATTCTCAAAATAGATACCATCACGGCTGTGCTCTACTACGAAATGACTATTATTTTCTTCGCGAACAGTATGCCATTGTAACATATTGGCATTGGTTGTTGTGTATCCATTGAGTATGAGATCACTCACGGGCAGTGGTGTGTTGTTCAAATTAGCGGCATGAACGCGAAACTGACTAAAGGAAGGTGTATTGAAGCTCAATGTCCAAATGTTATTCGTTCCATCCCAGGCAGCAGTAGGTGTAATAACTAATGGGTTATTACCCATGCCGGCATTGTCGTTTTTGGTAATGCGTAAATTTTGTAATCCTGTAACATCACTCGGTCCGCCGGGTAATAGTGGCCAACCGTTAAGTGCAGCAAAGGTGTTGTAATTATCAAAATCGTTTTGAGTGAAAAAGAGTTTTACATCAGCACTATTATTGCTGTCGGGTGTAATTTGATACCATCGGGCCACGAAAGGCTGTCCGTTATGTGTGCTTATGGTCGTATCGGTAAACACTTGTATAGTAGTAGCGCCTAGAGCTGCAGTATTATTACTAATGTTGGCTAGTAGTTTACAGGTATTGGTATAGTAGTTTACATTGGCTGCCGCGTTTTGATCAGCATTGGCAGTTGCGCTGCCGCTAACTGTTGCCGTATTATTGGCAATCGTATTGCCCAGTTCCATAGAGGTACAGTTTTCTTCTACTTTGTATATCGTTAGTGTGCTGCTTGTTTCATTTGCCAAAACCAGATAATTATTCGAATCAGCTGATTGTGTGTAAGGAATAAATATCAATCCTTCTGTACCATGGTCCGGGCCGCGGTTGTTGGCATAGGTAACGTATTGTGGAGCTGCCGGGTTGGTGATGTCATATACCATTATACCACCAATGCGTTCCAAACCAATAAAAGCGTAAGGCGTATTATTTACTTTTGCCACAATTACACCTTCGGGCTCAGGTCCTTTGTCATCGCTTCGATTTTTTTTGCTGATGGAGTTACCGTTGCTCGCATTGAACATACTACCATATACAGGGTGGTAAGCGGTGATGAGTTCAAATTCATTTTTGCTATCATACAACTGCGAAAAAGAAGTGGTTGCGTCCCATACCGAAAACGATCGGGCACCGTAAGCATACAGTCTATCAAAACGACCATCATTATTCGTATCACCCAACGCCTTGGTTGAGTTTAAACGACCCAGCACGGAATTATTCTTAAGTAGTTCACTGTTCGGGAAGGCGATGGAGTCCATCAAATACGAGGAAGAGCCCATGCGCACTTCTTCGCTAAAACCGGCATAGTCGCGGGCATCGCCTTCATTGGCGCTTAAAATATAAATATTGCTGCCATCTGAGTATTGAGCGATTGCATCAGGCTGATACATACCCCAAACCGGATAGGTAGATATATTGATGCTATCTGTATTGTTAGAGGCATCGAAGGCATTGGTTGCTAAGCTGTGGTCTTTATACCCAAGCGGGTGTATTGCCACCACCGTATTCGAGATGAGGTTCAACTCTGCAATGGCATTGTTCTCCTGCAACGAGACCCAGGCTCGGGTGTCATCATCTGATATGGTAATGTATTCGGGCTCCACATCATCTTCGGTATTGGCGCTTGGTCCATAAATACGCACGCCCATGGCGCGAAGCATAGCCTCGAAGCCGTTAAAGGGTGCAAAAGAAATGGTGCTCACATTGGATGGACTTACGGAAGCAACACCACCGCTAATATCAATTACCGAAACCGAACCATCAGGATCTACGGTATAGGCACCATTGGGCTCACCTTCATTGGCCACATAAATTTTATTTTTGGCATGGTTAAACGTGAGCATATCCGGCATAGCGCCTACCGGCACGCTGTTTATATAGACACCGTTGGTATCAAAAAATACCACCGAGCCTGCTGCTTGTGGGTTAAAGCCATTTTCAATGGCACAGGCCACAATGCTGTTGGCAACCGCCACGCTGTTTATATTACCATAAATACTGAGGTCAATAGAATCAACCCAGGCAGGTGTAGCCGGATTAGCAAACGAAATGATATCAAGTCTATTGCCTATGCTATTGGCAATGTACAAGCGTTTGCTGGCAGAGTCATAGGCTACAATTTCGGCCGAGTTTGAGCTGCTTGGACCGTTACTGAAACTAGTTACAAGAGTAAGCTTTAGTTTATCTGATGCAGCCGGAATACTGATGTCATTGTCTCGTATATATAGGGTGTGTTGTTCGCTATTGCTAAAGTTTACGTTGGTTGCATTCGTAAAAGTGCAGATAATATATTCGTCCGATTCTGCCAGGGCATCATCAACAATAGTAACATCAAAATCAATCGTGTCGCCGATTTGCATGCTGGGAGAAAGGTTGGCTGTGGAATTCATCAAGCTGTAATCGGCCGAGGCGGTAGCCGTAGAGTAGGAAGAAATTTGTAAATCCACCGAACCGGCAGCATTACCTACATTCAACACACGTGCACGAACTTTTGCGTTGCCCGTATTTTCCAAAACAGTTGCGTCGTCTTTTATAAACTCTACAGCAAAAGGAACCGCGGCCGGCAAAGAGCCTGATACGGTCACCATATCAAAACGAGCCGTGCCCGAAGTGCTGTAGTTGCTCGTAGAACGTGCAGCAAGATACACACCGGCAATGGGGTCATAATCGCTTACAATACGAAAACCGGCATTCGGATTATTATTAAGTGCCGGCACCGACGAGAAATTGTAGGAACGGTTATTAAACCAGGAATCACCGGTGCCGGTTGGTTGCGGTGTAAATGTAAAGGTGAAGGCATCTGTCCAAACAGGCGTGGTGGCTGTAATATCCGTGGTGTATTGTAGCACAAAGGTATTATTGGCTGTATTGCTGAAACGCTGGTCAAATGAAACGATGATATTTTCATAGCCTACCGTGGAAACTGCAAACTCAATCCCGGCTGTTTTGGGCGCTGTACTTTGTGCGGGATACGAACTTGTATTATATGCCTGATTAGTTGAGGCCGGGTCGCTCGAGCCACCGCTGGCTGAGCCACTGGCAAAGCTAACAGAGGTGCCGCCTATGTTTTGTAAACTACCTGTACCAATATTTGGTACAGTATCGCTATTATTAAAGTTCCACTGTGTGATGGTAATCTGTGCTTGTGCTGTAACAGATACCAACAGACAAATTAAAAAGGTAAAAATGTTTCTCATTAAATAAATTTTTTTGCAAAGAGAGGATGTTTGCATTACTGAAGGATTACCCAACCATTATGGGTGATTAATCAAAATGACATCAAAATATTATCTTTTTGATAGCGGCCTTGTCGGATAGAATTACATTTGAATCAAGCTTTTAAAATGTAGCACCTTGACCATAAATTCATCACGTATATTATACAAAGACAATCACCTCATAGCGATTAATAAAAATGCCGGCGACATTAGCCAGGGCGATAAAACCGGCGATGCGCCGTTGGGCGATTATGTAAAGGCCTACATCAAAGAAAAATACAATAAGCCGGGCGAGGTTTTTTTAGGCGTCATTCACCGCCTCGACCGACCTACCAGCGGTGTGATATTATTTGCCCGCACCTCCAAAGCGCTCACCCGCATGACGAATTTATTCAAAAGCCGAGCCGTCGATAAAACCTATTGGGCTGTTGTGCGTAATGCCGACCTGCCCGATGCCGAACGCTGCGAAGATTATCTGAAAAAAGATGAAGGCAAAAACAAAAGTTTTGTAGTAGACCCCAATACGGCTGGTGCAAAAAAAGCGGTGCTGCATTACAAGCAAATCCGCCAATCAGGAGATTATACATTACTCGAAGTACAACTGGAAACCGGCCGGCACCATCAAATACGGGTGCAGCTGGCGCATCGCGGAGCGCCCATCATAGGCGATAATAAGTATGGATACAAGCGCTCCAATCGCGATCAGTCCATACACCTGCACTGCCGCAGCGTGGCATTTGAGCATCCTACAAAAAACGAAACTATACAGATAACGGCACCACTGCCCGATGATGTGATCTGGAAACGATTTGACGACTAGCGGCTATTTGCGCAGCCAGACAAAAAACCGTTTGTGCATAAAAGGGATATACCACCAAGCCATGATGGGCACTAATACCAGGGTGAGCACGGCCGTCCGAACCAAAGCCGGAAAATCTGCCATGAGCGGGAACAACAGCAGCGATAAAATAGTGACAGCCGGGTAAATAAATAACCAAATTAGCAAAGCGGTTTTCCATTTTTTGGGTGGCACGTTTTGATTCATAAAGGCAAAAGTATTGTGCATAGCCATCATTCGTTTTGACCTTATATAAATTTTATCTTTTTAATCATAGGCCAGAGCCTGCATTTTGGGTCAAGGCAAGCATTTGGACGCTACCTTTGCACGGCACGCATGGATTCCTTAACGCAAATTATTTTAGGCGCCGCCACCGGCGAGTTGGTGCTGGGCAAAAAAATTGGCAATCGTGCCATGCTCTGGGGCGCTGTGGGGGGTACCATACCCGATTTGGATGTGATGGGCCGCTTTTTTTTGAGCAACATTGACAACCTGGCTTTTCATCGGGGCTTTAGTCATTCCATAGTGTTTGCCGTGTTGGGTGCGGTGGTATTTGGCTGGCTGGTGCATCGGCTTTACCAAAGTAAATATCATCATTGGATAGCCATCATCACCAAAGCGCTGGCTGCTTTGCTGGTGGCTTTTGCGGTAAAGTTTGTCTTCAATATTTTTTTACCGGACAACCCCATACCGTTTCTCGTGGCGATTGGTTTGCTGGCCGTATTAATAATTATCTCAAGCAGGCGCCGGTATTTTAGCCAAAGCTGGCAGGCTCCCGATGCCAGCCTGCGCGACTGGCAGTGGCTTTTCTTCTGGTCGGTATTTACGCATCCTATACTGGATTGCTTCACCATGTATGGCACGCAATTATTCGCACCTTTTTCTGACTATCGCGTAGCCTGGAATACGGTTTCGGTGGTAGACCCCATGTATACCTTACCTTTTCTTATTTGCTTATTGGTAGCCTCTTTTTACAACCGCACCAACAAGATGCGCTTCCGCTGGAATGTAGCAGGCATTATCATTAGCTCGGGCTATTTGTTGTTTACCGTCATCAACAAGCAGCGCATCAATACGGTTTTTGAGCAGGCACTGGCCGCCAGGGGTGTGCAGTATGAGCGTTACATTTCGGGACCTACCATACTGAATAATATTTTGTGGAACGCTACGGTGGAAACCGAAAACGAATTCCTTATTGGTCAATATTCCTGGTTCGACGAAGTGCCCATACAGTTTAATACAGTGCCCAAAAACCATGACTTACTGGTGAATGCCAATACGGATTATGTGGTGAAAACCCTGCGATGGTTTAGCAAGGATTATTATAATGTGCTGCCTTCCGATTCGGGTTTGCAATACAATGATATGCGCTTTGGCACCTTTCGGGGTGAAGGCAACAAGCCTGAGGATTATATTTTTCGCTTCCGCCTGCGGCAGGATGCCGACGGACATTACCAAATGGAGGAAGCCCGCGGTGGCCCGCCCAAAGGGGGCGCCGGCTCGATGTTTAAGGAATTAATGGGCCGCATCATGGGCTTGAAAAAGGAGGTAGTTTGATGTGCCTTGTAAGCCCGCAGAGCTCTCAACGAGATTTTCGATGTAGGGCGTATTAAACTGCTTTCCGCCCAAATTCATGGCCAATTTTAGCAGCACTTTCTTATAAAAAATCAACAGCTATCATTTTATTCATCTGCAAGAAAACATACAAACTTGCTGGCAGCATGTACTAAAGTACCGACTGCCTTATCCGGGCGGTTCGATATGTTGGCCTAGCGCACTATTTTTTTTATTAAACTGATTTGGCCTAAGTGGTAATACGCATGTTCGATGAGACCTTCTATATTGCGTTGGTAGCTGCCGTATTTTGGGTTCACAAATTCCGCCTGTAGCTTTTCGGCATCCAGCTGCTCGATGGCATCCACCATCAGGCGGCTGTCATGGAATATTTTTTCTTGGCACGCCTCCCACTCGGCGGCATCGGTAATGGGCGGAAAATCAAAACTGTATTGGTCGCGCACCTCCAGCGCGCCGCCTTGCAATACCTGTAGCACACCGGCAATGTAGTAGTGTACATGCTGCGCCAGGTGGGCGATGGCGTTTAAATCGTGCACCACTTCGTTGGCCTGCTGATACGTAACATCCGACAAGGCCAATTGAAAATTGGTATTGGCCACCCACTGCCCGTCCAGCATCACTTCTTTAAATCGCTTCGCTAGGTCTGTTGCATTCGACATAAGAAAGGTTTTGTCAAAAATACCCAAAAATGATGGTTAGCCTTTGGTAATAGATTGTATCATACCATTAAAAATAAACCCATGGAAGGACCATACAAGATACCAAACCTATACGGCAGAGGTCTAATTATTTATCTGTAATAGCCGGCGGCCTCTATTTCTTCATACACAGCTTCGGTGACTAAAAAACGATAGGATTTTTTATCCTGAATGAGCTTTCGGATGGCTGTAGAAGAGATTTGCAGCAGTGGGGCATCTAACACCTGAATGTTTTCAGACAGCGAGCGGTCAATCTCAAAGCCCGGCCGTTGATAGACCAGTAATGTGTAGTTGGCCAGCAGCTGCTGATAATTTTTCCATTTGCGGATATTCTGGAAACTATCGCCACCCAATAGCACGCTAAAAGTATGCTCGGGGTATTTTTCTTCCAGGTATGTGAGGGTGTCGATGGTATAGGAAGGGCGCGGCAGTTGAAATTCAATATTGCTGGCCTGAAACCGGTCTTCGTCTTCGATGGCCAGGCGAACCAAATGCAGCCGCTGATGTTCATTGAGCAAGGATGATGTTTCCTTCAATGGATTCTGCGGCGATACCACAAACCACAATTGATCTACCGGGCATTCATTAATGATATGGTTGGCAATAATTAGGTGGCCGACATGTATCGGATTGAAACTGCCGAAGTAGAGTGCAATTTTCATGATGTAGCAAATATAATCCGAACAAGCAGGCTGATTGACTACAAAAGAAAAATCCTACCACATGTGATAGGATTCTCTTGACTTTTAATTGTATTATGAAGAAAAACAGTTCTGCTATTTTCTCTGATAAGAGTATTCCAATAATCATGCCAAAAATGCCAAACCACAAAAAATCCTTAAAATAGCCGATTTCTTTACAATTCATTTGCAAATGGCGAGAGATTATCGATATTTGCCTGCATATCGAAACAGATTTACTATTTGGTCCGCGAACTTGGAGATGAAGAATAATTAGTTTTCCGTGAAAACGTGTTTCCACCTTCGATGTGACCAAACCCAATTATCAGGCTGACGTTTGATAGAATCTTCTAAAAAGCGAACATAGGCTTCGGTTATTTCACCGTCCGCTGTTTGCCTGGGGTTCTCAAACGTCAGTTTGAGTTTAATTTCATAGTATCCGCGTTTTAATCGGACAATTTCACCAAAAATCACCACATTGTTATAGCGTCTGGCCACAATTTCGGCACCTTTCATAAATGCCGTTTTACGATGAAAAAAATTGACCCATACGCATCGATGGGTATTGGCCGGTGACTGGTCGGCAATGAAGCCCCAGGTAATTTTTTGTTTTTCCAGGTCCGCAAGCAATGTTTTCATATCATCAACCGGAATCACCAGGCTTCCGAAACGGCTGCGAATTTTGACCATGATTTTTTCGAAGACTGCACTCTTCAAGGGTAAGTAAATGCCCACAAATTGTTTGTTGATATTTGTATTGCAGAACTGTGTCGACCATTCCCAATTAAATTGATGCGACATCATAGCCACCACATTACCGTTGACATCGTTAATACAATTCCAGTTTACCTTGATGCGCCTGGATAATTGCTTTTTGCTGATGCTGAACATTTTGACACTTTCTACAATGCTGTCACAAAGGTTCCGATAATACTGTTTTTCTATCTGAAGGCGCTCCTCGGCTGTTTTATCAGGAAACGAAAGCAGCAAATTCTCCCGGACCACCGATTTTCTGTATCCGACGAGATGATACAACAGCACAAAACCTACATCCGAAATGCCATACAACACCCAAAAAGGCAGGAGGGAAAATAAATAAAACAAGCTGTACGTAATCTGATACAATACCGAAAAATTTTTTCCAAAATTACGACAGTAATACCAGCCAGCATGCCGGTTATCCATTCAAACAAGCGGTCGTCATTTCAACTAATTTTTATACTGACCCCGAATATTCAACTGTAAATTTGTAAATCTATCATGAGCCAGCGGCGTTTCAACATGTTGTTTTTTCTATCATTATGTGGTATGCTTTGCGTTTGGAATGAGGCATCGGCACAGTCAAAAAGAACAAGTGCTGTCAACAAATCGGAAAGTGACCATCAACATCAAACAGATAGCATGGGGACAGCATGGTCATTGCAGCAATGTATTACGTATGCCTTACAGCACAATCTTGACTTATCTGAAAATGTACTGAATGAACGCTTGGCTGCACTGCGATACGAGCAAAGCAAGGCTTCGAGAATACCAACTTTCAATGCTGATTTTAGTGGAGGGAACAGTTATGGCCGCTCAATAGACCCCACCTCTAACCAATTTGTCAATCAGGGTTTTTTCTTTAATAACATGAGCCTGAATTCGCAAGTGCTGGTGTTCGGGTGGTTTCAGAAGAAAAATGAAATACTACAAAATGATTTTGCAGCACGCGCCGCAAAGGAGCTTTATGCCCAACTTGGCGATAATATTGCACTCAATGTAGCCAATACGTATTTACGCATTTTGTTAGCCCAAGAGCAACTAAAGGTTGCTGAGGAGGTTATCCAAACCGATTTGGCGCAGTTAAAACGAACGCAGCTTTTTGTTGCATCCGGCAGTCTGCCTCAACTGAATATTGAACAAATGTTGGCTCAAGTGGCCTCTGATAGTTCAGCCTTTATTAATGCAAAAACTGAGGAACAACTTGCCATATTGGAAATGCGGGCATTGTTGAATTTGGATTTTTATACACCCTTTGCTATCGAAACACCAAATCTGCAAACCAATCAATTAGCCTTGAGTGATCAGATTCCCGAACCCGCCGACTTGTACGAAGTGGCTCAGCAACAACAGCATCGTTTAAAAGCACAGCTTTATAATGTACTGTCTGCACAGAAAGGTGTGTTACAGGCAAAAGCCTTACGCTATCCGAGTTTGTTTTTGGGAGGCAATCTCAGTACGAGTTACTCTTCTCAGTTTAAGGAAGTGACAGGCCAGACTATTGTTGGGCAACGCACATTGGGTAATGTGGAGGTGGCAGGCACCCAATATCCTATCACCACACCGGAATATGATTTTACTTCGCGCACCATTCCTTACGGATTGCAATTAGACAATAACCTACGTAGCAATATTGCACTGACACTCAGCATTCCGATCTTTAACGGCTGGCAGGTAAAAACAGGGGTTCAACAGGCGCAAATACAACTGTATAATCAGGAGATAGCAATGGACCGTGCAAAACAACAACTACAGCAAGATGTCCATACCGCTGTGTTGCAGGCCAGAGCAGCTCAACAGCAGTATAGTGCAGCCATCAGTGCCGAGCGTGCCGCAGGACGGGCGCTGGAATTTGCCATAAAACGATATAACATAGGGATGCTTTCCACTTTTGAGTATACTCAAACACAGAACAATTATAATCAGGCCAGCTACAGAGCATTGGCAGCCAAATACGAAATGATTTTTAAAATGAAAGTGTTAGACTTCTATCAAGGACAATCAATAAAATTATAAAGAATGAAAAAATCGTTGTACTGGATTATTGGACTCTGCATAGCCGCTATTTTAGGCATAACTATTTACAAAAAAATTAGCCACACCAGAGAAGGGATACATGTGGCAGCAGAAGCTGTTCAAGAGCGAACAATCATAGAAAGCGTTTCGGCCAGCGGAAAAATAAATCCGGAGAAAGAAGTAAAAATCAGTCCTGATGTGTCTGGTGAACTTATATCATTAAATGTTGAAGAGGGTGATACGGTGTACAAAGGCCAGTTGCTGGCCACAATTAATGCTACAACGTACCAGTCCAGTGTGCGTCGGGCCGAAGCGCAACTCAATCAAACACAATCTGTAGTGCAAAATGCCAAGGCGCAATTGCAACAAGTGAAGGCCCAATTGGAGCAGGCTCAAACGACGTACAAAAGAAACCAACAATTATTTGCTGAAAAGGTTATTAGTGCAGCCGAGTTTGAAACAGCCGAGGCAAACTACAAAACAGCACAAGCCAGTTATAAGGCTGCCATAGCTACCATAAAAGGGAATCAATATGGCGTGGCAAGTGCCCAGGCCAATGTAAATGAAGCAGCAGAACTATTGCAACGCACTACTATTTATGCACCCATGTCGGGGGTGGTGAGTGCGCTGTTTGTAAAAAAAGGAGAGCGCGTGGTGGGAACCATGCAAATGGCCGGTACCGAAATGATGCGCATTAGTGATCTGAGCAAATTAAAGGTAGAGGTAGAGGTTGGCGAAAACGACATTGTAAAAATTCATGTTGGCGATAGTGCCAAGGTAGAAGTAGAAGCCTACGGCAACAGATTGTTTTATGGTCGTGTGAGTAATATTACCCAAGCCAAAAGTGGTGGACTGGCCGCCGCCGCAGGCTCTATCAACGAGCAAGTGACAAATTATACCGTTAGTGTATTAATAGACCCCAGTAGCTATGCTTTAATGCAAAGAGAAAATCCGGGTAGCACCATTTTCAGACCGGGCATGAGTGCCAGTGTCGAGATATTTACCAAAAGAAAAAATGGTGTCCTGTCTGTACCAATCAATGCCGTTACAACACGAGATGATGAAAACGCTACCGGCAGTTATCTCGAAATTATTAAAGAGTATGTTTTTGTAGATAGTAGTGGACATGCAGTATTGCGACAGATAACAACTGGCTTGCAGGATACGAAATATATAGAAGTGCGCAGTGGTCTGAAAAAAAATGAAAAAGTTTTGGTAGCACCCTACAGTGCAATAGCTAGAACATTAAAGCATCAGGACAAAATAAAAATTGTACCGAAAGAAGACTTGTATGATGCAGAGGAAAAAGAAAACGAATAGATTATTCATCCTGCATGGGTGGGCGTAAAATTTCCCACAACACCACACCAACACTAACACTAATATTGAGCGAATGCTTGCTGCCAAACTGCGGTATTTCGATACAAGTATCACAGATGCTTAAGATGGCATCGTCAACGCCTTGCACTTCATTACCAAATACTAAGGCTATTTTTTCCTTTGATTCTATCGAATACGTTTGAAGCGGTATGCTGCCATGTGCTTGTTCTATGGCAGCAATGGTGTATCCATTATTTTTGAGTGCAGTGATGGCATCTTTGGTTTCTTGTTGATAAGACCAACGAACGGTTTCTGTTGCGCCTAAGGCACTTTTATGAATATCCCGATGTGGTGGTCTTGGTGTCAGTCCGCACAGGATGACTTCTTCAACCAAAAACGCATCAGCAGTACGAAACACGCTACCCACATTATGCATAGAGCGAATATTATCCAGAACAATGACAACCTTGTTCTTGTCTTTTTCTTTGAAATCGGCTACGCTGAGGCGATTCAATTCTGACATTGTTTTTTTCTTCATTAGGGCTCCATTTTTTCAAAAGTGAAGGTTTCTTTTTTGTCGCCCTGTTCGTTTTCAATACCAGCCTCCATATGCTTGGCATCAATTAGTTTGTACCAAATTTTACGCGGAAAATCATATTCCTTGTTTTCGAAAATATATTTATTGTCTTCATGCAAAATATATTTATACAAAAATGGCTGGTCGCCGTTGATGCCTTCAATAGTCGGTTTGTAGTAGGTGCCACTATCTGTCACTTCCAGCGCGATCTCTTCACTCAGCTGCATACCTCCGCTATCAGTCACTACATAATTTAGTGCATGATAATGTTGTGCATCAATTTGTTCCCATGTTTCAATGATGTAGGATGTATCAGTAGTTTTCATTTTCCAGCTACCAATCAAAAAGGAAAAATCGGTGGGCAAATTAGGCTGACAAGATGCAGCCATACAGATTAAAATCATAAAGAGGGTGTAACGCATGATTCGAAAGTAGTAAAAAAATGGTGCAGCCTAACATTCGGGTAGGCTAAGCGGAATATTGATAGCAAGTCCACCATCGCTGGTTTCTTTATATTTATGATTCATGTCGAGGGCTGTTTCCAGCATGGTTTTTACAATTTTGTCTAAGCTCACCTTGGCTGTAAATGGGTTACTCTGCAAAGCCAGTTGAGCGGCCGTTATGGCTTTAATGGCGCCCATTGTATTGCGTTCAATACAGGGCACTTGCACCAAGCCACCAACAGGATCGCAGGTCATACCGAGGTGATGTTCCATGGCAATTTCGGCAGCCATTAGGGCTTGTTTCACCGTGCCGCCCATACATTCGCACAGCGCTGCGGCAGCCATAGCACTGCTCACACCGATTTCTGCCTGGCAGCCCCCCATGGCAGCACTTATGGTAGCACGCTTTTTGAAGATACTGCCGATTTCACCGGCCACCAGTAAGAAATTGATAATGGCTTTTTTTCTGTCTACATTAAAAAAAGTAAGGTAGTAATGCAATACCGCCGGTATTACGCCTGCTGCGCCATTTGTTGGCGCAGTTACTACGCGGCTAAAGCTTGCATTTTCTTCGTTTACGGCTAGTGCAAAGCAACTCACCCAGTCAAGCGTGTATCTAAAATTTTGACCACTGGCATCGGGGCTGTTTTGAATAGCGTGCATCCATTCTTCATAATTTGAAAAGGCTTGACCTTTCAGCAGGCGTGTAGATAATGTATTGGCACGACGAGTCACGCCAAGACCACCGGGCAAAATGCCTTTTTGTTGGCAACCCCGGTAAATACAATCTTGCATTACTTGCCAGATATCTAACAATCCCTGAATGGTTTCTTCTTCTCCTCGCCATTCACTTTCATTTTCCAAGACAATTTCTGCAATGCTCAAGCCAGTTTTCATACAATGAGTTTCCAGTTGTTTGGCAGTATCAATTTCAAAGGGCAAATCGATTTCGGTTGTCATTGGATTATCGTCATTTTCCTTCGTTACAAATCCGCCACCTATGGAGTAAAAGGTCGTTGATAAGTTGGTGCCATCTTTTAGTGTTATCAAAAAGCTGAGTGCATTGGGATGATAAGGCAGTGATTCATCTTTTAAAAAAATGATGTCATCAGCGGGCGAAAAGGATATGGGTAAAATACCCGCGAACTGAAGAAGCTGCTCCTCTTTTATGTTGCGTAATGTAGGTTGTATGTCCTCTGGTGGGAATATTTCTGGTTGAAAGCCACAAAGGCCCAGCTGCACAGCCAGGTCGGTGCCGTGACCTACCCCAGTTTTTGCGAGTGAGCCGTATAGCAACACTTGTATTTTTGTTACTTCGGTCAATACGTCTTTTGTTTTCAGCTCGGCAATACACTGCAATGCGGCCTTCCACGGTCCTAATGTGTGTGATGAACTCGGGCCAATACCAATCTTAAAAATATCAAATACCGAAATTGCTTCGTGTTGCATAATGCCGCAAAAGTAATGTGTAAAGCATTGTGAAATATGGCAGTAATTAACTTGCCAAACACAGTGCGCCCAGACTGTTTACCTTATATGACCCCGCCTGTATCAAATGACGGATGTGTTGTAGCACATGTTCTTGCACATCAATTGGCCAGTGGTGTACAATGTGGTTGATTTGCACTTCCTGCTGATTCAACAGTGCATGGTCGATATACTCTTTAACAGATGTCAACGAAAGCGGAATGTGTTTTACTTGGTCTACATCACACTTGCCGCAAACAGGACTTTGTTGACCAAAATATTGAGCCAGCATTTTCATACGGCATGTGGTAGTATTGCGGACATAATGTATCAAGGCGTTGCTTCGATCCTGCTCGCGTTGTTTATGCCACAATATGTCATCATAATGCAAAACAATTTGCTCTGCAGGATATCGCTGGTCGGTGAAGTACAATTGTGGCTTATCTCTTTTGGGAATAAGCTCAATATATTGGCGCGCCGCCAAAAAAAGAAGGTCTTGGATTATCTGTTGTACAGGTTGTTTTAGGGTGCTGGCCAAATCGTACTCGTTCATTCCAACGGGGTGATGCCAAATACCCGAATACATGCGTAAGAGTTGTTTTATCAAGGCATCCTGCCGATGATACTGTGTGGCCAGATGCTTGAGATCTTCATTTGAGGCTAATATTTGAATGCGTATGGGTACATGTACCGACTCGCTCAAGTGCCAGATATTTTGTTTGGCCAATAATTGAATACCGTGCCAAGCGGTATAGGCATTCAGCTTTGTAGTGTTCAGAAATGCGTAAAGATCAAAGTCAAAATATTCACCCGTACCTGCCCCGACGGGAATTTTGAGGTAGTTACACACTTCATTATAGAGCTGCCGCAGCTGTTCTTCTGCAGGGAATTTCAATGCCAGCATATCCCTGTGTTTTTGGATACTGCTTTCGGTATAAAGTAGTATCCCTTGTGCATACTTGCCATCACGTCCTGCACGCCCTACTTCCTGATAGTATGCTTCTAGATTTTCGGGCAAGTCATAATGGATTACCATGCCGACATCGGGTTTGTCGATACCCATGCCAAAGGCATTGGTACAAACAATGACCTTACAATTATTCTTGAGCCAATCGTTTTGAGCCCGATCACGTTCTTCTTTTTTTAGTCCGGCATGATAATAGGTAGCGCTCAAACCGGCTTGTTGCAGCAAACTGGCAAGATCTCGGCATGATTTGCGGCTGCGACAGTAGACTATCGCACTTCTATCAACATCTTGAAGCAGGGCCTTAAGGATGCTTTCTTTATTCTCGACTTTTTTTACATGCAAGCCTAATTCTTCTCGTAAGAAAGTGTCTTGAATAATTTTACCATTCTTAAAATTTAATTGCTGCGTAATTTCCTCTGCAACCTTTTGCGTAGCTGTGGCAGTCAGCGCCAAAATAGGCACCTTGGGTAAAGTGTATCGCAGCTCCTTAATGCGCAGGTAAGCCGGTCGGAAATCGTGTCCCCATTGCGCAATGCAATGCGCTTCATCCACGGCAATAAATGAGACATTTGCCTGAGTTAGAAATCGCTGGAAGCGTTCGCTTTGTAGTCGTTCCGGCGAAACGTATAGCAATTTGATGGTTTCATCTAATGCTTGTCTATAAAGCTCTCTGCTTTCTAAATTATTTTGTCCGCTATATAAGGCGGCGGCCGGAATGCCTTTTTTGCTCAATTGTTGCACCTGGTCTTTCATGAGGGCTATTAATGGCGAAATGACTATACAAATACCCTTGGCCATAAGGGCAGGTATTTGGTAACAGAGCGATTTGCCTCCACCGGTTGGCATGATGATAAGCGTGTCGGTGCCGGACAATATAGATTTTATGGCGTTCTCTTGAATTCCTCTAAAGCTTTCGTAGCCCCAATATTTTTTTAACAAGTACTGGCTGGGGTGCATTTTTGCAAATATCGAGTATTTCAATAAAGATTTTAGCGGTAAAAACATTGAGTATTTTTTGTTCTGACCTTATTTTCTTTACTATTCCAGAAAATGTCCATTTCTATTCGCAGTAAGCTACGAGCGTTTTTTCCTTATCTCATCATCATTACAGCGCTATTTTTAATACTGCGAGGGTTGGAGTTGGGCATTCCATACATTTCGCCCATATTCGACGCAGGAAAGAGCGAATGTGGGCATAGTTGCTGCGGTTAAATGCCATACAACCAAAAATGTTAAATAATTTTCTTACACCAAAATTGACTGTTTATAAACCAATCGTTGGTAAAAAAAAGTGCGAGCCAGAATCCGAGTAAGCTCACATAAAAACTCCCCAAAGCCTTTATTTTGTTGGGTTTTTTCAAATTTTTCTAGTTTGTAATAAGGAAGTAAAATCCGTCATATTTTCTTTACAATTGTTGATAAATTTAGGTAATCCGACCTTACATTTGCCCGTACTTTTTTTAACAAAAACGACACAAATGCGTATACCTTGGTGTAGAGTCCCTAATAGAATCCTTTCAGTGCTTCTATTTTGTTCAGTTTTTTCATTATTTGCTTTTACTGCACATGCACAAGATGGTAAAGCGTTATTTCAGGCCAATTGTGCATCGTGTCACCATCCCATAAAGGATGCAACCGGTCCAGCGCTAAAAGGTGTAACAGACCGAGTGCCGAGTAAAGATTGGTTATACGGTTGGATAAAAAATTCGGCGGCTGTAATTGCTTCCGGAGACAAGTATGCCAACGATATTTATAACACGTGGAACAAAACCGCCATGACGGCCTTTCCAAATCTTTCAAACGAAGAGATTGATGCCATCATTACCTATGTGAATGAATTTGAGCCCCCGGTTGCACAGGCAGCAGGAAGCGAAGCAGGAACAGCTGCAAAAGATACAGGTGGTAACACCTGGCTTTATTTTGTTTTGACGCTTGTGTTGTTGGCTGTTGCTATCATTTTATCGCAAGTAAACAAATTACTAAACAAAAATGCCAACGATAAGTTGGGCTTACCAACCAAAAAAGCAGTACCATTTTACCGCAACAAAGTATATATCGCCCTGGCTGGCATTTTATGTTTTATTGGAGTAGGCGTGTATTTATCAAAAGGAGGGGTAGAAATGGGCCGTCAACAAAATTATATGCCCGAGCAACCCATTTTCTATTCGCATAAAGTTCATGCCGGTATCAACCAAATTAATTGTCAATATTGTCATTCTGCTGCCGAAAAAAGCCGACATGCCATGGTGCCTTCAACCAATGTTTGTATGAATTGCCACAAACAAATAAACGAATACACAGGCGCAACAGAGCACCCGCTTTATACAGCCGAAGGTGAGGAAATAGATGGAACAGCAGAAATCCAAAAACTGTATGATTATGCTGGTTGGGATCCTGCCAAAAAAGATTACAAACGCGATGCTGAAGGAAACATCTTAGCCAAACCAGTGAATTGGGTTAAGATACACAACTTGCCCGACCACGTTTATTTTAATCACTCAGTTCATGTGGTTTCCGGAAAAGTGGCCTGTCAACAATGTCATGGCAATATCGAAGAAATGGATGAAGTTTATCAAAGTGAACAACTAAGTATGGGCTGGTGTATCAATTGTCACCGCGAAACAAGCGTACAATTCGCCGATAACCACTATTACTCCATTTTCGAAAAATATCATCAGGAAATTAAAGAAGGCAAACGCACCGATGTAAAAGTGAGTGACATTGGAGGTTTAGAATGTCAAAAATGCCACTATTAATATTTTAAAATACTCGACAAAAAAATATGAGCACAAAAAAATATTGGAGAGGAATTGAAGAAATCAACCCAAGCGAAGAATACCTAAAAAAGGTAAACAACGAGTTTGAAGAAAGTTCATCAATTCCTTTTGCCGATGTTGAAAACATCGAAACAGCGACAACATCGCGCCGCGATTTTTTAAAATATCTTGGCTTTACAACAGTTGCGGCTACCTTGGCGGCAAGTTGTGAAATGCCGGTAAGATCGGCTTTGCCTTATGCCATAAAACCAGAGGATGTTACTCCTGGTGTGCCTTTGCACTATGCATCTACCTATGTAGATAATGGCGAGGTAATACCTGCTCTAGTGAAGGTGCGTGATGGACGACCTATTAAAATTGAAGGTAACACCGACAGTAAATTATTTGGTGGCACAACAAATGCCAGAATGCAGGCATCTGTGCTAAATCTATATGATGCAGCACGATTGCAAAGTCCATTATTGGATGGTAAAAAGGCATCTTGGGGCGAAGTAGACAAGAAAGTTAAAGAGCAACTTACAGGTAATATTTACCTTATCAGTTCTACTATTAATAGCCCATCAGGTAAAGATTTGATAAGCAAATTTCTTGGCAGTACTGGCGCAAAACATGTGCAATATGACGCCATTTCTTACCACGGAATCTTAGAGGCAAATGCGGCTGATTTTGGAAAGCGCGCTTTGCCTATGTATCGTTTTGATAATGCCAAAACAATTATATCCTTGGATGCCGATTTCATTGGTACTTGGGGCAACTCAGCACTGAATGCTAAGCAATACGGCGCAGGCCGAAAAATTTCGGCAAAGAATCCGAATATGAGCAAGCACATTCAGTTTGAAGGCATCATGTCATTGACAGGAGCAAATGCTGATGATCGATATGTTTGCCGACCATCAGAGATTGGCAGTATCGCTGTGGCACTTTTGGCAGCATTAAATGGGTCAACGCCAAATGCAGGGTCAGAGTACCTTAACAAAGCCATTAGTAAAGCGGCTAAGGCACTTACTTCCGGTAACGGATTGGTAGTTTGCGGATCTAATGATAAAAATGTGCAATCAGTGGTTAACGCCATTAATAGCAAAATTGGTGCATACGGTTCAACCATATCTTGGGCTAATGAAAATGAAAGCAAGCGTGGTAATGATGTTGATATGAAAGAATTCGCTGATGCCTTAATGAATGGGTCAGTAAATGCTGCAATATTTTTAGATTGTAACCCTGTTTATGAACATCCTTTGGGAGGAAAGTTGGCAGAAAAAATTAAATCACTTAAGCTAAGTGTGGCTCTTACAGACCGTAAAGATGAGACTGCTGCAGTGTGCAATGTAGTTGCACCGGTGCATCATTACTTGGAGTCGTGGGGAGATGCGGAATCTTTTAGTGGTTATGTTTCCTTTATACAACCAACTATTAATAACCTTTTTGATACACGTCAATGGCAACAAAGTTTGATGACTTGGGGAGGTGTAGAAGGCAATTGGTATGATTACTATCAAAACTATTGGACTTCAAAAGTTGGTGGTCAAAAAGCATTTGATGAAGCTTTGCAATTTGGTTTGCTAGAACCGACCGAAATGAGTATGACAGGTGGAGCGGCTGGAAGCGCAGATGCGGCTATTGCAGCAATAGCATTTATGCCAAAAGCAGTAGCTGCAGATGTGGAAATGGTTATCTATCAGAAGGTGGCAATCGGACATGGCGGTGTGTGGTCAAACAACCCATGGTTGCAAGAGTTACCTGATCCTATATCAAAATGTACCTGGGACAATTATGTTATGATGTCTCAGAACATGGCGAAAAAATATGGTGCTGAATGGAATGATTTAAACGAGGTTGAACGTGAGAAGAAAGTGGTTAGTATTAAGGCCAAAGGCGGAACGGTTGAACTTCCGGTATTGGTAATACCTGGTATGCATGACAATGTAATTGCAGTAGCAACAGGTTATGGACGTGCTGAAGGTGTAGGACGTGCAGCAAATAATGGACAAGAGGTGACTGGTGTCAAAGTTTCTCATTTGGCAGAAGTTAGCACTGCTGGTAGTATTCTTTATAACATTGCTAAAGTTGATGTATCAACTACTGGCAAAACATATCCGCTTGCGGTTACACAAACCCACCATTCTTACAACGAGCGTCCCATTTTATATGAATATACACTCGAAGAGTTTAAAAAGAATCCAAATGAACTTGCTGAGGAACGCAAACATCACTTAAGTCATTATACGGCTGCTGATGGTGTTAATGCACATGGTGAGGAGGGTCATAAAGAAAATCATGCTACTGCTGATGCACATGGTGCAGAGAATGGTCATGGACATGAAGAAAACTCTGCTCATTCCGAAGAAGACTGGCAGGATGCATATCGTGATAATGGTACCTTGTATCATATGGATCAGCATCCAAACCATGGTATCAAATGGGGTATGAGCATCGACTTGAACTCTTGTACTGGATGTAGTGCATGTACCATTGCTTGTCAGGCAGAAAATAATATTTCAGTGGTAGGGAAAGAGCGCGTAATGAAAGTGCATGAAATGCATTGGATGCGCATTGATCGATATTTTAGTGGAGATGTAGAAGATGCTACCTCAATTCAGACAGTTTTCCAGCCAATGCTTTGTCAACATTGTGACAATGCTCCTTGCGAAAATGTTTGTCCGGTAAATGCTACTAATCATAGCTCAGAAGGGATAAACCAAATGGCTTACAACCGTTGTATTGGAACAAGATACTGTGCGAACAACTGTCCTTATAAAGTACGTCGATTTAATTGGCGCGATTTTAATGGAGGTGATAGTTTTGTTCATAATCTGTACGAAGATGGCCGTCGTGATGATATCAACAATAATATTACACGTATGGTACTAAACCCTGATGTAACTGTTCGCAGCCGTGGTGTAATGGAAAAATGTAATTTCTGTGTTCAGAAACTACAAACAGCCAAGCGTGAGGCCAGAAAAGAAGGACGTGTGTTGGCTGATGGAGAGGCCAAAACTGCTTGTCAAATGGCTTGTGCTACTGGTGCAATTACTTTTGGTAACGTAAATGATAAATCCAGTGAGATTTACAAATTAAGAAACACCGAACAAAAAGAGCGATTGTTTTACACTTTAGAAGAAATACACACCTTGCCAAACGTGAACTACTTGAGCAAAATAAGAAACACCGATCATGTTGAGGGAAGAGCTCCTAAACAAGGTCATGGGGCGAGTGAACATCATAACGAAAACACACACGCATAAAACGTAAAGAGAAACTATGCATTTAAAATACGAATCATACGTCAGGGAAGCATTAGTTGATGGTAATAAAGACTATCATCAGGTAACCGAAGATATTTGTGCCCCAATTGAGAATAAGCCTACTAGATTGTGGTATATAGGTTTTTTCCTTTCAGTATCCTTACTTGCCTTTGGCGTATTTAGCGTTGCTTGGGAAGTACAATATGGTACAGGTGTCTGGAATCTGAACCGAACTATTGGTTGGGGTTGGGATATTACCAACTTCGTTTGGTGGGTTGGTATCGGACATGCTGGTACATTGATTTCTGCAATTTTATTGTTGTTCAGACAAGGTTGGCGCACAGGTGTAAACCGAGCAGCAGAGGCAATGACAATTTTTGCAGTAATGTGTGCAGGACAGTTCCCTATCTGGCATATGGGTAGGGTATGGGATGCATTTTTTGTATTGCCATACGGTAATACCCGCGGCCCTTTATGGCCAAACTTTGTTTCACCATTATTATGGGATGTATTTGCCATTTCAACGTATTTTACCGTTTCATTATTGTTTTGGTATGCGGGACTATTGCCTGACTTCGCTACAATTCGAGATCGGGCAAAAACCAAGTTGCGAAAAAAACTTTATGGTCTAGCTTCTTTTGGTTGGGCTGGTAGCGCAAAGCATTGGCAGCGTCACGAATATCTTTCATTGGTTTTGGCCGGTTTAAGTACACCACTTGTATTGTCCGTACATACTATCGTATCTTTTGACTTTGCTACGTCTGTGATACCTGGCTGGCATACCACCATTTTCCCACCTTATTTCGTTGCGGGAGCGGTATTCTCAGGATTTGCGATGGTACAGACCTTGTTGATTATCACGCGTAAGGTTTTAAAACTTGAAGAATACATTACTATCGGCCATTTGGAAGCAATGAATAAGGTTATCCTTGTAACTGGTTCTATTGTTGGTGTTGCCTATATTACTGAGTTATTCATTGCATACTATTCTGGTGTGCTTTGGGAGCAAGAAGCTTTTCGTCTTCGTGTAATGGGGCCTTATTGGTGGGCTTATTGGGCAATGATGACTTGTAACGTAGTTAGTCCTCAATTATTTTGGTTTAAAAAGTTGCGCAGAAATATTTGGTTTACTTTCTTCATGAGTATCATCGTGAATATTGGGATGTGGTTTGAGCGCTTCGTAATCATCATGTCTTTGCATCGTGATTACTTACCAAGTAGTTGGAGTTATTACACACCAAGCTGGCCAGAGGTAGGGTTTTACCTAGGTTCTTTTGGTTTATTCTTCACTTGTTATTTCTTGTTTGCTAAATATTTCCCTGTAATTGCTATAGCGGAAATTAAATTTATATTGAAAACAAGTGGTGAGAAATACAAAAAAGAAATGAGCGCAATTGAAGAACAAAGTGCAGAAAAATTTATTGAAGAACAAGCTCATCATCATTAATAAATAAAAGAGAATTTAAACAATGGCAGTTAAAAAATTTGCAACAGCAACATATAGTGACGAGGCGGTACTGTTTCCGGCAGTAAAAAAAACGCGCGGAGCTGGTTATAAAATACACGATGTATTTACACCCTTTGCAGTGCACGGGCTTGATGAAGCCTTGGGCTATAAAGTGAGTGATTTACACGTAGCTGGTTTTATTTATGGGCTTACCGGTACTTCAACAGCTTTAGGATTTATGGGTTGGATCTTTACCACAGATTGGCCACAAAATTTTGGCGGTAAACCTCATTTCCCTTTACCGGCATTTATTCCGATCACATTTGAGTTGACAGTTTTATTTGCTGCAGTAGGAATGGTGCTCACTTTTTGTTATCTGTGTCAAGTAATGCCCGGGGTAAAGAAGCATATTTTTAACCCGAGACAAACAGACGATAAGTTTGTAATGACTATCGAGGTTACCGATGAAAACGCCACTGAAGTTGAGAACTTTCTTAAAACTACTGGAGCAGATGAAACCAACATTCAAATAGCCGAAGAAAGCTGGTGGTATGGCTGGTGGGATAAAACAGAAGATTACCAAGAATCAGATAAATTACTAACACAAGAAGTTATATAATGAAGAACATCCATTTCATATTGCTAATCGTTTGCGCCCTTGTGGTAACATCTTGTGGCGAAGAGTACCGAAGAAATCCCGGAAAGGCATATGCTCCGGATATGACCTATTCGCAAGCGTTTGATTACTACAATACAACTGAACGTATTGAAGCTGCGGGGGGGAAATTTAATAAAATGCCAGTGAAAGGATCTATCGCTCGCGAGCAAGGCTTGCCAACCCACTTTAGCGAAACAGATACTACTGCGGCTTATGCATACAAAAATCCTTATACGCTCTATGCGAAGGATTTGGAACAAGGCGAACGTTTATACCTTATCCATTGTGCCATATGTCATGGTGAAAAACTAGATGGCCAAGGTCCTTTGTATACGAGTGAAAAATACATCGCTGCGCCGGCAAATTTGATTGCAGCTAATTATGTGAACTTTCCGGAAGGGAAAATTTACCATGCTATTATGTACGGAAAAAATATGATGGGGGCATATTCCAGTCAGTTAGATGCAAAACAACGTTGGCAAGTTATCGCTTACATTAAAAGTGTTCAGGCCGAAAACGGTGGTGCGCCATTTACTATGATAAGTCAGGAAGGTTCTGAAGTAGTCATGAACAGTGAAGATAAAGAAGATAAAACCATGGAAGAAGTAACGACTGCTGAATCTGCAATGGGAAAGGAAAAAGCTCCTAAAAAGTAAATATTTAGAAATAAAGAAAAGTTTTTAATAAAAAAAAGAACAGATGACAAACCAAAATTTTCAAATTCCCGCAAAAGCACAAACGGTTAGTTTGGCCTTATTAGTAATAGGTGCCTTAACACTGATTGCCGGCGGTATAACCATGTTGGGAGATGTACATACATCAACTCGATTTTGGGCTAGTTTGTTACAAAACAGCATTTTTTTCTTGTTAATTTCAGTTGCCAGCATTTTTGTTTTATCTGCTACCTCTTTGGCGCAAGCTGCGTGGATCGTATCCTTTAGAAGAATACCGGAGGCTATTGGCAGCATTGTTTGGATATTGGGTATTATTGTGTTTGTCATAGTTGGCTATCAGATAATTACCGGTAATCAGCATATCTATCCTTGGTTAGAAGACGGACATATTC
The DNA here is from genome assembly GCA_964409905.1 of uncultured Chitinophagaceae bacterium. GTDB lineage: Bacteria > Bacteroidota > Bacteroidia > Chitinophagales > Chitinophagaceae > JAGNRR01. The sequence continues at coordinate 207,218 of CAYPET010000001.1, read as the reverse complement.
CGCATAATGGACGAAATGGTTTGAAACATTTCTTTTTAAGCAAGCCTTTTTTCTTAGTATGGAGTGCGTTGACGGTATTCCTTTGGGGCTGGTTGGGCAGAAAAATTAGTTCAATTTCTCTTGAAATCGGAAAGAATAAAGAAAAGGCTGTTAAGCTTTTCTGGAAAAATTTTAATGTGAGTGCATTGTTCCTGTTTGTTTTTGCTATCACACTGGCTTCTACAATACCTTGGTTGTGGTTGATGAGTATTGACGCACATTGGTTTTCGACCATGTTTAGCTGGTACACTTTTGCCAGTTCTTTTGTAAGCGGAATGTCCATGATTATGCTATGGATTTTATACACCAAACGTCATGGTAATTTAGAGCTTGTTACCGATGAACATGTGCATGATGTTGGCAAATTCATGTTTGCATTTACCATTTTCTGGACATACCTATGGTTCTCTCAGTTTATGCTGATTTGGTACGCTAACATACCCGAAGAAACTGTTTATTTCAAAATTCGGATGCATGGACCATATGCCTTCTTCTTTTGGGCAAATTTGATTCTGAACTTTGTAGCCCCATTATTAATCTTAATGTCTGCCCCGGCCAAACGAAATTATTTTATTGTTTCGGTGGTAGCCGTTATAATTTTAATTGGGCATTGGATCGATTTTTATCAGATGGTTATGCCAGGCACCGTTGGTGCTGATTGGCACCTTGGTTGGTATGAAATTGGGATACTTTTAGGCTTTATTGGCTTGGTAATTTTGCTGGTAAGTAATAAACTGAAAAAGTCACCACAAATACCCGAAAATCACCCTTATTTAAAAGAGACAGTAATACACGTAAGCTAAAAAAATAAATAAAAGAATATGTCAGGTTTATTATTAATTGTACTCGTAGCTCTAATTTTCTTGGTGCTCTATCAATTGGGGCGATCAAGCGAAATGATGGCAACCATACAGGGTGAAGAGGCTTTTGAACTCAAAAGAAACAAATGGTTGGGTTATTCAATGTTGGCAGTTTGGATAATACTCATGGGGGGTATTTATTGGTGTCATCTCTATATGATGCCACTTATTGAGGATATGCTGATTGCTGCTTCTGACCATGGTGCGAATTATGATAACATGTTTATGATTACCCTTGTCGTCACAGGTACTGTATTTTTTATTACTCAGTTTCTATGCTTCTGGTTTGCATTCCGTTACAGAAACAACGGCAAGAACAAGCCTGTTTTCTTTGCGCATAGCAATAAATTGGAAATGATTTGGACAACTGTGCCAGCTCTTGCTATGGCGGTGTTAGTTGCTTACGGATTAAAAGCTTGGTTTAAAATGACAAGTGCTGCGCCAGAAGGTGCTCAAAAAATTGAAGTAGTAGGTAAACAGTTTAACTGGATATCGCGCTACCCCGGACCAGATGGGGTTATCGGTAAAAAGTATTTTAAAAATATCAATGAGCAAGACAATATCTTAGGCTTGGATTGGAATGATCCAGCTACAAAAGATGACATTGTGATTCCTACCGGTGAAATAAGATTGGTAGTAAATAAGCCGGTAGAGCTTATTATAGGAGCGAGAGACGTAATTCATGATGTCGGGCTTGCGCATTTCAGAATGAAAATGGACGCCGTTCCGGGTATTACCACAAGAATGTGGTTTACCCCGACGATAACATCAGCCGAAATGAAACAAAAAACGGGCAACCCTGATTTTGTTTATGAATTATCGTGTGATCAGATGTGCGGTAGAGGGCATTACAGCATGCGGGCAATTGTAATTGTTGAAACCCAAGAAGAACATGATAAATGGCTTGCCGGGCAAACATCATACTATTCACAAAGCCATCCTGACGAAATGAAGAAGGATGCAGCACCAGGTGGCGCTACTGAAGAAAAGATCGAAGAACAAGAAACTGTTACAATGAACTAGGTTTAATTATCCTGAACTATGGCAGGGTAATCGAATTAATATAATAAATCTAAAATTTTTGCAATGAGCAACGAAACGCACAACACAGGACACGAACAAGAGGTAGAACAACACAGCCATGGTTCAACAACGCATGACAGTAGTCATGGTCATCATCATGATGAGCACCATCATGCCGAGCATAAAGAACACTTTTTCACAAAGTATGTGTTCAGTATGGATCATAAAGTTATTTCCAGACAATTCCTTATCACTGGGATGTTTTGGGCAATTGCCGGTGGTTTAATGTCTGTATTCTTTAGATTACAGTTAGGCTTTCCGGAGGAGACTTTTCAGGTTTTACAGACGTTCTTGGGCGATTGGGCTAAGGGTGGTAAGATGGACCCAGAAATGTATTATGGACTCATTACCATACATGGTACAGTATTAGTATTTTTTGTACTTACTGCAGGTTTGAGTGGTACATTTTCTAACTTTTTAATTCCGTTGCAAATTGGCGCACGTGATATGGCATCACCATTTTTAAACATGCTCTCTTATTGGTTTTTTGCTATTGCTGGTGTGGTTATGTTTATATCATTGTTTGTTCATACTGGCCCTGCTTCAGGTGGTTGGACAACATACCCTCCTCTTAGTGCGTTGAAAGAAGCCTCTATGGGTTCTGGTATTGGTATGGATTTGTGGTTAGTTAGTATGGCTTTGTTCATCGTATCTTCTTTGCTTGGTGGATTGAACTATATTGTAACGATATTAAACATGCGTACAAAAGGTATGAGCATGAAGCGTTTGCCACTAACTATTTGGGCATTCTTGTTTACTGCAGTATTAGGGGTATTATCATTCCCTGTATTGTTATCAGCAGCGGTATTATTGTTGTTTGATCGGCATGCGGGCACCAGTTTTTATTTATCAGAAATATTCGTAGCTGGTCAAGCTTTGCCAAATGTAGGGGGTTCAGCTATTTTGTATCAGCATTTATTCTGGTTCTTGGGTCACCCAGAGGTTTATATTATTATGTTACCGGCTATGGGTATGGCTTCGGAAATATTAGCAACGCATGCACGCAAACCTATTTTTGGTTACTTTGCGATGGTAATTTCTATATTGGGAATCACCGTTTTGGCATTTTTGGTATGGGCGCACCACATGTTTGTAACCGGTATGAGTCCTTTCTTAGGGGGAGTTTTTGTACTACTTACATTATTGATTGCGATACCTTCGGCTGTAAAAGTATTTAACTGGTTGGTGACTATATGGAAAGGGAATATCCGATTCACTAATCCTATGCTTTTTGCACTAGGCTTTGTTTCCTTGTTTATTTCAGGTGGTTTAACAGGGCTTTTCTTGGGTAACTCAGCTTTGGATATTCATTTGCATGATACCTATTTCGTTATTGCTCACTTCCACATTGTAATGGGTATATCGGCTTTCTTCGGCATGTTTGCCGGGGTGTATCACTGGTTCCCAAAAATGTATGGCCGATTCATGAATAAAACCTTAGGTTACATTCACTTCTTCATTACGTTCATTGGCGCATATGTTATTTTCTGGCCAATGCACTACGAAGGGGTAGCGGGTATGCCACGTCGTTACTATGACTTTAGCAGCTGGGAAAGTTTTAAGCAATTTGCAGAATTGAACCAAATGATTTCTATCGCTACGATAGTGGTATTTTTTGCTCAATTATTATTTGTATTTAATTATTTCATCAGCATTTGGCGTGGTAAAAAAGTAACCGAAGACAATCCAAATCCTTGGGGTAGCACGACGCTTGAGTGGACTACTCCTATTAAACCCGGGCATGGAAACTGGGAAGGACCGATACCCGAAGTTCACCGATGGGCTTATGATTTTAAAGATAATCCCGCTGAAGGAACAGATTACGTAATGCAAACAACCCCTTTGCGTGAAGGCGAAGAGGCGCACTAGTAGAAAGTATTATAGGAATTGTTACAACAAGAGAAGATATCGTTGTCATTTTTTGATGTCCTCGTTGAGAAAATACGAGACTATAGGCAATTGATGAAACTCAATCTGAGTTTACTCGTAGTGTTTTCAAGTGTGGTAGGTTATTTAATGATACCTGAGATTCCTTTTATTTTTACTGATGTTTTGCTCCTATTTATAGGGGGTTTATTTATTAGTGGTGCAGCCAATGCAACCAATGAATTGATTGAAAAAGAAGATGATAAACTCATGAAACGCACCGCTGATAGACCGTTGGCTGCCGGACGTATGTCAAACAATGAGGCTTTGGTCTTTATTGGTTTATCGCTTGTTCTGGGATCGCTTATTCTTTACACCCGATTCAATTGGTTGGCTGCTTTTTTGAGTTTAGCCTCTTATGTATTATATGCTTTTGTATATACACCCTTAAAGAAAAAAACAGCCCTTTCTGTATTGGTGGGAGCAATACCGGGCTCATTGCCTTGTGTTATTGGTTGGGCCGCCGGCACTGGCACCGTGGCTATGGCAGAAGCATGGGTGTTGTTTGCCTTTCAGTTTTTTTGGCAGTTTCCGCATTTTTGGGCAATTGCTTGGCTTGGTCATGACGACTATACCAAAGCCGGTATGAAAATGCTACCACAGGTTGGCAAAGAAAGTCGTTATACTGCCTTTCAATCTGTTTTTTATTCCTCTATATTGTTGCCGTTGGCCGTATTACCAAAAGTATTGGGTCTCACAAGTTGGGTGGGCACTTCGGTTATGTTGGTAGCAGCCATCGGATTCATTTGGTATGCCTACCAATTTTTTAAATCAAACACTGATAAACAAGCACGCAAATTGATGTTTGCGTCTTTCATATACTTACCCCTAGTATTATTTACATTTTTAATTGATAAATTTATTTAGGATTATGAGTATCATGACAGCACAAAACAATAAGATTCACCCGCACAAACTACTAATGTATATTGCCATAGGTAGTATGACCATGATGTTTGCCGGATGGATAAGCGCCTATATGGTGCGGCAAGGGCAAGGCAGGTGGGAGCATGTGCATTTACCATTGCCATTCTATGTATCTACTGCACTGATTTTGGCCGGCAGTGCCACCATTTATTTGGCCGTTAGAGCATTTAAAAAACACGATTTTGCTAAATACAAAATGTTACTCACAACGACTGTTGTATTGGGGGTATCATTTTTAATCTCCCAGTATCTTGGTTTTAGTGAAATGTACAATCAAATGGGCATTACGCTGAATGGTAATAATGCCGCTGGAGAATTTACCTATGTAATACCCTTTATACATGGCGTACACGTTTTAGGCGGTATCATTGCATTGCTAATCGTTTATTTATCGACCACATTACGTCGACGTAAAAGAATATATAGTGGCACAGGTATTGAGTTGGTAGCCATCTATTGGCATTTTGTCGATGCCTTGTGGTTATATATCTTCATATTTTTATTTATCAATCAGCATTAAGAAAATTATTTTATGAGTACAGCAGCAGTTGCAAATAGCAAGACAAAATGGATGGGAGGACAAAGTCCTTTCGATATAAGCTATGGAAAAATGATGATGTGGTTTTTTCTGATGTCAGATGCATTCACTTTCGGTGCCTTTCTGATTTCGTACGGAACGACGCGCTTCTTCAGTATCATTTGGCCCGACCCAAACGCAGTCTTCTGGTCATTCCCGTTTATGGGTGAGATGAACTTGCCGTTGATGTTTGTAAGTTTAATGACCTTCATACTTATCTTAAGTTCAGTGACTATGGTTTTGGCGGTGCATGCTGGGCATTGTCGGGATAAACAAGGCGTGGTAAAGTGGATGCTATGGACTATATTGGGCGGTATTGCTTTCTTGAGTTGTCAGGCATGGGAATGGACACACTTACACCACGAAGGTGGCTGGTGGGGTTCTTTTAGAGGAGACGTGTCAATCGAATCAATTAAACATTTTTTCTCAGCTGGAGTGTCTGATACTCAACTTTCCCTCTACGGGGCAGACTCTGCGCATAAATTCTTCAATTTCTTTTTTACCATTACTGGCTTTCATGGTTTTCACGTACTATCAGGGGTGGTCATCAATATTATCATTCTGGTAATGACAATTAATGGTGCATTTGAAAAAAGAGGCCATTACGAAACGATTGAAAAAGCTGGCTTATACTGGCACTTTGTAGATTTGGTTTGGGTATTTGTATTTACCTGTTTTTACTTACTATAATAAAATAACAAGAAACTTATAACTATGGGACACTTTAGCGATTACGAGGCGGATCAGTCAAGATTATACAACGCGCACCATCACGAGGACATTAATAGCCCCGAAAGCAAGGCGAAAGTGCGCTCCATTTGGCGCATTACAGGTATACTAACTATTATCACCATTATCGAGGTAATGCTGGGATTATACCTTTCAGAAAAAGCGGGTGATTTGCGATGGCTGTTGAATGTTGGGTTTATTATACTTACCCTTTTCAAAGCATTTTTCATTGTCAGTAATTTTATGCACCTAGGAGATGAAAAGAAGGCATTCAAACTTTCAGTATATGTTCCATTAATCTTATTCGTTTGGTTTATACTAGCCTTCCTAATCGATGGAGATTTTTGGCTATGGATTAATGAAACGCTTGGGTATTCGCACCCTGGCTAATAGAATCCTATAATAATTTATTATAAAGCACTCTGTATGGGGTGCTTTTTTCTTTTACCCAATACTATCTTTGCGCCATGCAATCGCTAAAGGATAATATAGCAGCAATTCGTGAAGAAATCAATCAGACTGCTGTATCGAATGCAGAACAGCTGGAACAATTTCGAATCAAATTTTTGGGTACTAAGGGCAAGTTGAAAGGTCTGATGGCCGAAATGCGCAACATTGCCAACGATCAAAAACGCGAAGCGGGTCAGTTATTGAATGAAATTAAACAATATACCGAAGAAAAGTTTGAACAGCTAAAAGGTCAATTTCAACAAACAACTACTCATACTGTACAAAAAGATGATACCACTCTGCCGGGCTTGCCGTTGGAAACCGGGGCCCGCCACCCGTTATCTGTTGTCATGGAAAAAATGATGACCATATTTGGTAATATTGGGTTCACTGTTTCTGAAGGTCCTGAGATTGAAGATGATTGGCATAATTTTTCTGCTTTAAATCTCCCGCTGCACCATCCGGCACGCGACATGCAGGATACATTTTATGTGCGTCAAGATCCTGATTGGGTGCTCCGCACGCATACATCCAGTGTGCAAATTCGTACAATGGAGAAGGGAGCGTTGCCTATTCGTCAAATCTTTCCGGGTAGGGTGTATCGCAATGAAACTATCAGTGCGCGTTCGCATTGCTTTTTTCATCAGGTCGAAGGTTTGTATATTGATAAAAAAGCAAGCTTCGCTGATTTAAAACAAACCTTATATTATTTCGTTCAACAAATGTTTGGCGCCGATGTGCGGGTTCGTTTTCGGCCTTCCTATTTCCCTTTCACAGAGCCAAGCGCCGAAATGGATGTAAGTTGTTTTATTTGTGATAGTGCAGGCTGTAGTGTATGTAAGCATACTGGCTGGGTAGAAATATTAGGGTGTGGCATGGTACATCCCAACGTACTACGTAATACCGGTATTGACCCCGAGCAATACTCGGGCTATGCGTTCGGTTTGGGAGTAGATAGAATGACGATGCTGATGTATGGAATAAATGATATTCGATTGTTATCCGAAAATGATATTCGATTCTTAAAACAGTTTATATAAAACGATATGAACATAGAAATGCATAGCAATAAAAAGCTAAAGGAAATAAATGAAGAATTTCAAAAACGTTTTCCCTATCTCAAATTAGCCTTTTTTGAAAAAGATCATGCCCCTGGCGAAGTATCTGCCAGTGATGATATTATAAACTTGAATAAAACATTAGGTGAGTTTGGTAGCAATATAACGGACTGGGTAGTGAATGGTTTAACTGTAGTGGAAGATTTGGAAAAAGGTTTTCAGGATAACACAGGTCTTGCAGTGCAGGTGATGCGCAAGTCAGGCGATATATGGCTACAAACAAGCCGCACCGATTATTTAACCTTGGCTGAACAAAACGCAAAAGGTCGCGGGTCAAACGAGCCTTTGCCCGGTGAAGATTTGGGCGACTATCGCGAGCAAGAATAATTGTTGTCGCACTTGAAAAAGGAAATGGTATTAGTAACCGGGGCCACTGGTTTTATTGGCAGTCACTTATGCAAGTTGTTGCTTAAAAAAAACTATACCATCCGGGCCTTATTTCGAAGTGCACATTCACCGTTTTTAACCGATGCCGAGAACAGTCAGATAGAATGGATTCAGGCTGATGTAAACGATGTTTATTCGTTGCTGCCAAGTCTACATCAAATTGATGCTGTTTTTCATTGTGCAGCTACTGTATCATTCGATCGGCGTGACCACAAAAAAATGATGCTTACCAATGTGGAAGGCACTGCCAACATGGTTAATGCCATGCTGGATTGTGGTGTAAAGAGGTTAATTCATTTAAGCTCGGTGGCAGCTTTAGGACGCAACAGCCAGCATGAACATATTGATGAAGATGCCGATTGGATTTCGGGCGGTTATAATTCACAATATGCCGTGAGCAAATATCGCAGCGAAATGGAAGTTTGGCGCGGAGCAGCAGAAGGATTACAAGTGACAATTGTGAATCCGGGAATTGTATTGGGAGAAGGCGATTGGAATATTGGGAGTAACAAATTATTCAAAAATATTTACAACGAATTTCCATTTTATACTTCCGGCATCACATCTTTTGTAGATGTAAAAGATGTTGTGAAGGCTATGCTGCTGTTGTATGAAAACAAAATATATAATGAGCGCTTTATTATCAGTGCGGGCATTTATACTTACAAGCAAGTGTTTGATTGGATGGCCAATGGCTTCCAGAAACAAGCGCCGCGATATGAAGCCAAGCCTTGGATGATTAATTTGGTGTGGCGTTTTTATGAACTTAAGAAATGGTTTTCAGCCAAGGAACAAACTATTACTAAAGAAACAGCTCGCAGTGCTGTAGCACAATATGACTACGCGAATGACAAGCTAAAAAGCTACTTGCCAGGATTTGAGTATACCGAATTACAACAAACAATACAACGCTGTTGCGCCTATTATATGGATAACAATTGATATTAATCAATTAAAAAATACAAAGCTCTTTCAGACAGCCTTAGTTTAGGTGTATATCTTTGTTCTACTTTGCGAAAAATAAGCGCTTCATTTATGATTATGCTAATCCTTTCTGTCGGATTTCATAATTTGTTGATTCAAGTTTATTTTAAGATAAATCAACTACGCATTGCCAAAACACTTTGTATCGAAAAAGATATAAAGGACTCTAAGTGCGGAGGTTGTTGTCAGTTAAAAAAGTCGTTGGCTGAACAAAATACTGAAGAGGGCAACTTGCCTCTAAATAACAAGCAAAACGAGGTGGTGTACTTTCTCCAGGCATATAACATTGAAAAGCTAACAGAACCGGCCATTGAAAATGAAGTATGCCTTTGGCCTGCTCAAGAAAGTGCCATACTGTTAGGTTATTTATCATCATTACTAGACCCTCCAGATTTTATTTCTTAAAACGCTAAGTCGTTGGCTGTTCTGTTTGGAATGGGCTGCGAATAATAATTTATCTAGTAATTTAAATCAAACAAATAATGACAAGTAACAAAAAATTGTTGCTGTTAATCGTTTTTAAATTTATCTCAACCATTGGGTTGGCTTGTAACTCATGTAGTCAAGTATCTGTTGTCAGTGACAATGGTTTATTACTACAAAATGTTTTAAATGATTATTTTTCTCTTCAGACAAGAATAGTTTCGTTTGCAAGCCATGGTCAGGAAAACGAAAAAAGCAACGATAAACTCATTGCTAGTGAGCTAATGATGAAGAAGGGACTCAGCCCAAAAATATATGCATGGGCCGCTATACCTTATCAAAACAATTATAGGCAGTTTGATGCATTGCCTGCATTAAAGAATCATGGCCTAGGAGATGTCCGGCTGGGCGTAGACTACAGTTTTAATGAAATTAATCTCGCCGAATCATTTCAAGTGAGACCAATACTAACAGTAGGTATCAAAGCTCCTACAGGGCATTATGAGCATTATATAATGAGTCAGGGGATGCCTCGCAGTTTTAATGCTGGTACAGGCTCCTGGGGTGCAATATTTAACGCTTCCATAATGTGGCGATACAAAAAATTAGGGGGTGTTTTGGGCGGTACTTATTTCTCACAAGGAAGAAATAAGTATGGCTATATGTATGGATGTCAACAAAATGTATCTGCCTCACTATTTTATACCATATTGGAAAAAAATGCCTTTCGAATTGTTCCAACAGCTGGTATAGCATGGGACAATGTCCAAGCTGATGCAAATAGCGGAGTATATCTAAAAGAGTCCACCGGAGGTAATAGTTTATTGTATCAAATGGGTTCAAATATTTCTTACAAGAATAATTTATTTTCTGTTAGTATAAATCTGCCCTTGTCTCAACACTATGCAGGCGGTAGTGTACAATTAAACAATCTACTTTCGATGCGGTACACTTATATCCTGAATAAATGAACTGCAAGCAGATTGTAGCGTAATGTTCAATACAGTTCATAAAGAAACCCAGTCATATGACTGGGTTTCTTTGGATAATATATAATAGGTATAGTGTGTTAATCTGCGAAGCTGGCTTTCAGATATTCCCGGTTCATGCGAGCAATGTTGCTGAGCGAAATACCTTTCGGACATTCCACTTCACAAGCGCCTGTATTGGTACAATTACCAAAACCTTCTTTGTCCATTTGAGCTATCATATTTTGAACACGTTCTTTTGCCTCCACTTGTCCTTGTGGTAATAGCGCAAACTGCGAAACCTTGGCTGACACAAACAACATAGCAGAAGCATTTTTACAGGTAGCCACACACGCGCCACAACCAATACAAGTGGCTGCGTCCATTGCTAAGTCAGCATTTTCCTTCGGAATGGGGATAGCATTTGCATCTTGCGTATTGCCTGAAGTATTGACTGAAATATACCCTCCTGCTTGCTGAATGCGATCAAAGGCAGAGCGGTCAACCATTAAATCTTTAATTACAGGAAATGCTTTGGCTCGGAATGGTTCTACATAAATTGTATCACCATCATTAAACGTTCGTATGTGTAGCTGACAAGTGGTAATTAATCTGTCCGGACCATGTGCTTCACCGTTGATGTACATAGAGCATGAGCCACAAATACCTTCTCGACAGTCATGATCAAAAGCCACCGGTTCCTCGCCCTTGGCAATTAATTGTTCATTCAGTACGTCCATCATTTCAAGAAAAGACATATGTTCGGAAATACCGCTTACCTGGTAATCTACCATTTGTCCTTTTGCCGTGGCGTTTTTTTGACGCCAAACTTTCAATGTGAGATTCATTCCTTTTTCTGACATAATTTTCTTTATTTATATGAACGTTGAGTTAATTTGATATCATTGAAGACTAATTGTTCTTTGTGCAAAACAGCTTCACTTGGCTCTCCTTTGTACTCCCAGGCTGCAACGTAGGCGTACTCATCGTCCTTTCGCTTAGCTTCGCCTTTCTGCTCACCCTCAAGCTCTACTGATTCCTCTCTGAAATGCCCGCCACAGCTTTCGTTACGGTTGAGGGCATCTATTGCAAAGAGTTCACCCAGCTCTAAAAAGTCTGCTACTCGTCCAGCTTTTTCAAGTTCGGCATTCACTTCATTTGCCTCACCAGGAACAAGGACATTTTTCCAGAAGTCTTCACGTAGTTCTTTAATCTCCGCAATGGCTTCTTTAAGTCCTTTTTCGTTGCGTGACATGCCCACCTTATCCCACATAATTTTACCCAACTTTTTGTGGTAATAATCTACGGAGTGTGTGCCTTTATTATTTACGAAAAATGCAATCCGGTCTTTAACTGACTTTTCGGCCTCATCGAATTCTGGCGTGTCGGTCGGTATTTTTCCGGTGCGAATATCAGCAGACAAATAATCACCTATGGTGTAGGGTAATACAAAATAACCATCTGCCAGACCTTGCATAAGGGCAGAAGCACCAAGACGATTGGCACCATGATCAGAAAAATTAGCCTCGCCTATAGCATAACAACCCGGTATGGTAGTCATGAGGTTGTAGTCAACCCAAATGCCACCCATAGTGTAGTGTGTAGCCGGGTAAATCATCATGGGCGTTTTATACGGGTTTTGGTCAACGATTTTTTCGTACATCTGAAATAGGTTGCCATATTTAGCTTCAACAATTTTTTCGCCCAGTGCGACAATTGTTTCTTGCGAAGGATTTTCAATACCCTGTATTTTGGCCTGCTCTTTACCGTAGCGCTCAATAGCTGATTTGAAGTCAAGATAAACAGCTTCGCCTGTGGCATTTACCCCAAAGCCCGCATCGCAACGCTCTTTAGCTGCTCGGCTTGCTACATCACGCGGCACTAGGTTACCAAATGCAGGATATCGTCTTTCTAAAAAGTAATCTCTTTCCTCCTCACGCAACTCGGTTGGTTTCTTTTTGCCATCGCGAATGGCTTGGGCATCTTTCAATTTTTTAGGCACCCAGATGCGACCATCGTTTCTAAGTGATTCGGACATGAGCGTAAGCTTTGACTGATAGTCACCAGAGCGAGGAATACAAGTGGGGTGTATTTGTGTAAAACAAGGGTTTGCAAAAAAGGCACCCCGTTTATGTACTTTCCAGGCCGCCGTGGCATTACTACCCATGGCATTTGTACTTAGGAAATAAACGTTACCATAACCTCCTGATGCAATTACCACTGCATGAGCAGCATGACGCTCAATTTCACCCGTAATTAAATTTCGTGCTATGATACCGCGTGCTTTACCGTCGATTTTTACAATGTCCAGCATTTCGTGTCGGTTATACATCTGAATCTTACCGCGAGCAATTTGACGGTTCATTGCTGCATAGCAACCTAACAATAGTTGCTGCCCGGTTTGTCCTTTGGCGTAAAAGGTACGGCTGACAAGTACACCTCCAAAAGAACGATTGTCCAACAATCCACCATAGTCACGAGCAAAGGGTACACCTTGAGCTACGCATTGGTCAATAATATTTGTAGACACTTCGGCAAGGCGGTAAACATTCGCTTCGCGTGAGCGATAGTCGCCACCTTTGATGGTGTCATAAAAGAGGCGATAGGCAGAATCGCCATCGCCCTGATAATTTTTAGCTGCATTGATACCACCCTGTGCCGCAATCGAGTGAGCGCGTCGGGGAGAATCTTGATAACAAAAAGCCTTTACGTTGTACCCTAACTCGGCAAGTGTTGCTGCTGCTGAACCACCTGCAAGCCCAGTACCTACTACAATGACGTCAATATTACGCTTGTTGGCAGGGTTAACTAAGTTGATCTTGTTTTTGTAGTTCGTCCACTTATCAGCTATTGGACCTTCTGGAACTTTTGAATCTAAAATGCTCATTGTCCTTCGTATTAATGATTTAAAAAGTGAAATAATGCAATTAAGCTAAATAAAGCCGGAACAATAATTCCGAAGGCATTCCCTAGCTTTTTGATAATGGGGGTGTATTTATGGTGATTAAAACCTACCGATTGAAACGATGACTGGAAACCATGCAATAGGTGCAATGCCAAGGCTACAAATGAAATCAAATAAATAATCACACGCACCGGATCGGCAAATTTTTCTACCATTTCGCCGTAGTAGCGTGTAGGTGATAAATCGGGCACGGCGCTAATGTATTTTACATTCATTTCGTGAACCCAAAAGTCATACATGTGTAAACCAAGAAAAGCCATCACGACGGCACCGGTGTAAATCATATTTCTGCTCATCCAACTACTATTGGTGCCGGGTTTACTATATGCATACTTCACAGTTCTTGCTTTGTTATTTTGTAATTCTAAATAAATGCCCATTGCGAGGTGAAAAATCACACCAAACATTAGCACCGGTTGCATAACAAACTGGATAACCCAATTGGTGCCCATAAAGTGGGATGCAACATTAAATACATCTTCACCAAAAAGTGAAAGTGCATTGATAGAAACATGAATGATTAAAAACGAAACGAGAAATAAGCCCGAGAGTGCCATGAGCACCTTTCTACCTACTGTAGAACTTGTTGTTTTTGCCATTTACTAAATAGTTGAGTCACGCAAATATACCTACGATACGATTAACAGCAGTCTTTGAGGGCATAGGGAAATAATTTTTTATTTTTATTTTATATCAGCCGAACATTTTTTTACATTCAAGTGATGAACATTACCGCAATTGATAATCATCAAACTTTCCTTTAACACAGTGCGTTGTATATTTGTACCACTAAAATTGTTAATCATGAGTGTTGAAAAAGGCCAGAAATTGTTTGAGGAAAAAATTGCCAACGAAATTAAAATTGAGGCCAGAGACTGGATGCCGGAGGCTTATCGTAAGACACTTATCAGACAAATTTCTCAGCATGCACACAGTGAGATTGTGGGTATGCTACCTGAAGGGAATTGGATTACACGGGCGCCCAATTTGCGTCGAAAATTAATTTTGATAGCCAAAGTACAGGATGAAGCAGGCCACGGATTGTATTTGTATTCGGCCGCAGAAACCTTGGGTATCACACGCGATGAAATGATAGAACAATTGCATAGCGGACAGGCCAAATACTCGAGCATTTTTAATTATCCCACACTCACTTGGGCGGATATTGGAGCGATTGGTTGGCTGGTTGATGGCGCAGCCATCATGAATCAAGTGATGCTATGCCGAACTTCCTATGGGCCTTATGCCAGAGCAATGGTGCGCATTTGTAAAGAAGAAAGTTTTCATCAGCGCCAGGGATATGAAAGTTTGCTTGCCCTTAGCAAAGGTACTCCGGAACAAAAAGCAATGTTGCAAGATGCTGTGGACAGATGGTGGTGGCCAAGCTTGATGATGTTTGGGCCAAGCGATGATGAAAGCACAAACTCTGCTCAAAGTATGGAATGGAAAATTAAACGCCAGTCGAACGATGAATTACGCCAACGGTTTGTTGACGCTACTGTAGAGCAAGCCGAAATATTGGGTGTAAGCTTGCCCGATCCTGATTTGAAATGGAATGAAGAACGTGGCCATTACGATTTTGGTGAAATAAACTGGGATGAATTTTGGAATGTCGTTAAAGGTAACGGCCCTTGCAATAAGGAGCGTTTGGCAGCCAGAAATAAAGCTTGGGATGAAGGTAAATGGGTTCGAGATGCTGCTATGGCCCATGCTGAAAAACAAGCGAAACGTAAAGCCGCTTAGTTTCTTGATGATACGCCCTATACGAAATGGCTTACATTATCTGCTGTTATTAACCTTTGCAGTGCTGATATCGGCATGTAATAAGGACGAAAAAATATTTGAGGAAAATCAGCAGCAAATTCGGCAGTACCTGGCAGATAATAACCTGCAAGCTCAGCAAACCGAAACTGGCTTACACTATATTGTAACTAAGGAAGGGGATGGTGATTTTCCGAATGCGCAAAGCAAGGTGAAAGTCAATTACAAAGGCTACCTAACAAATAAGACCGTATTTGATGATGGCCAAAACGTGGAGTTACCACTCGCACAAGTCATAAAAGGCTGGCAGGAAGGAATTCCGAAGTTTTCTCGGGGAGGTTCCGGCTATTTATTTATACCTTCAAGTCTTGGCTATGGCTCGTCTGCTACTGGAAAGATTCCGGCAAATGCTGTTTTAATTTTTGAAATTGATTTGATTGATTTTAATGAATGAGTGATGCTACAAAAAGCAACCTTGGTGCTAGTGCAATTATCTTTTCCTTACTAGCCTGCATATACGTTTATGTTTTTTACAGGCCTGAGGGTACACTTATCAATATACTGCTAAGCAAGCTATTACCACAAACTGACTGGTTAGCTATAAAAACATCGGTTAGGCAAATGTGGCCCTTGCCAAAATGGGTGATTTTTTCATTACCTGGTGGGCTTTGGGTTTTTGCAGCTACCATGCTTGCCCGGCAACTGAAAATATATTTTTACAACGTTACGATTCATGCTAAATGGATGCCCATGTTGTTTGCTTTATGGCTGGAGTTTTGGCAGTGGATGGGCATTGTGAAGGGTCGTTTTGACTGGATGGACGTGTTGCTTGTGCTACTTTTTGGAGTCGGAGCTATTGCCATACCTGTTCATAACATTCAACTGGGTAAAAAGTATATCCAACATGAGCGCCAACAATGGCTGTTTGCTTTTGTTTTTTTAAGTGTGTTTATGGGTCATGTGTTTTGACACATGAATGTTTATTATTATTCCGAGACAAAAACGTAAGCGTACGTTATGCTTTGTTCCCTATAGTGTAAAATGAAAATTGGGTGGTTTACTACCATTACTAAGTTTTTTAAATTAGATTCATACCCAACTTGCAACAAAGTAAATAACAACAAATGAAAAAGTTAAATATAAAAACCGGGGTATTGACATTATTCTTCGTTCTATTCTATATCTGTAATGCATTGGCAGAAGAGGTTACGGGATTTTTGGTAGACATGAAAATTGTACAGCAAATACTGAACAGCGGCGCTACAGATATCAAAATATTTGCTGCGGCAGATGAGAAAGGAGTACCCAATTATATATTGGTTGGTGTAGATGACCAAGGAGGCCTGAAATCGGATAAAGTTTACCGTCAGAATGAAAAAGGAGATTGCCCGCCCGCTTGTGACTATACTCCTGCCAACTTGGCCAATGGAGGTTCGTTTATCGGCTTACAAGAAGCCAAAGATTTGGTAGATAATTATCTGCGCAACGAAGCAGAAGCGAGCAATATGGTATTGGTTTGTGCATATTCAATAAACAAAGTGATACAAAAAGGGTATAATTATATGCAGGTAAGTATTGTAAATGGTGTAAAAATCACCGGCATCAAAGATGGTGGAGGAACTAATTTATTTTCTACATTCAGCGATGAGTGTAATATGGAAGCCAGAGGTAGTTTGGAGTAATTTGACATGTCTATCTTAAAACAAGATCAACCGCTTCGGCTACACGCTCACCATCAATAGCCGCGCTGACAATTCCACCGGCATATCCCGCACCCTCAGCACAGGGGTACAATCCTTTGATGTGCACATGCTCAAGAGTTAATTGATTGCGCGGTATACGCACTGGTGATGAAGTTCTACTTTCGGTAGCCACAACTATAGCTTCGGGGTGAATATAGTTTTTGACGCGTTTGCTAAATTGTTTAATGCCCTTTTGCAAAGATTGATATATGAATGGTGGTAACACGTCCTTCATGTTGCTGGCACGTACACCGGGCAAGTATGAATTTGGCCCAATGAATTGCGAGGTTTTATTTTGAATGAAGTCCTCAACTCGCTGTGCCGGTGCTACGAACTTACCGCCACCAGCCTTGAATGCTTCATGCTCAACTGCCTGTTGAAAATACATACCTGCTAGTACACCTTTATCTTGAAATTTTCCGAAATCTCCTGCCCCAACCTTTACTACCAAGCCACTATTTGCAAAAGGGTTATTTCTTTTTGATGGACTCCAACCATTCACTACAAGATGCTGGTCTTCGGTAGCTGCTGGAGCAATTATACCACCAGGGCACATACAAAATGAGAATACCCCCCGACCCGATACTTGCTCCACCAAGGCGTAAGATGCAGGTGGCAGAGCGCCTTTTTGATTTAAGGTAATGGCTCTGGCATACGTTGCGCCATATTGAATTTCGTTTATTAGTTGCTGTGGATGCTCGATGCGTACTCCTATGGCAAAATCCTTTTCTTCTAGTGCAATGCCTTTTTGGTAAAGTAGGCTGTAAATATCTTTTGCGGAATGGCCTGTGGCCAGCACCAATTGTTTTACATCTATTTTGTTGCTATGGTTTATTTCTATAGCTTGTATCGTATCGTCACTGATGAAAATGTCAGTTAGTTTGTGCTCAAAATATATTTCACCTCCACATGACAAAATGTGTTCTCTCATATTTTCTATGATGCCGGGCAACTTGTTAGTACCGATATGGGGATGGGCTTCGTAGGCAATTTTTTCTTCAGCCCCAAACTGAATAAAGAGTTGCAATATTTTGTTGACATTTCCTCTTTTTTTGGAACGTGTATAAAGTTTACCATCGCTATAAGTACCCGCACCACCCTCGCCATAACAATAGTTACTTTCGGGATTTAGAATGCCTTTTTTATTCAGCAGTGCCAGATCTCGCCTGCGGTCTCTAACTTTTTTACCACGCTCATAAATAATCGGTTTAATGCCGAGCTCGAGGCAACGCAATGCACAGAAAAGTCCCGCCGGACCTGCACCTACTATGTGAAGCACTTTGCTGGATTGGTGAACATCCTGATAATGTATTGCGGTGTTTGATATTGGAGGCTTCTCGTTCACAAAGACCGATAGTTTGAGGTTGAAGTGGATTGGCTTTCTACGAGCGTCTAATGAAGACTTTTGTTTTTGTATCTGTAGCGCATCGCTTTTTTTAAGACCCAGAGCTAGTCTTGTTTTTTGTAAAATCAGCGCATCGTCCTGTATTTCTTGAGGAGATAATTTTAGTGTGAGTTCTTTTTTCATGGGGTTAGGGTTTTATCCTAAAGACCAATGCCAAAGGTAATAATTTATAGGTGTGAACTTTCCTCTTTGGCAAAACAAAAGATGCACAAAGCAAAGCTTTTCCAATAGCTGTTGGCCAGAATTTTGTTGCGAAAAAAGTAAAAGTATAATGCAGGTAAAAGTATCACGACTTAAATACCCTCATAGTATTCTGCCTTGAAAGGATGTCTGTTTTGCCAACCTTCACCAAGTCTGTTTTCAAATCGGGCGGTGATGTTTTTTACAATTTGATTTATAAACCGGCTTTTCAATTTGTAAAAGGTAAAGAGATAATCAGGTTCGCAACCTACAATAGCCTTAGCCTCCAATGCAGTACGGCCCAATAATAGCCGCTTACAACCATTGCCAATGGCACATTGCACACAGTTAAACAAAATATTGAAGTACAAAGAATAGGTTTGGTTGTAGGCATAATCAAAACCGATATAGTTCATGTCGTGTACCTCATCATGAACAATGGCGGATGAAAAGGCAATCATTTTATTGTTTTCCTCCGGCAGAAAAAATCCCATGACTTGATATTGGCTTCCTAAGGATTTTTTTAGTTCAGGAATGTAATCTTCACTTAATTCACCCATGCTCACTACTTGATTGTCGGTAACTTGTTTGTACAAAGCATGCATGGTTTTTTTATGTTGGATGATTTCTTCCAGGCTTAGTGTGCGGGTTATTATTTTTTCAAAGGACTTTCGCGTCAATTTTGCACGGTTTCGGTATTTGCGTTTCAAATCGTTTTGATAATCATCAAACGTTTTCCAATGTGCAGGAATGTTTAGGTACATTGAAATATCGCTGTCTATGCGTTGATATTCTTTCTGTGTTAAAAAATATTTGGCAATTGGTTTGGGAATATCTTTAAGGAATACGCCCTGACTACCGGTATATTGCATCATATAGTCTATGGCTTGATCTAAAATTAAGCTTCGGTCAAGTCGATTCAAGGACGGTTTATGGAATTCCAGCATGTAGACATCGTGTCGGAATAAATTGCCGGCAACAAGCATTTTGGGCTTGATAAGGTCAATGGATTTTTTTATCAACCACTTTTTAATTTGATTACCCTGCAAATTAAATTGTCCGCTATGTACTTGCAGTTGTTGCGCATAAGCCTGAAAAATCAAGTGATTATTAGGGCAATAACCACAAACATAGTAGTTCTTTATATCCGGAGTGTTTGCGAGTTCTGTGACGCCAATTTTGGAGGAATGAAGTGGACTTTCTGCTGCGAGTGTTTCGTCCCAGCTTGCCGGTAAGTCGGCAACGGAATGGTACACATTGAATTGTAGTTGCATGATGATTTAGACTATATCACCTTTGGGTGATTATTGATCACCTTCCAAAATGGTTAATATATCTTTTTCAATGCTTTCGTTCACATTTTCTACTATGCGTCCGACTTCCCTAAATCGATCCATGATGATGATAGTAGGGACACGCTCAATATTGTATATCAAATGTTCAGCATCTAAGCCCTCTTTTGCACGGTTGACGCCATACATTTCTAAAGCATTAAAATTAAAATGAACATCTTTTAATGTTTGGTAAAGCTGTGGCAACAATAATTGCGTGTCTTCACACCAGGTACCTGCAAATACTACTAAGCGGTATTTAGGAATTAGTTTTTCGATTTTTGCTACTGCACTTGTTTCGGGTTCGTAGCTTTCTTTCATCCAGGTATAGGCAGATTCTTTTAATAAGTCGCCAAAAGTGATAGCGCCTCTTAGCAGTGGCTTATCTGTTTTTTGATCTAATTCACGTACATATTGCTGCGCTTGCATATTGGTGGAGAGGGTTAAAAGGAGAATGCTATATAAGAGGATTTTTTTCATTTTGTAATGTTTTTTAAAGTTGTTTGATAGAAAAAGAAAAATACAAACTTATCACACATCGGTTTGTAAAGACTTTTTCAAATCTAACAAAAAGCCCTTAATTCTTTGCAAGTTTTCTACCATGTCAAATTGCGATACGGCACTTTTTCGTTTGTTTTTCATCATTTCACGTGCACCGGCAATGGTCATTTTTTGTTCTTTCAACAGGTAATAGATAACGTTTAGGTGGCGAATATTGTGTTTGTTATAGTATCGGTCTCCTTTTTTATTTTTTTTAATTTTTCCTAATTGCTTAAATTCTTTTTCCCAAAATCGCAACAAAGAAGGGTTCACCTCAAACATCTTGGCAACCTCAGATATGGTATAGTACACCTTGGTAAGCGAATCTTCGTTTACCTTATCTGTTTGGTCTAATTTTTCGGTAGGTATGTTTGGTGCTAAGGTTGATGTTTTGTCAAATAGTGGAGGTTCGGGAGTTGGGTTAATCGGTACAACTTTTTCGGATGGAGCAATTTTTTTTACACCTTTTTTGGGTGCACCACCCGGCATTTCTACCTTGTTGCCAAAGAGATCGTACTGCTCCATACGATATCAAATTTACGGTATAATCATTTAATCAGTGCTATCTAAACAAACAGATAATCAAAGCTTTGGTTGCTGCGCTGTGCCATTTCGAGCATTTTGTCAAAGTCTTTGGGGTCCAAATCATTATAGAAAAAATGTACTGGGTCTATTTTGCTTCCTTTGCGCTCTACTTCGTAGTGCAAGTGTGGTCCAGTGCTTTTGCCAGTGCTACCTACATAACCAATTACTTCGCCACTGCTTTTTTTTATTTTCACGAGGTGAGCATAGTGCGTGGGATATCCATAGCCATGGTTTATCCAAATATGGTTACCATAACCACCGGCGTTGTATCCCGAGGATGCTATCCGACCGTCTCCGGTGGCATATATGGGCGTGCCTTGGGGGGCGGTAAAGTCTAGTCCTGCATGAAACTTCGTTATTTTATAAATAGGGTCTATTCGATATCCAAATCCGGAGGCAATACGCTTCAGCGATTTATTGGCTACAGGCTGTATGGATGGAATACTGGCTAGCATCTTTTCTTTGTTTTCTACCAGTCGTTGCAGCGTGTTGTACGAAGAATCCTGGCAGGCTATTTCGTTTTTGAGGCGGTCAATTTTATCC
Organism: uncultured Chitinophagaceae bacterium; assembly: GCA_964409905.1. Taxonomy (GTDB): domain Bacteria; phylum Bacteroidota; class Bacteroidia; order Chitinophagales; family Chitinophagaceae; genus JAGNRR01. Next base: position 185,695 of record CAYPET010000001.1, on the reverse strand, counting down.
TCTATGTACTCAACGATTTCGCTGTTTGAAGCATCAAGCATATTTCGCTGAATTTCCTTTTTTTTTCATTACCTCATATTCAGGCAGCGGGTCCGTTTCAAAAATCACGCGGTAAATATCATTATCCCGCTCGCGCAATTCAGCCAGTTTGTTTTGTGCCTGATGCAAGCTTTTTTCCAATGCACTATATGCTCTTTTCAGCAATACCACGTCTTGTTGCATTCTTTTTTCGTTGGGCGAGCCAATGTATTTAAACGCCAGCGCCACTACTATCCATGCCGACACAATAACCGCGCTCAGGAAACCCAACACGCGCAGCACCTTGGTCAGCATACTAGTCTTATGCGGCTCAAACTGCTGACTTTCTTTACTATATATATATTTTACCTTTTTGCCCAAAGCGGGTATAAAAGTAAACGCTATATCTTATAAGCACAAATATTGCGTTACGCCCTGATTCTAGTACTTTTGCACCCTTAAATTTGTACACCATACTATGTTAACCGCTAACGAAATACGCAGCAAGTTTTTAAACTTTTTTGAAGAGCGAGGTCATAAAATAGTTGCCAGTGCACCTATTGTGCTGAAGGATGACCCCACCTTGATGTTTACGAATGCTGGGATGAATCAGTTTAAAGATTATTTTTTGGGGAACAAAAAAGCGGAGTTTACCCGAGTGGCCGATACACAGAAGTGCCTACGGGTAAGTGGCAAGCACAACGATTTGGAAGAAGTTGGTGTTGATCATTATCATCACACGATGTTCGAAATGTTGGGTAATTGGAGTTTTGGTGATTACTTCAAGCATGAAGCTATACAATGGAGCTGGGAGTTTCTGACCGAAGTGCTAGGCTTGCCTAAAGATCGGTTATATGCCAGCGTATTTGAGGGCGACAAAGAAGATGGCATACCACCAAGTGAAATTGCGCTGGCGGAGTGGAAGAAAATTTTACCACAGGAGCAAATCATTTTTGGGAATAAAAAAGATAACTTCTGGGAAATGGGCGATACCGGTCCCTGTGGTCCGTGTAGCGAGATACATATAGACATGCGACCCGATGCCGAACGGAAGAAGATACCTGGTCGTGACTTGGTGAACAAAGACCACCCTGATGTTATTGAGATCTGGAATAATGTATTTATCCAATACAATCGTAAAAAAGACCGACGCCTCGAACCCTTGCCCGATAAACATGTAGACACGGGCATGGGCCTTGAGCGATTAGTTCGTGCTTTGCAGGGCGTATCGAGTAATTATGATACGGATATTTTTCAACCATATATAAAGAAAACAGAAAAACTAACACATAAAAAATACTTAGGTACCGATAGTAAGGTAGACGTAGCTTTTCGAGTAATTGCCGATCATATTCGAGCCATAAGCTTTACAATAGCCGATGGCCAACTGCCCGCCAATACCGGTGCGGGTTATGTGGTGCGTAGAATATTGCGTAGGGCTGTGCGCTATTATTACTCTTATCTGGACTATCAAAAACCATTGCTCCACGAATTGTTACCGGTATTGGCAGAACAATTCAAAGATGTTTTTCCTGAAGTAAAACAGCAGGAGTCCTTTATTAAAAAAGTGATTTTTGAAGAGGAGAATAGTTTTTTGAGCACATTGGAAAAAGGGTTGGCTCGAATGGCGGAGGTGATGAAAAACGCTGCAGACGAAACTATCGATGGCGCCCTGGCTTTTGAACTCTATGACACCTTTGGTTTTCCCATGGATTTAACCCGGCTAATTGCCCAGGAAAATGGATTTAAGATTCAAGAGGCAGGTTTTGAAAAGGCTATGACCGAACAAAAAACCCGATCCAAAGCGGCTACTGTACTTAATACCGATGACTGGCAAGTGCTGGATGCCAACAAGCAAAATACCTTCGTGGGTTATGATACCTTAGCCACCAGCACACAGGTCTTGCAATATCGCAAGGTGGCTAATAAAGGCAAGGAATTTTATCAGATTGTCTTGGCCGAAACGCCTTTCTATGCCGAAAGCGGTGGGCAGGTTGGTGATAAAGGTTCGCTGCGGTTCGAAAGCACAATGATTCAAATATTTGATACTAAAAAAGAAAATGACCTCATACTGCACTACTGTAAAGAACTGCCCGAATCCTTGACAGGAGAGGTGCACGCAGAAGTAAATGCTACCAACCGCCGTGAAACATCGGCGCATCACTCGGCCACCCATTTGTTGCATGCAGCATTGCGCAAAATATTGGGTAAACATGTTGCGCAAAAAGGAAGTTTGGTCAATAAAGATCATTTGCGTTTTGACTTTAGCCATATAGAAAAAGTCAGTGAAGCCGAACAACGCCATATCGAAGAGTTGGTAAACCAAAAGATTAGAGAAAATATCCCGGTTGTAATCAAGTCCATGACAAAAGATGAGGCACTTGCTTTGGGGGCAATGGCGCTGTTTGGCGAAAAGTATGGTGATGAAGTGCGTGTTGTCATTATGGATAAAAACTATTCGATAGAGTTGTGTGGCGGTACACATGTAGGCTACACCGGCGAGCTTGGCTTTTTCAAAATTATTAGCGAAAGTGCTATAGCTGCTGGGGTGCGGCGCATAGAAGCCGTTACCGGACAAAAAGCCGAAGATTACATACACAACGCGATTGACGATTTAAACACAATCAAACATCAATTAAAAAATCCGGCATCTATAGCCACTGCGGTGCAACAATTGGCCGACGACAAGTCAGCCTTACAGAAGGAAATAGAAAAATTGCAAGAAACCTTGCGTTGGCAAAAGGTAGATGCGCTGATACAACAAACTGAAGATCTGGGTGATATAACATTCATTGGTCAGAAAGTTGAAGCAAGCTCAGCAGATGACGTCAAAAAAATGTGTTTTGCTATCAAACAAAAAATTGACAAACCTATCGTCGTTTTATGTGGGGATATTGATGGCAAAGCCAATGTGTGCATATTGATAGATGATGAATTACAAAAACTAAAAGCTTATTCTGCTAAACAGTGGATCAAAGAAATTGTAGCCCCGCGAATAAAGGGCGGCGGAGGCGGTCAGGATAATTTTGCATCAGCCGGTGGGCAACAAACCAACCAGTTTGATGAAATCATTGAACAAATTAAATTACAATTAACGTAGTCTTGACGCACAAGCTTTTTAAGTTTGTGCATCTTTAGGCAACATAATCTGCATGAAGTATTTCCTTTCCATATTGGTTCTAACGTGTATCATACGGTTGTCGTATGCACAAACATCAGCAGATAAGGGCAGTGTAATTGTTACTACCTATGACAGCAAAGGTAACAAAGTAGAAAAAATACGACAGCCCAATGGTAATGTAGTCACCCGAACTTATATCGCCATGGGTCCGGTATTGGACAGACCTTTTGCGCCCGATACGATTGATAAAAGTCAGGTAGAATTGCAGGTGTACAAAAAATACGGACGAGTATACGTGTATTACAAAGGCGAATTTTTAACAGCTTATCAATGTGTATTTGGCAAAAATGTGCAGGGTCAAAAGTTGTGCGAAGGCGACAAAAAAACCCCCGAGGGCTGGTTTACCATTACCAACATTCGTAAACATGGCACCTGGGATTATTTTATGGACATTGATTATCCCAATGCAGAATCCTATCGTAATCACGAAGAAGCAAAAAAACAAGGCCTTATACCGGCCAACGCGCGCATTGGTGGTCTGGTTGGTATTCATGGTGTATGGCAAGGTGGCGATCAAGCAATAAAAAATAAGTTTAACTGGACTGATGGTTGCGTATCATTGACAAATGATAATATCGAAAAACTGGCAACGATTGTGCAGCCCGGCACACGTGTTTGGATAGGCTGGGAGAAGCGATAGGGGAATTACTTAAATATTTTTTCGGCAGCTGTTACACTTTCTGGCTTGCCTACATCCATCAGCACACAACCACTATGATTGTAAGTGGTAATATGTTGCGAGCTGGCCAAGTCTAGATATACATCAATGATAGAAAATTTGCCACGGCGGCTTATTAAGGGAAAAATATTTTTATTCAATAGTTGAATACCGCTAAACGCAACATCACGAAGCATTTCACCCGGCCGTACTATCTTTTCTTCACCGGTTTTTTTGTTGTGCCAGCCACACAATTGTCCGGCTTCGTTTATCAACAACCCCCTGCTACTTACCCGATTGCTCACGGCCAGGGTTGCCAGAGCGCCTTGGTTTAGGTGGATTTTCAGCATTGCAGCCAAATCTAAGTCAGTCAGGATGTCAACATTCATAACTAAAAAGTCATCAACATCATCCAGCAATGGCCGCGCTTTTAATAATCCACCCCCGGTTTCTAACACTTCATCAGTTTCGTCAGATATTATGGTACGAATACCAAAATCATGTTGTTGCAGAAATGCTACAATTTGATGGGCAAAATGATGCACATTGACAACGACTTCTTTTATGCCATAGGAAGCGAGATATTCCAGATTGCGCTGCAAGATGGGTTTACCATTTACAGGTACCAGTGCTTTGGGGGCGTTTAGTGTAAAGGGTTTAAGGCGGGTGCCTAATCCGGCGCAAAAAAGCATTGCTTTGGTCATGAATGAAGGACTTTTAAACGAACAGTAACAATACGTGTTTTGCTAACTTGCAGAATTTTAAATTCGTAATTATCTAGGATGATTTTTTCATCCTTTTTTGGAATTTCGTTGTGTTCTTCTATGATATAGCCAGATAAGGTTTCTGCACTATCAGTAGGAATTTCCAGATCAAACTTACCATTAATGTATTCTACCTCCAGACGACCTGAAAGGATAAATTCGTCATCAGCTATTTGTTGTTCGATATATTCATCCTCGTCGTGCTCGTCTTTTATTTCACCAAAAAGTTCTTCCAGCAAATCTTCTGTGGTCAAGATGCCTTCTGTACCACCAAATTCGTCAACCACCAAAGCAATACTTTTTTGTTTTCGTTTAAAGAAAGAAAGCATCTCAATGGCTGTCATACTTTGCAGAACGGTGGGCATCTCGCGCACCAATGCCGTTATGTTTTCTGGCTTACTGTAAAAGTCCGAGTGATGGAAGTAGCCTAGCACCTGGTCCATATCGTTTTCGTACACGATGAGTTTGGAATGCTTACTATCAGCAAAGGTCTGCCGGATTTCTTCATAAGTATCAGTAAGTTCAACCCCTACAATTTCTTTTCGAGGTATCAGACACTCACTAATTTCGATGCTGAACAAGGACAATGCATTTTCAAATAGCTCAATACTTTCATCTTCTTCTTCATCGCCGAATATTGCTTCCAGGTCTTCATTCTCCTCAATCAATTGTCGCTCATAAGTAAATTCAATTTCTTCGGATACCTTTTGTTTTTTGTGTAAAAAGCGCCGCCTGCTCACCTTGCTACCATAAAGGCTATAGGCCAAAAAAATTATTACACCCGTGATGCACAATCCAGTCAGCAAGGTTAATATCCATTGCAGTAAAGGTTGCATGGCATATTGTGGTTGTGAAACGGCCACGGCAGTAGTAGCTATTAGGGTTGAAATGGCAAGTAGGATGCCGGTGTTGATCAGAAATAATAAAATAGGATTTGGACTATAGACACCCTCGGGGTTGGAATGCGCCAGCAAACTGGTTTGTCGGGCTGTATTGATGATACTCATCCGCCAGGCTACAAGCGTAAACATCATCAACAGACTAAGTATAAAGGCAATGACCACAGCTATGCTAATTTAAAAAATCAGTGATAATATTTTTAGTCATCATAACAGCCTTGGCGAGGTCATCATTAATCACGACATAATCAAATGCAGCACTCATTTGCATTTCGCTGTTGGCTTTTTCCAGCCTTTCGGCTATCATTTCTTCCGTATCGGTACCCCTTTTGGTGAGGCGTTCTTTTAATACTGCAATGCTCGGAGCTTGAATAAAAATACTTGCTGCATTATGACCATATAATTCTTTTAGTTTTTGAGCACCTTGCACATCAATATCCACTAGTGGAAATTTTTTGGACTGCCATATCTCACTGAGCTTTGTTTTTAATGTGCCGTAAAACTTGTTTTCATAAACCATTTCGTATTCGGCGAAGGCATTTTCTTCAATCTTTCGTTCAAAGTCTTCTACCGTCATAAAATGATAATCTACCCCATCAACTTCATTTTTTCGGGGTGGCCTTGTTGTGGCGCTAACACTAAAGGCCAGTTGTGGCAGGCTACTTAATAGCTCTTTGACAATGGTCGTTTTGCCCGAGCCTGAAGGAGCGGTAATGATGATGAGCTTTTTGGGGTGGGCGTCTTCTGACATTAATTATCCAGTAGTTTTTTCAAATCTGCCTCGCAATCTTCGGCGCGGCTGTACTTGCCAATAATGGTACCGTTGCCGTCAACCAGAAAACATTGCGGTACAAATTGAACACCGTAAATAGCACCGGCTTCACTTTGCCAGCCACCCAAATCACTCATGTGGTATGGCCATCTCAGGTTATCATCCTGAATGGCTTGTTTCCATTTGTCAGCATCTTTATCTAAACTAACGCTCAATACAGTAAAACCTTTTTTTGCGTCTTTGTATTTTTTGTCTTTGTATTCTTCGTAAAATTTAACCAGACCAGGATTTGCCATTCGGCATGGGCGACACCAGCTAGCCCAAAAGTCTATCAATACAATACGTTTGTTATTGATTTTTGACAGTCTAACGTTTTTGCCATCGGGACCAGAAAACGATAATTCTGGTGCTTTTTGACCTACTTCAATTTTTTGATTGGCATACTGGGCAAAACTATTATACCCTAGGAGGCATGCGGCTAATAAGATGAGAACTTGTTTCATAATCTGATGGTAAAGATATTTAATTATTGTTCCTCATGGCTGATAAAAATGTAAATGTCTTCAAAAGGAAATAAAGGGTTGAGATTATTTTAGGGTGCTTTTCATTTTCATGATGCGGTTATAGCTTTCCTCTATTCTGCTCATGGGTATTTGTGATGAAAGCACCATGTTTTTGATAGTAGTATGAATATTTTCGGCTTCATATTGATTGGCACCGGCAATGTTATTGCTAAACATAAGAATGTCTACCCCAGCTAGTAAGGCCATTTTAATGCTCTCTTCAAAACCATAATATTTACTGATGGCACCCATTTGCATATCGTCGGTAATAATCACTCCGTTATAGCCCATTTCATTACGGAGTTTTTGCGTAATAATTTTTTCAGATAAAGTAGCGGGCAGCTGATCGGCATCCAGTTGGGTATTAACAATGTGAGCAGTCATAATGGCATCTACTTTGTTTTGAGTAATTAATTTTTCATAGGGCAGGAGCTCTTCTTCAGACCAGTATTTACTAACGTCTGCAATGCCGAGATGCGAATCGCTACGGCTATTCCCATGACCAGGAAAGTGCTTGAGTACGGTGAGCACCTGATTTTTTCTATGCGCATCAATATATTGTGCGGCTATATGCGCTACCTCAAGCGGGTCGCTGGAAAAACATCGCTCTCGTTTGCCCAACACCGGGCAATCCGGATTGTGTAAGTCTAAAACAGGAGCATAGTTCACATTAATACCAATACTGTTGCAGGTAGTGGCAATGCGTTCAGCAATGATATTGGTATAGGCATCATCATTTTTTTGTGCTACTTCGTAGGCAGAGGGCATTTCTTCAAAGCCATATTTTGTTTTTAGTCGGTTTACTTTGCCACCTTCCTGATCTATCGATAATAGTAAGGGTATACTAGATGCCTGTTGCAACGTATTGCACAATTCGCTTAGTTTTTGGCGCGCATTATCTGGGTGAATGTTGCGCTCGTACAAAAGAATCCCTCCTATTTTGCCGGCTGCTACCTGCTGATAAATGGCGCTGCCGGTATCAACACTTGTGCCGTTTAGGCCCATCATAATCATTTGGCCAATTTTAATATCTAAACTATCTGTGCTGCAAATGGCAGTGAAATGGAGGAACAATGCAGCAATAAACGTCATTAAAATCTTCATGCTTTCAAAGGTATTTGGATATTTTGCATTGCGGTATTTACTAAATGTTATTTAGTATTTACCAAACGAGCTCAATATATTGCTAACATGCTTTTATAAACTATTCAAATGTTACTTCTTAAAGCATGAATACTTTTGCGGCATCATGAGCAAGCAGAAGAAAAAAGGATTTAGCTCCGTATGTATACATGCCGGGCATCAAACAGATGGCCACCGCAGTCATTTGACGCCTATATACGCCAGCAGTACATATACAATGGATGATGCGCAATATGGCGCAGATTTGTTTACCGGCAAACAACAAGGCTATGTCTACGGAAGATTTGGTAGCCCCAGCATAAATGAGGTTGAGGAGAAAGTTGTGGCGCTGGAAACATTCAATCTGGCCATTGAAGCCAAGGCCTTGCTGCATGCCTCCGGTATGGCGGCCATTAGCACGTGTATGCTGGCGCTGGTGCCCGCCGGCAAAAAGGTATTGTCTCATTATTCATTATATGGTGGCACCCAAGAGCTGTTGGATAAAGTGTTGCCCTCATTGCAGATTTCATCAATACTGCTGGATTTTCGGCAGTTGGATGCTGTAGAAAAAATGTTGCAAGAGGATAAGGATATTGCTGTGATGTATATCGAAACTCCGGCCAACCCAACATTGCGTTGTGTAGATATTGCAGCACTTTGTGCGCTGGCGCGACAATACGGTGTAAAGACCATCTGCGACAATACGTTTGCCACACCTTATCTGCAGCAGCCATTTGCTCTTGGTGCTGACTATATTATTCATTCTACTACTAAATTTTTAAATGGGCATGGCACAGCCATCGGAGGAATCCTCCTGGGTCGTGATATAGAATTTATGAATACTGTGATGACCAAACACCACAGATTATTGGGCGGTAATAGCAATGGCTTTGATGCTTTTTTGCTAAAGAATGGCATCAAAACCCTGCCCCTACGCATGGATAAACACTGTAGCAATGCCCAGCAGCTGGCCGAATTTTTACATCAACATCAGGCTGTTGAAAAAGTAAACTATCTTGGTTTGGCTACCCACCCCGACTATGCGCTGGCCAACAAACAAATGAAAATGGCAGGCGGCATGATGAGTTTTGAAGTGCGGGGCGGTTTAGAAAATGGAAAAATCTTTATCGATCATTTGCAAATGTGCACGCATGCCGTTTCGCTGGGCACCGTAGATACCCTTGTTTCGCACCCGGCCAGCACCACGCACTTTGGCGTGCCCGCTGATGTTAAAGAAAAATCAGGCATTACAGACGGCTTGATACGTGTGAGTGTTGGCTTGGAAGATGCCGATGATATTATACAGGATTTTGAACAAGCACTTCACAAATGCACGATATAGAACCATATTATAATTGGCGGCATTTATACATAGCCGAAGAAGATGAATACTCGCCTTTTTATGGTAAAGAGCACAGTGAGTTTGAGTATTCCGAAACGGTGTACAATTATTATATCCACCCACAGTGGGATGCATTTGGGTCGGAGAATATTTACATGAAAATTTTGTTTGTAGAATATGATCAGCAGTATTGCATTATCGAATTATTGGGCGAATGGAATGATGCGGTAGCAAACGATATTATGCATCTTAAACGAAACATTGTTGATGTACTATTACTCCGGGGCATTAGAAAGTTTTTATTCATTGCCGAAAACGTACTCAGCTTTTATGCTGATGACGAAAGCTATTATGAAGAATGGCACGAGGAGCTGGAAGGTCAGGGTTGGGTGGTTATCATGAATTTGCCGGATCAAAGTATGGAGGAATTCATGGATACGCGCATTCAGGATTATTTATCATTTGAACACATAGAAAACTGGCGCACCTACCAGCCCAACAATTTGTTTGAACTGGTAGACAATAAGCAAATGAGGCGACTGGATTAGCCTCGGTATGGCTGCAATGGCAAACCGGGATGCTCGTTAATTTACTCATCTGTTCAAGGCTCAAGCTGATGCTTTTTTTATTCAGTAAAACAACCATTATTTTTAGACCCGAATATGCTTAGCTATTGGGAACAACAATATTTGACCAGCTACGATACCATTATTGTGGGTGCCGGCGTGGCGGGTTTGTTTACCGCCCTGCTGCTCAAAGAAAAATTTCCAAAGGAGCGCATCATTGTGTTGGATAAGGCATTTTTTCCGGCGGCGAGTACTAAAAATGCCGGCTTTGCCTGCATGGGTTCGTTAAGTGAATTGGAAGATGATGCACAAACACAAAGCATGGATGCTGTGCTGGCTTTGTTTGAAAAACGTTTTCGGGGTTTGGCGCTGCTACGTGCCACATTGGGTGACGACCGCATTGGGTATAGCGCTAATGGCAGCTACGAGCTGATTAGCAAGCGCGATATTGCTGTGCTGGATAAGCTCGACGATTGGAACGCCAGCCTGCACGCTGTGTTGGGTCAGCAAGCTTTTGCCATGGCCGATATAGGCCAAACGCAATTTCAGGGTTTTGTGGCGATGACAAAAAATTTGATGGAAGGCGAGATTAACACCGGCCTGATGTGGCACGCCTTGTGCGACAAGGTGCGGGCGTGTGGTGTGCAGGTAATGATGCACACCCCCGTACTGGCGCATGAAAAATCAGGGACGACTTATACCGTGATGCTGGATGATAATGTGCGGCTTCGGTGCAGGCGATTGATTTTTTGTGCAAATGCATTTATGCAACAGCTTTTGCCATCGCTATCTGTTGTACCCGCGCGTGGGCAGGTATTGATTAGCAAACCAATCAGCGGTTTACCTTTTAAGGGGATTTATCATTTTGATCGCGGCTATTATTATTTCCGCGAAATAGATGGCCGCGTATTGTTTGGTGGCGGAAGACAATTGGACAAGGCCGGCGAAACAACCATGCAACAGGGCCTTAATGAACAGATACTGGAAGATTTAAAACTAAAACTGCAGGAGATTATACTTCCCGGTGTGCCTGTTGCGGTGGATACCTGCTGGAGTGGTATAATGGGATTTAGCAATACGAAGTTGCCCATTTGCCAAGATTTGGGAGACAACTGTTTTGTGCTGGCAGGCTTTGGCGGTATGGGCGTGGCGCTGGCGCCTTATATGGCTAAGGAATTGGTAGGGATGATAAGCTAGAGTTCTTCCATCTTGTGACCACCTTTAAAAATTTTGCCTGTGATGATTAGGCGTATAAAATCATTAAAATCGGGATTGATTCGTAAAAGCAAAACTGGTGCAATAAATAAAATAGACAATAAAAGGGTTTTGCTACATACATTGAGTAAAACAGAGGCAATTGGTGTTTGAAATGTTTGATTTAAAACATTCAACTCAAGATCTGGAATTAGGATGGTGATGCTGATAGAAACGATGGCTATTAAAATTAAGCGAACATAGGCCGCACTGAAACAATGGAATCCAAATGTGCGATAGATCAACATATTTTTTAGAACATTGAAAAGTATCAGTGAAATTGTTACAGAAAATGCAGCACCTTCCATACCCATAATAGGAATGAATAAAATATTGAGTCCTATAGTAGCCAAAAGTGTAATTGCTGTAAACCAAACAACCCAACGATAGTATTTTGAGCTGAAAAGAATTTCAGAATTCAAGCCGAAACTCATATCTATAAGACGGCCAAAGGCAATTATGTATAAAACGTTTTTGCCCTCAGCATAAGTGGGTGGGAGGAGCCTATAAAAATTATCTGCATTCACAATGACAAGGGCAAACAGAAACAATCCGATTAATAAAAGGTTGACACTTAGTTTTTTGTTCAAAGATTCAATTTTATGAATGTCATTATCATACCAAGCTTGCATAATAATTGGTGAGGCAATGTAGGCGATGGAACGATAGGGAATACTAATCATTTGGCCCAGAATTAATGGACGGCCATAAACCCCCAATGCACCTAAACCTAAATAAGCAGGTAACATTATGGCGTCTGCAAAATTTTGCAGGGTGGTAGTAAAATTAACAGCCATGGCACTATAGCCATATCTGAACTGTGCCTTTAAGCTGTTATTTTTTTTTATGTATGCCGTGGGCTTGCTGAATTTAAAATCAAGAAACTTGCGAGCATAGTAAATTAAACTTACCAGCGAAATGGCATAAGCGATAATATAAAAAATCACAAACTGACTTTCTGTGAAAACATGAAATGCCAGTAAAAAAAGTGTAACAATAACTAACACACGCGATAGAATCTCTCGTATAAATGTCGGTACCGCAACACGCAATTTCATCATGGCGAAATGGTCCAAATAATGACTGATAGCCATAATGAATACCAATGGAGGCAGGATATAATAATAGTGACTAAAGAGGGGTGATTTCTTGTAATAAAAGGCAATCACTAAATCTTGAAATAGAAAGTAAAGTAAAGTGAATAAGCTACACCCGATTATTATTGCAATTATAGCAAAAGCATTAAACGATGAAATACGATTTTCACGTTTTAATTGTTCGAAATACTTATACAGAATATTTGAGGTTCCTAATACTGGTAATTGAACAAATACCATTGTGGCACTCAGAATAAGTTGGTAAAAACCCAGATACTGCTTGTCAAGAATCTGCGGAAAAACAAGTAAAAAGAAAATGGCACCCAGCCCTACTCCAACGTAATTTAGAATACTGGACTTTAGCCCTTGTCTTTTTATTATGCCCATTAACCGAGGTAAAGAATATTTGACAAATGTATCAATAATAATATACTCTTTTATTAAAACTCTTGAGTTATGAAAAATGAAATAGATTTGTGAATGTATGGGGTTAGTAAAGAATTTAATTAGACGAGTCCTTCTTAAAAATGAGGTTAATCATTATAAATATGACACTGATTTTTTAGAGCTATATGATATTTGCAAGAAATATACTATGACATCCATTGATAGGATGCAGAGTTTATATGATGCTGTAAACTATGTGTTGGACAATGATTTAAAAGGCGACTTTGTAGAGTGTGGTGTTTGGAAAGGAGGCAGTTCATTGCTTATTGCTATGATATTAAAGCGTCGTGGGGTATCAGATAGAAAAATTTATCTCTATGACACATTTGAAGGAATGAGCGAGCCGACTGAGGAAGATTTATCAATGGATGGCAAAACAGCGGAATATCAATTAAGAACATCTTCAAAAGAAAAAAGCGAATCCGTTTGGTGCTATTCAGGTTTGGAAGAGGTTCAAAAAAACATGTCCATGGCTAAGCTGAATGAAGAGCAGTTGATTTTTGTAAAAGGGAAAGTAGAGGATACAATACCACAAAATATTCCTGCCAATGAGATATGTTTATTAAGATTGGATACGGATTGGTATGAGTCAACAAAACACGAAATGGTTCATTTGTATCCAAAACTTGTAAATAGCGGAGTCTTGATTATTGATGACTACGGACATTGGCAAGGATCTAAAAAAGCGGTTGATGAATATTTTGCCTCGAATAATCTAAAACCGTTGTTGCTCAGAATTGATTATACAGGAAGAATGATGGTTAAGAATTAATAATATGCACACTCCTCGTTTCCCTAATTTTGGTCAGTTTGACACCTACATCATTCGGAATGAAATTGACTTATGTATCAAAAAAAATGTAGGACAACTCCAAGGAAAATTACTGGATATCGGTTGTGGCAGAATGCCTTACCGGGATTTTATAAAACAGCATGCAGACATTAGTGACTATGTAGGGTTAGATATTGAAAACCCTTTATACAATGATGCGCAATTTCAACCGGATGTTTTTTGGGACGGCGTAACAATTCCATTGCCTGATAACAGTTTCAATAGCATCATCATTATGGAAGTGTTAGAGCATTGCGAATTTCCCGAGGCGGTAATTGCTGAGGCTTTTCGTGTGTTAAAACCCGGCGGTAAATTGATTTTTTCTGTACCCTTTGTTTGGCATTATCATGACACACCGTACGACTTTAATCGCTTTACCTATTATAAACTCAAGAGTTTATTTGAAGGTGCCGGCTTTAGCATTGATCATATTGTTGGATATGGTAATTGGAACGGATTTATTGCTCACACCTGGTCAATGTGGATAAAGCGAGGCTCCTTACCAAAATTCATACGTTTCGGATTGTACCTGATAGGGTTGCCGTTTTATTTTTTATTGTATAAGAAAGGCAAAACACATCAAACTTTCAAAACGAACGATATAGCTATAGGTCATCACGGTGTGGTAATCAAACCTTAATTTTACAGCCATCCACTTCTACACAGAAAGGCTTGTACCAAAGACAATTTCTGTATTGATAAAATTATATGATATGAAAAAAATGCTCTACACTATTTTTCAATTCAAACGCTACATCGAACAAGTTCTTATGTTTCCGTTTGTATTGTACGGAAAATGGTGGGCAAAACAGCACCCGCTTGAAAAGGAGTTTGATTATTTTTTCTTTCTTCCCGCTTATGGTATAGGCGGCGCAGAGCGGGTCAATGCAGAGATTGTCGAATCCTTGAATGACAAAGAAATTTTTATCGCCTTTACAATGAAGTCACCGAACGATGGCATGTTGCATTTTTTCAAACGACCTAACGTTCAGATACAAGATATATCGACTGACACAGATAATAAAAAGCGCTATTACAAAAATTTCATTCAACGAGGTAAGTTAGTATATTACATTAATCAGCAAAAGAATAAACCAACGATTTTTATTGGTCAGTGCAATTTTGGATACAAAATATTGCCGCACATTAACCGGGACATTCATGTTGTGGAACTCATACATGTAGTTGATGAGAAGTTCTTATGGGTTTGGGCTCCCTTTCTGAAATTTATTGATGCTCGTATTGTTCCGGATGATTATTTTATCGGAAAGTTTAGCGAAATACATAAAAGCGTGGGTATTCCGGAAATGTTGCTGGATAAGTATTGCGCCATACCATATTGTCTGGAGTACATCCCTGCCACCAAAGAAAAAAAGCTTTTTCAAAAGCCTTTGAAAATTTATTATGCCGGCCGAGGCGGCCGTCAAAAAAGATTGTGGATACTCTTCGAAATTATTCGTGCTTGCAAAGCTTTGAAGTTGCCTGGTGAGTTTAAACTTGCAGGCTCATTTCAAGATGAGTTGCCTTCTGATTTAAAGGAGTATTATATTGGCGAGCTGCCTGGAGGTGAAGCCGTGTATAATTTTCATAAAGAAAATGACATATTGTTGATGACCTCAGCTTTCGAGGGGTTTCCGGTAGCCATTATGGAGGCCATCGCTTTTGGTTCAATTATTATTGCACCTGCTGTTGATGCTATACCAACGAATGTGATAAACCTAGAGCGGGGCTTCATTATTGAAGAAGTACATGACGAAGTAAAAATGAAAGAAGAGGCTGTAAGGATTATCCAAAATATTTGCGATAATCAGTACGACTTGCAGCGCATTTCAGATAATGCCTTTGACCATTTAAGCAGGAAATTCACAAAGGAGAAGTTTAGAGAAAGCTACAGGCAAGTACTTAAAGCCTAATTAAGCTAACAAGAGTTGAATATTGGTTGTAACTTAACAGAATGAAGTTTATTCCATTTATTGTGATTTTGCAATTGGCAGGGTTTGTATTGCAAGCTCAAGTTAATTTGAATCAGGGTTTACAACTGCATTATAGTTTTAATGGTAGTGCTACCGACCTTAGTGGGAATGGGAATAATGGCATAGTAAACGGCGCAACTTTGGTTACTGATCGTTGGGGGAATCCCAATGGTGCATACAGGTTTGACGGCACTACAAACTTTATTGAAGTACCGAATTCAGGGACTCTTAATTTCCCGGATAATAAGTTCACTTTTTACGCCCTTATAAATGTTGAAGGTTTTTATTATGGTACTTGCCACGGTAATGCAATTCTGGACAAAGGCACTGATTTCCAACCTGGACATTATGGATTGCGTTTTGATAACAATATTTATACCAACGGTCAAAATTGTGCAAATATTAATGTTGATACTTTACACCAAATTTTTTACGGGTTGAAAACGAGTATGTCAACGCCAAAAATTATTACAAATCAATATATAAATAAGAATACTTGGTACTGTTTAATTGCTGTTTGTGATAGTAATACAATTAAAACGTATGTAGATGGGCAGCATGTTTTAACTAGTAACTCAACCAGCACAGTGGGCAGTAATAATCAGAATTTGTTCATTGGAAAAACAAAAAGTATACAATATCCTTATTGGTTTAAAGGGGTTATTGATGAAGTTCGTATGTATAGCCGAGCTATTAATATGCAGGAAGTCGCCACTTTATGCGAATATTCGCCGACCCCCAATAATTTAACAGACCCGACCAAACCCAAAATTGATCGATTGAAACCTAATCCTGCCATCCAACAATTAGACATCGATCTTAGCAAATTAGCTAAAGGAGCCAGAATTCTTTTGTATGATATAACTGGCAAACTAGTAAAAACTTTTATTGTAAACGATTACTTAAAAGAAACTTTGACAATTGATGTTTCACAATTTCATCCAGGCTTATATTTTGTGAAAGTTGAAAATGACAAAACAACTGAATCTTATAAACTATTTATAAAATAGTCTGATTTAAGCCATGATGAAGTAACATGTGGCTGCCATAAATTAATGCAATATTTTTTTAATTGAAGAATCGCATCAAATTGTAAGCCAGTTTTTTAGGCATATTTCGTATCATGAGAAACCAGTAAAATGCAAACTTTACTTTAAGTTTCTGCAAAAGGGTAACCAGTTGCCTGATAGACGAAAGTCCAAGGTCCTGCTTTATTTTTTCCATCATCATTACGCAATATTCCATGGATTGTTCAAACGCTTGTCTTTTGTCGCTAGGTCGCATGCTTTTGCCGGTACTTACAAATAGCTGCTTTAGAATACGGGTAATGAAAAACAAACTAAACGCCGGTTGGTGTTTATACGTTGAAGCAAATTTGTCGTAATAGGCGCTGACAATTTCTTCGCGTTTATGCAATGTTTGGATATTGATTTTTCTTGAAAGACTTGCTTCACTGTATTGATAGTCATAAACGCATGCTGTTGAAACAAACAATTTATCCGCATGCAAGCAGTACTCTAGTGTAAAAAAAACATCTTCCAATGTGTGCGCAGGATAAAATGAAATATTGTGTTGCTTGATGATTGCTGTATTAAACGCTTTCGCCCAGACGGTAGGATAATTCTCGGTGGTATCAAAAGGCGAGGACTCAAGCATGCCGGAATGAGTTGCCCGCATCACCTTCTTTTTATGTCCATCACGCACCGCATTGTGCTGAAAAATAATCCCCTCAAGCCGCGGTTGCTTAGCCAGTATGGATGCACAGGTATCAACAAACATTTTATCAATACAATCATCCGCATCCAAAAAACAGAGCCAAGGTGTGCTGCACTTTTGGATACCTACATTTCTGGCAGCCGCCACACCGCTATTGGCTTGATGATAAACCTGCACATTGGCATGTTTAGCGGCTATATCATCTAAAAGCTGGGCTGTTTCGTCATTTGACCCATCATTCACTATAATGAGGTTGAAATCCTGATTCGATTGTTGCATGCACGAATCTATAGTTTGCCCAATACAACTCGCTGCATTGTATGCCGGAATAATAATGGTAATGAACGCCTCAGCCATTAGTTAAAAATTTCTTCTATTTTCTGAAACTCCTTTTTAGCATTGTTACCTTCCCAAAGAATCGAATAAATAGCAGTGGCTATAGGCATCGCAACGGCCTCGTCCTTGTTCAGTTCATAAATCCCTTTACTGGCAAAGTAACCTTCGGCCTCCATACTCATTTCTAGTTTGGTTGCCTTTACAGAATACCCTTTGCCAATGTAATTACCAAAGGTGCGATTACGACTGTAGAGGGAGTAACAGGTCACCAATAAATCACCGAGATAGGCACTTGTATTGTAATGATGTTGTTGCTCTGTAGCCATCACGTTCATACAGTTTTGTAGCTCGGCAAAACAATTGGTAATGTACACACTTTGAAAATTGTCGCCATAATCCAGTCCATGTGCAATGCCCGCACCCAGCGCATAAATATTTTTTAGCACGGCTGCATACTGTATGCCTTTTACGTCTTTGCTGGTGATGGTTTTCATATAGTACGACTGAAAATCCTCGGCAATACGTGCGGTTTCGGCATCATCATATCCACCAAATGTGAGATAGGATAATTTTTCAGCAGCTACTTCTTCAGCATGACAAGGGCCCGTGATGCAGAAGTAGTGTTGCTTTTGCAGCGAATAATGATTGCGTAAATAATGATTCATCAATTCGTTATTTGGGCCTATCAGCCCTTTAGTGGCTGAGAGTACCTTTTTATTTTCAAATATCGTTGGGGGCAGCTGTTGCATTACGGCGGGCACATAGGCCGAAGGAATGCCAATTAAAATAATTTTGCCATTCTCAATCGCAGCACGCAAATCAGTAGTCGGTGTGATATAGTCTAGGTCATACGCTACCGATTTTAGATATTGCAGGTTATGCCCATGCTGAAGCAGATGTGCCACCGAAATTTCGCTGCGCATCCACCAGTTGATGGCAATCTTGTTATCGGTCAGTATTTTAACCAATGCCGAACTCCAGCTGCCATTGCCCAGTACTGTATATTTTTTCATATCCAATGACGAATATACAATCAAGCAAATTAGTTGCTTAATTTGTTCGCCATCGAAACTTTCGTATGATATATAATACGAGTCCGATAATAATGAGCATAGGCCAAATAGATACAATGCCAAGAATGATATCGGCACAGATGTGCCAACCTTTGATGATAGCTTGTACAAATGCAATGTGCAGTGGTGTGCGATATGTTTTAGCCGCTACCATGGTGGTACTATTATATACCGGTTTGGCATTCAGGTGAATATCAAACCAGAGATGTTTTGTCTTATAGTCCAATTTAGCGGCATCCGCTTTTGCCCGAATGGCATCTATGGCAGTATTATTATTGTAGGCGATATTGCGGGCATTGGCTTGTTTTGTTTTTTTGCTACCGTCATAAACATTGGCAATACTTTTTTTCTCCCAAAGGTCTTCTGTAATATCATCATCTGTAATACGCAATGATGTGATACGCACATCACCATTCAGCACATAATTGATAAATGTATCGACAGATTGTATCGGCACGCGCACCGCAAGGTGTCCTTCGGGAGTTATTTTTTCTACACTAACCATGCTGTCCAGGCTTTTCTGGTATTGATCAAGCTCGTAGCTATTGTTTTGGATTTCATAGTTATATACATAGCCATCAATCGGTTTTAGAAAACTTTTCAGCTTGACAATGCTGGGTTCTAACTCATTAACGGCGAGTGTTATTTCAGCGGTTTTGATAATTTTTCTTTCTTGCTCATTCAATGTGGTACTGGCTTCGTTATCCAACGGGCTGGCAGCATCGCCTTGATATGATGAGATACCTTGATCGCATGAGCTGACAAAAATGCTGAGTACAAATAATAAAATAATAGTGGGGGTTATATAGCGCATAACTAAATTGTTTAACTCTTAATGCCTCCATATTACAAATGGTCACCTAGCCGGCCTGTTAAGAAAAACGGAAGAAAACCTTAAGAAAATCAGGCAAAGCTTTTTTATCAAAATATAAAATTCAAGATATAGATTGGGGCAATCAAGATGCATAAATAATACCTTTGCACCCTCATGAGTTTAGCAAAAAATTATTCGCCACAGGATAATGAACAGAAGTGGTATGCGCATTGGAACCAGCAAGGATATTTTCACTCTACCCCCAACGAGCAAGAGCCTTACACGATTGTCATGCCTCCGCCAAATGTCACAGGCATTTTACACATGGGTCATGCGCTCAATAATTCTGTGCAAGATGTACTTATCCGGTTTGCGAAGCTAAAGGGAAAAAACATCTGTTGGGTACCGGGCACTGATCATGCCTCCATAGCTACAGAGGCGAAAGTGGTGGCGATGCTGAAGGAAAAAGGGATTGATAAAAACAAACTTAGCCGCGAGAAGTTTTTACAATATGCTTTTGAATGGAAAGAAAAATACGGGGGCATTATTTTGCAGCAATTAAAAAAACTGGGTTGCTCGCTCGATTGGAATCGTGTCAACTTTACCATGGATGAACACTACTATAATGCAGTGATTGATGTGTTCATTGATTTGTACAAGAAGGGGAAAATTTACCGTGGTGTAAAAATGATCAACTGGGACCCACAAGCGAAAACAGCACTCAGTGATGAGGAAGTCATTCACAAGCAAGTAAACTCCAAGTTGGTTTATATTAATTATCCAATGGTGGATGATGCGACTAAGCACATGACCATTGCTACTGTAAGACCCGAAACTATCCTGGGTGATGTGGCTATAGCTGTGCACCCGGATGACGAACGATACAAAGATCTTGTAGGTAAAAAATGTTTGGTGCCGCTAATCAATCGTGAAATCCCCATTATCGCTGATGACTATATTGATATTGAATTTGGCACCGGTTGCTTAAAAGTGACACCCGCCCACGATATCAATGATTTCAACATTGGTCAAAAACACCAACTACAAGTTATAGACACACTGAATGATGATGGCACAATGAGCGAGGCGGCACAGTTATATGTGGGTATGGACCGCTTTGCAGTGCGCAAGCAAATTGTGAAAGATCTGGAAGAAAAAGGGTATGTAGAAAAAATTGAAGATTATCAAAATCAGGTGGGTTTTAGTGAACGCACAGATGCCGTCATCGAACCTCGCCTAAGCATGCAGTGGTGGTGCGACATGAAAGAGATGGCACGCCCGGCATTGGAAGTAGTGGAACAGGATGAAATAAAATTTTATCCGGCCAAGTTTAAAAACACCTATCGCCATTGGATGCATGAGGATAATATAAAGGACTGGTGCATCAGCAGGCAATTATGGTGGGGCCATCGAATACCAGCCTGGTATGACAGCAAAGGCAACTGCGTGGTAGCCAAAACAAAAGAAGAAGCATTTCAGGAGTTAAAGGCGAAGCACAATGTACAAGGCTTAGATGAAATAAGACAAGATGAAGATGTGCTGGATACCTGGTTCTCCTCCTGGCTATGGCCGCTGGAGGTGTTTGGTTGGAATGAAAATAAGGAAAACAATCAGGAGTTGGATTATTATTATCCGACCAATACACTAGTCACGGCTCCCGAAATTATTTTCTTCTGGGTTGCGCGAATGATAATGGCGGGCATGGAGTACCGCAAAAAAATACCATTTCAGCAAGTATATTTTACCGGTATTGTGCGGGATAAGCAAGGGCGTAAAATGAGCAAATCGCTGGGTAACTCGCCAGATTTATTGGCACTTATTGACGAAAATGGTGCAGATGCCGTAAGATTTGGCGTGTTGATAGCTTCGCCGGCCGGCAATGATTTGCTATTTGATGATAAAGGCATAGAGCAAGGAAAAAACTTTATCAATAAAATCTGGAATGCACTTAAGCTGATAAAAATGTTTGAAGAAAAAGTAGGAGACAACGATGCCAGCAATACTGATTTTGCGCATCGTTGGTTTGCTGCTAAGCTTGAGGCTACCAAGGCATCGTTAGAAACAGATTTGGAACAATTTAAACTAAGTGAGGCACTCAAGAAAATATACTCCCTTATTTGGAATGACTATTGCTCGTGGTATCTTGAGTTTATTAAACCCGACTTTGAAGGCAAAATAGATGAAACTTCATTAAGCTTAGCCAAAACATATTTTGAAGAGTTGCTTAGACTGTTGCATCCTTTCATGCCGTTCATTACAGAAGAGGTGTATCACCTGCTCAGCAATCGAAATGCAACCGATGACTTGATCGTGAGTACACTCGAAAATGCAAAAGTCTACGACAAGCACCTTATTGAAGACGGCGATCGCTTGCAGGCCATCATTACCGCCGTTCGCGATGCCCGAACTAAAAATGGCTTGGGCTTTAAACAAGACATAGAAATATATTTTGCAGAAAATAAAAAGAATAAGTTGCAGTCGATAGCCGCTCTGCTCCAAAATCAGGTAAATGCCACAGCCATTCATTATACAAACCATGATGTAAGCGGCATCAACTTTGTGGTGAGCGATATACAAGGCACCATTACAGCTGATGTTGAAATCGACACGGCAGCACAACTTGAGCAGTTGGAAAAAGATTTGGATCAAGCCAAAGGATTCTTAAACGCTGTGTTGAAGAAATTAGGCAATGAACGATTTGTACAAAATGCAAAACCCGAGGTTGTGGAACTGGAGCGGAAAAAACAAGCCGATGCAGAAGAAAAAATCAAGCTGTTGGAAGAAAGCATAGCAAAACTAAGTTGATAGCTCGTTGTCAAGGCCCATTAAATTCGGAAAAAACAGGCCATCCGAGCAGCCCCAAAAATTAAAACTGTATCCGGATTGAACGATACCGATTTGTATAAGGACATAAAACATTTAGTTAAACCAACATGCCGCTACATCATTTTTCTTTAATTTAGGGGCTGAATCACATGCGAGTTATTATCTCTATATTTTCTGCAGTATTGGCCATCATAGCTTTGACGGCTTTTGGTCCTCAGAGTAAACCTACGGCAGTACCGAAACTACAAACGCTTTTTGCCTGCAAGCAAGGGGGTAAATTACAAATGTCAGCGCAGCAGTTTCTGGAAGTAATGAAACAGCCTATCTGTGCCAAAGACTCCTTAGGGGCACAGTATAAAGTAACCCGATTTGAAATACAATATGCCGAAACTGGTTTGTATCAAGATTCAACAGGCCTGCCTATTATCCATACGGACTATCAATTTGCCAATTTTGCAGCTGATACTATTCATCAAATATGGATTGATAAGTTTAGCGAACACGCTTATAAAGGTGACACAATAAGGATTTTGAATGTGCGGGCCAAAAAAGAGGGTGGCTTAGTATACCGCTCATCTGACCTGGAGATTGTATTGCGTTGATGCCGAAATAATCACTGCGATACGCCAAACATGCGGGCCTTCTGTTTACTTTTGCGCTGCATTCCATGAAGTCAATAGCCAAATTTATCAGCATTCTTTTTCATCCTGTTTTTCTTAGCACTTGGTGCATGGCCTACTTGTTGCTTTTTAGTAAGAACATGTTTTTTGAAGTGCCAGACGGAAAAGCAATGCAATGGCTGGGGATAGTGGCTTATAGCACCTTATTCATGCCACTGCTAGTGATTTTTTTATTGTGGCGGCTCAAATTTGTTCAGTCGCTCGAAATGGAGATGGCGCGCGAACGATACGTGCCGCTGATAGCCTGCATGAGTTTTTATTTCTGGGTGTTTTGGATTTTTCACTCTTCATTACAGGCGCCTGCCTGGATGCAAATGTTTTTGCTGGCTAGTTTTATTTCGATGGTGTTAAGTTTTCTACTGACCATTTTTGGTAAAATTAGCTTGCATATGACGGGCATTACAGCCGTGATGGTGTATGCCTTTTTGCTGAATGTACGTACAGGGTTTCAGGATTATTGGTTCTTGATTTTTGCTATTTTACTAACAGCATTATTATGGGCCGCCCGTAAATATCTTAAAGCACATAATAAACAACAATTAATTGCCGGGGCAGCTGCAGGAGCCTTTTCCAGCATTATTGCCTTTTTATTTTATTAAATATATCGTATGAAACACATAGAATGTTGTTTTTCTCCGGCCTTATTACCACTTTATGATTTTACAGAAAGAGTAGTGGTCATTATCGATATTTTTAGAGCCACCTCAACGATTGCCACGGCTCTTGATAATGGCGCTGGTAAAATAATACCGGTTGATAATGTGGCAGAATGTATTCGGCTGGGTAACGAAATACCCAATAGTATTACAGCAGGTGAGCGCAATGGGCAAGTGGTTGAGGGTTTACAATATGGCAATTCACCAACCGCTTACCCCGCTGATTTTGTGAATGGTAAAACGCTCATACTAACTACGACTAACGGCACGCGATTGTTGCATCAGGTAAAAGAAGCAGCCGTTGTATTGTCAGGTTCCTTTTTGAACCTGGGCGCAACAGTACGTTATTTGATGCAGCAAGACCGAAATATATTATTGGCTTGCGCCTCCTGGAAGGATCGATTCAATTTGGAGGATAGTGTTTTTGCAGGAGCAGTCTATGACGAATTGCAAGGGCAAGTGGAAACAAATTGTGACTCCATGTTGGCAGCGCATGATTTGTATACGCAAGCCAAGGATGATCTTTTTGGATATCTGAAGAAAGGGTCGCATTATCATCGACTTTACAAATTTGGGCTTGAGGAAGATTTGAAATACTGTTGCACGAAGAATCTGCACGATCACCTTATTCGCTACGAAAATGACTGCCTATCCATTGTGCACTAGCCTATGAAATTGCAGTTGTCATATCCACCTTTGACGGCCGACTTCAAGATAAGGCATGGCCATAAACTGTTTTTTTTAGGCTCTTGTTTTGCCGAAAATATAGCGCATTTTTTCAGCCGGCATAAATTTGCTTCTTTACAAAACCCACATGGGATTTTGTATAACCCACATAGCATGGCCAATTGTTTAGATACTATTGCCACACAGCAATTGCCCGATAGTGATGATTTTTTTATGCAAGATGGCATCTATGCGTCATGGCACTATCACTCTAATTTGGCGGATACCACTGCCGAGGCATTTATTCAAAAAGTGACTACACTAAACGCAACGGCCAAGTCTTTCTTGCTGCAAACAGATGTTGCTTTTATCACCTTGGGTACAGCATGGGTTTATCGGCACAAAAAGAAAAATATCATTGTTGCAAATAATCTAAAAGCACCAGGTCATTTCTTCGAAAAAGAATTGCTGGACATCAATAGTATTACAGAGGAAATAGCACGCATAACTCGGGCTCTGCGAACATTAAATGATCAGATGCGAATTGTGCTTACGATTAGCCCCGTGCGTCATATCAGACAAGGCTTAGTGGCGAATAACAGAAGCAAGGCCAGACTCATTGAGGCTATACATACGGCTTGTGAACAGGACGCAAGTTTGATTTACTTGCCATCTTACGAAATTATCATGGACGTATTACGCGATTATCGCTTTTTTGCTGCTGATCTTACACACCCGAACGAACTGGCTTCCAATGTGATTTGGGAGTATATCCGGCAAGAGTTTATCCATGAGGCGGATACCGAACTATTGGACGAACTCTTTACCATTCATTTGGCTATGCAACACAAATTGCGCCAGCCCAACAGCGATGCAGCCATAAAATTCAAGAAAGAACAACTAGCTAAAATTCAACGGCTTGCTAGTCGGCATACTTACATTGATTTTAGTAGCGAGCTTGCTCACTTTTCTGTGTAATAGTAGATGGCTATATAACAGGCAGACAACACCAAAGCCACAAGGAATAATAGTAAATAGGGGCTAATTTTGTGGCCACTATGCAGAAAAAAGCAATGCTCATCATTATGGATGGGTGGGGTAAAGGTCAACGGCCGGAAGCAGATGCTATTTATAACGCAAAAACACCTTTTGTAGATGCGCTTTATTCAACGTATCCTAATGCGGAATTAATCACCTTTGGTCAGCAGGTTGGCCTGCCCGAAGGTCAAATGGGAAATAGTGAAGTAGGCCACCTAAACTTAGGTGCCGGTCGAATTGTATATCAAGAGTTAGAGCGTATTAATCAAGCCATTGCCTCTGGTGAGTTTCAGCGCAATGAGCATTTGCTCAATTGTATTCAATATGCCAAGGATCATCAGTGCCCCCTGCATTTGCTTGGTTTGGTAAGTGATGGCGGTGTACACTCGCATATACAACACATTAAAGCCATTATAGATGTTTGCAGAGATCATGATTTTGACAATGTTTTCATCCATGCGTTTACCGACGGGCGTGATACTGATCCTGAAAGTGGGCTGGGTTATATTGCAGATCTGGAAGATTATTTGAACAAGTCAGTGGGTAAGATTGCTTCCATCACCGGCCGTTACTATGCTATGGATCGTGATAAACGATGGGACCGTGTTAAAAAAGCTTACGATAATTTGGTTCATGGCAATGGGGTCTGCTTTCAATCTGCCCAGGCGGCAATACAAGCATCCTATGACAAAGGGGTTACCGATGAATTCATCGAACCAATCACTATCTGTAATCAAGAAGGCCAAGCATTGACTACCATACAAAATGGCGATGCGGTATTGTGTTTTAATTTCAGAACCGATCGTTGTCGTGAAATAACAGAAGTATTAAGCCAGTACGATATGCCGGAATATGACATGAAAAAGCTCAACCTGCACTATGCTACCAAAACAGAATACAACAAAGCCTATGAGGGGATCAGCATTTTGTTTGCTAATGATGACCTACGCAATACAATGGGTGAAATTTTAGCACAGCATGGAAAAAAGCAATTGCGCATTGCTGAAACCGAAAAATATCCGCATGTGACGTTTTTCTTTTCTGGTGGGCGGGAGGCCTTGTTTCAAGGTGAAGACCGAATATTAAAACCTTCACCCAAAGATGTGCCAACCTATGATTTGAAACCTGAAATGAGTGCGCATGAGCTTACCGAAGCGTTGTTGCCCGAGCTGAACAAAAGCACCTATGATTTCATTTGTTTAAATTATGCGAATGCCGATATGGTAGGGCATACGGGCGTCTGGGAGGCTGCTATGCGCGCCGCAGAAACGGTTGATGCCTGTATTGCTCAGATTGTGCCTAAGGCGTTGGCAAATGGATATGCCATTTTCTTAACAGCTGATCATGGCAATAGTGATTGTCTTAAAAATGAAGATGGTTCGCCCAATACGGCACACACGAAAAATCCTGTACCCCTATTTTTTATTAGCAATGAAGATAATCGTCATATAAAATCCGGAAAATTAGGCGATGTGGCACCCACAATTTTATCCTATATGCAACTTCCCATACCCAAAGAAATGACGGGTGATATTTTGTTGTATTAATTTTTTAACAACCGTAATCCCAAGTATACAGTTCTTGGTGCTGCGGGTCCGTATATAAAATTGCTATCTCGATATTTGCCAACATCAAAGGCGCGTTGATATGCATTCAACATATTTTTTACACCCCCGTAAATTTCCATCGAAGGTGGAAAGCTCTTTATATTAAGCGTATAGCCCATTTTAGCACTCAATTCGGAAAATGCCGGAGAACGAAAAATTTCATCACGCAACTGATTGGATGCACCAGCAAAATGGGGCACAAACATGCTACCCGTGTACACATAATTTAGGTTGAAGCTGAAGCTCTCATTAGGTGTGATGGTAAGATTGGCAAATCCATAATCATTTGGTGTGCGCATAAAATGCCGCAAGCTTGGCACCCCATCAATGTATTCAATCTCTTCATCAAAAAGACTGTTTTGCAATGTAAAACCAGCCTCAAGTTGCAACTGTCGATTATAATTTGCACGCACTTCCAAGATGCCGCCAAAAACTGTAGCTCCTTGTCCGTTCTGTTTTTCAAATAATTCTCCAAACTGATCTTGACCAATAGGTTGAAGAATAAATGCACGCTGAAGACGATTATAAAAACCTTCTAAGGTGAAACCAACAATAAACTTTTCACTAGTTTGATCATAGTTGATGCTAGCGCTAAGACTTTTTGATGTTTCAGTGCCCAAGATTGGCGAAAGCAAAACACGGGATACGCCGCCACCCGCAAAGGCAATGTGCATATCACTATCAAAGGCTTGTGGGGCACGAAAACCTGCACCATAACTCAGGCGCAGCTGTGTTGTCTGTTTTATTTTGTATAACAATGCTACGCGCGGGCTAAATATTGGATTTGATACCAGATTGTGGCGGTCCATACGTACACCAGATAATAAGCTAAGTTGCGGTAATAAGGCCCAATCACTTTGAGCAAAAAAAGCAACATCTTCTGTACGTTGATCTACTCGATATTGATATGCCGGAATAACATCCAGCACATCATCTTGCAGATATTCAGCACCTAGGGTAAATGCATTTTTTGTACCGCTAATAAAATTAGCTCGATGATTTAATTGTATGCCTGCATTATAAGTACTCACCTGCGCATTACCATAAGGCGGGTTAGCCACGTGCTGTAAGAATTCATCAGCTTCATCAGGCAGGATACCGGTATAATGCTCCCGTTTTGTGTGTTGCCATGCAAAATAGCTAATGAGTGATGTCTTGTCGTTTTTGAAGTTGATTTGATAATCGGCGCTTCCCATCAATACGTGATGAGTTCGCTCTTCAGCTTGTTGTACCCTATGAGCAGGGACATTGCTGATCATTTCTCCGCCGTAACGATACTCTTTAAGGTAACTTAAACTCACTTCCAGTTTTTGATTGTTTTTGGGGAGCAGAAAAAATGTTGTGCCAATCGCCTGATTATTTAGTTTAGGTAATTCGGAAAAATTATCACCATTGTGATCATATGCCTCGCGTATTCGGCGATTTACAAAAATCGATATCCCTGAGTTTTTTTTTGCGGCGATGGCTGTTGCATTGCCAGTAAGTTGATGTTCTTGGGCATTAGCATTAATGCTTTGAAATGAATACCCAAGAGAATAGCTGTTCGTTTTTGGAATTTTTGTAAGCACATTTACGGTGCCACCTATAGCGCTGGATCCATATAACGAGGAGCCTCCGCCGCGCACAATCTCAATCCGATCAATCATGTTGGTTGGAATTTGTTCGAGGCCATAAAGTCCCGTCAGCGGACTAAAAATAGGCCGGCCGTTGATGAGTATTTGAGAATATCCTCCGGCCAGGCCATTCATGCGCAACTGGGTATAATTGCAAGTTTGACAATCTGTTTCTACTCGCATACCGGCTTGAAATTTGAGGCCTTCAGACAAGTTGCAAGCTTGAACATTATTCAGCGTTTTGTGATCTAACACATTCACCATGACGGGTGATTTTGTTTGGTGTTGGAATGTTTTGGTGCCGGTTATTACTAATTTTTCAAGTTGTAGCACTTTTTTATTTAGCCAGAATTGCGTTTCGAAATGGGGGTTTTGCTCGTTTAGCGTAATGGTTTTTTCTAATTTTTCAAAGCCAATATATGTTGCACTTAAGGTATATGTGCCATACGGGATATTGCGCAAAATAAACTGTCCGGCTGCATTGGTATGAGTACCTAATGGGCTGTTTAAAATACCTACCGCCGCGTGCTCTGCGGCTACACTATCAGTCAATACGCTGCCTGAAATACTGCCAGTTTGCCCAAACATGATATGGGGTACAGCCAAACAAAGCAGTAGTCCGGTATATAGCCAATGCCTCATTATTAAATTATTAGTTTAGCAAAACTACAAGGTTAGTGTATGCTAACATAAAAATTCGGATTATTTTTTACCTTTGGAAAAATTTGGTATGCCTACTCAAACAATTGAAAATTATATGAAAGCACTTTATTATCTGCATCACAAAAATGCGGATATTTCATTGTCTGATTTGGGTGAAGAGGTTGCAGTGAGCAAACCAACAGCCAACGGTATGGTGAAGCGGCTGGAGGCAAAGGGCTGGTTGAAGTATGAAAAATATAAACCACTGCGGCTGACGGATAGTGGACTAAAGCTTGCTGCCATTATTGTGCGAAAGCATCGATTGTCTGAAATGTTCTTATCTCAAATTATGCATTTCGGTTGGGAAGAGGTTCATGACATAGCCGAAGAATTAGAGCATGTGGGCTCTCAATTATTTTTTGATCGGATGGATGAATTGCTTGGTTTTCCAAACGTGGATCCGCATGGCTCGCCAATACCAGATAAAAATGGAAAATTTACCAAACCCAATTATCAACGACTATCACAAGTGGCGGTAGGCAAAAACGTTATACTGCGCGCTTTGAAAGGCAGTTCGACGGAATTTTTGCTATTCCTGAATAAGAAGGCACTCGTATTGGGCACACAAATCAGCATTAAGCATAAAGAAGACTTTGATAATAGTACAACGGTGAGTTACCTGGATAATGAGAATATCGTACTCAGTGAAACCGTTTGTAATCGTTTGTTAGTGCAAGTGATTTAATTACTTTACATAAACCTTAACGGCCATGGCGATTTATAATGTTTAATTTTGCTGGATTAAATTTAAACAATATTTACACATGAAAATATTATTTGCGGTAGTGATAGGTTCCATTTGCCTGGTAGCCTTCTATCGATTATTTGCCATTAACAGCAGAAAAAGCATTGAGAGCTATAAATACCAACTTATTAAAAAGTATGAGACGTTCGAAATCAGGCAGTATGAGGCAGGATTGTTTACTGCGGTAACCTTACCAACAAATGATTATAAGCAAGCTTCAGGACAGGGTTTTAGAAAGCTGGCAGGATATATTTTCGGTGGAAACGAGAGCAATCAAAAAATTGCCATGACAACTCCAGTTGCCATGACCTTGGATGACAGTATGACAATGATGTTTATGGTGCCAAAGGAATGGAAAAAAGAAGATTTGCCAACTCCAAATAGCGCGGATATTGCCTTTAAAGAAGTACCTGCCAAAAAAGTAGCGGCTATTCGATTTAGTGGTTGGGCAAACAACGAACGACTTGCTGAATATAAAGACAAGCTCATGGAGGCACTAAAAAAAGAAGGAATAAAACATACCGGTCGGTTTTACTTTTTTGGTTATAACCCACCCTACGATCTCGTTGACAGACGCAATGAAGTTATTGTAGAGTTGACTGACTAATCAGCATCCGGTCTCCTACTCTTGTTTTTCTTTCATCCATCGCGGCAATTCAGGAGCTTGGTAGTCTCGCATTTTTTGAAGTAGAATGTCAATATCACGTTCCACAATGAAAAGCTCTTTGTTGACAGGACGAACAAAATTACGGGCAATCATTTCTTCCATGAAATGGAGCAGCGTATCATAGTAGTTTTCTGTGTTGAGTATGCCAATTGGTTTTTGATGGCGACCTAACTGCGCCCAAGTCAGTATTTCAAAGAGTTCTTCCAAGGTACCAATGCCGCCCGGCATAGCAATGAAGCCGTCACACATATCGTGCATTTTCATTTTACGGGCATGCATACTTTCTACGATGATCAATTCAGATAGACCTTCATGAGTAACCTCTTTTTTGCAAAGAAACGATGGTATGATACCTGTCACATGTCCTGCATGATGCAGCGCCCCTTGAGCAACAGCGCCCATTAGCCCAATTTTTGCACCACCATAAATTACTCCGATTCCGTTTTGTGCAAGAGTAGCTCCCAACTTGTAGGCTTCTTTTTGGTAACTATTCAGGTTGCCGTCACTGCTTCCGCAGAAGATGGTAATCTGTTTAATAGAGTGGTTATTTTTCATAATGATGGTATGCTTGATGTTGAAGCAGGAAAGATAATATTGATTATTTCTTCGGAATGATGAATCAGGTGTATAGATAAATCATCATGTTGCGCTATAATTTGTTTTACACGAATATTATGCTGTTCATTTTCTGTAGCCCGTATAATAATATGGAGGATGCGGGTTGGATATTTTCTGGCTATTTGAGTATATATGTCTATGTCGTTTTCTGTGGCATCGCCTATTAATATGAATGGTAAAGACTCGTATAATTCGCACAAGTGAGATATGGATACTAATTTATGATGTTCATATTCATATTTTTTATCACTCCATTTTGCTTCAAAATCACGCAGAAAAAAGGGCCCCATCGGAATTTGATTCTTTGTAAAGAAATTGTGCAGGGGTCCATATAAATTCCAAGGACTATGGCTGATATAAAAAATCGGGTTTTGCTCAATACCCTTTTCATTCCGGATTAACCTTGTTAGCACACCATCAATATTTTCGAATGGCTTTCGCTCGGCCGCATTTTTAAAAAATGTTTCATACAGTAATCGGAGCTTTAAAAAAGAATCAACGTGTGATTGTAATATCGTGTCGTCGATGTCGGTGATGATACCGAATTTCGCAACGGTTGGCGGCTTTACGATGCTTACCAGAACAGTCTTATTCGCCGTATCATTCGGCTCTTGCGAAATGCTGAGAGTTGCCTCAAGTATTACCAAACCAGTGAACTCCGAGCTTGTCGGCAAGACGGGGATATCAAACGAAAAAAAACCATGATCATCTGTGAGGCAATGATAAGTAGTATCTTGAAAGACTAACTTCACAGGACACGCTTTTGCCTTATCAATGGTCATTCGCTTAAGGTTATTCTGAAAATTTTCCCAGCGACTATTATGTTCTTTCGCAACAAGCATCATGTCTTCTATCACTCTACCTCTTATGATGGCCTGCTTTTGATTAGCATAAGAGTAATAGGGTATTATGGACAATGCTTGATGATGGTTGTTGGGGTAGCTTTTTTTTAGCATCTGACGCAACCTAGATAGTATTTCTCGAAGCCTACTTTTCATTTGAAGCTATTGTACTGCTTGACGTATTCCTAGACATTTATTTTTTTCTAAAAATGCCGAATAGTTCATTGCCCGATCGTGGGGTAATGGAATTAAAACAATCTTCAAAGCAAACAATTTCAAAATAGGGAAGCAAATATGTTTCGTACTCTTCTTTACTCCCGCCAAACGGACGTTGTCCTGCAGGGTCCAATGTGTGCTTGAACCATAAACCAACAAGCTTGCCACCTGGGCGGAGTAATTCAGCCGCTTTTTTTGCATAAGCTTTTCTAAACGCTTCACGTGGCTCAAAAGAACAAAAAAAGGTTTGCTCCAATATGATATCATATTGGCCATTATGATCGAAAAAATCACCGTGCATGAGTTGGTTGCCAGGGAAACTTGGGTTTCTCAATTTAAAAGCTTCCAATGGTTCTTTGGCGATATCCAAAACAAAAACATGTTGGAAGCCTTTTGCAAAAAGGTATTCTGCCTCGTAGGCATTCCCGGCACCTGGTATTAAGATGCGTGTTTCATTATTGTTCAGTTGATCTATATAGGCCTTGATAGGCGAAGAAGGTGCGCCAATATCCCAACCCGTTTCTTTGGCTGACCATTTATTAGACCAAAATGATTCGTCGGCTACTTTCATGTAACGGATAAAGATATACGGGATTATTGAGAACATAAAAAATCTGATGTAATGTGTGCACCAGTACAAAGAATTTAAAATTTGTTTAGTGTTGCCTTTTCATTTTTCGCTGCTTGGTGGCTGTTTACTATTTCTAAGTTGCTGTTGTGCCAAAATATTATTAGTTTCACCACCGATAAACGACATTAATCAATACAACAACATGTTTAGAAACTTCACCATTACAGATAAACTTCTGTTGTTTGCAGCTTTTCTTTCGCTCATTGTGTCGGAAGTACTTTTCTTCTTCGATTATACATATGAAGCGTTATTCATAGGGCTGTGGGTGCCCTCCATACTAGGTTTTGGTATTTATTTAAAACTTATAATTAATGATAAAGATGATTGAGTTTGTTGGGTCATTTGCGTTTATTATAAGTGCCATATTTATTCTGGCCATGTTTTTTGCTCTAAAAGGTTTTAAAGGCAAAGAGGATGAGTAATGTCTTCCATTTGATGTTTCATGAATACGCACCATTTTGTTTGGGTGTACATATTTGATAGAGAGTTTGTTTATAAACATGATTATGCTCATAACCATAACAGTACATCCTTTTTTCAATGAACAGTAGCTGGTTTAAATCTTTGGGTATATCGATGGTCAAGTTTGGCTTTTCATCGGCTATTGCCTCTTTAGTTGATTTAATGTTATTCACTTTTGTGCTCATCAAATTTCTACCAGTCTTTAAAGCAGAATTAATTGCCGGCTTTGTTGGCATGCTCCTCAATTTTGTATTGCAAAAAAGAATGGTGTTTGAATTAAAACGAAATCAGTATGCAGCCTTTGGGTTATCAATAGTGTTTTCATTATTGGTTTTACTATTGGGTGGTTTCCTGATAAGTACATTGGCACGTTTTCCTTTATTTGCACGCTATCTCATTCTTACCAAACTATTCGTTATGGGGTGCAAGTTTTTTATTAACTATTTTTCAAAGCGTTGGGTTTTTGAAAAAGGGTGGCTTGAACTTAAGGACTTGAAGCAGCGGGAACATTCAGGCTAAACAAAATCATATTCCGTTTTACATTTTCAGCTTCAAAGCGATAGTAAACCTTTTGTATCGTGCTGTCGGCCACACTATCTTCAAAGGCCAGGTAGATGGCCGTTGTGTCACGCGGCGCCTCCTTATAATACATAATCCGGTTAGCAATATGCGCATAGTTATACGGTATTTGATAGGGGATGGTGGGTGGAATTCTAAACCAATGTTTGTATATCGTATGGCCCAACAGGCTAATATTCGGCTTGGCATATTCACAGGTGCCTGTCAGATAAATAGGTTTTTGATTTGCAATACGCAGCATCGATTTGGTGATGTTGAGATATTGTTGCTCTACAATAATTTTTGAAATATGCGGCAGTACAAATACTGTATAAGCAATGCGTACAATGATCATACCGGTTATCAAGAACCACAGTGAGCCAATTTGGTGTTGGCTATGGTAATAGCGGTATGCCAGAAAAAAGAGTCCTGCAGAACATAAGAGCGCAATTAAAATATTGAATGCAGAAGCAATATGAAAAACGAAAGGCAAGGCAATTACCCCAAGACCAGCTAAGGCTAAAGTGGCAATAAAAACTTTTTCCAGCACTTGAGCATAGCGGGACTTTGCCCAATTACTATGATATGCAGCAGCCACAAGCAATGCAATAATAAACGGGAAGAACATGTAGAGATAACGCGCTCTTGGATCTGGGGCTGTCCAATAAATAATTATATTGGCTAATAAAAAAACCATCATGAAATTGTATAACTTGTCTTTCATAAGAAATTGCCTGACGGGTTTAAGCAGCAAGAAGCCTGCAAAAAG
Organism: uncultured Chitinophagaceae bacterium; assembly: GCA_964409905.1. Classification (GTDB taxonomy): domain Bacteria; phylum Bacteroidota; class Bacteroidia; order Chitinophagales; family Chitinophagaceae; genus JAGNRR01. Next base: position 150,972 of record CAYPET010000001.1, on the reverse strand, counting down.
TGACCAGGGTAATAGTTTTTCGAATAAAAAAATGGGAAAGCGAAATAACTGAAGAACAACATCTTTCAGGCCATATTCATTTGCTGTTCGTTGTGAGGATTCTTTGAACTGTTGACTTAGAAAACCGGCCACATCAGCTTCTTTAGAATACAGGAACAGATAAAACACGATAATACCTACACCCAAAAAAATGCCAAGAGCATGTTGCCAGCTAAATAACTTGACAAACTTTCTTTGCTGTGCGAGATATGCCACCAATGTGATAGCCTGAAACGCAAGTGAAGGAATACCTTTGGTTAAAAAACCAATACCCATAAATAAATAGGAATAAACAAAAAGTTTTAGGTAGTCGTTTTTTTCGTGAAACCAAAAAATGCATCCCACCTGCAACATGGTAATCAATGCATAAAAAATGTCAATTTCGGCCGTGTTGATCGTGCCATAAAATAGTAACTCTGCCGATGTTAGAAAAGCAAAAGCTGTAAGCATACTTTGTTGCTTGTCAAGACGGGTTTTTAAAATGAAATAAATTAATAGCCCAATGCATATAAAACTCAACACCCCAGGCAAGCGAGCTGCACCAGGTCCGGTACCAAACATTTTCATTGAGCCTGCTATAAGCCAATTGTAAACGGGTGGTTTGTTGTAGTAATTCTCTCCGTGTAAATGAGGGTTAATGAAGTTGCCATCGTTGAGCATTTCATATGCAACGAGTGCCCGACGAGGCTCCTCGGCCCGCAGTGGCTGAATGGCATTAAACGCAAGCAGTGCCAGCAATAGGAGTGCCACAGCTGCCATAATGATACCATGCTGATTCATTTTCATGAGCATAAAGATAAAGGCGTCTCGATTATGTGTTTACATTTTGAGGTTTAATGCCGAGAGGTTGGGATACTTTCATTTCTTTTGCATTATCAATCTCAACAAAGAAATATTTCGCATAGCTATACCGAATATTATTTCGAATATTTCCATTCCCTTATTGGGCATAGTGGATACTGCGCTCATGGGCCGGATGGATGATCCGGCCTATATCGGTGCTATTGCGCTGGGCGGCGTTGTGTTCAATATTCTATATTGGGGGTTTGGTTTTTTGCGCCCGGGCACTACGGGTCTAACGGCTCAAGCATATGGTGCGGGTGATCTGCCAACGGCCTATCGCTATTTTGTTCAGGCATTTAGTATTGGTTTGTTTTTTGGGTTGCTGTTACTATTGCTTCATGTACCTATTGGGAGGGTTGCATATTCTTTATTAAATGGTTCGCAACAAGTTAAAGACCTGTCGTACCAGTATTTCAGCATCCGAATTTTGGCCGCTCCAGCTGTGATCACACTCTTTGCCTTTAGGGGGTGGTTTTTTGGTATGCAAAACGCTTTAGCCCCAATGGCACTAACTATTGTGGCCAATGTGATAAATATTTTTTTAAGCTGGTACCTTGTTATGCACTGTGATATGGGCGTGCAAGGTGTGGCTATAGGCACCGTGGTTGCTCAATATACTGCTTTGCTGCTGGCATTTAGTATTTTGCTATATCGGCATAAGAAAGCTGTTTTTCTTCAAATGAAACGCAGTGCTTTTAGGTTGCTGGCTATGCAGCGATTTTTAAATGTAAACCGTGATATGTTTTTGCGCAATATTGGGATGATACTTGTCTTTAGTTTTTTTACCAATTACAGCGCAGGTATTAGTGAACAGTATCTGGCCGTTAATGAAATTTTATTACAACTTTTTTACTTTATGAGTTACAGTGTGGATGGCTTTGCCTATGCTGCTGAGGCATTGGTAGGTAGGCATATCGGTGCACAATCATTGTCAAAGGTTAAGATAGTAGTACGCCGCACGTTATACTATGGTTTAGGTTTTGGTTGTTTGTTTGCATTGCTCTATTTATTATTTGGAGATTTGTGCATGCGCATTTTTACAGATAACACTGCTTTGATTTTGATTGCCCGACCATACTACATCTGGTTGGCATTGGTAGCAATTTGTGGGGCTTTAGCTTTTGTGTGGGATGGTATTTATGGCGGAGCTACAGCCTCTGTAGAATTGCGCAACGCCATGTTTTTTTCAGTCATAAGTTTCTTTTTGGTTTTTTATCTTTTTCAGTCTGCATATCCGGGTCATGCTGTTTGGCTTGGCATGATTGCTTTTATGCTGGCACGATCACTTTTTCAGATATTTTACTATAAACGAAAAATTATCGGAAGGCTGTAATGAGAAGGGCATTAAACGTAAACTGTTGCTGATATAAAATAAACAGTTAGCTGGATAGTCCGAAAGCTCAATGTCCATGCAAATTGAAGGAATGATAATTTGCGTAATTCTTTATAATTACTCAGCTTGTCTCAAGGTGTCTGCCTTGGGTTTATAGTGATAATAGTCTGGCCGCTTTTTATTTTGCCACACAAATTGGTATCCAGCGTCTAATATTTCCATTTCATATGGTCGGTGTGTATAATAAATATTATTTGGCTCGGCAGTGATAAAGGAGGCGATGAGTATAACGACCCCGGCAATAATCCAATTCATTAATGTGAATCGTTTATTTAGTATTGCGGGCTGCCGTAAAACACGATTTGCCAAGAAAAAAAAGGCAAACCATACCAAGAAGTACATAAAAAAGTCAATGACAAATTCGATTATGAAAAACTGCAGTGAAAGAGAAGTATGCCAACCCTCACCAACAAAAGGAAAAGGAAAGCCGTAAAAAAGCGTATCTGGTGCGTCGAGGGGGATGGCATACCACCATTTTGTGATGATAGCCATAGAAATAATGGTTAACGGAAGTATACGACTTAGTATCAGTTTTTTCATTGATGAACTTCTTGAACACCTGGTAACAGAGGGGACCCTTTTTATCTGGCTAATGTACAGGTTGTATCACTTAGTATTGAGGGGGTGTACTAAATTTTTTTCATGCACCAATAAAGGCTATCGGAACCTACAGACCAAACCCATAGTCGTTGCGTATAATAAAATAAAACGTGGACTGAGGGGTTACTTCAAACAAATAATGTGAAATTCGCTGCTAAACAATGTCCCCTCATTATGGCACGAGTATATAATTTTTCAGCCGGACCAGCAAGTCTGCCTACAGCAGTTTTAGAAATTGCACAAAATGAAATGCTTGACTACCGTGGTACAGGAATGAGCGTAATGGAAATGAGTCATCGCTCAGACGTCTATCAGGAAATTTTTAATAACGCTAAGAATAACTTACGCTTGTTGATGCAAGTGCCAACGGAGTATGAAATTCTTTTTTTGCAAGGTGGTGCATCAATGCAATTTGCCATGACGGCATTGAACTTGATTGGTACTACAGGAAAAGCAGATTATATTGATACCGGCCTATGGTCGAAAAAGGCTATTGAAGAGGCTCGGCGCTATGGCAATATCCGGGTGGTAGCCAGTTCGGCAGACAAAGCATACGCATATATTCCGTCACTAGATCAATTGACGTTTAGCCCAGATGCGGCCTATGTACATATTACAACCAATAATACCATCTACGGCACTACGTACAGCACATTGCCCGATACTGGAAGCATACCGCTTGTTGCCGATATGTCATCTAACATTTTGGCGCAGCAATATGATGTTACCCAATTTGGACTCATTTATGCAGGTGCACAAAAAAACATGGGGCCATCTGGATTAACTGTGGTCATCATCCGAAAAGACTTATTGGGTCATGCTTTGGATTTTACACCGTTCATGATGAACTATGAATTTCACGCCAAAGCAGATTCGATGTACAACACCCCACCAACATACGCCATTTACATTGCAGGACTTATCTATAATTGGATGCTTGAAAGGGGTGGTGTGGTAGCAATAGAACAAATTAATCGGACAAAGGCAACCCATCTTTATCATTTTTTAGATCAGTCCTCACTGTTTCGGTCAACGGTAGAAGGCACAGATCGGTCCATTATGAACATCCCATTTGTGACGGGCAATCCGGCAATGGATGATAAGTTTATTACGGCCGCCACAGCAGCAGGTTTTGTGAACCTCAAAGGGCATCGCTCTGTTGGTGGTATGCGTGCTTCTTTATACAATGCCATCAGTTTGCAAGCAGTAGAAGCTTTAGTGGAGTTTATGGAAACATTCGAAAAAGAAAACCTGCAACATGTTTAAAATACAAATACTCAATAATATAGCCACCATCGGCACAGACAGCCTAGGCCCGCAATACCAACTTGGCGAAAGTATCGCATCACCGGATGCCATCCTTATACGTAGTGCAAATATGCATGATGTCACATTGCCTGATAGTGTAAAGGCTATTATTCGTGCCGGCGCCGGGGTAAACAATATCCCGATAGAAAAATGCACCGAAAGAGGGATAGCTGTATTTAACACGCCGGGGGCAAATGCTAATGCTGTAAAGGAGTTAGTGATTTGTGGTTTATTTCTGGCATCTCGTGGTATTGCACCAGGCTTTTCGTGGTTGCAATCATATCAGGGAGCTGATATGGAGACGGAGGTAGAAAAACAAAAAGTCAGTTTTAAGGGCCCTGAAATATATGGCAAAACGCTTGGTGTGATTGGTTTGGGTGCCATTGGTATGTTGGTGGCAAATGCAGCTGATGCATTAGGTATGAAGGTGATCGGGTTCGACCCATACATATCTGTGGATAGTGCATGGAAGTTATCGCAGAATGTCAAACGCGCACAGCAACTCTCCTCCTTATTTTCTAAAGCAGACTATATTTCACTGCATCTTCCATTATTAGACGAAACCAAGTATTTTTTAAGTAAAGAAAAATTCAACAATATGAAAACAGGCATGCGTATTTTGAATTTTTCACGTGGGCCCTTAGTTCATGATGATGATTTACTGGATGCAATGCAACAAAATATTGTGGCCTCTTATGTTACAGACTTCCCCAATGAAAAACTAGTACATCAGAAGGGCGTCATTTGTCTGCCGCATCTAGGGGCCTCTACCCCCGAGTCAGAGGATAATTGCGCAATGATGGCAATAGAGCAAATGAAAGCGTTTTTAGAACATGGCAACATTCGCAATTCAGTAAATTTTCCCGAAGCCCATCTGGCAAGGAGTGGTACTCGGCGACTGACGATTACCAATAGGAATGTACCCAAAATGGTACATCAAATAACCAACGTACTAGCCGATACGAATATTAATATTTCGGATATGCTCAATAAACATCGAGGTGGTATTGCGTATAATATCATCGATGTTGACAGTGATGTTGATCCATCACTCTTAAAAAAGATAGAGGCAATCGATGGGGTATTAGCAGTGCGTTATTTGAACTAGTATCTACATTAGCACCCCGTCACGCGCTGCTATAGCAGATGGCAGGTCCTCCTCACCCAACATTTCGCGTAAGTCTATTTCTATGCTGCGGCAAATGGCCAGCATAGGAATATCATTACCCAAGCCCTCAAATGGATTTTCAGAGTAATCGCCAATCAACTCCCAGAACACAAACACCCAACCTATTATTACTAAAAATGGGATGGATATCCAGGCTCCCCATTCACTTAAATCATGAAAGGTAGTGACCATGGCAAATGGCAGCAGAAATATAAATATGCCAATGAAAATCTGGCTGCCTTGGCCATACTGACGGGGTAAAGGAAATTTTTTAATTCGTTCGGATTGTCCTTGGAGGGTGTAGAAATCGTTCAATATACTCTGTAACTCCATATGACGAAAATCTTCAATGATACCTTTTTGTCGCAGTTCTTTTAGGCATTCTGATTGTGCATGGATAATTTGGGTGGCTGTATTTTGTGCATTAATCATTTTTTCTAATTCCTCTGCTGGCAGATAGTGGCTCAATTCAATTTTAGTGATTTCGTCATTGAATAAACCCACCCCCCCAGGAGTCGAAACGCGCTTGTGTTGTTCGGCGCATATGTTTGTTTTGGTTGATGTGTTCCCAAGTTGCCGGTATCAATAATTGACTGCGGAGCGCATACAACCAACCAATGTGCCTGTAGATTAGCTTTCTTCGATATTCCAGTACTTCTTGGTTGCCTATTTTTTCATGTGCAAATTGGGTAGTAGCAAAACCAATAACGGATGTGGCCCACATGCGACTGCTGTTTACAATGCCACCCCAAATTTTCCGCGCCTCCCAAAGTCTGTCATAAGCACTATTATTTTTAAAGCCAACATAAAAGGCTACCGCCGTGCCGATAACCGATACAGGCAATCAGGGCACTTTAAAGCCTTCAAACTTTAGGTAATGTAAGTACTTCGTAAAGCAGACGGCTGCTACAGTCCAAAGTGTGAGCCAAATAAAATGCCAACCTGCAAAGTTGAGGATGCTCCGTAGCGGAAAACTTTTGTTGATATACATAGTAGTAAAAATAATCTATCTGCTCTTAATGAGTAAACTCCTTTTCCTCGATAGTATGATGGGATAACAATGATTGAAAAAATCAGCTTGCCATAGTTTATATTACTTTTGTGTTACAAAAAATTAGAATATGAATGAAAAGCTGGTAAAACGAATGGCCGCTGAAATAGCCGAAATTAAGGCTGCAGGTTTATACAAAAATGAACGAGTGATTACCACCGTGCAAGGGGCACAAATCATTGCAAATGGTAAAGAGGTATTGAATTTTTGTGCGAATAATTATCTGGGGTTATCCTCACACCCGAAGGTCATAGAAGCTGCTCATAAAGCCATAGATAGTCGTGGATATGGAATGAGTTCAGTAAGATTTATTTGTGGTACGCAGGATATACATAAAGAGCTTGAAAGAAAATTGTCCGAATTTTTAGGCACAGAGGATACTATACTGTATGCCGCAGCTTTTGATGCAAATGGCGGTGTATTTGAACCATTGTTGGAACAAGAAGATGCCATTATTTCGGATGAACTAAACCATGCTTCTATCATTGACGGAATTCGATTGTGCAAAGCAGAACGACATCGATATAAGCACAATGATATGGCCGACCTTGAAGAAAAATTGAAGGCTACGCAGCATGCGCGTAGCAGAATGATTGCAACCGACTCCGTTTTTAGCATGGATGGCACCATTGCGCAATTGGATAAGATTTGTGCCCTAGCCGAAAAGTATGATGCCATTGTGATGATTGATGAATGTCACTCTAGTGGGTTCATGGGTAAGACAGGACGTGGTGTACATGAATTATGTGGCGTTATGGACAAGGTAGATATTATCACTGGTACGCTGGGCAAAGCATTAGGTGGCGCTAGTGGCGGCTTCACCTCCGGTCGCAAAGAGGTGATTGATATGTTGCGTCAAAAGAGCAGACCATACTTGTTTTCGAATACTGTTGCACCAGCTGTTGTGGGGGCATCCATAGCTGTGCTGGATATGATAAGTGAGACTACTGAACTGCGTGACAAGTTGGAAGAAAATACAAACTACTTCCGCTCAGCTATGACAGCCGCCGGTTTTGAGTTGAAGCCCGGAAATCATCCAATTGTACCGGTTATGCTTTATGATGCCGTATTGGCTCAGAAAATGTCTGATGCTTTATTGAACGAAGGGATATATGTAGTTGGATTTTTCTATCCGGTGGTGGCAAAAGGGAACGCCCGCATTCGGGTACAACTTAGTGCCGCTCATAGTAGGGAGCAACTTGAAAAAGCCGTAGCGGCATTTACCAAAATTGGTAAGGAACTCGGTGTTATTAAATAAACATGCCTCGATAATATCAATTAAAAAAAGGAGTCGACACGACTCCTTTTTTTACTACTTATGATCTTCAATAATGTTTTGGTCGCGGTATTTGCAACACGCATGCAGGGCATTATAGGCTGCATCACTGGCTTTGTATTTTTCGGTATCATGCCCTATTTGGGCTACTTGTTGTTGTATTGCATCATTTGTAACTTTGGTGTGGTTATATCGCACAACTAGTTCTTTTAGATATTCATCCCAACTAGCATACTTTATACCGGGCAGTTTGTTAAGTGTCTTTTCTATCCGGTCTTTACACATTCCACATACGCCATTTACTTTTATTTTTTCAATTACAATTTTGTTTGCCGTTAAAATAGGTTCAACTGTTTTGTTAAGGGTATATCTGAAGCCAGCATAGAAGAGTCGCCCCATAGCCGGGCCCCAGGCAGCGCCTGCATCAAAAAAAGGCCCATAGGGATCATTGGCACCAATGATTAAATCATGCTGACGAAAATTGGTTATGTTTTCACTTCCCATATAAATCTCCATATCACGATGTGCTTTCCAACTTACCTGACCTAATAGTCTGAAAAAGTCTGGCGAGTACATTCCGGATTGGGGTCGCATATTTTCAGGGTTTTTCGAAAAATCGGGAAGCCGCTGCTCGCCTGTCCATTGGGTTGTAAAATCAAAATTCCATTTTTTATTTCGGGTCTCGTACGCAAGGTTAAATAACGCCCGATGTCTTGGATTAAACACGCGCTCTCGAAGAATGCCATCTTGGGTAGCACGCACTTCGTTAAATTTATAGGCCAATCGTAGGTCAAGGTCTGGCAGGATTTCGTAATAGTATTCTGCTTGCGCATACCATCCATAAGATTTGCCTTGTAGCATATACATATGTACTTCCTGAGGTGAACGGTCAAAATCTACCACTACCTGACTAGTAAAGTCAGTACGGAATATATCAAGGCTTAATCGACTGTCTTTATTACTTTGGTTGAAGTTATAGGTTAGGTTCAGGCCATAATTCCAACTTTGTTCGGGTTGTAGGTTTTGTTGTATAAACACGTTGCGCGACGATGCAAAAAAGCGAGTATTTTCGGCAAAAATGGTGGGAGTTCTGAAGCCGCTGCCGCCACTCAAACGAGCAGAGAAGGCTTCATTTACTTTATATAACACATTAAGACGCGGTGTAAAAAATCCTTTTTGCAAGCGCCAGTTGTAGTCTCCTCGCAGGCCAAGCAGCAGGGTCGTATTCTGAATGTCATGATTTGTGTATTCAGCGTAAACCCCAGCAATAGTCTCTGTGCGATTTTGCCGTACCGTTTGAAATTCTTCATGCACGATATCACTTATTAAACCACCTCCAAGGCGCAGTTCATTATCATCGCCCAAAAAGTTTGTTTGATAGATCAGATTGCTCCAAAATGTTTTTTGGTAGCCGTTGTAATTAGAGCGACCATACTGAGCGTTTGTATTGTGGGTGCTAAAGGAACTTTGAATGCCGATACTTTTAGTACGATCTTGTTTGATGGCGTAACCTGCTTTGTGTAACACATCCAATCGTTCTGACTGCACATCAATACCGTATAGGTTATTCTGTTCTATGTTTTGCTTGTTAAAATCATACGTCATAGAACCGCCATGGATATTGCTGTTATGATATATGGCCATAATCATACTCTCGGTACGGTTGCCATCATATTTCCAACGGTTCATTAGATGTAACATGTTGTTCAACGGAATGTCCATAAACCCATCTTGATTGACATCGTTTCTTTTGGTGATTTGACTGCCATGTGCAGCAAATAGAGTGCTGAGTTCATCAGAAAGCCGGATGCCGGTATTCAGGTTGATTTCGCTACGTGAAAAATTATTGTAATATCCGTTGATATGTACCAAAGGTTTGTACTGAGCAGGCTTAATAAGCTCCACGTCTATCTGTCCGGTCATACTTTCAAAGCCATTGGTTACACTTCCTGGACCCTTGTTTATATAGATGGATTCAACAAATGGTCCCGGAATGTTATTAAATCCATAGGTATAATTAATTCCTCTTACATGCGGTAAAAGTTCGATTAAGGTTTGCACGTAAGTACCCTGTAATCCGAGCATTTCAACTTGTTTGGCACCCGAAAGTGCATTGGTGCTGCTTATTTCTACGGAGGCATTGCTTTCAAAACTTTCGGCTAGATTGCAGCAGGCGTTTTTCTTTAGTTCTTTCGCATCAAGGCGCTCTATTTTAATGACGTTTTGACTATTTACGAAATTGCCATTGGTCTCACCTTTAACGCTGACTGTTTTTAGTCTTCGCTTTTTCTTTGTTGTACTGCTAGAATCTTGTGCTGTCAAGATACTTGTACACATGCATAACATTATTATGCCGATAATATTTTTCATTGTTTTTGTTGTTTCTTTTTTATCAATAAAAGAATAGATTGATGGTTAGGATAATACTCTTATCCTAGATCAAATCAAAAACGAACAATACAATGTTTGAATATCGAGGGGAGGTGGTGAAAAATAGTATGGTGCTATAGTTATGGCAGGACACAAAAAGCTTATCGGTCCTGATAACTGGATATAAGTGGGGTTTGTTGCGATCCATTGGGTAGAATGAGTCGTTTGTTTTGTTTGTTGTGTAAAGTCCTTTGCTATTTTTATGGTCGATATAATTTCATCGCAGCAATCTTCTTTGTTATCACAGCAACTTTCGTCATCATTACAGTGGCTCTTGTTTTTCTCGCTACTATTGGTATGGCAACATAAGTGTTGCTCGATGGTTACACCAAAAGTGCCCAAACTAAACAATGTAAACAACATTAATGCCAAAGCTTTGCGAAGCATAGCGCAAATATAAAAATGTTTTTGCGCTTCATCAGAATCCTAATGTTAAAAGTAAGGGGCATTCGGTTGGACCCTCAGTTAATTGCGAAAGCTATCAATTCATTTGCATGCTATGTGTACTGCTAAATGCAGTCAAGAATTTAGAGTGTAGGAAGATTAATAATGGATTGTTTTTTTGCCTATGGTTTTACAAATCAGTAATTGCCAGAAAACTGAAAACATCACCAAGGTTGGCTTTCATATCGTCCATCCATTGTGTATCTGATGCCGGGCTGCTGTGTCGGGTTGTAGAGCCTAAGTTAAAATCAATAATAGGGCTGTTGTACATATTGTTGAGATCGAATCGCAGGCGAACTTCTTTGTTTGAGCCATTGATAGCAAGTGTATTGATGGGCACCTCAAGCTCGGTAGCCATTTGTTGTCTGCCAAGATGATATTCGAGGTTTTGCTCAACATTATTATTATCTATAAAACGTCCTTCATGTTTTGAAAAAATATAGCCTGAGCTCCATGACCAAAACATTCCTAGCGATGGGTTTAAATCGCCTGATTGTGCACCACTGGTGTTGTTGGCAGGCTCTACACCAAATAGAAATTTGACAGCCACATAGTCCCCACCGGGTACAGTTGCCAGGTCAGTGTAGTTTGTGCCAAACGCATCTATAAGATCATGATTGTTTAATGCAATTTCCTCTCCAGATTCCTTCACAAGCCGAATGTTACTGATGTAGTATTTCAATAAGGTTACATTGTAATAGTTGCCGGCAGCGTTGGTATACATCAAGGCACTGTTTTCGGTAATCTTTGCGTTACCGGCATAATGTTCGAACTTAAAGGCAACCTGCGCATCCTCCAATTTTTTTCTACAGCCACTAAGAACCAGGATGAATACACCTAAGCAGAGCAATATAACATTCGTTTTCATGAAGCTAAAGTTACGGCAAAATGAAGCACATTATGTACTGGGTACAAATAAATGACACCAAAATGAAATTAGTAGAGAGAAAGGCTACTAGCTATCTTGGAGCTGTTTCTTTCTTTTTTTGCGTTCGTTGGCGTCTAGTTCAATCTTGCGTATGCGCAAATTGGTTGGCGTTACTTCAATACATTCATCCTCATCGATGTACTCCATGAACTCTTCAAGTGTGAATTCTGTTTTCACTACAACGCGTGAGGCATCATCCGCTCCACTAGCACGGTGATTCGTCAATTTTTTTGCTTCACAAACATTAACAATTAAATCATCAGCTCGAGAGTTTTCCCCAATAATTTGACCACCATAAACTTCCACACCCGGGTCTATAAAGAAGCGACCTCGGTCTTGTAATTTATCCATGGAATAAGGTGTGGCTTTACCTTTTTCTTTTGCTATTAGAACGCCATTCAATCTGCCGGGGATAGCGCCTTTCCATTCTTTGTACTCACTAAAACGGTGCGCCATGATGGCATTACCTGCAGTCTGCGTCAGCATTTGACTGCGCAGACCAATTAGGCCGCGCGACGGAATATCAAACTCTAAGTGTTGCATATCCCCCTTGCTTTCCATAATAAGTAGTTCGCCTTTGCGCTGGGTTACCAGGTCAATGACTTTACCGCTAAATTCTTCGGGTACATCAACAACCAATATTTCGTATGGCTCACATTTTTTACCATCAATTATTTTAGTAATTACCTGAGGTTGACCAATCGTTAATTCATACCCTTCTCGGCGCATTGTCTCGATGAGTACACCTAAGTGCATGATACCGCGGCCATAAACCAAAAAACTATCGGCGCTTTCTGTAGCTTCGACACGTAAGGCTAAATTTTTCTCAAGCTCTTTATCCAACCGATCTTTGATGTGGCGGCTTGTTACGTACTTGCCATCCTGACCAAAAAATGGTGAATTATTGATGCCAAATACCATGTTCATTGTTGGCTCGTCTATTTCAATAATAGGTAGTGCATCGGGAAGCTCAAGGTCAGCGATAGTTTCTCCAATATTAAAATTTTCGATACCAACCACTGCACAGATATCGCCGGCATGCACCTCAGCCACACGTTTTTTACCCATACCTTCAAAGATGTATAACTCTTTTACTCTGTGCTTTTCAACGCTGCCATCACGTTTGCAAAGGGATACTTGCTGTCCCTCTTTAATTACGTTTCGGCTCACTTTGCCTACTGCAATACGACCAAGAAACGAAGAGTAATCCAATGAGGTTATTTGTAATTGTAAAGTGCCTTCATCAGTTTTTGGTTTGGGCACATATTCTAAAATGCCATCCATTAGCGGTAGGATGTCATCACAAGGCGTATTGCTGGTATTGAACCAACCTTGTTTACCCGAACCATAAAAAGTTGGAAAGTTAAGTTGCTCTTCGGTGGCATCAAGCTGGAAAAACAATTCGAACACTGCATCGTGAACTTCATCTGGACGGCAGTTTTCTTTATCTACTTTGTTTATTACCACCATTGGGTGCAAGCCGAGTTCCAGAGCCTTGCCCAATACAAATCTTGTTTGTGGCATTGGTCCTTCAAAGGCATCTACCAGTAACAACACACCATCAGCCATTTTTAATACTCGTTCTACTTCACCTCCAAAGTCGGCGTGACCGGGTGTATCAATCACATTTATTTTCACACCTTTATATACAACAGCTGCATTCTTTGAAAAAATGGTAATGCCTCTTTCTTTTTCGAGGTCGTTGCTATCCATGATTAATTCGCCAGATTCTTCATTTTCACGAAAGACCGAGGTGGCATGTAAAATGTTATCAACCAATGTGGTTTTGCCATGGTCAACGTGCGCAATGATGGCGATATTTCTTATTTCCATTATAGATTATTTTTTAAGCATCTCCAATTGGCCAAAATACCAGTTGGCAAAAGCTCTTTTTTTGCCGCGCAAAGGTCGGCTATTATTTTATATAAAGGGTTAGGGAATAGTGAATAGTATTTTTGTATCTTTAGATTTTACCAAATGATTTACTACCGATGAAGCAGTATGTATGCCTTTTTCTCTTGTTTATGGTTTTTTGTTTTTCGTTGGATACTTTAGCCTATGGCAACTATCAAACTTCGACTGAGGGTGTCAAAAATTTAGATTTGGCTCTTGATGAGACATATTACCTGGAGCTCGTTTCAGCAAAACAAGGGCAACTAGAGCTAAAACAGGTTGAAAAGCTCGAAGAACCTATCAAAACGATTGTCATAAAATATTACCAAGATCCAATTGGCGGTACAACCCTTGAAGTAACAAATCCATTCAGCCAAAAGCTGCTAATGAACGTAAAGGTGAAGTTTTCTTCATTTACTGGCTACGAAAGCATAGTTATGAAACCAATTGCTGACTCATTCAAAAAACAATGGAAACAGAATATATATGGTGTGGTTGTATCTGATTTTCATTTGACAGAATACCCTTAACCCAGTCAAAAATTATTAGAACTGCATTTTACTTCCATAAGATAAATCGCCGGCATCACCTAAACCTGGCACTATATATCCTTTTGCGGTGAGTTCTTCATCAATATCTCCAATCCAGAAATTCAGTTCGGGGCATTTAGATCGTACATGGTCAATACCGGCAGAACAGGCAACAACTGAAATGATGTGAATTTCGCTGGGCTTACCATATGTGCGCAACTCATCCAAGGCTGTGATGAGAGACGCGCCAGTGGCTAGCATGGGGTCAGCCAAAATCAATACCCTATCATCCAGCTCTGGGCAAGTGACATATTTTTGTTCGATGGTAAAATCATCCCCGGTGGTATGTTTTCGATACGCAGCAATAAACGAACAGTCAGCTTTATCAAAACAATTGAGCACACCTTGAAATAGTGGCACGCCGGCTCGTAGAATGGTGGTAAGTACTGGTTGACTTTTTAGCTTCACGGTTTCCTTCTCGCCCAGCGGTGTGTTGACTATGCTTTGTTCATAGTCAAGCGTTTTGCTGATCTCAAATGCAGCAATTTCGCCGATGCGCTCCATGTTTCGCCGAAAACGAAGACGATCCAGTTGCCCTTCAGTATCACGAAGTTCATTCATCCAAATTTTCAGCATTGAGTTTTCTTTCGCGAGGTGGTGTATCATAGTTATTTTTCTTCTTGCCAAATTACACCGAAAACTAAATTAATCCCCATTTTTACAATATGGTTTACAGAGTTATTGGTTGTATGAGTGGGAGTTCGATGGATGGCTTAGACATAGTGTACTGTGTATTGAGTGAAGCTGGCGGGAAATGGCAATACGAACTGGAAGCGGCAACCACCGAAGCTTTTGATGAAACTTGGCAAAAGCGTTTTTTGTCGCTTCATACCATTTCGGCCAAAGAGTTGTTGCAGTTTCATGCCGAATTCGGTCATTACATTGGGCAACGTATTCAGTTGTTTATCGAGTCACATCAGCTGCATCATAAGGTGCATTTTGTATGCAGCCATGGTCATACAGTATTTCATGAGCCCTTAAGAAATGGGCAATCGAAAATGGGTATGACTTTTCAGTTAGGGGATGGTGCAAGCATTGCGGCAGTATTACAGTTGCCCGTAATAAGCGATCTGCGCAATCTGGATGTTGCTTGCGGTGGTCAAGGTGCGCCTATAGTGCCTATGGCAGAAAGACTGCTTTGGAATGGGTATGAATATTTTTTAAATATTGGTGGAATAGCCAATATTGCATATCATGAAAACAATCATGTGATAGCCTTTGATGTTGCGCCTGCAAATCGAGTATTAAATGCATTAGTGCAAAGCGTAGATTTAGCTTATGATGCAGAAGGACAGCTGTCAGCAAGTGGTCGTTGCGATGTTGAGCTGTTGGCCAAATTGAATAATTTGGACTACTATCAGCAACCCCCACCTAAATCGTTGGCTAACGAATATGGCCTGCAAGTACTGTTGCCTCTTATTCAACAAAGTAGTTTGCCATTGAAAGATCAGTTATGTACATTGACCGAGCATATTGCCATGCAGGTAATGAATACTTGTAAGCAGTCCGGTAAAATGCTGGTGTCTGGCGGTGGAGCGCATAATGATTATTTGATGAAGCGAATAAAACATTATTGCGGCTTGCGCAATGTGGAGGTAGAAAAGGCCGACAAACTAACGATTGACTTCAAAGAAGCCATTGCTATGGCATTATTAGGAGCTTTAAGGTGGCGCGAAGAAGAAAACGTGCTGGCAACTGTTACGGGGGCCTCCATCAATACAATTGGCGGAGCATTATGGATGGGTAGGAATTAGAGAAATGCGATTATTTTTTGAAGAGCATATAAGCACCGGCAGCATGGTATTATCCTCAGATACTGCCAAACATATTATTCAGGTATTGCGCATGCAAGTGGGTGATGAATTTGAAATTACCAATGGAAATGGAGATAAGGCAGTGGCAGAGATTATGGCTTTCACCAAACGAGATTGTACCGTCAATGTGAAAGAAATTGTTCATGTGGAGCAGCATAATCCTGATATCAGCCTTGGTATATCGTTTACGAAGAATAGTGCCCGTATAGAGTGGCTACTTGAAAAAATTACCGAGTTAGGTATACGGCATATTTACCCAATGCTTACAGAGCGAACAGTGAAAAAAAGTGGCAAATTGGAGCGTTTTCAAAAGAAGATCTTATCAGCCATGCTACAAAGCCAGCAATACTACTTGCCCACATTGCATCAGCCAATTCCATTTAATCAGTTGATAGCGATGGATTTCGAGCAACGGTATATCGCCCATTGCATTCCAGAAATTTCACGCCAAGCCTTACAACAAAAAAAAATGGCAGTAAACCAGCGCAGCCTAATTTTAATAGGCCCAGAAGGGGACTTTACCGAAACGGAGGTAGCCAATGCCTTGCAACAAAATTTTATGAGTGTACACTTGGGAAATAATCGCTTGCGTACCGAAACAGCAGGATTGGTTGCCGTAACTTTACTGCGTTATGCCTAAACGAATAGTTGTTTTCATTTTTCTATTGCTTTTTACTGCTTTAGTTAGCAAGGGGCAGCAAATGCAGCTAGGATTGTTGGTTTACGGCGGCGGCGGGGATTGGTATGCCAACCCTACGGCTCTGAAGAATCTGGCAAAATTTGCTAATCAACAATTGGGTACGAACTTTTCACTCCAAGAAGCTCAAGTAGAGGTCGGTAGCAGCGAAATTTTTAATTATCCTATTTTGTTTGCCACCGGGCACGGACGAATATCATTTAGCGAAGCCGAGGCCGACAATTTGCGCACTTACTTAATTTCCGGCGGTTTTTTGCATATTGATGATAACTACGGTATGGACAAATATGTCAGGCCGGCATTGAAAAAAGTTTTTCCCGAACTGGAATTGGTTGAATTGCCTTTTTCGCATCCCGTATACCATCAGAAGTATACTTTTAATAATGGCCTACCTAAAATACACGAACATGATAAGAAAGCACCCAAAGGGTATGGCTTAATCTATCAGGGAAGGCTATGTTGTTTCTACTCAGTAGAAACGGATTTAAATGACGGATGGGAAGACCCTGAAGTACATAATGATGCTTCTGAAAAACGGAAGGAGGCCTTGCAAATGGGCGCTAATATTATCCAATTTGCTTTTATGGGGCAGTAGTTCTTGGCAGATTGTTTGTGTCAGCGTTTAAAGGTAAATGATGATGTATAGTTTTTAATCCGCAGCTCACCAATTGAATTAGGGGCTGTTAATAGCTTCAAAATAAAGAAGAATGTGACATTGTCCTGATTTGCTTTTTTTGGGTGCCTTGATAATTAGATATAACTTTGTCAACAAATTATAAAAACTTATGGCTTATTCAGAGAAAGTATTAGATCATTATAACAACCCCAAAAATGTTGGAACATTAGATAAAAACAACAAGGCGGTTGGTACAGGTTTGGTAGGCGCTCCAGAGTGCGGCGATGTAATGCGCTTGCAAATAGAGGTTGATGAGGCTACCGGCACGATAAAAGATGCTAAGTTTAAAACCTTTGGTTGCGGTTCGGCAATTGCTTCTTCAAGTGTGGCAACAGAGTGGTTGAAAGGTAAAACAATTGATGAGGCAGTGACAATTGATAATATGGATATTGTAGAGGAATTGAGTTTGCCGCCCGTCAAAATTCACTGTTCAGTATTAGCCGAGGATGCAATCAAATCTGCAATAAACGATTATCGTAAAAAGAACGGATTGCCGGAGTTAGCCTTGGAAGAAAAAATTGTGCACTAGTGGCCCGTTTTTTATACTTCTAAAAAACTAAACTGCAAAAACCGATGGAAACTGCTCAGGAAAACGGCATTTATATAACAGACAAGGCGAAAGAAAAAATCCAGTCGCTCATGCAGGAAAGTGGTGCCGATGCATCTTACTTTGTGCGTGTGAGTGTTGTTGGGGGCGGATGCTCAGGGTTGAGCTACAAGCTTGATTTCGATAATGAAACACAGCCTGCTGATCAGGTTTTTGAAGACAAGGGTATCAAAATTGTTTGTGATTTGAAAAGTTTCCTTTATCTGGTCAATACAGAATTAGACTTTAGCGATGGCTTGAATGGCAAAGGCTTTAATTTTATCAATCCAAATGCTAGTCGCTCTTGTGGTTGTGGTGAGAGTTTTGCCGTTTAACGTTTTAAGCCTTACCGAATAAGTAGCTGCTTGGTGGCAATGGTTTCTTTCTCTCCTTGTATAAGCAATAAATAATTACCATTCACTAATAATCCTGTATTAAAGGAGAATTCGTTGATGCCTTTGTTACAAGAACGATTAATGAGCGTTTTAATCAAACGGCCTTGTATATCCAACAAACTAATTTTTACTTGCTCATTTTCAACCAGGCTAAATCTGATACTGAAGGTACGTTCTTCTACCGGATTTGGAAAAATGGTGGTTTGCTGATTCTCTTTTTGAATTGTTGATGTTCCTACTGCCCAATCGGCGTTGTTTATTTTGGCAATCCACGCACGATAGGCATTGCCGTTGGCATATGTACCTGTGAGATAAGCTTCGTTAGGATTGTTATACATTGTTTGCACACCCGAGTAATCTCCCCATCGTTCTTGTCCGCCAGAAAGATAATTGAATGTGCCCGAGCCCTCTTTAATACGAAGTACATCAGAGTAGTTGCCGCTCCCATCTTTGTATACAGCGCTCACACCCGGAAAACTATCTGTGTAACAGTGCGAAAAGGTAAATAATACCCGATGTTCTGAGCCCGGACCACCCATATATGCCATACTTGGGTATCCGTATTCGACACCAAGATCCGAAAATATAGAAGCGGTAACGCTTGGATTGGCGCTGCTTGGCTGTTGAATTTCGCCCAGGTAAACTCCGGCATTGTTAAAGGCCGGGTTCATACTATTTGTGCCAAAATGGATATGATCGTTCTCGTAAATAGCAGCCAATATCCGACCATCATTTGTCATGAGTGAATCGCCGTTTTTCATTGGTACATTGGGCGGGTATCCATAATTCAGGGGGGCTTTGACTACTTTATGTGTAAGCGTTGCCACACCTGATTGGTGTGAATTATCGATGTGTAAAATAAAAATGCTGTCGTTACTCATAGCCATATTTCGTACCGAAACAAAATACATATCATCAGGCATATTCGTTTCTTGATATTTGGCTGGGCAAATGTTCCGGTATAACACACCGTTAAATTTAATACTATCCCACAATGTATACTGTAATGCATTGCCGGCATAGCCATCAGATTTTTGTATCTGATAAATTACACTTTGCCTGAAACCTGTTTGCCAACCAATATTATCCTGAATTTGATTAAACGTCATAAAAAGATCTTTATCTGAAATAGAGATAATGGGGTAATCGCTCCAGGTAGAATCATTAAATGGATTGCCCGTTAGCGTATAGAAGTTCCAGTCATCCAAGGGGTTATTGGTAGTTGAAAAACCAATGATAATATTACTCTCCCAACTTCTGCTACCACTAAAACATACGAGAATGTATTTATCTGTTTTGGGGTCATAAAGCAACCTTGGGTCAGAAATACGTGTAAAAATGTCAAGCACCGAATCCATATCAACAACATCGCGGGCCAAAAACAAATTACCGCTGCTATCATAAACCCGAATGTTGGAATTAACGGCGCTGATGATGGTGCCATTGTTAGCCACACAGATATCATTATCCATCGGAATGCCGCCAAAGTTACCCGCCCAACCTTTGCTGATAATTGGGTTATTTGCACTGCCCAAGGTTTTATTGCTGGCATTCGATGTAGGGATCAAGGCACGTTGTGCATTGGCTAATTGTTTTTGATTACCATATTCTGCAAAAGGGACGGGGTGTTGGTCTACATGTAATAGTTTGGGGCTATAGTTTGTAATCTTGGGGTCGGCCAGAGAAACTGTCGTCTTCAAAGGGGCTGTAAATGCAGTCTTTCGATAAGACTGTGCCTGCAATAGCTGAATACAGAATACAAATAGACAGACTGAAATTACGTGTTTCATAATGATAAAATTCTAGTTTAAAGGTACATGCTTTTCGTCTTTCATCAAGCTTTTAGTATGTAGGTCCGTTCTTCCAGATCATTTAGGGCATTGATAAAACTGACTTTTTGATACTTACTGAAATCAGCCACTTTAATAACTTTTGGCACAAGCAAACCTTTGCTTAGCAGTTCTTGACGTTTGGTGCCTTTTAGTAAAGGATAAGCTGGAGTATGCCAAACCAAGCCATTGTATAAGGCGATATTGCTGTAGCTGGCATCACGCAATAGACCTTTTTTTACGATAATAATTTCGGCATCTTCCGGTAACCCTTCGGTATGTTGGGTAATACAAGCTCTATCCGCAAACTTCAAAGCATAACGAATTGTATCATCTTTTACAAGGTGCAATGCAGAAACCTTCCGATGGAAATAGCGTTCGAATTGCACCTCTTCAATGCTTAAGCCGTATAAAATTCTGCATTTATATCGGTGGTTGCTTAAAGAAATCGGAATTGGAATAGTTGCAGCCAAATCGATTTTTTCTGATATGCCGAAAAGCTGCTGTCTGGCATGCATCATACGGGCTTCATGCAATTTCAGGTTGTGCCATTGCTTGTTTTCGATGCGGATACTTTCAAGCAGTAGGGACATAAATTTTTTGTTTTACTTCTTGATATTCTTTTTGCAAATCACTGTATTTGGTAATGCCGCCACCGCTTTTATATACCATTCCTGTTGTTGTTTTTTCTATAAACCGAATCAGTACACAGGAGTCCAATTTGGTGCCGTCGAATATACCTGCCACACCGGTATAAAATCCACGGTCATAAGTTTCGGTAGCACGTATAATTTCCATGGTTTTTTTCTTCGGGGCTCCGCTGATGCTGCCGGCAGGTAATAGGGCGCAGAATATGCTGCCTATTTTGTCTAAGTAATCAGTTTCTAACTCACCCACAATTTTCGAGCTGGTCTGCAGTAAGTCACCTTTGGCTGTTTGAACTTTACTGAGGTATCTAAACTTTTGGACCGTCACCTTTTTTGCAACAATACTTAAGTCATTACGGATAAGGTCAACAATCGTGTAATGCTCTGCAATTTCTTTTGGGTCATTCAATAGTGCGCGTTCAGCATCTGGTATGTTGGCGTTGATGGTGCCTTTCATGGGGTTCGAGCTAATGCCCCGATGATCAATTTTTACAAAGGTCTCAGGGCTAAAACATACCCATTGATTTTTGAATAGTATTTTGTATTTGGCATTGGCTGCTTTGTAAATCTCACGTAAGTCTTGCTCTGTTTGCACTGCGGTGGCCGTTGTCAAATTGCACAGGTAAGTATTGCCGTAATGGATCTCGCGCATCACCTGTTCAAATTGCTTAGTATAGCTTGCTATCGAATTGAAAGTTGGCTGTAAAGTAAGACCGGGCATGGAGGAAGGCTTACCTGTAAAGTCAACTTCGATAGCATGTGATGCCAATTCGTGTAATGGAAGGATTTCAAATTGGGTACCCAAGAAGTCAACAACAAAAAAAAAGGGTTGCCGCTGCTGCGAAAGCGCATTCATGGCTGAAGCCATTTTTTCTAAGGTAGGAGTATACAATTGAACTTATTTTCGTGTCTTAAAAGTAAGTTCCAATTTTGAGAATCCTTTTCATAGATAACTATGATTCGTTTACGTACAACGTGATTGAATTGCTGCGCAGCTTTGATGATGTACAGGTTGATCTTGTAAAAAATGATGATTTACATCATATCAGCATAACTACTTATGATAAAATGATTGTTTCTCCCGGTCCGGATTTGCCCAGAGCGGCTGGTGGTTTAATGCCATTTCTAGAGCAGCATATTGCACATATTCCTTGTTTGGGTATCTGCCTGGGGCATCAAGCCATTATACAGCATTTTGGCGGGCAATTGCGTCAGTATCAAGAGCCGCAACACGGCGAAAGATGTCAGATAAATGTGGTGCAGCAAGATGGATTATTTCAACGTTTGCCACGTCAATTTCAGGTTGGTTTGTATCACTCCTGGTATGCTATAGCCGAAGATTGCCCCGCCAGTCTGCAACCAACTGCTTTTTGTAATAACCGTGTGGTGATGGCAATAGCGCACACCGAATTACCAATCGTTGGTGTACAATTTCACCCCGAAAGTTATATGAGCGAATATGGTCGAGAGATTTTACACAACTTTATCTATTGCTGATAAAATTGGTTTTACCTTAGGGCATTATGGGATTGTTTGATAAGCTATTTACACTAAAAAACAACACGACTGAAAAAAAGCACTTACCCATATTTGGTCGATACTCAGACAACAACAAAACCGCTGCACAGCAAGAGGCTTGGAGATTAGCAAAGGAATGCTATGACCAAAAAAAGTATAGTGAATCGATTGTTCATTTTTTTACCTATTTGCGCGATAATGAATTGGACAATGTTGTGTTTGATGAAGATGCTGATTGTGCCTGTTTTGCTATTTATCAAGGCAGTAAAAAAATAACGGGTGTGATAGACAATAATTGCGTACGCGCATCCGTGGCAATTGCCAAATTTAATAAACGCTCTATACCGGCTATGCGTCAGCTATTGGAAGAAAATTTCGACCTTTATTATAGTAAGTTTTATCTGAAAGAAGATTTATTAAAGCTGAAAATTTATAACAATATTGTAGCCGCAGCGCCATATAAGCTATACTATGCCTTGAAGGAATTATGCATACAAGCAGATAAGTTAGATGATATTTTGGTAGATGATTTTAGCGTATTGGAAGCTGCCGGCATAGACCACATCATTCCATGTAGCCAAAAAGAAAAAAAAGTGAAGTATGATTTTTTTAGGCATTGGACAGATAAAACCATTGAGCGCATTGAAGCCCTCAATGCTGATATTTTTTTGGTGGGCATTAGTTACATGATACTAAACCTAATTTATAAACTGGATTATCTTCTGTTGCCCGAGGGGAGATTGACAGAGAAGTTGGAAGAAATCAACTCAATATTCTGGAATATGATACAGGAAAGTACGCCAATAGAGCGCAATGCGGTGATGATGGGAAAATTAAAGGAGTTGCAACAATGGGATTATGAAGAAACAGAAAAATATTTTTATACCACTAAGCATACCTTTTCACTCACCAAGCCCACTCACTATAAGAACGTCATCGAAGCCATTCATAACACCCTGAAAAACGTTGTGTGGTATCGAGAAAACGGACATGATGATATCGTTATGGAAATGGTGGAATATGCAATTGCCTACTCACAATTTTCCTTTAGCTTGCCAAAGCCGACGACACAATTATTCGATGTGATGATGCATGTAAATCATAATGATTACTACCAGGCAATGGGCTATACCGACTGCTACTACGACAAGCAAACCGGTCAATTTGATCAAGAGGCCATTGCAAAAAAAATCGCTTCTATAAATGACGAAAACCGCGATCGATATCCCCTGATCAATATTAATCCCGAAGCTTTTGATTATACCAATTTGCAAAGTTTCGGCCTAACCATGTTGATGGAAATAACAAAACTTGACTTCAGAAAAGAAAAATATGCAACGAGCTAGTTTTTTATCAAACTTCAAAGAAGGTGTCATTCAGATAGCCACACCCGGCTCTACCGGGTCGGGATTTTACCTCAAGGAGTACAATCTGATAATTTCAAATCATCATGTGGTGAAGGACTATGCCCGCGTCACAATCAAAACACAAAAGTTCAGAAAAGAGCTGGCTGATGTTTTGTTTGTGGATAGTAAGTATGACCTCGCTTTTATCAAAGCGCCCGATTGGGACGAATTGCCCAATCTCAAATTGGGTAATTATGACGAACTGCACGATGGCGACCAGGTATTGGCAGTAGGGCATCCCTACGGCCTAAATTATTCCACCAGCCGTGGTGTAGTATCGCGCCGCGACCGCGTCATGAATGGGTTGAAATATATTCAAACAGATACAGCCATCAATCTTGGTAACAGCGGTGGCCCGTTGGTCAACATGCAAGGCGAAATTATAGGGGTGAATACGTTTATTATTCGAGGTGGTGATAATCTGGGTTTTGCTTTGCCATCAATGTATCTAAAGGAAGCCTTGGAGCAATACAAGCCTAAAATGGGTACCTATGTGGAGCGTTGTCCGGCATGTTCGTTTTTGGTAGATGCCCAAAATATTGAGGACGGCAAATACTGCCCGAATTGTGGAATGGAAATTGATATAAGTACCCAACAAGTCAGCGACAAGGTGACCCTCACCGGCATTGCCAAAGTGATAGAAGAGATTTTGTCAGACCTTAATTTTAATGTTCAAATAGCGCGCATTGCACCAAACTATTGGGAAGTTGTTGAAGGTTCTGCTACCATCAAAATTCGTTTTAACCCCGAAAATCTTTTTGTCACCTGCGATGCTTTTTTGTGCACACTCCCCAAGGATAATATTGGTGACTTGTACGAATTTTTACTTCGCGAAAACTACAAAATGAAATACACCCTATTTAGTATAAATGGTAACGATATAGTGATAGGTGCTGTGTTTTACGAAACAGATATCGAGCGAACCATCGGCAAGCAAATATTCAAATCAGTATTTGAGGAAGCCGACAAGTATCAAGAATTGCTTATCAAGCAGTTTAACTGCCAGCCACGCCTGTTGGAAAATTAAAAAGTCGTATTTTCAAGCAAATTCAATTATTATGCTATTTATCATCATCGGGATCCTTCTTTTAGTTGCCACAGATGTGGTCATGCGCTCATTCCTGCGGGATGTGGCCCAAACCAATAGAATAAAGCGAGCAGTGCGCGGGCTGGGATTGTTACTGATTGTGTTGGGCGTGCTGTCAAAAAGTATCATCCAAATTGAGGCCGGCACTGTTGGCGTTAAGTCACTCTTCGGAAAAATTTCGCCTAATATTCTCAGCGAAGGACTCAATGTAGTCAATCCGTTGGTGGAAGTCAACAAGCTGGACATCAAAACCCAAAACTATACCATGAGTGGCATCTTGGACGAAGGCGACAAAACCGGCGACGATGCCATACAGGTGCTCACAAAGGATGGACTGGAGGTGGTCATTGATTTATCTATACTCTACCGCCTCATCCCTGACGAAACACCGCGCCTCATGCAGCAGGTGGGTATTTACTACCGGGAAAAAATTGTACGCCCCGTAGCCCGCACCAAGGTGCGCGACAATGCCGTCTACTACGAAGCCATACAGATTTATGGTTCCAAGCGCGACGAATTTCAGGATCGCATTTTTAAAGCCATGGATAAGGAGTTTAAGAAAAGAGGCATCATGCTCGAGAATCTTTTGGTACGCAATATCAAGTTGCCGCAAAAAGTAAAGCAGGCTATCGAAGAAAAAATAAGTGCCGAGCAAGACGCGCAGAAAATGCAATTCGTATTGCAAAAAGAAAAGCAAGAAGCCGAACGTAAACGCGTGGAAGCGCAAGGTATAGCCGATTATCAGCGCATTATCAATCAGGGGCTCACGCGCAACCAGCTAGAGTATGAACAAATAAAAGCTTACAAAGAAATGGCCACTTCCGAAAATGCCAAGGTCATTGTAATACCCAACAAAACACCCGTGATACTCAACGGCAACTAAAGCGGTGGCTCGGGCTTAGGCGCTATCGTCCGCAGCTTGGCTTCGCTGCCAAAATACGCTATCAGCTCGGGTAGGCTGTACGCATCTTCCAATGCATAATCACCTATGGCCACCCGATGCAAAGATGCCAGATAGGCCCCGCAACCCAAGGCTTCGCCAATATCATGCGCCAAGGAACGAATGTAGGTGCCGCTGCTGCATCGCACACTAAAATGCAGGTAGGGCAATTGACTACTATCCAGCTGCAAGGCATGTATGGTACGCTGCCGGGCGGCCATGTTTACTTCTTTACCGGCCCGCGCCAAGGTATAAGAAGCTTGTCCATCCTGCTTGATGGCCGAGTAGTGCGGCGGGTATTGCATAATCTCTCCCAAAAATTGTTGCCGCACGGCTTCTATTATTTCCGGCGTGATGTGGTGGGTGGCTCGTGGGTTTTCGGGCGGATGCTCCAGGTCGTAGGAGGCGGTGGTATAGCCCAGCCGCATACTACCCGTATAGGTTTTATCGAGCCCCATAAACTCGTTGATGCGTTTGGTCCATTTGCCGGTGCATATCATCATGAGGCCATCGGCCAGCGGGTCCAAGGTGCCGGCATGCCCCACCTTAATGCGCTTGCCGTCTACCATCACTTGCTTCACGAGATGCGCATTTTGAGGTGAGTTCAGCCAGTTTTTTATTTGAAAAACCAAGCCAAAGGAAGTTATGCCCAGCGGTTTGTTGAGCAGCAGCAGTTCCCCTTCGGCCACATCCAAATCCTGCATTGCTTTTTTCATTTTCGGCTGTGAAAGTAAGCCCACAAGCTAAGAAAGGCAAAAGTGAGCAGGCCACCGCACAAAAATCATCATCCCTCTTTCCCACATACAGCCAAGTATATACAAAAATCAGCAGGCTACAAGCTAATAAGCATTGCCCCGCGCGGCGGCTCGGCAGGCACGCAGGCGAGGGTAGCCTATGCGCTGCCATTATAGGGCAGCAGGCCGGCTATTCTTGTCATTTCTACGGCAAAAAACATAGCCACGCTGCAAAAATCACCCCATACGCTACACTATTTTTCTACTGTAAGCGCTCGGCTTGCTACTGTTAGCGCGCTGCTTGCTACGGGAAGTACACGGCTTGCTACGGATAGCACCCTGCTTGCTACGGCAAAAGGGCAACGTGGCTCGGCCATTGGCAGCTAAAAAAGTGTTCTTTTTTGCCCAACACATACCCAAGCGGGGCAGGCATGCATGCCAATTGCACAGCCAAGTGGTTGCATTCCGCCTTTTGGCAAGCCACCGGCTGTTATGGGCTATGCCATTTGGCTACGCAAAACGCAGGCCTCCAAAACCGGCTTTCCTTATCTACAGCCTGTCAAAAAGCCTCGGGCTATACCCGCCACGCTGTTTTAAGCCACTACCGTTTGCATGCAATGATAATATCCCATTACGCGCTTCAGCCCGGGGAGATGATTCATTGGCTCCTTCAAATTGTAAATGCCTGCATGTGTAAAGCCTTTATGTAGATAAACTGTGCACGAAGCTGTTATTTTCTTTTGCAGCATTAAATTTCATTAGTAAACCGACAACATTATATTTGCCTTTCGTATATCAAAAAAAATAATGGCAAGTACATCAGACATCCGTACCGGATTAATCATAAAACTAGATGGGTCACTCTACTCGGTGGTAGACTTTGGACAAAACAAAACAGCGCGTGCAGCAGCCAAAGTATGGGCCAAGCTCAAAGGCGTAGATAACAACCGTACCATAGAACACACATGGAACAGCGGCGAGAAAATTGAAACCGTGCGCATCGAAAAGAAAGAATATCAATTTTTATATAAAGATGATACTGGTTTCAATTTTATGGACAATGAAACCTTTGAACAAATCGTGGTGCCTGAAGAAATGGTAGATGCCCCACAATTTTTAAAAGATGGTCAGGAAGTATCTGTGTTAATTAACGGTGATACTGATAAGCCAATGGGAGTAGAATTGCCAGATAAAATTGATATGCAAGTAACGTATAGCGAGCCCGGTATGAAAGGCGATACTGCCACCAAAACATTGAAACCCGCCACCGTTGAAACAGGTGCTACCGTTATGGTACCGCTATTTATCAACGAAGGCGAAATAATAAAAATCAATACTAAAACAGGAGAATACGTAGAACGGGTAAATAAATAAAACCCCTTTATAACGCTATACTTAAAAAATATTACCAATGGCAAAAAAAGCAAATCCGAAAAAGAGTCCTGCAAAAAAAGCTGCACCAAAAAAGGCAGCACCCAAAAAAGTAGCAGTTAGCACAGGCAACAAAGCAACCACAACAAGCAAATCGCCGGCACCCAAAAGCAATATGCCGCAAACGTTTAATATCGACGAGATTACGAGCTTATTAAATGCGGTAAATGTATCTGGTGTGAATGAATTGAAATTGGAAAAGGACGACTTCAAAATAACCATTCGTCAGGGTGTCAATATGCCGGCTACAGTGGTACACACCTCTGCTCCTGCCGCCGCAGTAGCACCAGTACCTGCTGCTCCAGCAGCAGCTCCTGCCGCGCCCAAAGAAGCACCTGCTCCGGCTGCAAACACCATTACCATAAAATCGCCCATGATCGGTACTTTTTATCGTTCAGCCGGTCCAGATAAACCACCGTTTGTAAATGTGGGTGATAGTATTAAAGAGGGTGACATTCTATGCATCGTGGAAGCTATGAAGTTATTCAACGAAATCGAGAGCGAATTTTCTGGTACTATAGTAAAAGTATTGGTAGACGATGCCTCACCAGTTGAGTATGACCAGCCTTTATTCTTAGTAGAACCTTAATAATTAAAATCCGAGCCTGTGTTTAAAAAAATATTAATAGCCAATAGAGGCGAAATCGCCTTGCGAGTTATACGTACTTGTCGTGAAATGGGTATCCAAACGGTGGCCGTTTACTCAACAGCCGATAAAGATTCGCTGCATGTCCGCTTTGCCGATGAGGCAGTATGCATAGGCAAACCAAGCAGTGCCGATTCGTACCTCAATGTGCCAAGCATTATTGCTGCAGCCGAAATTACCAATGCCGATGCCATTCATCCGGGTTATGGATTTTTAGCTGAGAATGCAAAGTTTGCTGAAATCTGTGCACAACACGATATCAAATTTATTGGCCCTACACCCGAAATGATTAGCAAAATGGGTGATAAAATTACGGCCAAGGAGACCATGATAGCAGCTAATGTCCCTGTGGTACCCGGCAGTGGAGGTCTACTGAAGGACGTAAAAGAAGCCAATAAATTGGCTAAATCTATGGGTTATCCGGTCATGATAAAAGCCACCGCAGGTGGTGGTGGGAAAGGCATGCGCGTAGTTTGGCAGGAAAGTGAATTAGAAAAAAGCTACAATTCAGCCAAACAGGAAGCCGCAGCATCATTTAAAAATGATGGTCTGTACATGGAAAAATTTGTAGAAGAGCCTCGCCATATCGAAATACAAATTGCCGGTGATCAGTATGGTAATGTTTGCCACCTCAGCGAACGCGATTGTAGCATACAGCGTCGTCATCAAAAGTTGGTAGAAGAGAGTCCGTCACCATTTGTTAGCCCCGAGCTGCGCACCAAAATGGGCGAAGCTGCTATACGAGCTGCACAAGCCATCAACTACGAAAGCGTTGGCACCGTGGAATTCTTAGTAGATAAGCATCAAAATTTCTACTTCATGGAAATGAACACGCGTATACAAGTAGAACATTGTGTTACAGAAGAAGTGATTGGTCGGGATTTAATTAAAGAACAAATCAAAATTGCGGCCGGCGTGCCGATTAGCGGACGAAATTATTTGCCGGAGCAACATGCCATCGAATGCCGAATTAATGCCGAGGATCCATACAACGATTTTCGACCATCTCCAGGCCGGATTACCAATTTGCATACACCCGGCGGGCAAGGTGTACGAGTGGACTCGCACATTTACTCAGGGTATACTATTCCACCTTATTATGATAGTATGATAGCAAAAATTATCTGCTATGGCGAAACGCGAAAGGATGCATTAAATACAATGCATCGTGCCTTGAGTGAATACGTTATTGAAGGCATTAAAACTACCATACCGTTTCACTTGCAACTTATGGAAAATGAAGATTTTCAAAAGGGAAATTTTACAACCAAGTTTATAGAATCATTTAAACTAAAATAAGATTGGCCTTATTAATCATATTAGAAGCCTTGCCTTTTTGGGCAAGGGTTTTTTTATTGTAATGTATACAAGTATTACATAAGGTGGAGTAAATTGTGAGTATGAAAACAATACTATTTTCCCTACTTATTTTTTTGACATTGCCTTGTTGGAGTCAGGTACAATTGACCACGAAGAAAAAACAATACCAGTGGCAACAGACCAATGAAGAGGAAGAAGAAAACTTATTGGCAGGGAAATGGCAAGAGTTTAAAAGAACAACGCTGCAAAGAGGAGGTAGCGAAAAGGATATACCTTTTAATGATACACTCAAATTAATGTTGGGTGAAGATAGTATGGTGTATCAATACAAAGAGGATGCTAAAATCAGTTATACTGAATATGGTTTTGTCGGGAACAAATTTTTTTTTGATAGCGATAAAACGTTGTTAGACTTTTCTTTGGATGAAGATGTTATGCGTATCGGTGGTCCAAAGGAATATTCATATCTCAGAATGGTTTCCGAATTTTATTTTGCCCCCATCAAAAAGCGCATCCCCAGTGAAAATACGGGTGCAGTAGGTGTTGTTGATGAAAAGTTTCTGGCAGGAAATTGGAAGGTGTACAAAAAAACAGATCCAGAATTTAGTCGCTCAAAAGAGTATTTGTATCGATTGGAAATTATGCATCGTACAGCAGATGCATTTTATGCCATTCAGGTTACCTACGATAATGCGGGCAAATTGGTGAGTGATACCGGCACTCTTGTTCTGACTGATCAGCAATGTATGATTAGCGCCCTTAATCAACAGAAGACATATTCTATTAATAAGGCATTTGAGGATGAATTTATCCTGCAAGATGGTGAAGTAGTTTACTTTTTAAAGAAATAAAAAAACCATGCATATTGCATGGTTCTATCTTTTGTGCTAGTTGCCAGCTTAGATAGCAGCTAACTGTACTTTCTGCTGTAATTCTTTCACCTGCTCGCGTATTAAAGCATCGGTATCCATAAGGTTTTTTACCGTTTGGCAGGAGTGAATGACGGTAGTATGATCTCGTCCGCCAAAGTGGTCACCGATAGTCTTTAATGAATTTTTGGTATACTGTTTTGCCAGGAACATAGAAATTTGACGAGCCTGTACAATTTCACGCTTACGCGTTTTAGCTTGCAAGTTTTCGTAGGTAACGCTGTAATACTCGCATACCATTTTTTGAATAGCATCAATGGTAACTTCTTTCGAAGTTGTTTTCACTATATTGCGTAATACTTTTTTGGCTAGTTCAATGTCAATGTCTTTCTTAACCAAAGAGGAATGCGCTAATAACGAAATTAATGCACCTTCTATCTCTCGCATATTGTTCTGCACATTGTAGGCAAGGTATTTTACAACCTCAGCAGGCAACTCCAGACCATCATGCTTCATTTTATGCTCCAAGATGGCCATGCGGGTATCAAAGTCGGGCATTTGAAGATCAGCACTTAATCCCCAACGAAAACGAGACAACAAGCGTTCTTGCATGCCGTTTAAATCCTTGGGGGGCTTATCACTAGTGAGTATGAGTTGTTTGCCGTTTTGGTGTAAGTGGTTAAATATAGAAAAGAAAGCATCTTGCGATTTTACAGCCGGGGCAAAATAATGGATATCATCAATGATTAATACATCTATCAATTGATAAAAATTGATAAAGTCATTGATTTCATTATTGCGTGCATGCTCCATGAATTGATGAATGAACTTTTCTGCGCTCACATATAAAACGGTCCTGTTGGGATGCAATCTTCTTGTTTCGTTGCCAATGGCATGTACAAGATGAGTTTTGCCTAATCCTGAGCCACCATAAACTACTAATGGGTTAAAAGAAGTTCCCCCTGGTTTTTGCGCAACAGCAATACCTGCATTGCGAGCAAGCTTGTTGCACTCGCCTTCTACAAAACGATCAAAGGTATAATTAGGGTTCAGTTGCGGGTCAATTTGCGATCGTTTTAAACCTGGAATGACAAATGGGTTTTTAATGGCAAAATCTTCTTGTTGCTTCACCTTGGTATACTGGTTACTGTAAGCGGCACTGTTTTGTGTGCTGCTACTCACTCGTACCGATGCCGGATTGTGCGCGTTGCGACTCTCCATCAAGATGCGGTATTCAAGTTGTGCATTTTTGCCAATTTCACGTTTGATTGTTTTGGCAATCAGTTCTACATAGTGTTCTTCAATCCACTCGTAAAAAAACTGACTGGGTACTTCTATAGTGAGAATTTCATTCTCAAGACTCACGGGCTTAATAGGCTCAAACCACGTTTTATATGCCTGCCAACTAATGTTATCTTTTATCACTTTCAAGCTGTGCTCCCAAATTTGTTCTGCAGTTTTTGACATATTTTTTTCCGTGTGTTTACGAGTTTTTAAGTAATCTAAATGAGTTATTTATTAGGAAATGAATATTTATTTGTGGATAAACGTCATTTGGCGAAAGTGGGTACTTTTTGTGTAAAAAAAAAATTTTTTTCCGTTTGTTTATTTAGAAATTTTGACAGGGTCGTTAGTTTGATAATGCAACACATTTTTTCGCTGAAAATGAACGTCAATTTTACCCAATTCGATGCCGCCCCAGCCTACTTGATTCACTAAGACAAGTTTATTTTTTTTATTGGTCAACTCAATTGGTTTTTTTAGAAAAGTATGCGTGTGCCCACCTATAATGAGATCTATATTTTCACTTTGTTGGGCAAGCCAAATGTCACTTACTTTTTTTTGTTGGTAACGATAGCCTAAATGTGATAGGCAAATTATATAATCACATTTTTTTGAATGGCGCAAATAAGTGGCTAGTTGATTAGCTTTTTCTATGGGGTCATGATATACTACATTCCCATACATGGATGCTAAAACCAATCCCTTCAACTCAATACCCACACCAAAAATGCCAATTTTCATTCCGCCCTTATTAATAATTTTATAAGGTGGCACTTTATCATTTAATGGTGTTTTAGTAAGCGAATAGTTGCAATTCAACAATGGAAAATTTGCATACTGCAAATTTTCGGCCAATGCTTCAATACCATTATCAAAATCATGATTGCCAATAGTACCGGCGTCATAGGCCAGCAAACTCATCATTTCCAATTCAGCTTTACCCTTGTATAGGTTATAATAAGGCGTGCCTTGAAACATGTCGCCGGCATCGAGTAATAATACATTTTTATGTGTATCCCGAATTTGATTGATGATGCGCTCACGGTTTACAATACCGCCAAGGCCGGCATATTTACCTGCATCAGCAGGAAAAGGGTCTAAGCGAGAATGTACATCATTTGTATGCAGAATGCACAAGTGTTTTTTATTGGCCGCAAAACTCTCCAGCGGTATAATGCCAGCTATTATTAGCCCAGTTAGTTGAAAACTTTTTTTTATAAAGGTGCGACGATGCATTACAATCTTCGAAAATTACAACAGGCAGTTGGAATTCAAAAAAGCACTGCATGTTTATTGTAATTTAGGCTTGTTTTAACGCAAGTTTAACTGCACAGGATACCCTAAGCATAAGGGGTTTAGCATCTTGCATGGAGTATACATGCAGCGCTTTTTACCCATAGGAATGTGCTTGATGCTTTCGTCATTTTTATTACGTGCGCAAGAAGTTGTTTTTACTACACATGTGCCTGCCAGCAAAATGGGTACGGAAGATGCCGTACAAGTTCGCTATGAAATTCAAAATGCGCAGGACATTCAAGATTTTCAACTTATTAATGCCACAGATTTTACTGTAGTTGGTGGTCCGTCACAGGGTCAGAATATTAGTATGATGAATGGTGAGGTGAGTATGAGTGTAAGTATGACCTACGCATTTCAACCCAAACGTGCAGGGAAGCTGAATTTTCCGGTTGCCGTTGCTGTGGTAAAAGGTAAGCGAATACAGTCTAATGTAGCTAGCATAGAAGTAGTCAAAGGGAGCATGGTGCGCAGCAGGCAACAGCGTCCGCAGCGTCCTGCGTGGTTTGATGATGATCCTTTTGAAGAAATGATGAAAATGCAGCGGCAAATTGCACAGCAACGCAGACGCGCATTTGAAGAGGCACAACGCAGACAGGGTCAGCAGTCACAACCAGCTCAGCCGGCGACTCAGGCTGTACAGCCAGGCACTGGCAAACCAGTAACCAAAGACAATTTATATGACAACTTATTTATACGCGTGGCCGTAGATAAAAATGAAGTAACAGTAGGTGAACAAGTCACTGCAAGTTACAAGTTATACACTCGGGTACCCATGCAGGTCGAACTCACTAAGCTGCCCAATCTTAATAATTTTTGGACACAGGATTTTGATATCCCACAGCCCCCAAAGCCTGTGCGTGAAGTATTGAACGGGGTAGAGTATCAGGTGTTTTTGATAAAAAAATCTGCCTTATTTCCTACCACCAGCGGACGCTTGGTATTAGACCCTGCAGAAGGAGCCGGCAAAGCGCAGATTCGAAAGATGACGAAAGTAAAACGTAAGCATCCATTTGCTGAGATGTTTGAAGATGACCCGTTTTTTAGCCAGGCATTTGGTTCTTTATTCATGGATGATCCTATGTTTAATGACAGTTACTTCAATGCCTATGAATATGAAGAAGTAAAAGTGAATCTTAAAAGCAAGCCAGTCTATATTACCGTAAAAGAAGCTCCCCTCGAAGGCAGACCGACTGCTTTCAACGGAGCCGTCGGTACATTTACATTGGAAAGTAAAATAAATGCTGCTGAAATTACCACAGATGATATTGCCGAACTCACTTTAACGATTCGGGGTAATGGCAATATCAAATTAGTAGAAATACCAAAATTGAATTTGCCCAATACGGTTGAGGTATTTGATCCAATAGAAATGGATACAATCACAAACAGACGAAATAATCGCATTACGGGATACAAAACAATTAAATATCGCTTTAATCCTCAGGCTACGGGTGTGCTGAAAATACCCAGTATGACACTGGCCTATTACAATGCTGATGCTGAACGATACGAAATAAAAGAAACCCCCGAATACACTTTGACTGTAACACCCGGTAAAACGAAAAAGGGTAAACACATACTGCCAATGGATATTCATGATATTGCCGCCGAAAACACGCAGCTATGTGTAGACAAAACAATATCACTACCCGAGCAGGCCTGGTATTGGGGAGCTTATTTGTTGCCCACGCTAAGTTTTATTGTACTACTCGGTTATCGAAGAAAAGAAGAGCAGGAACGAAAAGATACTATCCGCTACAAAAATAAACGAGCTAACAAGGTGGCCTTACAGCGATTGGCAAAAGCCGAAAAGCATCGGGAATCCAATGAGCAAACTAAATTTTATGAAGAGACATCAAAAGCTGTATGGTTGTATTTGAGTGATAAACTTAATATACCATTATCCACTTTGTCAAAAGAAATGGCCGGCACGCTGCTGCGCAAACGTGATGTTTCGCAGGATTTGATAGACGAGGTATTTCTCATAACAGATGAATGCGAGTTGGCGTTATATGCACCTGACGCTGGTGATTTTAAGATGAATCAGGTTTATTCGGATAGTTTGAAAATAATTGGCGCATTGGAAGATAAATTGGGTAACGCATGAGGTACATAGCGCTGATAGTCTTATTTGTATTGGGCAGCTTACATGCACAGGCAGGAGGCAATATCATGTTTGAGCAGGCCAATGCCTTGTATCACTCCAAAAACTATGATAGCGCGGCCAAGCTGTATACACAATTGGTACAAAATGGCTACTGCAGTGACGATTTGTATTATAATATGGGCAATGCCTTTTATAAGGCCCAAAAAATTGGCTGGGCAATTTGGTCATACCGTAAATCTATGCAGATAGCCAGAAGACCCAACACCTTGGATAATTATTTGCTGGCAAAGAAGCAAATTAAACAGCCGTTGATTGAACAGGATGAAATATTTTTTGTTCGTTGGTGGCGAAGTTTATACACCTTATTTACTGTCAACGTTTGGTCTATTATTGCTTTACTGGGGTTCATTTTATTTCTGGGGGTTTATTTTTTTGAAACGATAAAAAAGAAGCGTTATCCTAAGTTTTTACGAATAACTTGTTTGACAATCTTCCTTACAGCAATGCTGTTCATGTTCGTGCGATATCACAATGATGTGCAACATTATGAGGCTGTTCTTATTGATACCGGATTGTTTGTATCGAGTAATGATCAAGAGAAAGAAAAAATTCCGGAAGGCAGCGAAGTGCGTATTATTGATAAAAACCCCAATGGAAAGGTGGATATGCTGCTGGTGCAACTTTCTGATTTACGCCAAGGCTATCTTCCCAAGAAAGTTGTTAAGAGGCTATAAGGATATAGGACCACGGTATCTTTTAAACATTTTTGACAATTGCAAGCCAACTAATGGTAGGCGATTACACTACCTTTGCGTCCTATGCGAGCCTCACGAATTTTTATTATTGTTTTTTTAATGTTGCTGGGCGTTTCTTTTCTGGCATATTACTACTACGCCTATAAACAAAGTCCACGAACATTACCAACATTAGGTAATCCAGGGCACAAAGTGGGTCCCTTTTCATTCGTGAATCAAAATGGCGATACGATCACTCAAAAAGATGTAGATGGTACCATTCGAGTAGTCGAATATTTTTTCACAACCTGTCAGGGTATTTGTCCGCAGATGAACGAAAACATGACAAACGTTTACAAGGCATTTCGCGGAGACAAAGAGGTAATGATACTTTCGCATACAGTTGATCCCGAAACGGATACTGTGGCACAAATGAAACGCTTTGCCGATAAGCACGAAGCCGATGCGGAACAATGGATGTTTTTAACCGGCGAAAAAATGGATTTGTACCAAATGGCCGTGCGCTCCTATTTGATAACGGCGGTAGATGACCGCGATTATGACAAAGTTATCACGCCCGAATTTATCCATTCGCAGTATTTTGTATTGGTGGACAAAAACAATAATGTGCGTGGCGCCTATGATGGCACCGATATGGAGAAGGTAGAAAAGCTTATTGAAGATATTAAGGAGCTGAAGCGGGAAAAGCAGTAAGGTTGTTTAGTAAAAAACAATCTATCCGGAATACCTTTTTTGTATCATCAGCACATTGTTGATTAGCTTTGTATCTTTTACTATGAAGAACTTTTATTTATTATTTCTCTCAGTGGTGGTATTCATGTCTTCATGTAGCCATGATTCCTTATTGCGCGCAAATATCACCAACATTCCGGCGCAAAAAGTGCTGTTGGAGGAAATACTAGGCAACGAATTTATACTCAAAGATTCTGCGACTATAGAGGCTAATGAACCCTTCGAAATGAATGCGGACCTCGGCGATGAGCGGATGTATAGACTTACATTCCAACAGAATAAGTACATCATGTTGGCTCTTGAAAAAGGCGATCAAGTGACAATTAATGCTGATTGGAACAATCTGGAGGCCTACATGCTGAGCGGTTCTCAGAAAAGTGAAGTAGTCAAAAGATTAGTAGCAGGTACCCGCGAGAATATCGTGGATATTCGCACATTCAAATTTATCATTGACACCTTGCAAGCAAGCGGCCGAACAGAACAAGTGGCCGAAGCCAAAAAAGATTTTCAACAACACAATCAGCAGTTTATCAACTACCTTAAACAATTTGCTGATACCACCACTAGTGCTGTAGCTTCTTTGATGGCTATCAATTTGATAAATCCTAAATTCGAATCCCCATTTGTGGCAACGTTTTATTCCAATATCGATAAACGCTTTCCCGGTAATCAACTCATTGCCATTTACAAAGAGCGCTTTCTGGCCTCACCGGGTATAGCCAAAGCCCCCGTTGATACAAAACAAGGCAATCCGGCGGCTGATTTTCAGGGACAAACGCCAGATGGCAAAACCGTTCGATTGGAAGATTATCGTGGCAAATATGTACTGGTAGATTTTTGGGCATCCTGGTGCGGCCCTTGTCGGAAAGAAAATCCAAACGTGGTTAAAGCTTACGAGGCTTATAAATCTAAAAACTTTGACGTGCTTGGTGTGTCACTGGATACAGACAAAAATAATTGGCAAAAGGCTATAGGAGTGGATAAATTGGCTTGGCAACATATCAGTGAATTAAAAGGTTGGAGTTGCAGCATTGCACAGAAATATGGTGTAAATAGCATTCCTGCCAACTTCCTCATCGATCCGGATGGCTATATCGTGGCGCGTAATTTGCGCGGACAAGATTTGCTCAACAAACTAAGCGAAATATTGAAATAGCATGTATCAGTTAGTAAAAAAAATACTCTTCCGTCAAGACCCTGAGGATGTGCATTACAAAGTAATGCACTGGCTTAAAACAGCCTACAACTCTGGCCTGGGTAAAACGTTTTTACGTAGCAATTATACATACCAACATCCTTCACTGGAGCGTGAAGTGTTTGGCATACATTTTCAAAATCCCGTAGGCCTTGCCGCTGGTTTTGACAAAGACGCAAAGTTTATCGACGAACTAAGTTGTTTAGGTTTTGGTTTCATTGAGATTGGAACACTCACCCCCAAGCCACAAGATGGGAATGAAAAGCCAAGATTGTTCAGATTGCCGGGTGATGCCGCTATTATTAATCGCATGGGGTTTAATAATGAAGGGGTTGATGCTGCCGTGGAGCGACTAAAGAGACGGAAGTCTACTGTTATAGTGGGAGGCAACATCGGCAAAAACAAAACCACACCCAATGAGTTGGCCATAGATGACTATGCATATTGCTTTAAAGCATTATTCCCTTATGTAGATTATTTTGTTGTAAACGTTAGTAGCCCCAATACGCCCAATTTGCGCGAGCTACAAGAGAAAGAACCGTTGAAGAAATTATTGCTTCACCTACAAAATATAAACTTGGCATACCCAACGCCTAAGCCTATTTTGCTGAAGATTGCCCCCGACCTGACGCACGAACAGTTGGACGATGTTATTGAGATTGTCAACGAGACAAAACTGGCGGGCATAGTAGCTACAAACACCACTACGGCACGCAATGTAGTGGAAGCCACACCCGAACAAATTGAAGAAATTGGCATGGGCGGATTGAGCGGAAAACCACTGCGTACAAAAAGCACTGAAATTATTAAATACATCCACACCAAGACAGGCGGCAAACTACCAATAATTGCCGTGGGTGGCATTTTTACTCCCGAAGACGCCAAAGAAAAATTAGATGCAGGTGCCAGTTTGGTACAGGTATACACGGGTTTTATTTATGAAGGTCCTACCATAGTCAAGAATATTTGCCGTTCACTGATTAATTAGTTGCATGCAAGAAATAATTGCCCATCCAGGAGCCGCCATTATTAGTTTATTTACCCTGACGATACTCGAAATCGTTCTCGGTATTGATAACGTGATTTTTGTTTCTATTATCATGGGGAGGTTGGATGAAGAAAAACAAAAACGGGCGCGAAAGCTATGGATGATCAGTGGAATCCTTGTTCGTATAGTACTGTTACTTAGTTTGAGTTGGATGGTACAACATGGCAATAGTGTTTTGTTTACATTATTGGATAAGGGCTTTACTTTACGCAGCTTGATTATGCTGGCTGGTGGCTTATTCCTGCTTATCAAAACTGTAAGTGAGTTGCATGAAAAACTTGAAGGCATCGAACGACATGAAAGCGAAAAAACCAAGGCAGTAAAAAGTTTTGCGAATGTGATGCTGCAAATCATGCTGGTTGATTTGGTCTTTTCTTTTGATAGTATCATCACTGCTGTTGGCATTGCCAAGCATGTAGAAATAATGATTTTGGCCGTAGTAATTGCTATGATTATCATGTTTGTGTTTTCACGTAGCATTGCCATGTATATCGAAAATCACCCAACGATTAAAATGCTGGCCATGAGTTTCCTAATCATGGTAGGAGTTGTACTAATTGTAGAAGGTTGGCTTAAGCCGGAAGAAGCACACAGTTTGCACCTGAAAAATTACGTCTACTTTGCCATGGCGTTTTCTTTTGCTGTAGAGTTGCTAAATATGCGATTTAGGAAAAAGGCTGCTAAGGTGGTGGAATTTTATGAGCCGCGCGTTGATGATTTGGACGAGAGTAAATAAGAATATTTTTTGAAATGTCATTTGTACTGCTGTCTACATCGGTATAGGTATACAGTATTGTGTCATTCGGCTGCCTATTATAATTCAATTTCGATATCGCAAATGTATGGCCGTGGTATTGCTCTAAACTTAAAAAGCGTAGACTGTTTTTGTTTGAAGTGTAATAGCGAAAATCTAGCTTTGACAGGCGAGAATAATAGCCAAGCGCTGGCGCAAAATAACAAAAATGCTCGCTCTGGTCGTAAATCTCTTTTATATCTTGTTGTAGAAACAGTTCGGCTATTTCATAGGCGGCTTTGTCGGGCTTTGCGCTCCATGTCATAAACGTATGAGTATGGGAAACGTAACTGCCCATCAATATGACTAGTGTAACGATTATCCAGCTGACCGGCATGCCAAAGCGACGGATAAAAATTTCAATGATGATGATAATTATGAATAAGTAGCCAAAAATCATGAAGCTAATTGCTCGTGCCGGCAGATAAAGTTTGAAGATTGTGGCCAGTAGAAAAGGTATTGCTAAAAGGGTAATACTAAAGAGGACGAGTGATTTTTTTGTAGAAAAAAAATAGCCAACCAAACCTAAAGGTAGCATAATACAGAGGCCATTGTAAAAGCCTATTTGATTTCGTGCAATCACTGAAAGTTGCTGAAAAAAAGCAGGCCATTGAAAATTACTAAACCCATAATCAGAACTAGTAGCAATATCAAAACCAGATCCCAGCAACATTGGCGTGTAAAGCAGAGCACTAATAAATAATATAGCCAAATAGATGCCAACTCCTTTTTTCATTGCTGGCAAGTTTCGATGAAGCATAGCACTTAGCAAGGCAAAGCCAACTAATAGTGAAAAAAAAACGACCATCGTTGTCATACTATACATGCCCAGCACGCCCAGGATGATAACAATCATTATATCATATTGATCCCATCGTGCAATTTTTTTTACCAGAAAGAAGTGCATCAATAACAAGCAAAATGTAAGTGCCATACTTACACCGCGTGCGTAAAGCATA
This sequence comes from uncultured Chitinophagaceae bacterium, assembly GCA_964409905.1. Lineage (GTDB taxonomy): Bacteria > Bacteroidota > Bacteroidia > Chitinophagales > Chitinophagaceae > JAGNRR01. The sequence continues at coordinate 110,242 of CAYPET010000001.1, read as the reverse complement.
TAAAAAACAGTCATTGGCAGCACAGCATAAATTACTGATGCCATTAGCGCTAATTGATTTTTACCAAAGAGCTGCTTGCTCAGTGCAAATACCAATAGAATGTTGACAATGCCAAAGAAAATACTCGGTAGTCGCATAATCAATGTTGTATCGGGGAGTAGCTGCAATAGTCCGAAAGTGAAAATATTATGTAAGGGATAATTATTGTATGCCACCAGTGTGGTCAGGGGTGAATTACTTAAGAAGTAATTATAGTTCCAACACTCATCGTATTGCGCATAATAATGGGTAGCATACCAAAACGAACGAACCGTTACAAGTACTATAATGATCGCTAAGCCGTATTGTGTACTGGAGTCAATATCTACAAAGGTGCTAGTAAGCTTTTGTAATTTTTGTTTCATGGCCAGTATGATTTGCGCTGCTGTTTTCCAAATAGCCTTTCGTTTTACCCAAAGGATAATGATGCAACTAACAGGGATGATAGAAATGAATGTAATTAGCGTCTTTAGCTGTTCAAATTTTTCATGGGTGAAGTATTGACTCATCAATTGTTCCCTCAAATCAGGTCGTTGTAACTGTATAATGGCAAAGTCAATGATACCCGCATAGCTAAATGTCAAAAACCACAAAACGCCTATTAGCAAGGTAGCACAAAATACAATTAATAGTAGCCAAATGAATTTAGCTGCTCGCATGTATGACATCGTTGATGGATTGAATTATTTTTTGGCAGGCGGCATTGATTTCTTCAACGCTGATAGTTAATGGCGGGGCAATGCGGAGAGCATTATCTGCAAACAAAAACCAATCTGTAAATACACCATTAAGAATACATTGGTCGATTATTTTTTTATTCATTGCATAATCTTCAAAGTGCACGGCAATCAACAAACCATAGGCCGAAACTTTTTTTATGGCTTCGTGTTTCAGATGTGATAGAAATAGTTGTTTCTTCTGTTCAACAAAATCTTCATTTTCATCAAATAGTTCGGTCAAAATCTGCAGACTGGCCAATCCGGCTGCACAGCACACCGGATGACCTCCAAAGGTGGTGATATGACCCAAAACGGGTTGGTGGCTAAGCACGTCCATTATTTTTTTATCAGCAATAAAAGCGCCTAAGGGCATACCGCCACCCAGAGCCTTGCCCAGCAATAGTATGTCAGGGATAACACCTGTATCTTGCATGGCAAAAAGTTTTCCGCTACGACCGAATCCGGTTTGTATTTCATCAGAAATTAGTAATGTCTTTGTTTGGTCACACTTATGCCTGATAGCCTGAAGCCACGATTTTTCGGCAGTGTTGACACCTGCCTCGCTTTGCATAGGCTCCATAATAATACAGGCTGTTTTATTATCAATAGCCTCTAGCGCCGCTTGGCTGCCATATTCGAACTGATAAACATCGGGTAATAGCGGCCTGAAGGCCTGCTGCCAGTATTCGCTACCCATGACGCTTAGGGCACCTTGCGTACTACCATGATACGATTTTTTGAAAGAAATTATTTTGCTGCGGCCGGTAAAGCGTTTGGCTAACTTCATGGCACCTTCCGTCGCTTCACTGCCACTATTGGTAAAATACACTGAATTTAAACTTGCAGGCAATACCTTACTGAGTGCAGTTGCATAAGCTACCTGGGGCGATTGAATTGTTTCGCCATATACCATGACATGCAGATAGTCATCAACTTGTTTTTTAATAGCATCTTTAATTCGCTTGTTACCATGTCCGAGGTTGCAAACGCTTATGCCACCAATTAAATCAATATGTTGTTTACCGGCAGCATCGTACAGGTAGCAACCTGAAGCCTTACTCACTTCAAAAGCAAGAGGAGTTTCAGAAGTTTGTCCGACATGTTTAAGAAATAATTCGCGTTGTGTCATGCAGCTCCGTATTGTGTTTCAAAACTAAGTTTATCTGAAGGCATGAACAAGAAAGTGGCGTGGCCAAAGAGTGGCATTTTGAACTACCCCAATTCTTTGTAAAAAACATTTTTAGTTAAATAGTTTATAATAAAACCCGAGAATTATTGTTAGATTAGCTTAATAAACCGTTCTTATACTTATTGATAAAATATTTTAGCGTTCTGCTATGAATAGACTGTAATTGAAAACGTCAAAATTTTCTAAGGAAACAGTCAAGTTCATTATCAGACGCCCGCGCATAGCCTGGGTGTTTGGTATTACTTGTTTCCTAGGTTTTTGACGACCTTCAATTACTCATAATGCCAGCCCACGATGTGCGTTTTGTATGCGAAGGAGCCTGAACTAGTGAAATAGAGTAAATTGACAACAGGATTAAGTAATACAATTCAAACAAACAATACCACCTTGCTGGATAATATATCTATATATAACCTAGCCATAGAGTAACTCTACTGGAGGGAATCATTTACGACTCCGTATTTATTAGGAACAGGAATTTTAATTAATAAATATTTGAATTATCAAACAGAATTATCATGTCAAAACCAATAACTAAGAATAATAGCTCCGCTGTGCTTTTAATTGCAGCCCTTTTAATGTTGTTTTATTGTGCCAAATTTTATAATCTGAGTCCGTACTTTATAATCGTTTCATCAAGTGTTTTATTAATCATGGGCGGATTTAAAATTTATGCAAAAATGAATGCAGATGCAGAAAGAAAAAAGTGGTATATAAAAATTGGGATAGGAGTGGTCTTTATACTTTTTAGTATTGGGTACACTCTATTTAAACTGAAGTATTAATCATAAATTTATTAATTATTTTACTGCCACGCCTTGTCGTGGCTTTTTTAGGTAAAACTATTTGAAATGATAAATTAATTCCAACGTGCACTGCGCGTTATTTTGATGATATCATTTTTCCTAGAAGCTAGTTGAGTACCACAATTGGTTTATTTTTGTCCGATGCCAATTATTTTACCTATAGAAGGAGTATTGCCGACGATACCCGAAAACTGTTTTATTGCGCCAAACGCCACTATAGTGGGGGATGTGAAAATGGGCGAACAATGCAGCGTGTGGTTTAATGCAGTAGTGCGCGGGGATGTGAATAGTATTCGTATGGGTAATAAAGTCAACATTCAGGACGGCGCTGTAATACACTGTACTTATGAAAAGACAAAAGTTATTATGGGCAATAATGTGTCTGTGGGGCATAACGCCATTGTGCATGGCTGCACTATCGCAGATAATGTATTGATTGGTATGGGTGCTATAGTGATGGATAATGTCGTGGTAAATAGCAACACTATAATAGCTGCCGGTGCGGTGGTGTTGGAAAATACTGTTTGCGAAGCCAATAGCATTTATGCCGGCATCCCGGCTAAAAAAGTGAAGACAATTTCTAAAGAATTAAGTGAAGGAGAAATCAACCGAATCGCAGATAACTATGTGAAGTATAGTGCTTGGTTTAAGGATTCAATATAGCTTTGCCGTTATGCGTGCTATAAATCAGTTACCCATTCTTGTTTTCTTACTCTTCCTTATCGTGTGCATTTCGACTTCGTGTAGCAAAAAAGTCAGCGGCGACGTACATATATACGGTGATATTCGAGATGCCTACGATAATGCGCCAATAAGCGACATTTCATTACGCTTGTTTCGAGATAATAAAAATAGCCTCAGTGAGGTATTTCCTAACATTACCTTGGATAGCAATAGTGGCACCTACGATGTAAAATTAATTACGGATGAAACGGCCAAGCGGGGGTACCTATTTGAATGGCAACCATTGGGGAATGAAGAATATTATTTTGCCGGGAATGAGCTGGTTGGTTCGCAAAACATTCGGGGCAATGATTGCCCAATAGATATTCGATTACAACGAATGGGTTACATGACCGTACGCCTGATAGATGTGGCACCCTTTAATTTTCTGCCTTATCCCGAATTTTCCTGTGACGGGAATAGGCAACCGGTAAACTTGTATAACTTCGATGGGGATACCACCTTCACGGTTAAGTTGATTCCCAATCACGATAATTTCTATGAACTGATTTCTCGCTCCGGAAATTTTACTGATACGATTATAGCCGGTGTAATTAATATGAATTTATCTGGGGATACGCTGTATAATACCTTACAGTTTTAATAGCCCTCATCCATACTGGCCAGAATGCTTAAGTAGTTACCGAATCGCTCTTCGCTAATCTCTCCATTGGACACGGCTTTTTGTATGGCGCACATGGGCTCATTAAGGTGCAGGCAGTTATTAAATTTACAATCCTGCAACCGCTGCCTCATTTCCGGAAAATATCCACTCAGTTCTTCCTTCTCAATTTCTACAATACCCAACTCACGTATGCCCGGCGTATCGATTAATCGACTTTGATGATTAATGTCAAACATTTCAGCAAAGGTGGTGGTATGCATGCCTTTCCCGCTCCAGTCGCTTACAGCTTTCACCCGCAAGTTTTCATGGGGTAGCACCAGATTGATTAATGATGATTTTCCGACCCCGGAATGCCCACTTATCAAACTGGTTTTATTTTCTAAGGTCTGAATGAAGCTGTCAATATGAAACTTTTTTTCGGCGGATACCAACAGCACTTTGTATCCAATACCTTCATACAATGCTTTTAGTGATGCATAGCGGGCAAGATCTTCATCATCATATAAATCGCGCTTATTAAAAACAATGACCGCCGGTATATGGAAGGCTTCGCAACTTACCAAAAACCGATCAATAAAACCCGTGCTTGTTTTTGGTTTTTTCAGCGTTGCAATTAAAACACTCTGATCCAGATTAGCTGAAATAATGTGTTTTAGATTTCGGTTTTGCGGAGATTGCCTGGCAACATAATTCTGTCGCTGTTGAATTTCATAAATCGTGCCGGTCTGTGCAGTTTTATCCTCTATATCAAAATGCACCACATCGCCTACAGCAATTGGGTTGGAAGAGCGAATACTTTCGTCAAGTTTAAATTTACCTTTAAGTCTGCATTTCCAAAAGTCGTTGTTGAGAGCTTTTACCTCATACCAACTCCCAGTGCTTCTGTATACCGTTCCCTCCACAAATTTATTTGTCGGCAAATTTAGTGCAGAATTCATGTGTACAACAGTTGCAGCCTTCTTGTTTTAAGAATATGGCACAGCAAGTTTAATAAATGAGTATTTTTTTTACCTTACTGACAAATTTGAATTTATGGAGAAAAAAAAAGCGTGTTGCCTTAGTTACAGGAGCCACAGGGGGATTAGGTACAGCCATGTGCAAAGAATTATATAAGGATGGATTGACCGTAATTGCCAATTATCGCAATCAGGAAAAGGCCGATGCCTGGCAGGCTAAAATGAAAGAAGAAGGTTTTGATATTAAAATGGCCAAAGGGGATGTTTGCAATTATGACTCGGTAGGTGAAATGATAAAAAACATCGAAGCCGAATATGGTGGCGTGGACGTATTAGTGAACAATGCCGGTATAACCCGTGATGGTCGATTATCAAAAATGAAACCCGAAGATTGGCATGCCGTTATCGATACCAATTTGAACAGTGTATTCAATTGCACACGACAAGTGATTGAAGGGATGATAGAAAGACAATTTGGACGAATTATCAATATCTCTTCGGTTAATGGGCAGCGTGGCCAGTTTGGACAAACAAATTATTCGGCGGCCAAGGCCGGTATGCATGGCTTTACCAAAACACTGGCTATGGAGGTAGCAAAATATGGTGTAACGGTCAACACGATTTCGCCTGGTTATATTGCTACCGATATGGTGATAGCCGTACCCGAAAAAGTACGCGACCAGATAGTAGCCCAAATCCCAATGGGGCGTTTAGGCGGTACTCATGAGGTAGCCCACCTGGTTTCGTTTCTGGCCAATGGCGATACTAGTTTCATTACCGGTGCTAACTACAGTATAAATGGTGGACAGCATGTTTATTAGTAAAATGATTACACATTAAAAAGGTAATTGCCTGCAAACTACAATGACCATCCTCTTGAAAAGTTGTTGCGTCAGACCAATTGTTTGTCTGCTACTATTATATTTACAAGACCCAAAAAAGGCCAAGCCGATTTAGTCGAAGCCCATTTATCAAAACAGAAACAACAAAACATAAAACATGAGTTTTCAATCAGATTTAGAAATTGCACAGAACGCTAAACCAAAACACATTAAAGAAATAGCTGCCAAACTTGGTGTAGGCGAAGAGCACTTATACTACTATGGTCAGAATAAAGCAAAATTGCCATTAGAATTGATAGATGAAGCCAAGGTGGCAGCCTCAAAACTTATTTTGGTTTCAGCCATCAATCCTACGCCGGCAGGTGAAGGGAAAACAACTGTATCTATTGGCTTAAACGAGGGGCTAAACAAAATTGGCAAAAAAGCCCTGGTGGTGTTACGCGAGCCAAGCTTAGGTCCGGTGTTTGGTATTAAAGGAGGTGCTGCCGGTGGTGGTTACTCACAGGTGATACCCATGGAGGATATCAATTTGCACTTTACCGGTGATTTTGCAGCTGTTGAAAAAGCAAATAATTTGCTCTCTGCCTTAATTGACAATAACATACAGAGCAAAACACGCTCGTTGGGTATTGATCCACGAACCATTGTTTGGAAGCGGGTGATGGATATGAATGACCGCTCCCTTCGCAATATGGTCATTGGTCTGGGAGGTACGCTACAAGGTGTGCCACGCGAAGATGGTTTTAATATTACACCAGCCTCTGAGGTGATGGCCATTTTGTGTATGGCTACGGATATTGAAGATTTAAAAAAACGTTTAGGTAGCATTTTCATTGGGTACACGTATGAAAAAGAGCCTATTTATGCCAAAGATTTAAAAGCTGAAGGCGCTATGGCAATACTTTTAAAAGATGCCATCAAACCCAATCTGGTTCAAACCCTCGAGGGTAATCCTGCAATTATACATGGCGGACCTTTTGCCAATATTGCACAGGGCACGAACACAATTTTAGCTACTAAAATGGGTATGAGCCTGGGCGATTATGTTGTTACTGAGGCAGGCTTTGGTGCAGACCTAGGTGCGGAGAAATTCCTGAACATCAAATGTGGCTATGCCGGTATCAAACCACAGGCCATGGTGTTAGTGGCTACCATTCGCGCGCTGCGCCACCACGGGGGTGCAACGAAGGATGAATACAATACGGCAAGCTTAGAAAAAGTAGAGGCCGGTTTTGCCAACCTGGCGAAGCATATTGAGAATTGTATGAAATATCATCTTCAACCTGTGGTTGCCATTAATCATTTTCCAGCTGATACTGAGGAAGAAATCCAATTTGTTCAGCAAGCCTGCGAAAAAATGGGTGTGAAAGCTGTGGTGAGTTATGGCTTTGCAAAAGGCGGCGAAGGAACCAAGGCACTCGCGCAGGCCGTAGTGGAAGCCGCAGAAAGTGGTGAAAGTAATTTTGAGAAACTCTATGATTGGAACTTAAGTGTAGAAGAAAAAATCAATACCATAGCCACAGAAATTTACGGAGCAAGCAATGTAAACTATTCAGCGAAAGCTCGCAGACAGCTAAAAACGATAAAAGACTTAGGCTATGACGGTTTCCCGATATGCATGGCGAAAACGCAAAAATCATTAAGTGATAATGAAAAGCTGGTAGGCCGACCGGAAGGGTTTGAAATCAATGTGCGCGAATTTGAATTTGCTGCAGGCGCTGGTTTTGTAATTCCTATCCTAGGTGATATGATGCGCATGCCCGGCTTGCCTGCCATACCAGCCAGTGAGGGCATGGATATTGATAGGCATGGTGTGATTACCGGATTGAGTTAGTCAGTCATTTGATGTAAAAAATCTTTTTTGTTTTAATCTACATCTTCAATAATGTTTTTTACGCGGCCCACCTGATTCGATTCTAGGATAACCTTTATTCCGTGCGAATGTTTCGGTGCGCTGGTCAAAATACCTTTTACAATACCTTCGGTTAGTTCACCTGTGCGTTGGTCTTTCTTAAGTACTATTTCTACTACTTGACCAATACGGATATTGGCGCGAACCCTTCCATCTAATGCCGTCATGGGTCAAAAGTACAATGTCATAGCCTAGCTCCGATGACGTTTTAATCACATCATACAGTGCAGGAATAAAGGCATCCTCGCTTGCTTTCAGTAATTTCGCGCGCGCGCATGAAGAAGTTTATAAACATTTTTGATTTTCAGCAAAAGGTAGATTACAAAACAGAAGTTCTTTCCGGTTTAACTGTAGCCTTAGCCTTGGTACCAGAAGCAATCGCTTTTGCATTTATTGCTGGCTTTCATCCGCTTACGGGTTTATATGCGGCATTTGTAATGGGTTTGATTACCTCTATTTTTGGTGGTCGGCCCGGTATGATTTCGGGGGCTACTGGTGCAGTAGCTGTAGTTTTTGTCGGGTTGATAGTGGAGTTGAAAGAAATGATGCCTGGCATTGGAGCAGAACAAATTCTGCAATATGTTTTTGCAACGGTTATTTTGGCTGGTGTTTTACAAATCATATTTGGTTTTTTACGTTTGGGGAAATTCATTCGTTTAGTTCCGCACTCCGTTATGTTTGGCTTTGTTAACGGCTTGGCGATAATTATTTTTATGGCGCAGTTCCCCAATTTTTATCAGAAAGGGGGCGAACAATTACTAAGTGGTACGCAGCTGTATATTATGCTGGGCTTGGTGCTGCTGACCATGCTCATAATTTGGGGCTTGCCAAAAATCACTAGAGCTTTTCCTTCTTCGCTGGCGGCTATTATAGTGGTTACGGCTATTGTAATGCTATTTGATGTGGATACACTTACCATTGCCGGCACGCTCAACGAGGGCGAATCTATCAAGGGAGGCTTTCCGCCTTTTGGTATACCAACAATTCCTTTTGCTTGGGAGACGATAAAAGTCATACTTCCTTATTCCGCTATTGTTGCTGGTGTTGGCTTGATAGAAAGTTTACTGACGTTGAACTTGGTTGATGAAATTACGCAAACGCGTGGAAGTGGAAACAAAGAAGCAGTAGCACAAGGAACGGCGAACATTCTATCAGGATTTTTTGCAGGTATGGGTGGTTGTGCTATGATTGGGCAAAGCTTGATTAATACTTCCAACGGAGCACGAGCGCGCCTATCCGGTATTGTGGCTGCCGTAATGCTATTGGTGTTTATCATGTTTGGTTCCGCCCTGATTGAGAAATTACCCATGGCCTCATTAGTAGGATTAATGTTTATGGTGGCCATAGGCACCTTCGAGTGGGCGAGTTTTCGGGTGTTTAATAAAATGCCAAAGTCTGACATCTTCGTAATGGTGGTGGTAACGCTGGTGACTGTCTTCTTGCATAATCTGGCCTTGGCCGTATTGGTGGGTGTGATAATTTCGGCTTTGGTATTTGCCTGGGATAATGCTAAGCGTATTCGCGCACGGAAATTTATTGACGAGCAAGGGGTGAAACATTATGAAATCTATGGCCCCTTGTTCTTCGGTTCAGTGGCGGTTTTTAATGAAAAATTTGATGTGCAAAATGATCCGAATGAAGTGATTATTGACTTTGCCGAAAGTCGGATTACCGACATGAGCGCAATAGAAGCAGTCAATAAATTAACAGAACGCTACCTTAAAGCAGGCAAAATAGTTCACCTGAAACACTTGAATGCAGATTGCAAAAACTTGCTAAAAAATGCTGAAAAAGTGATTGACGTCAACGTACTTGAAGACCCTACCTATAAAGTGTTGAAAGATTAAGGGAAGTCTGATTTAAGATTGAAATTCGTGAAGATTGCGTTGCATTGTCACTTGTGTGTCAAGCTTTAGATATTGACAAATATCAATCGTACCTATAACATATATAAAGGGTTAAAGAACCCTTTAACGAGTATCTTTGTACCTTATGGCAAAGATTACATTCAACAATAAAAAAGGAGATTTTTATCCAACGCTGAAGGTAAAAGTTGATGAATATTTTCAACAAACAGGCAAGAAAAAGACCGGGACCTGGAGCATTTATCATAAGGCGGTAGTGCTTTTTGTGATTTTTATTGCGGCTTATTATGTGGCCGTTTTCGGGGATGTGTCAAATGGCTATAAACTGGCAGCCGCAGCCCTGATTGGATTTGTGGGTGCAAGTATTGGGTTTAATGTGATGCATGATGCCTGCCATGGCAGTTATTCCACAAAAGGCTGGCTTAATGACCTCATGGGATATTCATTGAATATTTTGGGTGGCAACTCCTTCTTCTGGAAACAGAAGCATAACGTAATTCATCATACCTATACGAATGTAGATGGGGTGGATGATGATATAGCCAAAAATCCTACTATACGACACTGCGAAACACAAAAGTGGTTGCCAATACATCGGATACAGCATATTTACCTGCCCTTTATATATATGATTTCATCACTTTACTGGATTTTCTTTATGGATTTTCAAAAATATTTTAAGCGAAAAATCAATACTACTAAGGCATGGAATATGGACAATAAAGAGAAGTTGGCTTTCTGGCTTACCAAAATTTATTATATCACCGTATGGATGGTTATCCCGATTTCAGTAGTTGGTTTTCTTCCGTGGTTGGCAGGCTTTATGCTGATGCATGCCGTGATGGGCTTCACATTAAGCGTAGTGTTTCAGTTGGCCCATGTAGTGGAGAATACACACTTTTACGATGGCTACGAAGACACCAAAATTGATGAAGAGTGGGCGGTGACTCAAATTTTGACAACAGCTAATTTCGCCCGTAAAAATCATTTAATCAATTGGTTTGTTGGCGGCTTGAATTTTCAAATTGAGCATCATTTGTTCCCTAGAATTAGCCATACACATTACCCTGCTTTGAGTGAAATTGTCAAACAGCATTGCAAAGAATATAATTTACCCTACAACGATAACCCAACGATGTGGCGTGCGGTGAAATCGCACTTTAAAATGATGCGCATTTTTGGTCAGGGGAACGATATGCAGGTTGCACAAGCGTAATAATACTATTTCATGTTGATTTGCTCCGTTACATCAACGGGCACTCGAATCCATACACCTCCTTTGCCAGCCTTGGCAGTGCCTTTCACTCTTAGGTTTACGTTTGGTGCGTTAAGCAAGCGTACTAGTCCGATTGCTTTGAGCGGATTAAAATGTACCAAAACCGGGAAGTTGAAATCAGCTAGTTTGGGCACTACACAGATTTCAGGATTCTCAGCAATACCGACATACTGATCGTTCACGTACACTTCCAATTGTGTGTCTTTCACTTGTATACCGAAGTTATTTGGGTTATAATATTGCAACACCAGTTTAATTGTGCCCTGCTGTATGCCAAGCGATTGCAACTTACTTTCTTTGATGCCTTTGTATTCAATATCTTTAATATTATTACAAGCAGTAAAAAACAACGGCAGTAAGGCTGTTAGCATGGTGGCAAAAGGCTTATTTGAAAAAGTCATATACACGGTGTGAATTACGATTATTTATTTCGGAAGGGTCTGTAAAAAGCTGCGACTCCCAGCCGGGGTTAAAAAAGAAATCTGGTGATGTAGAGTGGAGGATGACCCGCTCATTGGGCTGCGAGGTGATTTGTGCAAACAGGATATTGAGGTTGGTAAATTTATCCAACTCACGATAAAACCAAATTTCATACGGACGGGTACCCCGCTCGTTGCTTGCTTTTACTTCCTGATCGGGCGGGCCGTACTTTAGATACAAAATGCCCATATCTGTTTGATAACCTTTAAGCGCACCAAAGGCATATTTCTTGGCCACAAAGTTTAGTTTTTCAACATATAGTTGCCATGCGGCATCCGGATTATTGGGGTTGCGGGCATACCAGAAGTTGTAAAAAAAGCGCTGCAGTTCCTCCAGATTGTCGTTTTTACTTATACTTTCTAAGGCGCCTTCTTCTGCTTTTTCGGCAATGGGCCCAAGCGCATAAATATTGCGCTTTATAAGATCTACATTGTCATAACGAGCTACAAACGTTTTGCTTACATCGATATTGCTAACCGAGTGAATTACTTTGTTGCTTACCAGCAATGATGGGCTTTTTTTGTTTGCGCGATAATACGTATTTGGTTTTCGCAAGGTCTGAATCAATATTTCTTTTTCTTCTACCAAGGCGTTTTTAGATGGTTGTATCAAGCGAAAAACGAGCCTGTAATTACCGCTTTTGATAAAAGTATCGTTGATAGGGATTTGATAATCAAAATTGTGGCCGGCCAGTAAAATGGTATCGCCATAAATATCCAATTGTTGATCTAAGGTAGACTTTTGCTGTATGGCATATGTAAAATGATGTTCAGCCAGCGCAACCGTTGGGTCAAAACTAATCAGTAACGGAATATCGTTTTCGTCAGTGTCATAGAATGGCATAAAGCCATCTAAGCTATCTTTGGCTGCCCGGACAATAAAACTATGTTGGGCATGTGTAAAGCCCGAACTCAAGAACATGACTACGAATAACAACAGTCGCATAAAACGTAAAGGTATATGACAACAGACAGTGTAGTGATAATGGATTGTGAATATTTTCCTTGTTGGGATTGGTTTCAGACTTTTGTAAATGCATCGAATAGCCGCATGGAGCAGCACGAATATTTCGTACGCAAAAGCTACCGCAACCGTTGCTATGTGGCCGGGCCGAATGGTGTCATTTGTTTGAGCGTTCCGCTCGAAGGTGGGCGCAATCAGCGCACGATAATGAAGGACATAAAAATATGTACTGATGAAGATTGGCAGGCTGTGCACTGGAAAACGCTGGAGTCCTGTTATGGCCGTTCAGTCTATTTCGAATACTATAGCGACGCATTGCGGGCGTATTATGAAAAGACTTATACCTATCTGCTGGATGCGAACATTGCCTCGCTCGAATTACTGCTCAAGTTACTTCTGTTACAAAAGCCTATTCAGCTTACTGATGCTTTTGAAAAAGATGTCTTTGTTGATAAGCGCGCGGCTTTTTTACCAACAGAACGCTCCGGCATTGTACAGCCGACGTATATGCAGCCTTTCAGTGACCGGCATGGCTTTGAGCCCAACCTGAGCATGCTGGATTATTTGTTTTGTTGCGGGCGGTGGAGCTAAGCGGCTTTATTTAATCAATCGCAGGGTGTAAATCCTGTCGTTGGCTTAATTCCTTCGTAAAATATTCAATATGACGCACGGCTTCGTGCCAGCCATGGTGTTTATTCATTAGCCAACGATTATTTTTTTAACACCTGCTGCCAACTGCACCTTGCAGGTTTCGGGGCCGGTTTCGCTTAGTAGTATTTCCAAGCGTTCGTACGCGAACAAACGGTAATGCTTCATGCGCAGCAGTGTACCTTGTTCGGTTTCCTCTTTACTTTCGGTTTTGTACTTCCATACATTTTGATTCAGCATATCAAGCACTTTTGCCTTAGGCATTTGTAGTACTATTGTTTTATACAATATGCCTTGCTGATTTTCCGGCAGACCCAGGTCAATGCCCAGCTTTTTTATACGCTTTAGATGATTGTAGAAAACGATGAGATCAATCGCAGCAAAAATAGATATAAACCAAGGCATATCAACGATGCTGATATGCCCATGAAAGGAATAATGAATCAATCCGGTCAGCAGGAGTACTACCAGCAGTATACTTAGTATCCAGCAGGTTTCTTTCAGTATAAAAGTGCTCTTGCTCATGATAAATCTATTCATAAAAATAGATTTTTATCATCAATAACAAGCAAGATAAATTTTCATTCAACTAAAACAACTCACCGCTTTTTTTGTTTTCTTCATCTTCGGCTAAGGATATCTCCAGCAAATCATTATCACACAGTTTGGTGCCAACTGCCTTCCAGTTTTTTACTTGTTCCAGCTCGGCCAAATCAATGTGTTGTTCTGAAGGCAGGAACTTCTTCTTGCCGGTTTTGATTACGACGACCGGTGCATTTTTTGTAGTGACCCACTCGAGGCGGTTGTTGTCGCCTTCTTTGATAAACAAAAATTCGGTATTTAATGTTTGGGTTTCCAGCTTAAATCGCTTTACAAAATACTGCTTCTTATTAGCATCAAACCATACGGCGGTGATGATGGCATTGGGATTAAATTTTTGGATGCGAATCACATTATCATTATCAAAGCGGGTGCTCAAATCCGTATCGTGCAGTTTATATGTCCCGTTTTGATAAAAAGAAAGTATTAAGTCACCTTCATGAAATTCGCCTAGGTAAATCCCACTTTCATCACCTTTGGTATTGGTTGGCGCTTCTTTGGTTATCCTGCCCACTTTGTCATCATACCAAAATTTTTCGCCGGGCAATGATGAGTTTCCTTTGCTTAAAAATTTAATACTCCGTATAGCATATTTGGTTACTTGATTACCTTGACTACTGCGCCCTTTGATGGCAATTTCATCAAAGTCGTATTCAAACTTTTTTATTCTGGCGCGCGCAGCAGAGCTAAGGTTTACTTGTACTACTTCGCTTTCACCACCGGGGTTTTCGCTAAAGTAGTGTACTTTGCTTTTGGGGTTACCCTTGGTTAAATCATACTCTTTGTTCCGCGTAATGCTCGTCACGTTAAAGCGTTTGGCGTATGTTTTGCCGCTTTTGCCATCCACATACATCATATTATATGTGGTGCGGTCATCGCCTTTGTGCCATACGGCTACGTGTATAATATTCTTTCCGATAAAGGTTTTATCTTCCACCTTTACCACTTTCATGATGCCTTCTTCAGAAAATGCGATGATGTCATCAACATCAGCGCAGTCGAAAAGAAATTCATCTTTTTTCAGGCCTGTGCCGATAAATCCCTCCTTGCGGTTTACATACAGTTTGGTATTGGCAATAGCCACGTGTTTCACCTCAATCGTATCAAAGGGTTTTAAAACCGTTTTTCGTTCGCGGCCTTTGCCATATTTATCCAGTAGGGTTTGATAATAGGCTATGGCAAAATCATTCAGATGTTTGAGGTCATGCTTGGTTTGTTTGATTTCATCTTCCAGTGCCTTTATTTGATTGTTTAGCTCTTCAATGTCTAGTTTATAAATGCGCCGAACAGGTTTCTCGGTTAGTTTGATTACATCTTCACGGGTTACATCGCGTTTTAGTTTTTTCTTAAAAGGCTCAAAGGCATTTTCAATCGCCACCAAAACCGTATCCCAGTCTTTGTGTTTTTGCTCTAGCTCCTTGTATATTTTTTCTTCAAAAAATATTTTCTCCAGCGAGGTATAGTGCCACTTATTTTCGAGGGCGGCTAGTTTGATTTCTAATTCACGTTTCAGCAGTTCTTTTGTTTGCTCAGTATTATGCCGCAGCATTTCGCTAGCCGTGATGAAACGTGGTTTATTATCTACAATTACACATATATTGGGCGAAATTGACACCTCGCATTGTGTAAAGGCATAGAGTGCATCAATGGTTTGATCAGCTGTCATGGCTGGTGAAATTTGAATTTCAATTTCAACATCAGCTGCGGTATTGTCTGTTACCTTTTTTATTTTTAGTTTGTTGCTGTCTGCCGCTTTGATAATGCTGTCAATGAGTGTATTAGTGGTGGTGCCATAGGGCACATCCTTTATGAGCAAGGTATTTTTATCTTTTTTCTCGATGTGGGCACGCACACGCACTTTGCCCCCACGTTTGCCATCATTATAATTTTCGGCGTCCATCATACCGCCTGTAGGAAAATCAGGGAGTAGCTTAAAGCGTTTGCCTTCTAGGTGTTTTATGGAAGCTTTGATAAGCTCAATAAAATTATGCGGTAGTATTTTAGTGGAAAGCCCTACGGCAATCCCTTCGGCGCCTTGTGCCAACAATAGAGGGAACTTCATGGGCAAATGAACCGGCTCATTTTTACGACCATCGTAGCTTAGTTGCCACTCTGTGGTTTTGGGGTTAAAAGCAACATCCAGCGCAAATTTTGACAAACGAGCTTCTATATAACGCGGGGCAGCAGCACTATCACCTGTGCGCACGTCGCCCCAGTTCCCCTGTGTTTCTATGAGTAAATCTTTCTGGCCCAGATTGATAATGGCATCACCTATGCTGGCATCGCCGTGTGGGTGGTACTGCATGCTTTGACCAATCACATTGGCTACTTTGTTAAACCGGCCATCGTCCATCTCTTTGAGCGCATGCAGTATGCGGCGCTGTACGGGTTTTAGTCCGTCGGCAATATCGGGCACGGCGCGCTCAAGAATAACATAACTGGCATAATCCAAAAACCAGTTTTTGTACATCTCCTTGACGTGGTTTTGTGGCGACTCGCTGGATTGCAATGGTTCGTTAATTGGCATCCGCCAAATGTAAAACGTGTTCCCATCTGTACGATTGAATTTTAATCACATTGTTGTGAATTGGCCGTTCAGTCTTGTGTACTTTTGCGCTTGTGCGCCTTATAATCTGCCATATTTTTTTTGTATTCGTCACGTTTACTGCTTTGGGTCAAGATGACAGCTTTGCACAGCCTAATTCCTCTATTCTGGATAGCCAAACGGCCGTGATAGATAAACCTATGGCGTTTGATACAAAAAAAGTGGTGGAAAGAATAAAACAAAAAAAAGCCCCTGCTTTGAAAATGGCCCATCGTGCCCGTACGGGTAAAACCGGTATTTTTTTGCTCGCCTTAGCTACTTTTTTGTTGTTTGGCTTATTGCGATATTTGAATCAGAAATATATTCAAGAGCTCATCAGCACGCTGAGCAGAAGCTCTTTGCGCCGTTTGAGCACAGATGCTAAAATTTGGCAAACAGCTAATTTGCCAACCCTGTTTATTAGTATTTATTTTTTAAGTGCTGGTTTTGTAGTCGGAAAAATGTTGACACATTTAAACTGGTTGCATACAGCCGGGTTAATGAGCTGGGGTATTGGCACAGCTTTGGTGGTAGGGACTTTTGTCTTAAAGTACTTTTTTTTACAGTCTGTCGCGATGATTTTTCGATTCCGGAAAACAGCCAATTGTTTTTTTAGACATACTATGATAGTCAACCAACTGTTGGGTTATATTTTGCTTCCTATATGTGGGTTGGTATTGTTGGTGCCCACATACCTGATGGATTATTTGTTAGTAATGATCTTTGTCATTATGTTGTTCTCCTTGGTTTTTAAATACTTGATTAATGTCGCATATGTAAGAAATTTATCGAAAGTGAATTATGTGCACTTTATAGTTTATCTTTGCGTCTTCGAATTTATTCCCCTCGCTGTAATAGCGCGTTATGCTTATAACAGTATCGGAGTATAATTCGTTTTGTTTTTTTAAGAAGAATTGAGTTTATGAGTAAAGTAGCTGCTAAAAAGAAGGTCGCCAAAAAAACTTCATCAACTAAGAAGAAGGTTGCTGCGATTGAGAAGAAAAAAGTAAAGACAATCCTTATTTCACAGCCGGAACCTAGTTCCCCTAAATCACCTTATTATGATTTGGAGCGTAAATATGGAGTGAAAATTGACTTCTATCCTTTTATAGTAGTAGAGGGTGTAACGGCCAAAGACTTCAGAAAACAAAAAGTAGATGTGCAGAATCAAACGGCCATCATTTTTACCAGTCGCAATGCCATTGATCACTTCTTTCGCTTGTGCGAAGAGCTAAGAGTAAAAGTAAATGGTGATATGAAATACTTCTGCATTTCGGAGGCAGTAGCGCTTTACTTGCAGAAATTCATCGTATACCGTAAGCGAAAAATATTTTTTGGGGAGGGGAGTGTTGATAGTTTATTGGCATCCATTCTTAAGCACCGTACAAAAGAGAAGTTTATTGTCCCGGTAAATGATTTGATTCACGATAAGGTTACATCAACCTTAGATGAGCATGGTATCGAATGGCGCGAAGCTGTTTTATATCATACTGTTTGTAATAATTGCGAGGATATTATTAATAAAAATCATGATCTTTTAGTGTTTTTTAGCCCTAGTGGTGTAAAGTCATTATTCGAAAATAATCCCAATTACAAGCAAAACGATACCGCCATTGCCACCTTTGGTCCTAAAACAAAAGAGGCAGCCTTAGAGGCAGGACTGACTTTGCAAATTGAAGCGCCGCAACCGAATATGCCTTCAATGGTAGCCGCCCTTAAACATTACCTGGAAAATCAATAATTAATAAAAAAAAAGGAGAATAAGCTTATTCTCCTTTTTTATTGTCAGCCATAACTTCTTTTTTTTGCTGTTTTTTTCGCTCGTATTTCTCACGTTCAATATCCTGAAATTTCAGAAATTCTTTAATGGGTAATATGTTGCGCATACAACTATCGCGGTATTGGTAGATGCTTCGATAAGCATGACTGCGCTCTTTCTGGTTCGCTAAGTTGTTGACTACTTTGCCCAAGGAATCAAATTTTTCACTTACAATAATGTTCATTTGATAAAGTGCTTCTTCTTGTTCGGCTGTCACGTTTAGGCTATCTACCATGACTTTGGTGAAGTATCTTGCTTTTTTCTCTGCGCGTTGTTTAGCATTCACATTGTTTTGAGCACGAGTATCGCATATAGCCAGGAGCAGACACATACTCAATAAAAACCAACCGTTGCGGAATCGTTTCATAAGAATGTATTCAGGGGAATTTATTTGCCTAGCAAGCCACCAATAAGGTCGAAAACGCCACCTCCGCCTCCTTGGCGGTTTTTTTGAACGCCGGCAGCAGCCCCGCTTGTAGCAGCTATAATATCTTGCAAATCAACATCTCCATCGCCATCCATATCTAGACCACCATGCTGCGTAACGCGCTGTAAAAGTTGACTAAAGTCTATACCGCCATTCCGGTTTGGTAATTCTACTGCATTGCCTGCGTTCGACTTACCACCCAACAATGTGCCGAGTAAACCATTGATGTCAAATCCGTTATTTTCTGTACTAGTCGTTTTTGTAATTAATTTTTCCATCACCATAGGAATGAGGGAGGTGGCTATACTATTTGCCGTTTCTTTTGAAAGGCCCAGGCGCGTCATAAACTGTCCTACCAAATTCTGTGTAATGCCACCAACCAGAGGATTATCTTGACTGATTCCATTACTCTCACCAAATAGCCCCATCACTTGCTTCAAGCCACCATTCGCTAAGACATTCTGAAGCCCGCTGAATATCGATTCGGTAGCCAAACCCACTGCTAGGTTATTTTGTTCATTTGGAATGTCCGGGTTATTGATTATTTCTTGCTGAGATTCTTGCTGAATCAAAGTGAATATTTGTTCAATCATGATATGTGAAAGTTTAAGAGGTTAAAGGTACATGTTTTAGAGAAATATTGCGATTTCGCCATGACGGTAACGCAGGTCATCAATTTTTAAAAAACCTTGCTCAGATGCACCATGCAAGGTACCTAATTGGTCCTTGCCGTTTTTGAAATAGCGTATTTCAGTATTGATGCCATGCAATAAATTATTGTATTCGCTCAAAACCCGTGTACGATCACTGGTGAAAAGCTTATAAGCATCATTTAATGCTGCAAAAAGTAATTTCCTGAATGCCAATAATGATGTTGCCTTACCTGTTTCGTTTATCAATGAGGTAGCATTAAGGCCTTCAGCAAAAGAAGCTTGATTAATGTTGATGCCGACACCAACAATAGCATACTGCCAACTGGCACCCCGGATAATATTTTCTATAAGGATACCTGCAATTTTTTTCTTGTTTACATAGATGTCATTAGGCCATTTGATGGCTGTAGCAGCAAGTTCATATTCCTCCATGAGCAAATGCGCAATGGATGAGCAAAAAGCAGCATTTAATAGGAATTGGTCTTGCAAATGTTCCCGTGTGGTTTTCAGTACAACACTCAATAAAATATTCTTCTGACTTTCTGCCTGCCAGCTATTACCTTGTTGACCCTTACCATGTGTTTGATAATCTGTTATCACAACAGTGCCATGCTCAACATTGCCGGCATTGGCCAATTGCATCGCAAACGCATTAGTACTGTCTATCGTGGTGAATTCTATTACCGAAGAACCAATGGCAGGAAATGAATTCATTGTGATGATTTACGCTTAAATTTGTCAGTGAGAAAGTTCAAATGTAAAACCTAAAATTATTCTATTTGAAAACTGCATCGAAATCAAAAAAACACAAAGCCGTTTTAACAACAGATAGTCCCCTGATACAGCAAATTATAGCTGCCATTCAAGATAAAAAAGGTGATAACATCGTTTCCCTCAATTTGACTAAAGTGCCAGAATCTATTGCTGATTTTTTTATTATCTGCGAAGCTTCGAATCCACTACAAGTAAAAACCATTGCAGATTTTATTGAAGAACGGGTTTTTAAAAACTGTGGTGAAAAACCGGCAAGGCTTGATGGCCGTAAGGGCCAGAAGTGGATTGTCATTGATTATGTTGATGTAGTTATTCATGTCATGATGCCGTCCATAAGGGAAATGTACCAATTAGAAGAACTTTGGCACGATGCTAACAAATTAGAACATTAGACATCTTACCTTTGTACGATTCTTGAGTACAAACATATGGAAAACGAACAGCAGCAGAATATCCCACCCAACAAACCTAATCCCGGACAACAACCAAAGGGCCCTAAATTCAACATGCAATGGATATACATTGCTGTTTTTGCCAGCCTTATGGGCCTTTTAATGTTTGGTGGCAAGTTTAATTCTAGTGGTCGAGAAATTAGTCAAAAAGAATTTTTAGATAACTACCTATCCAAGAATATCGTAAGCCGTTTACACATTGTAAACCAACAACGCGTGGATGTCTTTTTGATACCGGATAGTTTAAACACCGAAAAATTCAAACCACTAAAAAAGAAGGTAAACGCTGACCTGAAAGGGCCGCAGTTTCACTTCACTATTGGTAGTGTAGAGCAATTTCAAAATGATTACGATCGTATAATTGATAATAACGCTACGATAAAGGAAGTTGATATCACTTATGACAATAATGAAGGTGCTTTCCTTAGTTCGCTATTGCAATTCTTATTGCCACTCTTGGTGATAGTAGCAATTTTGTTGTTTCTCATGCGGCGCATGGGTGGAGGCGGAGCCGGCGGAGCCGGTGGAGGTTTGTTTAGCATTGGCAAGTCCAAAGCGCAGCTGTTTGATAAAAACACCAAAGTAAATGTCACCTTCAACGATGTAGCCGGTTTAGACGAAGCCAAAACAGAGGTGATGGAAATTGTGGACTTTCTTAAACATCCAAAAAAATATACTGCACTTGGTGGCAAAATACCCAAAGGATGTTTGCTGGTTGGGCCTCCCGGAACCGGTAAAACATTATTGGCTAAAGCCATGGCCGGTGAAGCACAAGTACCTTTTTACAGTATTAGTGGTAGTGATTTTGTCGAAATGTTTGTAGGTGTGGGTGCTAGTAGAGTGCGCGATTTGTTTAAGCAGGCCAGGGAAAAATCGCCCTGTATAATTTTTATTGACGAAATAGACGCTATAGGTCGCGCCAGAGGTAAAAACCAGATGATGAGCAATGATGAGCGCGAAAATACACTCAACCAATTGCTTGTAGAAATGGATGGCTTTAGTGGGGATAGCGGTATCATTGTCGTTGCGGCAACTAACCGACCAGATGTACTCGATTCGGCCTTACTACGACCAGGTCGTTTTGACAGACAAATCTCCATCGGAATTCCCGACTTGAAGGGTCGTGAAAAGATATTCAAAGTTCACTTAAAAGGTTTAAAAACTGATCCTGGTTTAAATGTAGAGAAATTAGCTTCACAAACTCCAGGATTTGCCGGAGCCGACATAGCCAACATTTGCAACGAGGCCGCCTTAATAGCAGCACGCAAAGGCAAACAGTCTATCAACTTGCAAGACTTTAATGATGCCATTGACAGAGTTATAGGTGGATTGGAAAAAAAGAACAAAATCATTTCGCCCGAAGAGAAAAGAGTAATTGCTTATCACGAAGCTGGGCACGCAGTAAGTGGATGGTTCTTAGAACATGCGCATCCTTTGGTAAAAGTGACTATAGTACCGCGCGGCGAAGCTGCTTTGGGCTATGCACAATATTTGCCCAAAGAAAAATACCTGACGCTAAAAGAAGAGCTGGAAGACCAAATGTGTATGACATTGGGCGGACGAGCTGTAGAGCAGTTAGTTTTTGGCCGGATATCTACCGGCGCGCTGAGCGACCTGCAACAAATTACGCGTATGGCTTATTCAATGGTAAGCGTCTATGGTATGACAGATACGATTGGCAATGTTTCGTTCTACGACCCCCAAAATGAGAATGGGTTTCAAAAGCCTTATAGTGAGGAGACGGGCAAAATGATTGACGAAGAAGTTCGACGGATTATTGAGCGCGCCTACGAGCGAGTAAAAAAACTACTGAGCGAAAAAATAAATGAAGTCACCATTATAGCCGATCAATTGCTGAGTAAGGAAGTATTGTATAAAGAAGATATGGTGGAATTGTTGGGCGAGAGACCTTTTGAGGAGCATGCACAAATCCCCGATATGACTGTTAACGGGAATGGTGAT
Source organism: uncultured Chitinophagaceae bacterium (assembly GCA_964409905.1). Taxonomy (GTDB): domain Bacteria; phylum Bacteroidota; class Bacteroidia; order Chitinophagales; family Chitinophagaceae; genus JAGNRR01. Next base: position 87,928 of record CAYPET010000001.1, on the reverse strand, counting down.
GCTGAGCAAAATGGAATAGCCGAGGATAAGCCAGTGGAAGCGCCGCTCAGTGAAAGTCCCAATCATCAAGAGGAAGCTTAATGGCCCATTCAGCTAGCAGAGCAAATATTTTATCGAAGTTGCAAAAAGCACTTGAAAATAATAAGACGGACATCCCGTACCCACATATAGACCAATCGGCTGAAGCAATTCATCAGCCATCAAATCTAACACTTGCCGAACAATACGCCATTGCTTTTAATCAGCATGGAGGAAGATTTGTGTATTGTGAAGACCATGATGACATGCTGATGAAGCTGTTAATGCTGGCCGATAACATGGGGTGGAAAAATTTTTTGGTTCAAGACCCGCAACTAGTTGCACTACTGCATCCGCAGAATTTCACTTTTATTTCAAACAAAGATGATGCGGCATCATGCCAGGGGATTATCACCTTATGCGAGCGTCTGATTGCTCAAGATGGTGCAGCACTGTACAGTAGTGGTCAATGCTATGGCAGGAGGTTACTGGCCGCGGCACCCATTCATATAACCATAGCCTACACAACTCAGCTTGTGAGCAATTGGGCTGTGGCGAAGCAACAAATACAGCAGAAGTATAATGGCGCTTTGCCATCTATGTTGAATATTTGTGCAGGTCCTAGCCAAAGTTTTGCGGTTGAAAATATTCCTATTACCGGGGGTGTTGGCGCCGGGAAATGCTACACTTTTCTAGTAGAAAAAATGCACTAATTAGCCGGCAATAGTAATTCGTAAATTCGCCCTTTTCGATTATCAAGGCTACGATCACGAAGCCATGGGTTTAAAAGCTTGAGAGTTTTATAATCTGTACCCTGAGACCGAGCATAGGCAGATAAATCGCCCAAGGCACCATTAATACTTATCATACGAGTAGGGATAGGTCGATAAATATCTTCAGTACTAAGCCTGAAGCCAAAGGCTGTCTGATTTTCTAAAATATATTTCAAAGCTGCAATACGAAAAATGTAACGCATGGTTTCTTCGGGGAGATATAAACTATAGAAATCATCAGTGCCTTGTCGCTGAGCATTTGATGAATAACCACCCATGCCGCAATTATAGCTTGCCGCTGCAGCAGTCCAAGTGCCAAATTTTGCGTAAGCTTGTTTTAAGTATTTGCATGCTGCATCTGTAGATTTTTCGGGGTTAAATCGTTCATCTACTTCATCATCAACATAAAGTCCGTAACGGGGCGCTGTGCCGGCCATAAATTGCCAAAAGCCTGCTGCGCCTACACGCAACTTTTGATTTTGCAATGCACTTTCGGCAATACAGAGGTATTTAAAATCTAGTGGCACCCCATTTTCTTGAAGTTTTTTTTCTATCATAGGCATATAGCGCCCCATAAGTTTGATGATATACACTGTGGTGCCTTACAAGTAGGTATTAAATAGTAATTCACGATCAAAACGTTCTTTGACATCCCAAATGTTCAGTGGCATTTTTTCACCAAACAAGTCAAAGGCACTTGGTACGTTTGGTGCTGTAATCATAAGTGGTGTGTGCTGACCGGAAATTTTTTTGTAGGTTCTGTAGTCAACACTCGTTGTCCATGGGCAACAAGGCTATTGCAAAGCAGCAATGTAAAAATGGCAATGAGTCTTGGCTGCATGAATTATATTTTTCGGGCTTGTTTGTATATTGGCACTGTGCTGCATGGTTCGCCGTACATGATGCTTTTTGCCACCGGTAATAGTTTTTTGGTGACTTCAAGGTAAGCTGCTGCACTCATATCTTCTTCGCCACAACCTTTAATGACCATGCGTTTGTCACTATAAGGTGTCGTATCCATATCACGAATGTTGGCTAATTGTATTTTTTCTTTTATTTCGGCTACTGTGCCAAAATACACTTCATGACTATAAGGCGTTAAAGCAACGCCAGCCAGCATATATGCCCAATGAGGGATTATGGCATCTGCACTGCAAAACACAGCTACTTGTTTGCCTTCAAAAGGGGTAAAATCAAATTCTTTTAGTGCTGCACGATAGTCTTTTTCTTTGAGAATTAATCCCATAAAAAGAAATTGGGCTAAGTCAAACGCCACCACATTTTTGGGAAGATAATCTTCCAGATTTAAGGTGACAATACCACTATTGGCTACTTTATTTATTAGCTCACTCACATGCACAAAGTTAATTGAACTGGTTTGGCATTGGCTCTTCGAATGAATCCTTTCTTGCTAATATTTTCATAAATGAGCGTTTAAATCCAGTATGCAAAAGGCCGTTATTTTTTTCTTTTGACAGTGGTTTAGTGAAGAAATCAAGTAGATTTGTTCGAGAATTTTAATCAAGTGAATTCGAACAAAAAAACAATTGCTGTGGTGGCAGGAGGGTACTCGGGCGAGTATGATATATCCATCCAAAGTGCCGAAACGATTTGCCAACATCTGGATAATGAAAGCTATACGGTTTACAAAATAATCATCAGCAAGGATAAATGGTACGAGGAGCAAACGGGCGTAGAAGTCGATAAAAATGATTTTACCATTACCATTGATCATCAGCGCATATCATTTGATTTAGTATTTATCGGCATACATGGCACACCGGGAGAAGATGGGAAGTTGCAGGGCTATTTAGACATGTTGGGTATTCCATATACATCGTGCAATGCAGTAGTGTCAGCCTTGACATTTAATAAGGTATTTTGCAATCGGGTAGTATCCCACAGCGGTGTGCCGGTGGCAAATTCGATGCAGCTTTTCCAGCATCGAGCCTATACGCGTGAAGAAATTTTGCAAGAGCTCTCAATGCCCCTATTTGTAAAACCTGCAGAAGGGGGTAGTAGCCTGGCAACATTTAAAGTTAAAGAAGCTGCCGAGTTGATGCCTGCTATCACAGAGGCGTTTCGGGTGAGTAGTCAGGTGATGGTGGAAGAGTTTATTGCAGGTCGAGAATTAACCCAAGGCGTGTTTATTAAGGCAGGGCAGGTTGTTACATTGCCGATTACAGAGATTGTGAGCAAAAAAGAATTTTTTGATTATGAGGCGAAGTATACACCGGGTATTACTGATGAGTTAACCCCTGCGCCGATAAGCGAAAACTTGGCCGTGCGCATCAGTAATTATTCAAAGAAATTATACGAAGATTTGGGCTGCCGTGGCATTACACGATTTGATTATATCTATGACGAAGCCCAGGATACCATCTTTTTTCTGGAGGTAAACACGATGCCGGGACAGAGTCCAGCAAGCATTGTGCCGCAGCAAGTAAGGGCGATGGGCGGCACCTTAAGAGAATTCTATGATATTTTGATCAAAGAATCTTTTCATAATACCTAAATTGCACTACACGATATGCTTAGTCGCTCCTTCCTTCTCAACCTTTTATTAGCTATTACTGTTGTGGTATTATTTGGGTTTATTTTTTTTAATTCACTCAATATTATTACCAATCACGGCGAGGAGATAGCCGTACCGAAACTCAAAGGTAAAAATCTGAAAGACGTGATAGCGGCATTGGAAGATCAGGATTTCAAGCTTCGTATCGATAGTACCTATAAGCCAAACATTACCCCGTTGCAAATTTTAGATCAGGAGCCAGAGCAAGGTGAGATGGTAAAAGTGGGAAGAACAATCTTTTTAATCGTCAACCGTGCCGAACCCCCGAAAATTGAAATGCCCGATTTGGTCGGTAAAAGTTTTAGAAATGCCGTGCTTATAATGAAGAGCTATCGGTTTGTGATGGGGGATACAATTTATAGACCCGATATAGCTGCAGGTGCAGTATTGGAGCAACTTTATAAAGGCAAAAAAATAGCTACCGGCACCAAAATACCTTATGGCAGCCGAATAGACTTGGTGGTGGGTGAAGGTCTGGCCGATTACGAAGTAGACATGCCAAACCTAATAGGTAAAACTTGGCGTGAGGCTAAAGAGATTCTTTCAAAAGCCGGGTTGTTCCATCTGCTTGTTTTTGATGGTGCCATCACTGACACCCTAGCTGCCATTGTATACAAGCAGTATCCCGAAGCCCTGAATGAGTTAGATTTTCCTAATGCAATTCGCGGTGGCGATATGGTGGATATACATATTATGCAAAACCCCTCTTCACAATTACTGCGGCAGAATGCTCCGGGTTCATTGAAATTTCAAGACCTGGATGACAGTCTGGAAAATGTGATACAGCAGCGGCTACAAGGCGCCAATAATGTGTTGTCAAAAGCACAAAAGAAAACAGCTCAGGATACTAGCGGTACAGCTGACGATGGCACTCTTACGCGAAGAAAAGTTGATGGACGTGGCAAAGGCGTGGGGGCTATAGTCGATGATAAAAATAAAGGAAATAAAAAACCTGTAGTCGAGGATAAGAACGACCAAGATTTCTCGAACGATTATGAGTAGAAAGCATCTTCCCTTAATAGTATTTTTTACCCTAATTGGCTTCTGTAGTCAGGCTCAAGAAATGGTAGTTCCTTTACAAGATAATCCAAACATTAAACCTGCCACCACCGGCGCTACCATCAAAAAACAGCGAGCTACCTTACCCTTCGTTGACGATTTCTCCTATGATGCATCTGTGCCAGATACCAATTTGTGGATGGAGCAGCAGGTGTTTATCAACAACACTATGGGTATTAACCCACCTACCAAAGGGGTGGCGACCTTTGATGGTCTGAATGCTCTGGGACGACCCTATCGCCCAAATGATTTTTCCGCCGTAGGTTTTGGCGATAGCTTAACTAGCGTCCCGATTGATATTAGCTTTCGAAGTCCTGCTGATAGCCTGGTGTTGTCTTTTTTTGTACAACCACAGGGCAATGGCTTTCCGCCCGAAACCGGCGACAGTTTGTATTTGTTTTTTCGTAACAACAATAATCAATGGGTAGAAATGTGGCGCAAGCGCGGTACTTTTTCTACTGCTTTTTTGCAGGAATTTGTATCGGTCAATGACCCACAGTTCTTTCATGATAGTTTTCAATTTCGCTTTGTAAACTTCACCTCTCTGAACCTGAATGACGACGTGTGGAATATTGACTATGTAAAACTGGACATAAACCGCTCTCCGGCCGATACTAATATTAACGATCTTGCCTTTGTACAACCGCCATCGTCAATATTAACAGAATATACAGCCATGCCATATAGGCATTTACAGACTGGTGATTTATCGTCACAGCAACAACTGGTAGTGGCTAATTTGTATAATACCTCAAATACGTTTACGCTGCGCCATACAGCTACCGAGCTAAATACCAGCACGCCAATCAGTGCCAATGCGCTGACCCCTTTTAATATGTTTGCCAAAAGTCAAGCTACATTATTTAATCCTTCATATTCGCTGGGCCTTTCGGGTAGTGGGCCTTTTGTGATTCGCAACACCTATTTTATCGAAGCATTGAATGCTACTGATAGGAAAAGTAATGACACAATACAAAATGAGGTAGTGTTCGACAACTATTTTGCCTACGATGATGGTAGCGCGGAGCAAGCTTATTTCCTTAACCCAGCCTTGAATCAGCCTTCTAAAACGGCCATGAAGTTTGAACTTCGTCAGCCCGATTCGGTCTATGGTATCAGTGTGTATTTTGCGGCACAAGTTCCGAGTGCGGCCGGCAAGTTCTTTAGTGTGGTATTGTATGACAGTTTAGGCAATTCTTCGGCCGGCGATGTAATTTTGAAGCAGCAGGATTTGTACACGGTACAATACCCGGCCAAGCGTGGCGAATTTTCTTTTTATGCCTTCGATCAGCCGGTAGGGCTGGGGCCGGGCACCTATTACATTGGCATTACCCAGCCGGCCAACTTTAGTAGCGATAGTATTTACTATGGCTTGGATGTAAACAATGACAATAACATACAAAAGCTAAGCTATAACGTAAATGGTTTTTGGTTTAACTCTTCGGTGAACGGTACGGTGATGATGCGCCCCATGGTGGGCGGGCCTTTTACCCCTACCTCGGTGCAACAAATTGAAAAAGTAACCGAAACAATTCTTTATCCCAACCCTACAACCAATACAGTGCACCTGCAAGGTGCCATTTGGCCTGAATATAAAATTTGCCTGTTAAATGGGCAGACTGCGGCTGAAGGAATTATTACTAATCAAACTATTGACCTCAGCAACCTGCCTGCCGGCCAATACATTATACAATTAATATCTGCCGATAAATTAGAAACACATAAACTATGGAAACAATAACAGCTGCCCAACTAAAAGCCCGAAAAGATAGCGGAGAACAATTGTACATATTGGATGTACGCGAACAGAGCGAATACGATGCTGTTAACATGGGCGCCTTGCTGCTGCCGCTGGCACGTATTATGAATGGCGATATAGACGAAATAGAAGATTGGCGTGATAAGGAAGTAATAATACATTGCCACAGTGGCATGCGCTCTATGCAAGCATGCATGATGCTTGAGCAAATGGGCTTTGAAAAAACGGTGAACCTGACAGGTGGTATTTTGGCCTGGGGGCAATACATGTAACAAAATCGCCCATAAAAAATAAAAAAGCCCCGAATGTTTCGGGGCTTTTTTTATCAGAAAATGAAGTCGATTACTGCATCAAATAACTAATACCAAGGCTAAAGCGTCGGCCCGGGTTCCAGGCTTCAAATACTTGCGGGTTCGCATTAAACGATTCGTACAAACGTTCGCGACGGTCGTTGAGCATATTGGTTACCGTCAAACTGCCTTGCCACTGCTTGCCCTTGCCAAAGCGCTGAGCCAGCTTTAGGTTGAGGCTATGAAACTCACGGTCGTACACATCAGGTATTTCGCCTACACCTACCACAGCCAGGCGCTTGCCTTGCACGTTGTAGGTTAGTTGCGTTTCAAAACCAAGTGTGTCATTCGTATAGTTTAGGCCGGCATTGATAATGTAGGGCGATTGACCAAACATGCTTCTGTAGTGCGAAAGCGTTTCGCCATTGCGCAAATTATTGGTTCTTGATTGAAATTCGGTTACATCGTCGGCTGTGCCAAAACGGTTGTCTTGTCCGGCAGCTACTACAATCTCTCTCATATCTATCAGCGAGCGTACTAGGGTTACGTTGGTCGTAAACGAAAATTTATCCAGCTTTTTACTAATAAAGCCAAGTTCTTTGCGGATTTCCAGCTCAAGACCCATTAAATGCGCTAGGCCAGCGTTACGCGGCGTGATATCGTTGGGTTGAAGTAAAAATCCGGCTATCTCAATCGGGTTTTGGAATCGTTTGTAAAACCCACTAACTGAGATGATTTCGCTTGGGGTTATGTAGTTTTCCCAGCGTAGGTCAATATTGTCAATATTCGTTCTTTTCAAATCGATATTACCAATAAAGCGTACATTGGATAATGGGTCCAAAATGCTGACGAATGATTTTTCTTTAAACGACGGCCGCGCTAATGTGCGCGAGTAGGACGCACGCAGGTTTTGTTTTTTAGTTAAGGCATAAATCAAATTCACCGAAGGTAAAATGTCTGCAGCATCCATTACTTTTTCGTTGGTTTTTTGCTCATCCATTTGTTCGCCGGCAAAACGTCCGTAACCCGAAATCCACATATCTGTTTTCTCGAGGCGTGCACCATAAATAGCCTTTAATTTGTCGGTTATGGGCAATTCGTTCATTACATACGCAGCAAAAACATTTTGCGAAGCGTTGTAAATGTTCGGGTTCATGGTAAGGCTTTCCTCAGCTTGCACATAAGTACCGCTAGGGTTGGTGGGCGACCAAATGTTTTCATCCAGCAGCATTTCGTTACCATTGCCCGTCCAGTTTGCGCCCATGGTATTGTTGAAAATAAAACGCAAAATTTGGTAATCTCTGTTTTTGATCGTGTTGGCAGCGCCAAAACTTAATTTAGATTCTTCGCCATTCCAAATGTTGAACTTCGTGCTCAGGTCAATTTTGGCTACCCCATTCACCTCGTGCAGACTACGGTAGTAGCGCTCGGGTATGGCACCATCGCCATTGTCCACTACATATTCGCCATTCTCAATCAAATAAGTAGTGCTGCGCACATCGGGTTCTAGAATGTTGGAATAGGTTGGAGACAGCTTCCAATCCAGGCGCCATTTATCATTTTTTATTGAATGACTACCAGCTACTAGCGCGTTGGTAACGCTGCGTTGCGAATAGTCCAGCACGTATTGCTTCAAAGGCAAGGCGGTGTTTTGCCCGTCAGGGAAACGCGTGTCATAAATCGCCGCGCGTGATACGGTATTTTGGCTGTGTACTAAATTTAGCGTGTATTTGCTTTTTTGTGTTTTTAGGGCACCACCGGCCAATGCGCTCCAGGATACTTCTTGCTCTGAGCGTTTACCGCTAGAGGTCATGAGTTGGTTCAACTCGGTATTGTCTTTGTTGCCGCTTTTGATAGCACGTCCTAATTCGTAATTATCAAAATGTCTGAATTGAGAACGGTAATTCACTGCGGTATTGTAGCCAATGGTATATTTCTTTTTTTGATATTGGTTACCGCTGGAAAAGGCAATGGATCCGTCCAGAGGGGCAGTAAAATTAGTTGGAGCTAATTGTGGGTTGAAGCGTTTGGTCAGCTCGGTTAATGCAGGATTGTTATCGCTGCGGCGCGGAATGCGGTTTACATTGGCTATTGGAAGTTTGCGACTGGAGTTGCCAAAGGCAAATAAATCGGCTGCACTGCTTTCGTAGGTGAGTCCAAGTGGATTAAGATTCATGCCTGGCGTGTAGCCAAGGCTGGCGCTAAAGCCAATTGTTTTACGCTCAACAAATGATTTGGTTTCAATGTTAACCATACCACCGGTAAAGTCGCCGGGCAAATCAGGTGTAAATGATTTATAGACTACTATGTTGTTCAACAAATTCGTTGGGAAAATATCCATTTGCACCGTGTTTCTGTCGGGGTCTAAGCCGGGAATGTCGACACCGTTTAACTGACTTTTGGTATAACGGTCTCCCAGGCCTCTTACGTAAACGTATTTGCCTCCTTCTACAGATACACCCGTTACACGGGCAATGGCTGTAGCAGCATCGTTATCGCCTGTTTTTTTGAATGTTTCTGATGAAGTGCCATCCATTACATTGGCTGATTTGCGTTGCATAGTTAAGAGGGCGGTTTCGCTGTTACTAATGCGCTGTGCTTTTACCACTACTTTTTTAATTTGCTGTGATTTCTTTTTCATGCGAATGTTCAGCACGGTTACTTTACCGGCTTCCACATTAATGTCGGTAATTTCTTGCTGCGTATAGCTGATAAACGAGTAGGTTAGTGTGTGCTTACCGGGGTTTAATTGGATAGCGTACTTTCCGTCTAAGTCAGTGCGCGTGCCGTTGCTGGTGCCGGGTATCATTACCGAGGCGCCAATAATTGTTTGGCCTGTTTCGTCGTCAATAATCTGACCACGTACGGTGCCTTTTTGTGCATAAGCCATAGAGAGGCTAAGGGCGAAAATGGCGGTTAAAATTGTTTTCATTGTGTTTTTCATTGCTGGTTTATTTGACGCAAAAGCCCTCTAATGAACTTAGAGGGTCTTTTGCTATTAAAAAAGATTGATTATAATTTTCCTTTGATTGAGGCCCATGACCATGTGTTAAATTTAGTTGCATCAGCACCACGGCCACCAGTGGCTGAGGTTGCATTTTGACTCATGGCTGTTGCTACATTGGCTTGCTCAGCTGCACCTACACAGTTTCCGCCGCTGCCATTGTAAGCTTCAGCGATTGCAGCTATAGAAGCCGCACCAATGAAGTCACAGTTGTAGATTTTCAATTTGGCAGGCGTTGATGTCAAGTAAGAATAGGCATCACTTTTGCTAGTGCAAGCAGTCGTGTCATCAAAGCTGGCGCGGATAGCCAAATACGCATTTCTTTTAGAATTGAATGTGCCGATAAATTGACACAGTGTTACATTACCTTGAGCTTTTGATTTAAAATCACCTGCATAAGGCTCTGTACCTTCAGATTTGAATGTGCCGTTAGTGATAGTAAATAAACCACTTGTATGTGTCGAACCTTCAGGTCCGTCAATTTCCAAGATTTCATCTGTACCAATACCGTCACCTGTAATAACCATTACGTTAGAGATAGTGCCGGAGTAATTTTGGTCGATGTCTATGGCGTCATCGCCTTGATAAACCACAATTGCATCAGAAACGTCAACTGTACCGCCGAAGAACTCTATACCATCGTCAAGGTTTGCTACTACTTCAATGTGATGTATAGAAGTACCTTTACCAACACCACCTAAAGTTAAACCATTGATTTCGTTGCCATCACCAATCGTGATACCACCGTGTCGGATAGAAACATACTCAATATAACCTGAATTGTCATTGGGGTCAGAACCACCGTATACACCATAGGTTTCATTTGAAGGTATGCCCTCTATTTGTCCGGTAACATCGCCGTTTTCAGTAGAAACAGGCGCATTACCCAAAACGATAAGACCACCCCACAATTCATTGTCAGTTTGGCCAAGGTTGGTGCCTGCTAATTCGCCAATTTTTATATTGTCAGATAGAGCAGTGAAAATGATAGGTTTTGCGGCAGTACCACGGGCATCAATTTTACCACCACGCTCAATAATGAGTACAGAGGCTGAAGTACCAGTCCCTTCTGCACCTTTAATGATAGTACCTGGTTGGATTTTGAGTGTAGCACCTGAACGTACTACTACACGACCGTTTAAAATGTAGATTTTGTCTGCAGTCCACTCAGTGTTAGAAGTAATAAATCCACTCACCTGAACAGCATCACCACCAGTTGATGGGTCAATGATACAATTGCCTGCCGAGCAAATCTCACCAGTTGCACAATCGGCATCTGTGCTACATTCATTGTTTGTTTTACATGCATTCAAGAGCATCATACCGCCCAAGGCGGCTGTAAAAAATAAGTTTTTCGTAGATAATAATGATTTCATTTTTTTTCCTGTTTTTTATACGAGCAAAAGTATTAGCGTGTCAAAAGGCAGGCGATTTTAAGCGATTATAGAATTGTTACGCTTTCATGGATGCTTAACATTGAGGTAATATTATAGAAACATTAAAGAAACAAAAAACCCTCAACAGAACTGTTGAGGGTTGATAAAATGAACGTTATTGCTGATTTAGTCTGCCTTGGCAAATTTCTTAACCTCTTCAAATACTTCATCCTCACCACCTTCTTCATAGCCTGTATGCTGGAAAACGATTTTGCCTGATTTGTCTACAATCATGGTAAAGGGTACATTTTGAAAGTTAAGCGATCTTTTTAAATCACTATTTTGGTCAAGGTAAACCGGCCAATCCCATGCTTGTGATTTTGTGTAGGCTTTTACCATAGCAGCAGCACGGCTATCGTCAATTGAAATAGTGACAAAATCAAAGTCTGCCTGATCTTTCCATTCGGGCATTTTTTCTTTTATGTTTTTTATTTCGGCTTTGCAAGGCACGCACCAGGTAGCCCAAAAACTTACGAGCGTAACGCGACCTTCTTTAAAGATTTCATTAAACTTTACCGGTCGGCCATTAAGTTGTTTAATAGTGGTACTGGGCAAGTCTTGCGCTGTTGCGCCAAATGTCAATAAAACTGCGGAAAGTATAAATAGTATTTTTTTCATAATTGTTGTTCTACACAAGTAAAACTACAAAATAGCCCGAGAGTTTAATCAAATCTTCGTTATCTATTAGCAAAATAATATGGTCGAAGGCCGATTAATGCTTGAAATGCCGCATTCCAGTAATGACCATTGCCATGTTGTTGGCTTTTACAAAATCGATAGAGTCTTGATCCCGCATAGATCCGCCCGGCTGTATTGTAGCTGTAATGCCTTCTTCATGCGCAATCTTTACACAATCGTCAAAGGGAAAGAAAGCATCACTGGCCATTACAGCACCTTGCAAGTCAAATTCAAATTGCTTAGCTTTTGCTATTGCATGGCGCAGTGCGTCAATACGTGATGTTTGTCCGCAACCCTTGCCAATGAGTTGATGATTTTTTACCAGGGCGATAGCATTTGATTTTAAATGTTTGCATAGCAAGTTGGCAAATAGTAAATCATTTTTTTCTGTGGCACTACTATCGCGGGCACCAACTTCATCCCATTTTTCATAATTACCTGTATCCGCGTTTTGTATTAACCTTCCGCCGAGGACGGTTTTTTCAATTTGGGGGGATAAGGTACTTTGGCTTTCTTTATTGCGTAATAAAATTCTGTTTTTCTTTTGTGATAACAGCGCTAAGGCATCTGCTGAAAAAGTAGGAGCAATTAGTACTTCAAAAAATATTCCACTCAAGGCGGCTGCTACATCTGCAGAAATTTCTTTGTTTGTTATAATGACACCACCAAAGGCACTTTCTGGGTCGCCACCCAGTGCAGCTTCCCAGGCTGCAAGTTCTTCTTGGCGTAAAGCTGCGCCACACACATTGGTATGCTTGAAGACGGCAAAAAAGGATTGTGTTTCATGGTCAAATTCTTTTAATAAGTTCACAGCTGCATCCACATCTACCAAGTTGTTATACGAAAGTTCTTTACCATTTAATTGTTCAAATTGCTGATGCAATTTGCCTACAAAACGAGCCACTTGATGCGGATTTTCGCCATATCGAAGTACCTGTGTTTCATGGTTAAAGTAATCGGATATAGCGGTATCGTATTGGGTAACAATATCAAAAACTTTAGCAGCAAAAGCCTTACGTTGTGTTAGGGTTGTTTCGCCATTTTGTGCACTGAGGATATCATCCAATATCTGATAATCTTCTTTTGAAGCTATCACGCAGACATCTTGAAAATTTTTGGCAGCGGCGCGCAGCATGGACGGCCCGCCTATATCAATTTTTTCGATGATTTTGCTTTCTTCATTTGTAGCAGCCAGGGTTTCCTCAAAAGGGTAGAGGTCAACAATTACCAAATCAATTTCCGGTATTTTGTGCTGCTGCATTTCGCGTTTATCTTGCTCAAGACCACGGCGCCCTAATATGCCGCCGAATATGCCGGGGTGCAATGTTTTTACACGTCCGCCCAATATGGATGGGTAGGTGGTCACCGACTCTACCGCTACACAGGGCACGCTGGCTTGCTCAAGAAAGGACTGGGTGCCGCCTGTTGAATATATGGTAATGTCTAATTGGGTAAGGGTTTTTGCCAGCTTGTCAATGCCGTCTTTGTAAAATACTGAAATCAGTGCTGACTGAATTTTTTTGTTCATAGCCGAATTATTTTGGCACCTTCTGTGCCGATGTAATGCACCGGCAAATGTAGGGTGCTTAGTTGGCTTTTGAGGTCGTCTATTTTCCACATGGGGATGTTGCCATCAATAATGATTTCATTTGCTTGGAAATAAGTAAGGATTTCTCTCAGGTTTTTGATCCATTTGTCTGATATAATTAAGTAATCTACAGCAACCGGAGAGCTTGTTTTCAGCCCATAAGCTTTATGAATGCGCAAGAGCCTCTTTTGTTTAAATTGTATAACGTCATAGGCCTTTTGTTGTTTCCAATATGCCGGTATAGTATCATTTGGCAGTACACCAAAATGTACGTGGCTGGGTGCAAGTACATATTTTTCAAAATTATTTGTTTGTCCTTTTGACTGGTGGTCTTTTGTAAAAACTACACCACCATGAATCAGCTCTAAGTAGGTCGTTGATGCATTATAAACCAGTATATATTGTTGCTGTTGGATGTTGCTTTTTCGGTAAATGGCGATGCCGATTATCAGGCAAATAGAACATATTACCACAATGGCAAATTGTTTTTTATATGCGAGCAACCATAACGCTATTGCTATCATGGCCAATAATAGTGCTGCGAGTTGTATGCCATTAATATATAGACCATCAATTATTGTGAATGAGAATGTTGATACCCATTTAATAAAAGTATTCAGGAGGGTGATTGTTTTGGTTAGAGCGGTGCCCAACAATATGGATAGGCTGGGAATGAAAGAGAAAATAATTAAGAGTAATATGCCATAAATAATGAATGTCACGATAGGAATGGCAACGATATTGGTAAAGATGAAAAGTGTAGGAAACCGATGAAAATAGTAGATAGCAAGCGGAAAAGTAAAGACTTGTGCACTCAAAGTGAGGCATATAATATCGAGCACCTTTGATGTGATAATAGATGAAGTATAAAAATTTCTCCGTAATGGTTTATAAAAAAGTAAAATGCCCAGCACAGCTGTATAAGAGAGTTGGAAGCTAACTTCCCATAGTAACTGTGGCTTAAACAAGAGCATCAAAAATGCTGATAAGAATAAAAATTGTAAACTTGGTATACGACGACTGATGATTTGACCCAGCCCCAAAAAAGTAAACATTAGACTGGCTCGTTGCACTGATGGCGGAAAGGTTGTGAGTAATGCGTAGACCCACATAATGATTAATGAAACGATAATCAGTATTTTTTTATTTCTTTTCAGCAGCGGGAGAAAACCCAGCATCCACTGGGTACCCAAATAAAATATGCCCATATGCAAGCCGGAAATGGCAAGTAAATGCACCAGGCCTGTTTTGGCATAGTTGCTGTACATTTCTTGGTCGATATCATCACGATAGCCGGTTACTAAAGCCAATGCGATAGCGCGTGCCTTTGTATCCGTTATGGACTGTTTGATGACTTTTTTGATATACTCACTTCCGGCAATGAAAATGCTTTGGCGCCTATTTATTTTGTCGACTTTTTCCCATTCGACTGATGTCAGAAAGGCTTGATCGAAAATCCCTTTGTTGCGACTATGTGTGGCAAAGTCGAACTCGCCGGGGTTTCCTTTATTTCTTATAGGCTGTAGCTTATTGACAAAAATAATTTCATCACCTACGGTGAGTGCAGGTCGGTCATCTTTTCTGCTAAAATAGAGTATAGCTGTTCCACAAGTTCTTGCTGTTTGATTTGGGTATGTTTTGATGATTGCAGCAGTTGTTTTATACGTGCGCTCTGTTGCTTTCAAAGGTGTTAAGATTCGTGCTTGAATTTTTGCAGTGGATGTTAACTGATGCCGATACCAGGTGGGGTGATTTTTTAATTGATGCACATCGGTCAGCAGATAGCCCAAAGACATGATTAATATTTGCAGGCTGATGCCATTCAACCATACTAACCTCAACTTTTGATCCGGCTTGGCAAAAAGAAAAACCAAGGTAAACAGACAAGCGCAAATGAAAATAATAATCCATGCAGCTAAACCAGCCCCGGCAAAAAAACGGTAAAGGGCTATGCCTGTGATAAAGGCCAGTGTAATGCGCAAGAAAGGGATATTAGCTATCCGGCGCATATAGCATCACGATTAACGGATGGTGCATTGACCCCACACGGTGCTATACTCATCGCAGCGTGTTTGGGCATCATTTTTACGAAGATTTTCTAACTGAAAACTAACACTATCACTACCAGTTGCGGTTGAGCATTCACAAGTCCATGTTTTGGCGCAAGAACTCATAGCTAAACCCAGAATAAGAAAACCCGCTAGTAGTAATAATAAATTTTTCATACCTAGTACCAAAATTAATATAATCTATGACTTGGGCAACTATTTTTCGTTGCTTTTCCCAATGTATTGCATGCGCACCAATTTGCTGTACAAGCCTCCCTGATCCAGCAGCTCCTGATGTTTACCGCGTTCTTTTATTTCACCTTTTTCCAGCACAATGATTTCATCCGCATTTTGAATAGTACTTAGTCGGTGCGCAATCACAATAGACGTTCTGTGCTGCATCAGTTTTTGAATGGCTTCTTGTACAATTTTTTCGCTAACTGTATCTAATGATGAGGTGGCCTCGTCCAGAATTAATATCGGCGGATTTTTATAAATCGCTCTGGCTATGGTTAGGCGTTGTTTTTCACCACCGCTCAATTTATTTCCTCGGTCGCCGATATTTGTTGCCAGGCCAAAACTTTTTTCATCAACAAAATTGGCATTCGCCACTTGACAACTTTCTTTAACTTTTTCTATGTTTGGATGTTCTTCACCCAATGCAATATTGTTTTGGATGCTTTCATTAAACAAGATAGGTTCTTGCGAAACGATGCCCAATAATTTGCGGAGATCCGAAATTTTATAATCTTGTATGTTGATGCCGTCAATCAATATTTCACCTTTTGTTACGTCATGAAATCTTGGTATCAAATCTACCAGAGTGCTTTTGCCTGCGCCTGAGGCGCCTACCAAGGCAAGGCTTTGTCCTTTTTGAATTTTAAGGTTGATGTTTTTAAGTATAAGTGTATCGCCAAATGCAAAATCAACATTTTTAAATTCGATATCTTTTTCAAATGATTGGATGTTGCTCGCACCTGCTTTGTCAACAATGGGATTGATGGCGGTTCGAATTTTATCTATGCGTTCGATACTGGCTTTTCCGCGGGCTACGTTGTAAAAAAACTGCGAAAGCTTTTTTAAAGGATCTAATAACTGGGTAAAAATGAGAATAAATAAAATAAAGGTGCCCGATGAGATGTCGCCTTCAAAAACCATACGGCCACCAAACCAGAGAATGACGCATAACACCATTACCCCCAATACCTCTGATGCAGGCGATGCAGCTTCGCGGCGCAGGGCAACGTTATTTTGTGTTTCAACCAGCATTTCATTTTGTTCTTTAAACAATCGTATTCTATTTTTTTCGGCACCAAAGGCTTTAATGATGCGTAGCCCTCCAAGGCTCTCATCAAGCATTGCGATCAAATTACCGATAAAGGTTTGAGTCTCTTTGCTCTGCTTTTTTAATTCCTTGCTGATTCTGCCAATAATAAACCCGGCAATGGGTAATAAAATAGCCAGGAATAAAAACAGTTTCCAGCTCATGGTTAGCATGATAACCAAATAAAAAATAACTAACACAGGTATGCCAAACAGGAGTTCCATAACGGCGATGATAGAAGCTTCTACTTCCAATACATCATTGCTCATGCGGGATATGATATCACCTTTGCGTTCTTCATTGAAGAACCCAATAGGCAGTGCCAGCGATTTTTCATATAAATCTTCACGCAGATTTTGGGTGATCTTATTACGTAATGGTGCCAGTACGTAGCGCGCTATGTAGAGGCAGAAATTTTTAAGAATGATGGCCGTAAGTAATACAATGATGATAAATAGAATGGCAAACTCACGCTGATGATCATTCTCAATAATAATTTGACTGAGTTGGTAATTGAAGTAATCTTGCAACCCATCTGCGCTGAACTGAAAACTGGGTTTTGAAGTAACCAACTTTTCTTTATCGCCAAACAATAGATTTAAAAATGGGATAAGCATGGCCAGCGAAACCAGGGAAAAGACAGCCTGTAGCAAATTGGCAATAGCGAATGTGAAAACATAGGACCATTTACCTTTAATAAAGCTTTTGAATATGAGAAAGATGTCTCTCATCAGATGGGTGTAAATTTACAGTATTATCATGGGGCAACAACAACGAATTGTTACAAATAGGCTAATTTGCCCGTAGCTATGTAAAACAACTGAATTATGACAGAAACGAAACGACAAAAACAGGTAGGGCGAATGCTGGAGGAAGAATTGAATGATATTTTTCGTAAAAAAGGTTGGAATATCTTAGGCAAAGGGATGGTTTCGATATCTCGTGTGAAGGTTACACCAGACTTGTCGGAGGCGAAGATTTATTTGAGCATGTTTCAGATTGATGACAAAGCAGCGTTGTTACAAACTATTGAAAGCAATGGCTGGGAGGTACGCAAGGAGTTAGGATTGCGAATAAAAAATAATGTTCGAAAAGTGCCCACCCTATCTTTTTTTGATGATGATACCCTGGAGTATGTAAATAAAATAGAAAAAGTATTGAAGCGTATCAAAAAAGATACTGAGGATGGCGATCAGGATTAGTTAGCTAAGTAGTTACCAGCGCCAATGCTTTACAATCAACTGAATATCAACCCAAGGGTTATATTCTTTGGCATATAATAGATTGAGGTGCGCTTCAATTTCTTTAGGCACAACAATTTCTTTTTGCATTGGGTATACCGGCCAGCAATGCTTTTTTAATAAGGGCAAATTTTCACATGTATAGCCAATAAAAGTCTTTCTCCCAAGCAATACAGCGGCACTATTTTTGATATAGGCACCTTTATTTTTGACAAACCAAATCAGTACCGGACTTAGCAAAAGGAACAAAAATGCAGCCATCATATCTACAAGGCGCTTGTTTCGTTTTGACGATGGGGTTGCAATTTCAAAGCTAATATCCGTGGTGTACAAATCTCCGGCGGTGTGTTTTGAATTACTACCGATAATACTGTCTGTATGTAAACCATGAATTTTATAATCGTACTGTGGTCCCAGCTTGCTAATTTGATCAATAATATCAGCATAAGTCAAACCATTCGGAACAAATATAATTTCGCCTATCTGATAGAGTTTAGCCAGCACTTTCAACGAAGCAATGGTCCCCAGATCATCTGCGGTTTTTGTGGTTGTAGGGCTAATGTTGCCAATAATATTTTTTTTCAGTCCTGCCTGCGCCAGCAGTTGGCGCACCTCCTGCGTGCCTTGTTGGGTGCCTATCAATAGTACTCGTTTATTCAAATGTTCTTCATTCTCTACACTTTTTACTCCAAGCTTTTGCAGTATAAAACGCATCACCAAAATAGCCAAAGTGCCCAGTAAAGCCCCAAGTACCGTAATGCCACGCGAAAATCGAAATGCTTCAGGGAGTAAGGCGTAAATGGCAAGAATGATAATACTGCCGATCAACATGCCGCGCAAAACCCGTTGTGCTTTGTATGGTTTGTCATAACCACCACTAAAAAACAACGTCGTAAGCCAGATGATGATGTAGCTTGTAAAAAAAATAATTAATAGTTGGGTGCTATATACTGTATCGGGTTTTACATACTGCCGCCAAACCGCCAACATGCTTAGTTGCGAACCAATTAATATAACCGTATCCATCATGGGCAGGGTGAGCGCGCTAAAAATATTGCGCAGAAATGCCATAAAGCCTTTGAAGTAGATGGCTAGGGTAATAAGGAAAACGTAAAGTTGTTTTTCGTTGCCGCCAAAATTTTTACGTGCAAAAATGATCATAGCCTTGTAGAACATTTTGACATAATTCAAACTGCCTTTTTTGGTGCTCTCCCCTTTGTAATGAATGACTGTCGTATTGGGGAAGTAGACATTTTTGTATCCCGCTTCATGTATTTGATAGCTGAGGTCAATATCCTCGCCGTACATAAAATAAGTTTCGTCAAAACTGCCCACTTCATCGATCACCGCTTTGCGGCACAACATAAAACAACCCACGAGTACATCAACTTCATTCGTTTCGTGTTCGGGTAAGAAACCGAGATGGTAGTTATTAAATAAGTTTGATTTGGGGAATAAGCTGCTCAATCCAATAATTTTGCAAAAGGCCACCCAGGCAGATGGAAATCCCCGCTTCGATTCAGGTAAAAAAAGACCTTTCCCATCAATCAGTCTTGGCCCTAGTGCGCCTACATCAGGGTGCCTGTCAAGGTATGCCAGGCAGCTACTAAAGCAATCTTCAGCGACAATGGTGTCTGGGTTGAGATACAAAATATACTTGCCGCTACTCTGGGCAACTGCTTGGTTGTTGGCACGTGCAAAACCAACATTTTCTTTGTTCTGTATCAGCTGTACTTCAGGAAACTTTGCGGCTACCATTTCAACACTACCATCCGTGGATTGATTATCTACCACAAAGATTTCGATATCAATCCCCTTTGCGGCACGCAAAACCGAAAGCAAGCAATGCTCCAAAAAATGCTTTACATTGTAGTTTACAATTATGATACTTAACTGTTTCACAGACTGAAAAAGAATTATATTTGGGCCTATCTCTGCATTGATTAAATATGTTGCGGACCTCAAACAAATGTAGTGGAAATCTCCTTGAATGAATGAACAACTGAAAAATACTTTGCTTCGTGCCATACATGCCGGAGCCGACCAACTCAAGCAATATTTTGACGGAACATTTGAAGTACAAAGCAAAGATTCGTTAAATAATTTAGTGACTGAGGTAGACAAAAAAAGTGAAGTAGCCATCATTGAAGTGATTCAAGATGAATTCCCCGATCATTTTATTCTGAGTGAGGAAGTAGGCGAAATCAGCACAGATTCTAATTTCAAATGGATTATTGACCCGATTGATGGCACGGTCAATTTTGCCAACGGCATACCCATATGCTGTGTAAGCATTGGTATAGAAAAGGATGGCAAAATGATTATGGGTGCTGTTTTTAACCCATTTATGAATGAACTATTTTTTGCCGAACGCGGTCAGGGGGCTTATCTAAATAACAAACCAATTCGGATATCCAACAACGAAAACGTTAATACGGCTTGTCTGGTTACAGGTTTCCCTTATCGCTGGGTTGACGTGGGCACAGACCCAATTGCTGTTTTTGAACGATTTATTCGCATGGGTTTGCCGGTGCGTCGTCTGGGTAGTGCCGCTATCGACTTATGCTGGGTAGCTGCCGGACGATTCGATGGCTTTTGGGAGTATAATCTCAATCCTTGGGATATCGCAGCCGGCTATTTGATTATTGAAGAGGCCGGAGGCTTGGTGACCAATTTTAATGGTAACCCCTATTCGGTATACGATAAACAAACGCTGGCTACCAACGGAAAGATTCATCAGGAAATGCTTAAAGTAATTAACGAGTAATGAAAACAGATTTCGATACAAAGTGGCAACAGCTAGAGCAGCAATTGGAGGATCGTTTTGGCAAAGTGCCTGATTTGCAAGCCCTGCTTTTTCTTATTGGCATGAATGAGGTCGGATTTTCAGATGAAAAACGATTTACCAAAGAGCAAAAACAAGATTTGATGCACGTAGCAACTTGCGTGCTGCTATCGCAGGAAGACTATTATCTATTTGAAAAAAATGATGATGATGGTTGGCCGCACTATGTCTTGATTCGCGAATTGCCAGATTATAATCTCGAGCAGCAGGAAGAGTGGCTCAAACATTTGATAATACGCTATTTTGACAATACTATCTTTTAAGAATAAATTTTGACAAGTAGGCTACGCCGATCCCCAACCAAAATAGTATCATCCAATAAAGAAAAAACACCACCCAATTCCCAAGGTTTTTCATCCAACGAAAATCATAATAACCCTCATCGATGAAACAGAGGAAGAAAATGAAGGCAAAAGTCGACAGTAGTATGATGCCTACAGTTCGATTAGAGAGCACAATTTTCGTAGCCATAAGATCTTAACGTAAATATGGCAATTTTATTACAACCACTAAGCGCCCATCCCGTCTGCTTCGGGTGTAATTTTGCACAATGTCATTTAAACATTTGCAGGAGTTTGTTGATTTGTTGGACAGCGAGGGTGAATTAATCAGAATTAAAGAGTTTGTTGACCCCAATCTCGAAATCACCGAGATAGTTGACAGAATTTCGAAATCAAACAACAACAAGGCTATTTTATTTGAAAATACCGGCACCGATTTCCCAATTCTCATCAACAGCATGGGTAGCGAAAAACGTATGTGTATGGCACTGAAAGTAGCCTCCTTGGATGAAATAAAGGATGAAATTGAAGATCTCTTCAAAATGATATCCGGGCCTAAAGAAGGCATTTTAAGTAAATTGGCTATGCTGCCCAAATTGGCACAGTTTGCCTCTTGGATGCCCAAAGTGAAAAGTGGTAAAGGTGCCTGCCAGGAAGTCATTATGGAAAACCCTGATTTGGATAAGTTACCCATTATGCTCTGCTGGCCCAAAGATGGCGGACGTTACATCACCTTGCCGGTCATTCATACCAAAGAGCCGCATAGCGGCATCAGAAATGTTGGCATGTACCGCATGCAGCAGTACGACAAAACTAGCACCGGCATGCACTGGCATAAGCACAAAGTGAGCGCCGCTCACTTCAATGAATACAAAAAGTTAGGTAAAAAAATGCCTGTTGCTTGTGTGTTGGGTGGTGACCCTGCCTATACCTATGCCGCTACAGCACCATTGCCCGAGAATGTGGACGAGTATATGCTGGCCGGGTTCTTGCGCAAGAAAAAAGTAGAATTGGTAAAATGTATCACACAACCCGAGATTGAGGTGCCTGCGGATGCTGACTTTGTAATTGAAGGATATGTAGACCCTACAGAAGACCTGAAAATTGAAGGCCCTTTTGGCGATCATACCGGTTTTTATTCTTTGCAGGATTTATACCCGGTTTTTCATGTGACGGCCATAACTCATAAGAAAAATGCTATATACCCTAGCACGATAGTAGGCATCCCGCCGCAAGAGGATGCCTGGATAGGCAAGGCTACGGAGCGTATTTTCTTAGCACCTATCAAAATGACCATGGTACCCGAAATACAGGATATGAATATGCCGGTAGAAGGCGTATTTCACAATTTGGTCTTAGCCAGTATTGAAAAAAGTTTTGGTGGCCAAGCCCAAAAAGTAATGAATGCCATGTGGGGCGCAGGCCAAATGATGTTCAATAAAATCTTAGCCGTGGTGGACAATCAGGATTTGAACGATTATAAATCTCTGGCACACTATGTATTCAAAAATATCAATCCGGCACAGGACATTTATTTCAGCAGTGGCCCCATGGATGTGCTGGATCACTCGTGCAGTAAGATGGGCTTTGGCGGGAAGATGTGTATAGATGGTACCCAAAAGCATCCTGAAGAAATTCAATACCCTATGGCGGACTATACTCTAAACGCTGCGGAGATAAAGAACTGTTTTTCGTTTGGAGGCGATTTGCTCGATGCCAATGTCAGCCTGATAGAAATGGAAATTCCCTGTTTGTTGCTCAGCATCAAGAAAAGCCGAAAGCAGCAAGTGAAAATGCTAAGCCAGGACTTGTTCAACATGATGCCTCTCTACGGTGTAAAAATGGTGCTGGTAGTAGATGACTATGTTGATGTCAACGACTTGTCGGCTACACTATGGCAGGTGTGTAACAATTTTGACCCGAAGCGTGATAGCTTTGTGCATGAAGAAATGCAGGATGATGGCACCCAACGTGCTATGCTGGTTATAGATGGTACACGCAAAACCAAAGAATTCGATGGCTTTCAGCGTGACTGGCCCAATATTATTGTCAGTCTTCCGGAAACGATTGAAAGCGTTGACAACAAATGGGACAGTCTCGGGCTCGGCGAATTTATTCCTTCGCCATCGCTCAAGTTTCGTAAGAGTGTGTTTGGCGAAGAGGCTTTTGTGAGTTAGCGTTTTTAAAGTCGGGTAGTATTCATAAAAAGTAGTCATCGGATTTTCATCCGCTTATGCTGAATGCATTAAATTAGCTTGGTGAAAAATCTCACAGAGAAGCTAGCGCAATATTTCCCGTATCTCATCGCTATCGCTTTTAGCATTAAAGCAACGCGCGAGCCGGATATCTGGTGGCAAATCCGCACGGGCGAATGGATACTCGAAAACGGACAAGTGCCTACCAAAGATGTATTTAGCAATTCCGTGGTAGGCACGGAATGGATAAATATTAAATGGGGCTTTGAAGTATTGGCGGCTTGGATAACAAAATCTTGTGGTCCCGAATGTGTCTTTCTTTTACAGATTTTGGCCACGGTTGGCATCGTTTTTTTTCTTAAAAAAATCTTCAATCTTTTTGATTTAAAAAATGTAGCGGCCAATGCATTGGCTCTTTTTATCACATTGGCTTTGATAGAATATCGTGTTATTGGTCGCCCCGAGATGACTACTCACTTTTTATTTGTAGTCTTTCTGTATATTCTTTTTCATCATTTCAAAAAGCCTGAGAGCAAACTCATTTGGGTGCTGATTCCCTTGCAAATTTTCTGGACGAACATGCACGAGGCTTATGGCATGGGCATCGTGCTCATCGGCATTTTCTTCACTGCGGCCTGGCTTGATTACATGAAACAAAAGCATGCTAAGCCAACGACTATTTCTGCGGTATTGGGATTAGCTGTTTTAGGAATTTTGGTGAACCCGCGGGGCATTATCATGTTACTGCGACCGCTCAATATTTTTTCGCAGGTAAACCAAAACAAATTCACCACCGAGCTCGCCAATTTCCTCGACCCTGATTTCTGGCAAAAAGAAGCCTACATTTTTATACTGTGCACCGCTTTGGTGGGTTGGTTTTATTGGCGAAAGCGTTCCATGTTGAAACAATTTTTATCGTCTTATAAACTACAACTAGTCGGCCTCTTGTTAATCACCGCTTTTATATTTCTTAGCCTGACTGCAGCACGCAATATTATTTTCTTTTTTCTCCTCATGGCGCCTGTATTGGCTATGATGGCAACTTATTTTCTTCCGGCTAAAATACGCTCAACAAGGATGGTATTATTGGTTGGCATATTGCTCTACGTTGGTGTTGTATCCAATGGCTATTACAACTTGACGAGAAGTAAAAATGAATACGGTTTGTTTGTACATCCATTGTATAATCCGATTGGTGCGGCTGATTTTATCCGAACGCATCAGCTGGTCAAGGAAAAATGTTTTTCGTCTTACATGGTCTCCTCTTTTTTGTTGTGGGATTTACAGCCGGATTTTAAAACCTACATCGATCTACGTGATTTAGATGTTTTTTCACCGGCATTCTTTACCGAATATTTTATCAATGCGCAGGTGCCCGAAAAGTTTTACGAGTTGGATAAAAAGGAGCAGTACGAGTATGTGGTGCTGTATCGCAATTTTTCGCCGCAGCTGCACCATTATTTATATACCGATACTGTTTACGGTTGTGTGTATGCAGACCCGATTTGTGCCATTTACCAAAAGACAGACACCCTGGCGCAGGGCGATCATTTTCGGCAGCCAGCCAGTCGACAAACATCTACACTGGCTACCGCTATCAATACAGTATTCAATCCTTTTTTTGAACCAAAAGACTATGAAGCCTTGGATGTCGGGCTGCAGGCTGCTTCCTATTATCAAATGGTGGGAGAGCCAAGTTTGGCACAAAAACGCTTAAATCTGTATTTGTATCATAATCCAAATGATGCCACAGCCATTGAACTTCAAAAAAGTTTGAATACCTTTACCCCATAATGGGGTTCGGCGTTTTATTGAACCTGTTTTCAAAAATATTTTATGCAATACAATACCAGCAGAGAGAGGTTGAGCATCCGTGAGTATGGTCGCGGTGTACAAAAAATGATTGATCACCTTTTGACAATAGAGGATAAAGAAAAAAGACAGTTGGCAGCAGAGGCCGTTGTGGAGGTGATGGGTATATTAAACCCACAGACAAAAAACATGGAAGACCCTAAGCACAAGCTGTGGGATCACATGATTATGATGAGTGACTATAAGCTGGATGTAGTGAGTCCGTATGAAATGCCAACAGCTGCACTCAAACAGGCCAAGCCTGAGCCCTTACCATACCCGAAGCAACGACTGCGGTTTAAGCATCTGGGTAAAAAGTTTGAGTTATTACTTGATAAAGCCATCGCTGAAGATGACGAAGAAAAAAAACTAGGTTATATCCAAACGTTGGCCTTGTTTATGAGGGTGGCCTACAACAACTGGCACAATGAAAAAATGCATGATGACAATATTGCCGAGGAGCTGAAACAAATGAGCGGAGGAAAGTTAATCTATGAGCCCGGCCGTTTTTCAGAATTTGTAGATGGAGGCGATGGTCCCGTTATTAATCATAAAAGTTTTGTTGAAAACAACAACAAAGTCACCTTTGCCAAGAAGAATAAAAACAGACGCACAGGCGGAACAAATAAATTCAAACGGAATACGCGCAGATAAACATGGCCGAAACAATTTTCGAAATAGTAGGGGGTAAAAAACTACGTGGAGAAATCACCCCGCAAGGTGCTAAGAACGAGGCCTTACAAGTTATAGCAGCAGTGGTGCTGACAACTGACTTAGTTATCATTCGGAATATTCCGGATATTCTGGATGTGCAAATGCTCATACAGCTATTGCGTGATATGGGGGTTCGTGTGGAGCGCCTGGGCACAAATGATTATTCGTTTCAGGCAAAAGACATTCGGCTGGACTATCTGATTAGTCCTGAGTTTAAAAAGAAATCCGGCAAGTTGCGCGGTGCTGTTATGCTGGCAGGACCGCTTTTGGCGCGCTTTCACAAAGCCTACATACCGCAACCCGGAGGCGATAAAATTGGCCGAAGACGACTGGATACACACATCAACGCTTTCGAAAAATTGAATGTGCATACGGTATATGATGCACAGGAGCATGTTTTCACTCTGGAAACAAGTGGCCTCAGCGGCAGTTATATCCTGATGGAAGAACCCTCGGTAACGGGTACGGCCAATGTGCTTATGAGCGCCATTTGTGCCAAAGGCAAAACACGTATATATAATGCTGCATGCGAACCATACATTCAGCAACTCTGCAGAATGCTGAACCGCATGGGCGCCAATATCAAAGGCATTGGGTCTAATCTACTCACCATAAGCGGTGTGGACGTAAATAGTCTGCATGGCACAGAGCATACCGTATTGGCCGATATGATAGAAGTGGGTTCCTTCATTGGTCTGGCTGCTATGACGTGCAGCGACATCCGCATCAAAAATGCCGATGTAAAACATTTGGGCGTGATACCCGATGTGTTTCAGAAGCTTGGCATTCAAATGCACGTACAAGGCAACGACATTCATATACCCGAGCAGGAGCATTATCGCATTGCCAAATTTATTGATGGCTCTATCCTCACCATTTACGATCATCCCTGGCCGGGCTTTACGCCTGACCTACTGAGCATTGCCCTGGTGGTAGCCACACAAGCCAAAGGCACTGTTTTATTTCATCAGAAAATGTTTGAGAGCCGTCTATTCTTTATCGACAAACTCATTGATATGGGCGCTCAAATTGTATTGTGCGATCCACACCGCGCTGTAGTGGTGGGTCTCAATAAAGAAACACCGCTCCGACGCAATACCATGGTGAGCCCTGATATTCGGGCAGGTTTGGCGCTATTGATTGCAGCTATGAGTGCTGATGGCAAAAGCAAAATACAGAACATTGAACAGATTGACCGTGGCTACGAACGCATCGATGAGCGTTTAAATGCTTTAGGGGCTGAGATACGTAGGGTGTAAAAGTTCTCCAAGTAATTAAAGTGATATTGTAAGGTTTACAACTGCAAAGTCCATTTCGTGATTTCGGAACGCGACAATTGCCGGTAAGCTCCACAATTTGTAGGTATGGACTTGAATGAATGGAATTTTCTATTTTCGGGCTTTAGGTACCGCCAGTCACCACGTCAATCACATTTCCTTCAGCAACTAGTCGGTTAGAACTTCCAATGCACAAATTAAATTAATCTTTATTCACGCCAGACATAATTATATACAGCCACGTATTTGTGTCCAAGTTGTATTTGAATTTTTCGTGTACTCCCTTTTGAGCCTGCCGCAACCTTTTTATTAAGTGTTAAGTCTGCTTTGAAATCTTTTTTAAACCAATAGGTCCCATTATTTGTAATAAAATAAACGCCCGAGCCTTGATTGAAGCTTGTGGATTGATCGGGGGCATTCCATTTCTTGTCGCCGTGCTTTTCTAACGTTCCTCTTTCCAATCGAATACTTGGGTTGGTTCCTGGTACCAATACGGTTGGAGGGTCACTCCAAATTACTTGATGTACAACGCCCACTAGAAGTTTGCCTGTTTTTTTATCAAAACGATCCTTAGTAATAATCATATTTCCTTTCTTACCCTTAAAGCTCAAATCATCATACATTTCATCATTTGTACCTGCAAGTTTAAAAGATTTTTTACCCGATACATCTTTAAGTGTGTATCCCGTTAAATGCCATGCACCCTGATTTTTACTTTGAGATATGGCCTCATTGGACAAGAACAATGTTGCGATGAGCAGGAAAGCTATTCTGCCAATTGAGAACATGATTGGTTTTAAACTAACTGTATTTTTCATAATAATTATTTGCTTTGAAAGGTACAGTTCTGAGAACTTGCCAATAGTGCTGCATATCACATGCAATATTGATATAAATCAAGCTATTAAAGCTATCCATATTAACGGCAAAAAAATATGCCAAATGATAAATATGGCTTTAGGTTGTTTGCGGGCTTTCAATTATTTAACCCTCGTTGATGAAATTATACACCTGAAGTACTAATCCTCCTTATAAAAAGGCACTTTCGCCGTCACGGCTTTTAGGGCTTTATCGCGCACGGCTATAAATATTTCCGAGCCACTTTTGGCAAAAGCACTCTGTACATAACCCATACCAATGGCTTTGCCAAGACTTGGGCTTTGGGTTCCGCTTGTTACTTCGCCAATTTCATTCCCATCGGCATCATTGATTTTATAATGCTGACGGGGTATACCACGGTCTATCATTTCAAAACCTACTAGGCGTCGTGTGGGCTTGTCAGCTTTCACCTGCTCTAGCAGGGCGCGGTCTTTAAAATCTTTGGTGAATTTGGTAATCCAGCCCAGGCCGGCTTCAATAGGGTTGGTGGTATCGTCAATATCATTGCCGTATAGGGCGAAGCCCATTTCCAGCCGCAGGGTGTCGCGGGCAGCAAGTCCGGCAGGTTTAATGCCAAACTCAGCGCCAGCCTCCATGATAGCGTCCCACACCGCTTGGTGATCGGCACCTTCACTTTCATAATAAATTTCTACGCCACCGCTTCCGGTATAGCCTGTGGCAGAAATTAATACATTTTCCATTCCGCAAAAAACGCCCTTGGCAAAGGTGTAGTAGTTGAGGCCGATAATGTCCATGTCAGTAAGCTTTTGGATGGTCTCCACGGCTTTTGGTCCTTGCACTGCCAATAATGCCGTATGGTCCGAAATGTTGTGCATTTCTACATCAGCGGTATTGTGTTGCTGTATCCAGTTCCAGTCTTTTTCTATGTTGCTGGCGTTCACTACCAGCATATACACCTTATTTTCTTCTACACAATACACTAACAAATCGTCTACGATGCCACCTTTTCCATTGGGCATGCAGGAGTACTGCGCTTTGCCATTGGTTAATTTGGCTGCATCGTTGGTGGTGACATGCTGGATTAAATCCAGTGCGTTTTCGCCTTTAAGGATAAACTCACCCATGTGGCTCACATCAAACATGCCCACACTATTGCGCACGGCATCATGCTCGTCCTTAATGCCGGTGTAGGAAATAGGCATATTGTAGCCGGCAAATTCGGCCATTTTAGCTCCCAGGCTTTCGTGTATGTGTGTGAAGGGTGTTTGTTTCATGCCGCAAATTTAGCAGTTCGGGCTTAGTCCATGGCTGTTCTGGCACACTATTTTTTTGTTGTTCGGTTTTTATTATATGATTTCTAACAGCTAAATCGGGTGGCGAAAAAGTCGAATTGCTACATTTGTGGTCCTTAAAATCATGATGAAGCTTCGCCTGATGTTTATTGGAATGCTATGTGTGTTGGCCCGTGTGGAGGTCAAGGCGCAATGGAATATTGATAAGGTGAAAAATATGTTTGGCTCGAGCAAGGAAGTGAGCTCGAAGGTGTCGGCTAATTTGGAGTATTTAGCATCACCCGAGCTAGCTGAGCGTTTTCCGGGCAGCATGGCCGAAGAGAAAGCGGCCACCTACATCAGCGAACAGTTTAAAGCACTAAATTTTAAACCCTATTTGGGGCAATACCTGCAGCGTTTTACAATCGATAAAAAAAACAACCTCAGCCAGGATGCCCACTTGCACATTTTTGATCATCCGCTAGCTATTGGCGCTGCGGTAGTCATCCCGCCCTTTAGTGGCATTGGCAAACTGAATACGCAGGCTGTGCCCGGCATGACAGAACCGGATAATCTTTGGTTTATCAAATTTAGCGAAGTAGGGGACCAGTTGAATAGTCGCTTTGGAACGGGTTTGGATAAAATGTATCAACGTGCAAAACAAGCTATAGAACAAGGCGCTTCGGCGGTTATGTTTTTAAATGATGTGAATGCAGAAAATGATTTTACCAATAGTTTTCAGGAGGGCTATCAAACTTTATCCAAGCCTGTTTTTATATTAAATCATGAGGCCTATAAAAAACATATAGTGCAAGAGGGTAAAGGTAAACATTGGATACCGGTGAGTTTTGATATTGCAAAAACACGCCGAACCATGGAGGGGCATAACGTGATTGCCTATTGGCAAAACCAATCCGACCAGACTATTGTGATAGGGACACATTTTGACAAACAACCAGGTAGTCTGGCTAATGATGCCGGCGTAGCAGCGCTCTTAGAGGTAGCATCGCGCATTCAGGCTGACCGTCTGCGAAAATATAATTACCTGCTGGTAGCTTTTTCGGGCACAGCTGATGAGCGCAAGGGGGCAGAAACCCTGTTAACACACATGGGTCTGAATGATAAGAAAGTGAATTGTATGATTAATCTTGGTGATGTGGGCGCTTCGCTTAGTTCGAATCAATTGTTTATTAGCGGTGTGGCTAGTTCGGCCACTTGGCCAAAAGTGCTGGGCACTTTGGAACGTAATTTTAATTTGCAGCAGCTACCCTATGGCAAGTTTGGAGAGGACAACCATTGTAGTTTTTATGAAAAAAATATTCCTGTACTGAATGTGTTTACGAAACGGGCCGCCACTGATAAAAAAAATCATGTAACCACGATTGATCTCGTAGCGCAGGCAGTGGCTGATTTGCTTCTGGCCCTGGATAATGCGGCCAAATTGCCCTTTAGCCCTACATCGGAATTGCCCGACTTGAGAAAAATAAAGCTGGAGGCCAGTATTGGTCTAGCGCCTGATATAGCCTACGCGGGTGAGGGGGTATTAATAGGTGAAGTGTTTGCCAATAGTGCTGCGGCTTTTTCTAATCTGCAAACTGGAGATGTAATTATTAAAATGGGCGATTATGACATTCGGGATTTAAACGACTATGTACGCGAATTAAAAAAGTACAAAACCGGCGACAAGGTGATGATGAAAATCTTAAGAGTGGAGCAAAAAAAGGAGATGTTTATCACCTTTAAATAAACCTTATTTCGGCTTGACAAATTTTGCCCTCATAAAATAATAAGCAAGCAGTACAATAGTGAATGCCTGCAAAAATAGCCCAACGACGAGCATGAAATTGGCGTAAGGCCAGTGTTCTAATTTGGCTAAGGCGCCTCCCAGCACAACCAGTACCCCCAGAACAAAGAGTACGAGTGAAAGGCGAAGTTGATTCTTTTTCATCATTCCTTTAGGGGTGAAGTTAATCTAACAGTTCGGCAAGTTTAGCCTCGAGGGCCTCACCACGATAATTGCCACCAATGACTACGCCGTCTTTATCTAAAAGTACCGTTCGCGGAATAGTGGGCACATGATATAACGTTTGGGTAATTTTGTCTTCTTGTTTTTCGTTATCTATCAGACCAACCCAGGGCATTTGATATTTTTCTAATGCCTGCAACCATTTAGCTCTGTCCCGATCTATGGAAACGCTAATAATTTCGAAACCTTTATTGTGATATTTTTCGTAGGCTTCTTTCAAGTGGGGGATTTCCTTTACACAAGGTCCGCACCAGCTTGCCCAAAAATCCAATAACACATACTTGCCCTTAAAACTGCTCAGATTGTATTTTTTTCCGTGCTGATCTTTGAGCGTAAAATCGGGCGATTTATTGCCGATATCCATTGCTTTTAGCCGTTGCACATGCTGTTTTATTTTTTTGCCTACGGTTGTGTTTTTGCCTTTTTCACTCAGTTTGTTGTATAGGCCATCTAGGTCAGCGCCGCTGATTTGTTGATTGTTGCTGGCTACATCATACACCATGTAGGCACCCAAATTGTTATCTTTTTGTGCATTGACAAAATCGATGAATTGTGCATTCAAGAGCATTTGATTGTAGGTGATTTGTCGGCTCAGGCTATCGGGGTATTTAGTGCCTGCCATTTCGGCTTGCAACCGCTGTACTTCTTTTTGCTTACTTTCTTGCTTGGTAATAAAGTCCATATAGGCTGCTTGCGATTGACTTCCCGTTGCACTTTTAACTGTAAACGATGGTTCGGATACGGCTAACACAAAGTTTTGATTCGGTTCTGCAAAAAACAAGATGATTTGTCGCGGTTGAAAACGAGCCAAGGCGTAAGGCGTAATTTCTTTGGTGTTGTTTGGCAAGGTGATGGTGCCATTAACAGCTTTTAGGGTATCAATTTTATAGTTTATGAGATTTTGAATAAGGTAGTTTTCAAAATCAAAACCGGCAGGTCGTTGCTGGCCTGGTGCCAGATCTTCAGAAAATCGAATAGTCAGTTGTTGTGCTGAAGAAGTAAAACTAATACTCAGAATAGAGAGAAAAAGAAGGAGTATTGATAATCGCATAAGGTTTATTATTTAAGCAGGTTGCTAAGTTGGTTTTCCAGTTCTACACTCCGCAGGTCTTTGGCCACAATATTACCTTCCCGATCTAGTAAAACGTTGGATGGAATAGATTTGATGTTGTACAAACTTACCACACTGCTATTCCAGCCTTTGAGGTCAGAAACTTGTGTCCACTTGAGGTTGTCTTTTTGTATTGCGGTTTCCCATTGTTTTTTATTTTCATCTAGCGATACACCTAAGATGGTAAAATTTTTATTGCGGTACTTATTGTATGCGGCTACCACATTTGGGTTTTCAGCACGACACGGACCACACCAGCTGGCCCAAAAGTCTATCAGTACATATTTACCTTTAAAGCTATTCAGCGAGATTTCTTTACCTGACGGATCCGGCAAGCTAAAGTTTGGCGCCGCATTGCCTACTGCAGTAGCTTCGTCAGCGTTGATTAATTCAAGCATTTTGTTGCCAAAAAAACTTTGTTGAATTTCAGGAGCAAGGCTAGCTAAAATTTGCTTTTTTTCCTTGCTATTCAGTTGTGGTTTTTGGCGCAGGTATTCATACGCCAGCAAGGCCGACACATAGCTGGCTGGGTGTGCTTTGACAAATTGCAGATTGACATTTTCGTATTGTTGTTGCAGCACTGTAGCCAGCCGCTGTACCTCTGCATTATCAATTTGCCCTGACATGGCCAACATCTGTATGCTATCAAACTGCGCGAGGAGGGGCTTGGTTTGATCATTAAATTTTTCGTACTCTTTTTGCGTTGCACAGCCTTTTATTTCCAAACTGGCCGGGTCGTTGGCCTTAAAACTTATTTTAGTTGTGCCTTGGTCTGCAAATAAAATGGTTTGTGCGGGCAATACTTCTGGTGAAAAAATAAGAAAAGGTGTTGGCTCTTCTGCCACACCACTCAATGAAAACTTGCCGTCTTTTATAATGACGGTGTCTTGCTCTTCGGTATGCAGATTCACAAAGAAGATTTGTCCGTCTTTTTGATTTTCAACATTTCCATTAATCTCGAAGCCTTTTTTGCTTTGGCAGGCAGCCATTGTCAGTAGTAAAAAGCAAAAGGGTAATATGTTTTTCATCGCAACAAAGAT
Organism: uncultured Chitinophagaceae bacterium; assembly: GCA_964409905.1. Taxonomy (GTDB): domain Bacteria; phylum Bacteroidota; class Bacteroidia; order Chitinophagales; family Chitinophagaceae; genus JAGNRR01. Next base: position 54,684 of record CAYPET010000001.1, on the reverse strand, counting down.
ATTTGAATTCTATACCAAAGGATTACAATTGTTCTTAATTTAACCCTAACACATCCCCGTGGACAAGGCAACGTTAAAGAATGTATAAAGTAGGTCGTCAAATGTAATAATGAATAAAAGTGCTCGTCATATTGAGGTATAGTTTTTTCATAAATAGGGGATGTGTATTCGTACACACTAAAAAGCCGCTCTGTTCAGAGTGGCTTTTTTAGTTTTTGAAAAATGTAAGTCCCGCAGCAGTTGCCAACATGCAAACCATTATTGTGAGTGCGACGTATACGAAAAAATGCCCCAGCCTGCCGCTTTGAATTAGTGCAATACTCTCTGCGCTGAAAGCCGCCATAGTGGTAAAACCTCCACAGAAACCAGTGATAGTCATATTCCCAAGAGGTTGCTCGTTACCAGATTGTATGGCGTATGCCAATAAAAATCCAATGATAAAACTGCCCAGTATATTGGCAGTGAGTGTACCGTAGGGTAGGGCATATTTTTCTTGATTGAGCCAATTGCCCAGTGCAAACCGACACACGCTTCCTACACCACCACCCAGAAAAACAAATAAAAATGACTTCATGATAGCCTAAAGATATGCCGTGTCGGTAAATTGTCACAAGGCATTCAAACCATATCTTTGGCTCATGATTGCAGATGAAACATTGTGTGCCTTGGCAGACAACTACGGAACACCCCTCTATGTTTATGATGAGGACAAAATTTTGGAAAAAATCAGCAAACTTCAACAAGCATTTGACAATATGCCCGTGCGATTTTTTTATGCATGTAAGGCGTTGTCGAACGTCAACATTCTCAAAGTAATTGCGCAGGCCGGTATTGGTCTGGATACAGTCAGTATTAACGAAGTGATGCTTGGGTTAAAAGCTGGTTTTGATCCGAAACATATTTTGTTTACCCCAAACTGTGTTGCCTTTGACGAAATTGCTGAGGCAAAGGCACTGGGTATTCATATCAATATCGACAATATTTCGATACTTGAACAATTTGGCAATGCCTTCGGTGATAGCTATCCGGTGATGATTCGCTTAAACCCGCACATCATGGCCGGCGGCAATTATAAAATTTCTACAGGCCATATAGATTCAAAGTTTGGCATATCCATTCATCAAATGCGGCATATAGAACGCGTAGTGAAAACTACCAATCTTAATGTAGAAGGATTACACATGCATACCGGTAGCGAGATAAAAGATGTAAATGTATTTATGCAGGGATTGGAGGTTATGCTAGAAGCCGCACAGCATTTCCCCGGCATTCGGTATCTGGATCTGGGCAGTGGGTTTAAAGTGCCGTATCGGGAAGATGAACTTGAGACAGATGTGGTTGCGTTGGCCACAATTTTAAATGAGCGCTTGCAAGATTGGAAGGCAGAGCACAATAAAGAAATTGAAATTTGGTTTGAACCCGGTAAGTACATTGTAAGCGAAAGTGGACACTTTATTGTGAAAACAAATGTCGTGAAACAAACCCCGGCTACTGTTTTTGCAGGTGTCAACTCCGGCTTCAATCATTTGATACGCCCGATGTTTTATGATGCTTATCATCATATCGATAATATCTCCAATCCCAATGGTACCAAACGTATCTATACCGTGGTTGGTAATCTTTGCGAGACGGACACTTTTGCTTGGGATCGTGTAATGACAGAGGTAACGGAGGGTGATTATTTAGTATTCCGGAATGCCGGAGCCTATGCCTTTGAAATGGCGTCACGCTTCAACTCGCGTTTATTGCCTGCAGAAGTGCTGTATAGTCAGGGTGAGGCTAAGCTTATTCGCAAGCGGGATGCGTTTGAGAATTTGCTGGCCAATCAAATCAACTCTTAAAGTTCGCTGTCATATTCTAGGTAAACCGTATCCTTATCGACATCAGAAAAAATGAAGTTGATAAAACCAGGGGCGCTGGCTATTAGCATGTCATAGCAAAAATCATGTTGATATTCAAAATAGCCATTAGCGTCAGTATATATGGGTGGTGAGATAGTGTCTTTCCATGGTTTAGTAGAATATACATCAATCCGCACATTTGCTATAGGCTGCTTGCTGGTTTGGTTAAAGACATAGCCACTGCCTTCATGATGACAATTACAGGCGCTTAGGAACAGGAGTATGGTAGAGAGTAACAGGGCATGTCTCATCTTACAGGATTTGGGCTAAAAATATTACATTTCCACTATAATGGCATTGCACAATTTTGATGATAGTCTAAAGAGGGAATTAAGCCTGGCATCTATGGCTGATGCTTTCTATATGCGTCATCCATTTTCTGTCAAGCACATTCGGCGATACAATACAGGTAGTGAAGCAGATATCATTAAGCAACGCATGGATATTGATGTGCAGTTGAATTTTGAACATGGATGCTATGAGGTATCAGAAAAATTTCGTGATCACGATTATGGTGATTTGTTGTTAGAGATATACAGCAAATATCCGCAGAGGCCCGGATGGATACAAACCAGCAAAGCCCAACGATTGGCCTATTTTTTTCCGAAACGCATGTTTTGGATTGATGAAGTACAATTAAAAACGTTTTGCCTTGAGGAGCTTTTCCCGAAAGTAGCGCACACAGCCATCGAGCTATTGCTCAGTCAGGAAGCCAATAGCCTCAAGCTAGGATTGCGCCTGCAAGAAAAGCTATACCATTGTGTCTTAAATCAGGCCAGGAATGTTACTAATGACGCCAGCTGGAATACCATAAGTATATCAGTTCCATTTGTGATGTTACAGGATGCTGCTGTTCGGTTTAAGCAATATAGCTTATAATGTTTTTAGGTATTTTCTAAACAGAGCAATAGCTTCATGCTTGCGCGCATCAAGCGTATAGGAGATGTTGTCAAAATAATATTTGCGCAAATCATAATAGGCATATTCTTGTTGGGCAATAATGGTATCTAAATGTTCAAAGCCCAAGGCAATGGTATTATTGAATGCTGTGATAAAACTTTCGGATAAAGGTTTGTTTGTAATCCATGCGGCAAATACAAATGGCAGACCTGTATAATTTTTCCATGCGGATGCTAAATCAAAGATGAATGGGAAACGACCAAGATGTTCAAACGCGCGATCGCCAATAATCAATCCCGCAGTGGTGCCGGATATTTTTTCAATATAGCCTTCTGCTGCATCCAGAAACTGTACCTCTTTTTTCCAATACTGCCTGAGCAATATTTTTAATAATGCGACACTGCTGCGGCTTTGATAATCAAGATAGATATACTCAATGTCATCCATCGGTACTGGTGAAAATAAGCATACTGATGCCACTGGGCCATTGGCACCGATGCAGTATGAACTAAAGATGTGGGCATTGCGAATGCTATCCATGGCAGCAATTGGCACAAGGGCAGCATCTAATTCGCCCTTATTCATGCGTGCTGCCAGCTGGGCAGGATAATCAAGCACTAAATGTACCTCGTTGGCCATTTCTCCTTGCTCAAAACCGTAGATTAATGGTTTTGTATTTAAGTAGCTAACGGCCCCAACCCATGTTTTTTCAAGCATCCGCACAAAGTTGTACTGCGCTGCAACATTTTCCAAAAAGTACTGATGATAAACTTTATTAACGTGGGCATGATAACTAACTTTGCCGCCATGTCTGAACAACTCACTGCAATATCACCAATTGATGGTCGTTATCAAAAATCTGTTGCCAAACTTTCAAACTATTTTAGCGAATATGCACTCTTTAAATATCGTGTTTGGGTAGAAGTGGAATACTTCATCGCCCTCGCCGATCACAAGTTTTTTTCGCTTAACGCAAAAGACAAAACAGCCTTGCGCAATTTGTATAAAAATTTCAGCGTGAAAGATGCACAGGTCATAAAAGATATTGAGTCGACGACCAGGCATGATGTAAAGGCGGTAGAATACTTTATCAAGAAGAAAATGAGCCGACTAAAATTAGCTGCCAAAAGTGAGTGGGTGCATTTTGGATTGACATCGCAGGATATTAATAATACTGCCGTGCCCTTATCATGGAAGGAAGCATTGCATAATGAATATCTGCCAGGTATGGCAGCCTTGATTGAACAATTGCGAGCACTTTCAAAAAAATGGAAGGATGTGGCCATGCTGGCGCGTACGCATGGTCAGGCAGCCAGCCCAACGACACTGGGTAAAGAAATATTTGTATTTGTAGAGCGCATCGAAAATCAATTGGTATTATTAAAAGCGGTACCATTTGCGGCTAAGTTTGGCGGCGCTACCGGTAATTTTAATGCGCATCATGTTGCATTTCCTAAAAAAAACTGGACTGCTTTTGGCAATGAATTTGTAAACAAACGATTAGGCTTATTTCGCTCACAGTTTACAACACAAATAGAGCATTATGATATGCTGGCTGCACAGTTCGATACATTGAAAAGGATCAATAATATATTAATCGATTTGTCTCGGGATATGTGGACTTATATTTCCATGGATTATTTCAAACAACAAACTAAAAAAGGTGAGGTAGGCTCATCGGCTATGCCGCATAAAGTGAATCCTATTGATTTTGAAAACGCAGAGGGAAATTTGGGTATGGCCAATGCAACCTTTGAGCACTTAGCAGCAAAACTGCCAATTTCTCGCCTGCAACGCGACCTTACCGACAGTACAGTTTTACGCAACATTGGTGTGCCGATAGCACATAGCATGATAGCCCTGAACTCCTTGATGCGTGGTTTAGATAAAATATTGCTGAACGAACAAAAACTACAAGCAGATTTAGAAGCGAACTGGGCTGTAGTGGCCGAAGCTATTCAAACGGTGCTCCGTCGAGAGCAGTTCCATCAGCCCTATGAGGCCCTCAAAGATTTGACAAGAGGCAAGGATCGTATTACCCAGGAGGATATACACAGTTTTATAGATAAGTTAAAGATTAAAGACGCAGTGAAGGCAAGCTTGAAAAAAATCACACCCTGGAATTATGTAGGTGTAAAGCATAAGTTTTAAAGATAGACATCTTTGATGTGTAAAATGTCTACTGCCTTTTTTCCTTCCAGTAAAATGGATATACAATCGTAGCGAACATCCCAGTTGGGGTGGTGGTGCAAATACTCAGTACCAGCGGCAATAATGGACTTTAGTTTGTTTTTTGTCAGGCCGTTTTCGGGATAGCCGTATTTGGTTGATTTTCTTGTTTTTACCTCAATAAATACTGTAGTGTTGCCCTCGCGGGCTACAATGTCAAGTTCCAGTTTTTTATGCCGCCAGTTCCGCGCTATTATTTCAAAACCTTTGTCTTGCAGATATTGCACTGCTAATTCTTCTCCAAATTCTCCAATGTCAATATTTGAGTTCATGATAATAACCTAAATTTACACGTTTAAACGTTATGAAAGAATTGATTGCCAATTTTGGAAAGCAGCTGGATGAAGCCCTAGTAATCAGCCAGCAGTCACCATTGAAATTTTCAAAAAAGAAATTTAGCCAGGTATATGTTAGCGGTTTGGGAGGTAGTGGTATTGGTGCCACTATTGTGCAGGACTATGTGAAGGATAAGATAGCGGTACCGTTCACGGTAAATAAAAGTTACAATACCCACAAAGCCGTAGATAGCAAAACCCTCTTTATTGCTTGTTCTTATTCTGGCAATACTGAGGAGACTTTAGCCGCCTTGGATATTGCACTACAATCTGGTGCTGAAATTGTGTGCATCACTTCCGGTGGACAATTGGCCCAACGAGCTCAGTCGCATAAATTAAAACATATCCTAATTCCCAGCGGAATGCCGCCTCGTTCTTGTCTTGGCTATTCACTGACGCAGCTGTTGCATGTATTACACCAGTCGGGATTGCTGGACACTGATGTGCACAGCCTACTGAAAGGGGTAAGTAAACTATTGAATAAAGAACATGACAATATTCAGCATCAGGCACGCGCCTTAGCTAGTAAACTTGTTGGTACCATTCCTATAATCTACACCACAGTGGGGTACGAGGGTATTGCCGTGCGATTCAGACAACAGTTGAACGAGAACAGTAAAATGCTCTGTTGGCATAATGTGCTGCCCGAAATGACGCATAATGAAATTGTAGGCTGGCGCAATAAAATCAGCAATCTGGCTGTTGTGGCATTGATTGATACGAAGGCGTCGGCAAAAAATAAGAAAAGGCTCAAATTTTTACTTGAAGTAATTAAGCCTTACTGCACTAATATATCGCTCATAGAGCCAAAAGGTAGCACATATTGGCAACGTGTTTTTTATCATATTCACTTGGAAGATTGGATTTCATGGGAGTTAAGTGTCAAGAACAAGGTAAGTGCTGATGAAATAGACGTGATTATTAGTCTGAAAAAGGCTATGGGTGAAAAGTCAAAATAAGCTCAATTGAAAAATTGAATTTACATTTGGGAAAACGAATATCTAAAACCAACTTTGCGAGATGAATAAGAAGAAGATAGCATTAGTAGCGGGCATAATACTAACTACCGTCATACTACGATTAATATTTAATGAAATGCGGTGGTTCAATTTAGTGCCCATAGCAGCATTGAGTATTTTTAGCGGCTCGATACTAAAAAACAAATCAATTGCTTATTTGATTCCTTTTGGTGCCATGATTTTCACAGATTTATTTTTCGAATTGTTTACAACTACTCCTGGTTTTTATAGTTGGGGGCAGCTCTTTAGCTATAGCGCAGTTATATTAATCGTTTTGTTGGGTACAGGTTTAAATGCCCGAAAAGGCTTGAATATTTTGGGATTTACCATTAGTGGTTCATTGATCTTCTTTGTGTTGTCAAATTTCGGAACCTGGGTTGAAGGGTCTCTATATACTAGAGATTTAGCCGGTTTGGCTGAATGCTTTGCTATGGCCTTGCCTTTTTACAAGTCTGAGTTTGCAACCCAATTGTTCGTCAATAGCTTCGGTGCGGATATTCTTTTTGCTGCGATTGCTTTTGGCATTTATAATCTATCCTTGGCTCGTCAGGAGCAATTGGCTCAGGCTTAAGCTTTTTTTACCATTTAGTATTGCTCCTCGGTTCTCGTTAGGGCTACCTTTGTTTATATTTTAATTAATAAATTTAAACATGAAGAATTACGTAATCGTTGGCGGCAGTTCGGGAATCGGAAAAGCATTGGTGACTCAGCTAGCCAAGCATGCCAATGTGATAGCCACCTACCACAATAATGCCTGTGAGGATGCTGAAAATGTGCACTATCAGTATTACGATGTCGCCGCTAACGATTTGCTGCAGGGCTTGCCCGAGGTAATCGACGGATTGGTTTATATGCCGGGCACTATCAGCCTAAGACCGTTTAACAGGATAAAACCGGAAGATTTTATTGCTGATTATCAAGTAAACGTAGTGGGTGCGGTGAAAGTCATTCAGCAATTACTTCCTCTTATGAAAAAATCTTCTCATCCTTCTATTGTTCTTTTTTCTACGGTGGCTGTACAAACTGGTATGGGTTTTCATTCACTTGTGGCCAGCAGCAAAGGGGCCATTGAAGGATTGACACGCGCCCTAGCTGCTGAGTTGGCACCTTCTATTCGGGTAAATTGTATAGCACCTTCCATTACCGACACACCGTTGGCCGCAACCTTGCTTAGCACTGACGATAAAAAGGCAGCCAGCGCCAACCGGCACCCGTTGTGCGCAATTGGCACACCTAACGGATTGGCCGCCACGGCGCAATTTTTGTTATCATCGGATAGTGCCTGGACAACGGGTCAGATACTACACGTAGATGGCGGAATGAGCAGCATCAGGATGATATAGATGCACAAAAAACAATTTCTACCCGAAAAGACTTGCCCTGTATGCAATCGTCCGTTTGCCTGGAGAAAAAAATGGGCACGTGACTGGGAGCATGTCAAATATTGCAGCGAAAAATGTAAAACAACAAAAAATGGCCATATACAAAATCGAAACAAAACAGCTAATAAAAACAGATAAGGAAACGCTTTGGAATTTTATTTCTTCGCCCAAAAATCTGCAAGAAATCACGCCCAAGGAAATGGGGTTTGTGATAACCACTAAAGATCTGGCACCAGAAATGTATGCAGGGCAAATTATTACTTATAAGGTCAGTCCGCTATTAGGTATTAAGTTAAATTGGTGCACAGAGATAACCCAAGTGCACAAGGGAGTGTACTTCGTGGATGAACAACGTTTTGGGCCTTATGCCATGTGGCATCATGAGCATCACATTGCTGAAACAAAGGATGGTATTATGATGACAGATATTATTCATTATAAATTACCCTTGGGCGTGCTTGGTGATTTGGCAAATACGCTATTTGTCAGAAAAAAACTGCATGGGATTTTTGATTATCGTTTCAAGGTGTTGGAGAAGAAATTTAATTCAAAATAGACTGTACTTTCGCGCAGCATGAATGCAAGAACCATTGCCCACTTGGCAGTATTGGCTGTAAATCTTATTTATGCTGGAGGTTTCTCGCTGACCAAAGTGATTATGCCAAGCCTTATTCTACCCAAAGGGTTTATATTACTGCGGGTGGTGGTGGCAGCACTCCTTTTTTGGCTGTATTTTTTAGTCAAAAAAATTGTTGTTAGCAGTGAAAAAGTAAACAATAAAAAAATAGAACGTAATGACCTTGCTCGTCTAATGTTGTGTGCCTTATTCGGTGTGGCTGTTAATCAACTCTTGTTTTTTGAAGGCCTTGCACTGACGACCCCCGTGCATGCAGCGCTGATGATGCTGACTACACCAATTTTGGTGGTAGTATTAGCTAGTTTTATTCTTCAAGAAAAATTTACCTGGAATAAAGGGTTGGGTATTGCCTTAGGCTTGATAGGTGCTGCAATTTTAATTATACTCAGCAGCACATCTGCCTTGGGCAGCAATCCGGCTTTGGGCGATTTCTTTGTGTTTATTAATGCTGTTTCGTACTCCATATACTTGGTTATGGTAAAACCACTGATGGCCAAATATGCACCCCTCACCGTCATCCGTTGGGTATTCCTCTTTGCTATTATTATGGTGCTACCTTTTGGCTTTCATGAAATATCTATGATTGATTGGAGTCAATTTAATACCCAAAGCTATTGGATACTAGCCTACGTTTTACTGGGGATGACCTTCCTGGCTTATCTGTGGAATATTTATGCTATGAAAGAATTATCGCCCTCGGTGATTGGCGCCTATATCTATATGCAGCCTTTTTTAGCGGCTATTATTGCCGTAATGTTTTTTCATGAAGACATGAACTGGGTAAAAGTCTTGGCCGGGGCTTTGATATTTAGCGGGGTTTATCTGGTTAGCAAGAAAAGAAAACCATCGGCTAGATAAAAAAAATCGCTCAATACAGTTGGTTAAAGTACTAGCATATCGCAGGGACTAGGTTGTAAGTAAAGAAGCAATGATGCGCGGGAAATTCTTATGCTCCAGCGCATGAATTTTTTGCGCCAAACTTTCGGGTGTTTCGTCCACCGAAACAGACACACTCTCCTGATACAAAATGCGCCCCTTGTCATATTCTTCGTTTACCAAATGAATGGTAATGCCGCTTTCAGTTTCCTTATTTGCAATGATGGCCTCATGCACATGATGACCATACATACCCTTGCCGCCATATTTGGGCAGTAATGCGGGGTGAATATTTACGATGTGGTTTTCATAGGCCTGAATCAAATAATCGGGTATCTTCCACAGATAACCGGCCAGCACAATCAGATTGGTTTCGTATTGCTGTAGCACGTTCAAAAAGCCGGGGTCGTTAATCACCTTACGATTGACCAATACGGAGTCAATCTCTTCTTGCTGCGCAATGTGCAGCACGCCGGCCTGCGCTTTATTGGAAACAATGAGTGCCACATTCACCGCTTTGCTACCACGGAAGTAATCAATAATAGCCTGCGCATTGGAGCCAGCACCTGATGCGAATATGACGATATTTTTCATGGATTAGATCCAAAGGTAATCTTCATTTTGGCTCCGTTAAATATTCCCCGCGGTATAATTTACCCAGAATAAAAAATTGACGTTGTTTTGCATTCATTGGGCATAATGTTGAGGCGATTTTAGCCCTCAAGTTAGTTCATAAAGTGGAGTTTATTTCAAGCATAATTAGCCAGTACTTAAATGACGGCTTCTACTAGTTGATAGGCTTTGATTGTAATGCAAATAAAATGTTTGAAATTTTTCATAATGAGTAATTTTAGACTTTAAAACTATATTACTCGCTATAGTATAATAGGTAATGGTACTGTGAAGATTTCAGTATTCCTATATCCTTGTTTAGAAATAGTAAATATTACTGCTTCACTAATTTGGTTTTCAAAAAGCCTTTATCCGTAACTACCTGCACCAAATAGGCCTGTGCGCTTAAGGCGCTTATGTCAAGGTTTTCACTTCTCCCTTCCAAAACCAATTGTCCTTGTAAGTTGTAAATTTTTACCGATTGAATGCTTGCAGTTGTTTTTATTCCTAGTGATGTTGTGGCAGGATTGGGGAATATGATTATGGCAGCTTTTTCTTTTTCAACAGGATTTATGCTTGTGGCAAAAACTAATTTGCCCGTGCTATCTACTTTTATTATCAAAATATCAACCGAATCAGCAAATTGATTTTGTGTACCGCCCAGCATTACGTAGCCGCCATCTTTGGTTTGTATTACATCTTCGCAAAAATCAAACCTACCATTATTATCGTACTGATAGTCCCAAAGGCTGTTTCCGACAGTATCGATTTTCATTATAGAGAAATCTACTCCAAAATTGCCTGCCAATACATAGTTGTTATCTCTTGTTCTTTTCATGGCGGTTATATGATTCATGTTTGGATATATTTGGTTGGAAATAGGATTACCGTTATAATCAAAACGCATGAGGCTGCTACCGTGTGTGTAAAAGCTAGCATTATATGCCGCACAAATATCACCTACATATCCCGAGCCATTGGTGGTGAGTACCTTTGTAAAAAGGGTGTCGCCATCTTCCTTTATCCGTATCATCCATTTATCCTTTCCAGCCACTGACAAGTTACCATCGCCACATAATATAAATGTACTATCCGCCAGCCTAAGCATTCCTTTACCGTTTTTACCGTACATAAAGGGCGCGTTAATGCTTTTATGAAATATACTATTACCGTTTGTATCTAACTTAATAAACTGCGGGTTATAGCTTGTATCGCCTATACCTAAGCCATAGAGGTAATTATTGTGTTGCAATATCTTCACCCCAGCATAACCACTTAATGTATCGCCGATTACTTTTTTCCATGATTTAGTTCCTTGATGATCAGATTTCAGAAGAAAGATTTTATTTCTAGAAAAGTTTGGATATTTCGAGTCCAAAATTCCTATGGCATATAATGCGTAATTATATTCGATGGCTGACTCTAAATAGAGATTTGAAGTGTCCGTAATCAAAATTGTATCAATTACATTTCCAAATCTATTCAATTTATAATTATTCAATTCGCCAATATAATTTGGTGTATTTGGAATTGATACCAATCTTGTGTTAATCACTAAAAATGAACTATCACCTAATTCTTGGATTTGCACAGGATAATCAACACTACTATCACCAATTACACGATGGAAACCAATTTGCGCTTTCGAAGTAATTGAGCTACTTATTAATAATGCAATTGCAATTAAAGGCACGAAGTACATTTTCATAAGATGTAAAATAATCAAATTATAAATATTTCGACCGTAAAAAAAGCCTTATGCTTTTAGCATTCCTTAATCTCCGTTTAGCCTAAGTAAATAATTTGGACTATAATCAACTCGTTTCAATTGAAATCAAAGAAGCCCGTATAGAACTCAGTTATAGTGCAGAGGAAGTAGCTAAGGCGCTCAATATAAGCAAGGCAACATATAGCAATTGGGAGAATGGGAAAGCTGAAATTACAGTGGCTAAGTTAGAATTGATTGGGAAGGTATTGAAGAAGCCAATTTCTTATTTTATTAATACAAGTAGTCATATAGTACAGATAAATAATGGTGAAAACGGTGCGAACAAAAACTATGAGAATTATAATAACTATACTGGAATCCTGAACTTGTCAAATTAATCATGCAAGGAATTGAGGCCTTGTCAGCAGCGATTAGACAACTAAAAAAGTAAGATTCTTTTGCAAAAATAATCCTCTTCGAAAGTCAAGGATATTAGATTCGAAAATTAACCAATTTGCATAAGAGCTGTTCCCGTCCCTAAATATACGTACTTTGCATACTCTCAAAATATCCGATTTTTCGCTCATAGCTTTACGTTGGAATTTATATTTGCCGCCTATGCAAAAACGTATCAAAGATATTTTGTCTTCGGGAGAGAAGGATTATAAATTAACCGTAAAAGGCTGGGTGCGCACGTTTCGCAGCAATCGCTTTATAGCCCTAAATGATGGCAGTACGAATAACAATTTGCAAATTGTAATAGAACCAGATAATTATGATGAAGCCTTACTGAAAAGAATCACCACGGGTGCCTGCATTAGCGCTTCGGGTACGATCATCGAAAGCCAGGGCAAAGGGCAAACGGTGGAGATGACGGATGCCAAAATTGACATTCTGGGCGATAGTGATGCCGAAAAATACCCCATTCAACCCAAAAAGCACAGCATGGAGTTTTTGCGCGAAAATGCACACTTGCGGTTCCGCACCAACACTTTCGGCAGTGTATTTCGCCTGCGTAACGCCATTGCCTTTGGTATTCATAAATTTTTTCAGGAGCGCAACTTTATTTATCTGCACTCACCTATCATCACGGCCAGCGATGCTGAAGGGGCTGGCGAAATGTTTCGGGTGACGACCTTGGATATGGAAAATCCGCCAAAAAATGATGCCGGTAAGGTTGACTATAAGCAAGATTTTTTTGAAAAAGAAACCAACCTTACCGTAAGCGGACAGCTGGAGGCAGAATTGGCGGCTATGGCTTTTACCAATGTATATACTTTCGGCCCGACCTTTCGGGCAGAAAATTCGAATACGGCACGCCACCTGGCAGAGTTCTGGATGATTGAGCCAGAGATGGCTTTTTGTGACATTAATGGCGACATGGATTGTGCAGAGGATATGCTCAAGTATGTTATCCGTTATGCAATGGAGCAACACCCGGATGATATTGAATTTTTGACGCAACGCTTGTTGGATGAAGAAAAGGGAAAGCCACAAAATGAGCGCAGCGAATTAAACCTGACGGAGAAACTACAGTTTGTACTGGATAATAACTTCGAACGAATTACCTACACCGAAGCAATCGATATCTTGATGCAGTCTAAGCCTTACAAAAAAAATCAATTCAAATTTCCGGTAGAGTGGGGCATCGATTTACAAAGCGAGCATGAGCGCTACCTTGTAGAAAAACATTTCAAAAAGCCGGTGATTGTGATAAACTACCCTAAGGATATCAAAGCATTTTACATGCGCCAAAATGATGATGGCAAAACGGTGGCCGCCATGGATATATTGGCACCCGGTATTGGCGAAATTGTAGGCGGTAGCCAGCGCGAGGAGCGACTGGAAAAATTAGAACAGCGCATGCGCGAAATGCACATTCCTGCTGAGGAAATGAGCTGGTACCTCGATACGCGTCGTTTTGGCACCTGCGAACATGCAGGCTTTGGTTTGGGCTTTGAGCGTCTGGTGCAGTTCGTAACAGGGATGAGTAACATTCGTGACGTGATACCTTTTCCGCGCACGCCCGGCAATTGTAATTTTTAATCTATCATCATACTGTCAGGATTATCTGACGATAGCTTGACGCACAAATCAACAAGGAATGCAATGAACAAAATATCTTTGCATCAGTTCATTTGGTAAATCCATAGTTTAAGTTTGAAAGCGCCTCGATTTTTTTCGGGGCGCTTTTGATTTTAACCTTTAGCTAAATAGTACAGCACGTTCTCATTCTCTTTGCGAAAAATCTCGGCAGCATAATCTTTTACTGCCATTATAGTCACCGCTTTGTAGTGATCAAATTCTTCATTCATTTTGTGCGCTCCACCAATAAGCTCGTAGTAAGCCAAATTGTTTGCCCTACTGGTGATGCTCATATCCTCAAAAGCGATTAGCCCTTCAATTTTATTTAATACTTTGAGTAGATCATGATTGCTTACACCATCTTGTATAAAATTTGCTAATACTTTATCTATTGCTGCTTCACCCACTTCAGGCAGGATACCCTCTGCAAGATTGCCAGCAATGACGAGCAAGCCCTTTTCTAAGCTACCAGTGTGATAACAATTTATTTGACTGAACAACTTTTGTTGCTTAACCAATTCGTTATACAAAACGGCTGATTTCCCCCCGGCCAAGACTTCTGTAATTACATCGGCTGTATAGTAATGAGGGTGTAGTCGATCTTCAATATGATAGGCCTTAATAATCAGGCTTACCGGAACATCTTTTTCAACAGTCAACCGTCTTTGCTCGAGTTGTTTAGGTTCGGCAGCAATATGGCGTATATACTTGTTGCCAGCGGGTATGGGACCAAAGTATTTTGTTGCCAACGATTTGATTTGATCAATCTCAACATTTCCGGCAACGCATACAATAGCGTTTTGGGGAGTGTAATGTTTTGCAAAAAAATCTTTCACATCTTGCAATTGAGCATCTTCAATATGTTTAAGATCTTTGCCAATGGTCATCCATTTATAAGGATGCTGCTTATAGCATAGTTCGCGCAGATATTGCCAAACATCGCCATAAGGTTTGTTGATATAATTTTCTTTGAATTCCTCACAAACAACTTTTCGTTGTACCTCCAAACTTTTTTCGCTAAAAGCCAGCGACAGCATGCGGTCACTCTCAAGCCAAAAAGCAGTTTCAATATTTTCTTTGGGTAACTTGAGGTAGTAGTTTGTCATATCGTTGGTGGTGTAGGCATTGTTTTCACCACCAGCTTTTTGCAAGGGTTCATCATACACCGGGATGTTGAGGCTACCCCCAAACATTAAGTGTTCGAATAAATGGGCGAAGCCCGTTTTGTTTGGACTTTCATCGCGCGCGCCAACATCATACAATACGTTGACAACCGCCATGGGCGTAGTTTCATCTTTATGATAAATAAACCGGAGGCCGTTGTCCAGCGTAAATTTTTCAAATTGAATCATGATTAATAAGCGCGTTCAGTTTTGTTCTCCATATAATTCATATAAGCCTTATTCACTACCACATTGCCACCTGGGGTGGGATAGTCACCGGTGAAATACCAATCGCCGGTGTGATTGGGGCAAGCTTTATGTAAACCTTCAATGCGTTGATATACTACATTCACTTTTGCATTGACATCGTCCTCCTTGAGCATTTTGGCAATCTTGGCACTAATCTGATCAGGGTCAAACGGTTCGTATATTTTTTTGACAAAATTCTGGGTATTCAGTTTGTTGGCTTTTTGGGCCGCCAGACAATCGGCATAAACTTCAGTTGGTATATGGTTAAGTCCTTTTTCTTTCAACAATTCCATAGCGGCTTGAAAAGCAATGAATTCTCCCATTTTACTCATATCGATGCCATAACAATCGGGATAGCGTATTTGTGGTGCGCTGGATACTATAATGATACGTTTTGGCCCTAACCGATCCAGCATTCGGATAATGCTTTCACGAAGTGTAGTTCCGCGCACGATAGAGTCATCAATCACGACCAGAGTGTCAATGCCACGGCGAACCTTGCCATAGGTAATATCATACACGTGTTGCACCATTTCTTTTCTTGCGCTATCCTGTGTGATGAAGGTGCGCATTTTCACATCCTTAATAGCGATTTTTTCGATACGTACACGACGATGTATCATTTCGTGAAGTTTTTCTTCACTGATTTCATCCCATGCTTTGATGCGTTCAACCTTGATATCGTTTAGGTAAGCCTCTGCGCCCTTTATCAACCCAAAAAAAGCTGTTTCGGCGGTATTCGGTATGAAAGAAAAAATGGTATTCTTTAAATCAAATTCAATCATCTCCAGCACTTTTTGCGAGAGTTGTCGGCCAAGATTTTTTCGTTCTTCATAGATATCGGCGTCACTACCACGGCTAAAATAAATGCGCTCAAAACTGCAGGATTTTCGCTCGGCTTCGGGCAAAATGCGCTCAATAGTATAATTGCCCTGTTTGTCGACTAATAAAGCATGACCTGCGGGCAGTTCTAATACTTCATCTTGCTGTACGTTAAAGGCCGTCATGATAGCGGGTCGTTCGCTGGCGGCGACGATGATTTCGGGTGAAATGTAATAGAACATGGGGCGGATGGCATGTGCATCGCGAAAGCAAAAACTTTCGCCGTCTCCTACCATGCCAGCCACGGCGTAACCTCCATCAAAAAGGCTATTTGCTTCACTTAGTATTTCTTTCCAATTCGCTTTACCGTTTTGCGCAATATTATCCCGCATTTTGTGATGGATAGTTTCCATCATAGCAGCCAAATCGCTATCGAGGTTGGCATTGGATAATATTTCTTCGGGTAGAAACTGGTGCAATTCTTTTGTGTTGACGAGGTTAAAGTTGCCTGCCAAAACAAGGTTTTGTTCCTTTTGTACGTCAGTTTTTAAAAATGGGTGACAATAATCGATATTGTTGCGCCCTTGGGTGCCATATCGTAAGTGTCCAATCATTACTTCTCCTAATGATTTTAGGTACCCCTTCAGCATTTCAGGCCGATTTAAAATATCAGGAAACTGAGATTGTAAATTGGCAATTTCTGATTGTACGATGCTGAAAATATCAGCGATAGATTGTTTTTTGATACTGCGCTCTCGCGATACAAATGGGTACCCGTCTTGTACATCCAACTTTACCGAGGCTATACCGGCACCGTCCTGACCACGATTGTGTTGTTTTTCCATGAGGAGGTACAGTTTATTTAGTCCGTATAGTGCTGTACCGTATTTTTCGTGGTAATACGAAATGGGCTTTCGGAGGCGAATGTAGGTAATCCCGCATTCGTGTTTTATGGCATCTGACATAAGAAGAGTGCAAAGGTAAGGTGATATATTATCTTATTAATAATTCGCAGTATTTTAAGATTTACTTACCTTTAGAAGCAATTGTATCATGATGAAAAAAGCAATCTTACTTATGGCTCTGAGCGTTATTCTAGTTTCCTGTGTTGATTTGGGGGTGAAGGATTTTACCTGCAATTGCACTTACATTCCTATTGCCGGTTTGGCCGATTCAAATGCCACAAAGTTTGATGAATCAACCACTGTTAAGGGGCGCTTGCTTGAAGACGCGCAAGTTGAATGTTCATTTTTGGAAGGAAAGCATACAGCACAAAATTTTAGTGGGACTTGTTTAATACAATAGTGGCGGGCTTGATTCAACAATAGTTTGTTTGTTGGCTACTGCAATTCCTAGGACTATTGAGCCGTGCGTTGTTTGATTAAATGCCTATTCAATGGTCACAGTTCCAAGTGTTGTTTTAAGGAGTGTTTTAACTATTTCCGGCTAGGGATGTTGGAGTTCTCAATTCCTACTTTAGGATGAAAATCTTTACAGAATTAGTAAAAGCAACGCAACAAGGCCCATCTGTACTGCAAAAATGAGTATACCAAATTTCATGGCTTTCTGTCCTGAGTCTAGTAGTTGTCTCAAACTGATTTTTAGGCCTATGCCAGCCATTGAAATAATGAGCAAAAGGTCTCCTGCTGTTTTCATGCTTTCAATAAATGGCTCAGGCAACTCTACTATGGACACTAAAATAGTGATAGCTATAAAGGCCCACAGATATGGTGGCAATTTGAAATAGCCTAAAAAACTCTTTTTTTGTCCTGTATTTACCAGAATATTAAAAAATATTATCGCAGGCGATAACATGGCGACCCTTGCAAGTTTGATGGTAAGCGCACTATCCCCTATGGCCGGAGTCATGGCATAGCCGGCACCAGCCACATTGCCTACAGAATGTAATGTGGCACCAATAAACACACCGCTATCAATATCGGCGATATGAAGTTGGGTGAGAACAACGGGCAAAAGCACCATGCCAACGCTGCCTAACAAATTGACAATGGCGATAGCTATTCCGGCATCCTCACTGTTCTTGGCTACTGTTGGAGCAAGGGCTGCTATGGCTGATGAGCCGCATATTGCCGTCCCGAAACCTACTAGCCAACCTCCCGTAGTCGGACAGTTGAACCGCTTGGCTAAAAAAATAGTGAGCAGTATCATGCTAATAATCATGACCACAATAAGCCCGAATTTTGGACCGATAGCTGCAATTTTGTTGAAGCTTATACCAAATGCCAACAGCACAATAGAATACTCCAATACGCGGGAACCGGCATATTTTATACCTTGATTAAAAGCAGCCGGAATTGGGGTGGTATTACCAATTAGTACTCCAAGCAAAAAACTTAGTAGCACCCCATTCACTCCTGGGATATAGGGTGCAATAAAAAAAGAGAGCATTCCTACGAGGAATGCAATCAGGAGTCCTTTATAGAGTTTGACGATCAACGGCCTAAATTACTTTTTCATTAGCGCAGGGTCCGTTACAGCCATCACGCCGCCCTTAACTTCGTACAGTTTTGTGAAGCCTGCAGCTGCCATTTTGTTTAACGCCTTGGAGCTGCGGTTGCCACTACGACAATACACGATATAGGTTTTCTTTTTATCTAGTGCAGCTATTTTCTCGTCAAAGGCAGCATCGTAAAAATTGATGAAAGCATCAGTGCCGACAATATAACCTTGTGCTACTTCTTCAGGTGTACGCACATCAATGACGAGGGTATTTTTCTCGTTAGCCATTTTTTTATACTGGTCTAAACCAATTTGTTTAAACGAAGTATTCTGTGCGTTACATGCCATAATCATACTAAGGAATAATACACTTAAAATTGTTTTACTCATAGTTTTTATTTTATTTCTTGATAATTTATTGTTTCAGTTTTTTCGTTTTTAGTGGGTTGATAGGGCGTAGGACAAGCACCTCCAACACAGCCAACATCAAATAATGCCTGGTATAGAAATAACAAGCCAAACAGCAAAAAGAAAATATTAAACTCAACGAAGAATAAATTAATCAATGCGTACAAGGCTATGCCCAACCGTAACCAGCGCATAAAGTGCCATGGTGTATGAAATATTTTTTGTTTCATATTGCCTTTATTGGGCTACTAAACCATTTACAGCCAACCATGAGCCAGCGTTGTAGCAAGTAATACCGGCTTGCGATAACATGCCTTGAGCCATACCACTTCGGCCGCCTGATGCGCAACATAGAATGAGCGGGGCCTCAAATTGTTTCAATTCTTCAATGTGATTACCCAATTCTTGCAATGGAATGTTTTTTGATCCAGCAACATGTCCTCCTGCAAATTCCTCTCTGGTACGTACATCTACTATAGTACCTGTATTCGATTGTATTAATTGTTCTAAAGTCATAATGTGCAAAGGAATGTCAGTTTGCTACTATGCAGTGTAACATTTATCACATGCAAATGATAAAATTCTATTAAAACCAACCTGCAGATTCAAATCCTGCTCGGAATGGCCAAGGGATAGCAGCCAATATTAGTATGAGTGCAATAAGCAAAAAGTAAAAGGTTTTCTTATACTTTTTTACAGCATCTGCCGTGCGCTTAGCACTACTATAACCTATCGTGATTAGTATTATGGCTATCAGCATCATGAGGATATGCTCTACAGCGAAAAATCGTTGATAGCTATCTTTCATTACCACACCCATTCCGTTGTTTTGGATATTTTTTAAGCCCCAAGGACCAGCAAAATATTGAACAAGCCCTATTACTAGTTGCAAATGGGCAACTATTAATGTATACACGCTAAGCTTTTTATCATCAGCTTTGTATTCCGAGCTATTACGCATTCCGACAAAACTTTTATAAATCGTTGCGACAAGTAGAAAGAGAAGTGCCCAACGGAGAATACTGTGTAAATGATTTATCGCTTCCATAACAAGAGAATAAAGGTAAGCCACGCGTATTTATTAATGGCATCGCATTTTCCCCAAAATTGGGTTAAGTAATTATAAATTTTGAATAAGTTGTGACAACATCTAAGACAGAATACCTTAGATTTACCTTAAGTATTACGCTTATGTACGATGATGATGACAATGGTAGCGAGTATAAGGATATCGAATTTCTTAAATTGGAATTTGATAAATTAAAGCACGGCACACAACATTATTCTTTGCATGAAGATGATTTTGAGGCTCTTATAGATCATTTTGAAGTATTTGGTGATCGTGAAAATCTTCGGTTGGCATGTGAAATTGCCACCCAAATTTACCCATATTCTGCCATTCTGCTTACGCGAAAAGCGGAGTGGTTGCTATCTCAAAAGAAGACCGGACAGGCCTTGGCTATAGTAGAGAAAATTAAAGATCTGACCCCTGGTGATATTGATACTTTATTGCTCCATGCTGAAATTTTAATTGAGAGTGAAAAGCATAAGGAGGCTATTGATTTGTTGGAGAATGAATTGAATAAATATAATGATGCAGACAAAATATTCATTTTCATGGAGCTGGCTGAAATCTATGATGAGCAAACGGAATTTGAGAAAGTCTATCATACGCTGAAACGAGTGTTGGCAATCAATCCTCAGTTTGAGGATGCGCTGATGCGCATGTGCTTCTGGGCTGATGTAACCAAGCAACAAGAGGACTGTATCAAACTGCATCAAGAAATTTTAGATGAATATCCATTTTATGCTTCGGCTTGGTATAATTTGGGTATGTTATATCAAAGTATAAAAAACTACCCCGAAGCCATTGAAGCTTACGAATATTGTTTGGCATTAGATGACAAATATGAATATGCATTGCGAAATTTAGGCGAATGCTATATCCGTATGAAAGAGTTCGACAAAGCCATTGCCGTATTTGAAGAGCATATAGAGCTGGCTAAACCTGAAGATGTAATATTGGAAACCTTGGCTTATTGTTGGGAGCGGAAAAAGAAATTTGCCAAAGCACGACATTTTTACCGTAAGGCTTCTTTAATGAACCCTGAAGATGATAGTCTATTCTTCAAAATAGGTGAAACCTATGCCAAAGAAAGGCAGTGGGAAAAAGCTATAAAATCATATTCGGTTGCATTGCACATAGACAAGGATAATGTTACATACTGTTTAGCTTTGGGCAATTGCTTGATGGAGTTGCAACAAGAGGAAGAGGCGCTTGTATGCTATTTGAATGCCGTTAAGCTTCGTCCGGATATAAAAACTACCTGGCAATCACTTATCAAGGCGCTTTATAATGCCGACTACCTTGAGGAGGCTTTGCAGCAAGTAGATATTGCGCAAACCCATTGTGGCAATAAGGTAGAGTTTACATATTATAAGGCTGGTATTTTGCTGGCATTGGGGCGGCTGAAGGAAGGGTCACATTATTTAGAAGATGGTTTAGAGCGGAATGTGCGCCGTGCGAATTGTCTGAATCGGCTGGACAAGGCCATTCTTAAACATCCAATATTCTCAGATTTATACGCGCGGTATAAAAAATAGGCCCTTTCGATAAAGTGATTTAGAAGTAAGTGGATAATCAATAAAAAAATTATTATCAGTCTAAATTGTATTCTTCAACATTCCCAGAGCATTTATTTTTTGGCTATTTATTTCGTTACTAAAATAGGATACTTAGAAAACATGGGATTTATTTTCCAGTCACAGTGATTTTTACGAACGCATTCATCACACTGACAATTACACCAAACACACTTTTTTTATATTACGGCTTTAGTTCTGGAATCCATTGGCATTTTAATTTGTTTGGGGCGTTCAAGTATTTGGCCGCAATTTTTGTCAAATCAGCAGGCTTTAACTTTTTTATACGATCCTCATAGGTTAGTATTCTTTTTGGGTCTAAGTCGTAGAGATATGCTGAACTCAAGTTGCTTAGCCAATAGCCATTTTCTTTCATTCTTTCGCTGTGTTGTTGTAATGCCGGGGCTACTGCTTTGTTTAAATCCTCCTCGCTGATACCCCCGGGTTTCTGCACATCGGCCAGAATTTCGTTGTATGCGGTGCGCAATTCTTCAAAAATTCAATTTCGTGTTGTAGTCTCGGTAGCGGACTTGGATTACTGCAATACCGAAAAGTATTGCTTGGAAGTAAAAAAGGGAGATAAAAAGACCGTCATTAAATCCCTCGAATTAAAAACAGAGCTAGATAATGTGAACCGGAGGTTTAAAATGATACCAAGATTTACGGTAGAAAATGCCCAAGGTCGTCAATTTAAGGCCTGCCTTTATTTTTACGATGCGGATAAAAATATCCTTCGGGATAATGCGGGAGCTGTGCAATCTTGGTGTACAGAATTTACCCCTTACTCCAATTCTGCTGCGTATTATACTGGTAATTTATTATCTGTATATGTGCCTTATGCCGAAATCAATATGCCCTACGGAAGGCATGATATGAAATACTTCCTCGCCTTATGGGAAAATGGTGTGCAGATTGCTACAGGCACCTGGAATACCATCACCATGACGCGGTAAATCACCACTCTTGGATACTATTATCCATTCATAACACTGGCGATTGTTGTGATGTCAACTTGTTGTATTTTCGGCCAATGAAATTTTTACAATACTTATTAGTTCTACTATTTATTAGTACAAGTGCAATTGCACAAGATGATTTGGTAAAATCGTTGGATAAAAATGTTTCGGAAAAGGCGAAAGAAAAATATCAGTTTACCACGCTTATTAATCTGGAAAATTCACCAGTAAAAAACCAGGGAAGTAGTGGCACCTGTTGGAGTTATTCCGGCAATTCTTTTTTGGAAAGTGAAATCTTGCGCAATGGTGGTGGGCAAATAGACATCTCAGAAATTTATACTGCAAGATGTGCCTACATAGAGCGCGCTCGAAACTATGTACGCATGCATGGCAATGTCGGCTGGGGTGATGGTGCCGAACTGCACGATGTAATAGCAGTCTATGACAAGCATGGTGCCGTGCCATACGAAGTATACACAGGCCTAAATTATGGAACAGATAAAAACAAATTTGGTGAAATGCAAGCAGCACTAGAAGGTTTTCTACAAGGCATTATTAAAAATAAAAATGGACAATTGACCAAAAATTGGCTTCCGGCATTCACCGCAGCCTTAGATGCTTATCTGGGGAAAGTACCCGAATCTTTTGAATATAAAGGCCATAATTATACCCCGCAGACGTTTGCTGATGAGGTGGTCGGCCTGAATCCGGATAATTACATTGAAATGTCTTCCTTCATGTATGCTCCACTTTACAAACCAACTATGCTTATGGTGCCTGATAACTGGAGTTTACAAAGCGTGTACAACATTCGCATGAGCGAAATGACAGAAGCTGTAGACAACGCACTTAAAAACGGGTATACGGTTGCATGGGCTACCGATGTGAGTGAAAAATCGTTTAGCTGGAAAAACGGGGTAGCCATTGTGCCCGAAAAAGACTATAATGATATGTCAGTCGAAGAGCGTAAGACAATGTTTGACGGTCCGAAGGCAGAAAAAGTTATCACCCCAGAGTTGCGCGAAGAAGCCTTTGATAACTACAATACTACCGATGATCATGGTATGCACATTGTTGGTTTGGCTACAGACCAAAATGGTAAGGAATATTATATGGTTAAAAACTCATGGGGTACGGAGAATGATTATGAGGGCCATTTGTATGTATCCAAAGCGTTTTTTGAATATAAAACCACAGCTATCTTAATGCATAAGGATGCCATGCCACGTAGGCTTAGAAAAGATTTGGGAATGTAATCCAAGTTGAAACTGAAAAAGAAAATGTCAAAGCAAACCGCTTTGACATTTTTTATGCGGCTACCACCGTAAATACGGATCACTTCGTCGTCTGTATTGTATGCGCAATCGTGGGTTGGAGTTTATGATACTGCCGGGCAACATCAAACCATTGTCAATGTATAATATGTCGAGGTTCCTAAGCCCATAAATACAAGCAGGGATTTGCAAATTGGTACCACTAAATGCCACATTTAGCTCATACAGCGCATGTAAATCACAGATTTCTTCTGGTAAAAATGAAAGGCTGTTTTTACCTATGGAGAAATAGGTCAGGTTTATCAATTGCCCAATACTTGTAGGCAATTGATAAAGTCTGTTTTGGCCTAAGGTTAAAAATTCAAGTTTTTCCAGTTGGCCAATTTCTTCCGGCAAACTTTCCAATTGATTCCCGTCCAGATAAAGTTCTTCCAGGTTTTTCAACTGCCCAATGCTGGCGGGGAGCGCTCGCAGACTGTTAGACCGTAAGGATAATACTCTGAGGTTTTTCAGCTGGCCAATCTCCTCGGGTAGATAGCGTATGCGGTTGCTAGAAATATGCAATTCTTCCAATTGATCCAGTTCGCCAATTTCGGGTGGTATGCTATCCAACCCATTCCTTACCAGGAATAGTTTTTGCACGCGCTTTAGTTTGGTGATGGAAGTTGGCAATGCCTCAAGACGTTTATTGACAATGCGAATTTTTTTTGAATCATTCGGCTGTTTGATGGCCTCTGTGAATATTTTGTCTCCTGCGCAAGAGGTAAAAAGCAAGTATGGCAATGCTAGTAAAACAAATGGAATACGCATTGCATAAAGTTACGAAGAAATTATTCGGACGTGGCCTCTTCTTCAATCGTTACCCAGAAATTTTCCAGCCCGGCTTTGCGGACTACCTCATTCAGGATTTTAGCATTATCAGGGTGCAGGCGTACACAGCCATGAGATGCTTTGGTGCCCAACCGTGGAATGTTACCTCTGGTAGTACCATGCAGGGCATAGCCACCCTTTATAAAAATGGCATAAGGCATATTGCCAAGTCCGTTGTAGTTGCCACCCGGGTATCGCTTGCTGGTGTACTTCTGAAAAATGGGTCCACTTGGTTGCAAATCCATAGTAGGTGTTTCGTGGCGCGGACTGCCGGTAGAGACTTTGAAGGTATCTACCATCTTGCCATCAAGATATAAGTACAACCGTTGCTCGTTTTTAATAATTCTGGCCCACACACGACTGTTAATACGACCTTTTTTCATGGTGCGTGTCGATAGTAAGATAGAATCTTTATCATGCAATTGTTTCAAATTGTACTTTAAAGCCCGCAATTCTTCACTATTTATTTTCCTGATGTCTGTACTAAAAGAATCTTGTTTATTTGAAATGTGCTGACCGGATAAGTTTTCTTCATTTAATAGATTAGTGTCCTTATTACCAACTTTTTTTATCATGGCACTATCCTTTTCAAATATTTGCTGCAATGAATCCAACAACGCATCTACAGAATCTGTAGCCGGAAAGTAGTAAGGCTCGTCAAACAAGTCTGCCGTGTCAGAAATACCTACAGTGCTTTGCCCTTTACTCAGCACATCTTCAACAATTTGGGTATAATCTAAATCTGATGCCCCATCTTCGTTACAACCCACGAAAAAAAACAGCAAGCATCCAACTAATAACCCCCCATATAAAATAGGATGCCCTTTTTTCATCAATACAAAATAAGTGCTTTTTATGCATCAACAATACAAGGGGGTATCATACGAGATATAATAAAGAAGTGATACAGAAATGTTTTTATCTAATTACCTTTAGTTTTTTCGTTTCAACAATGTTTACGAGTGAAGAGATAAATAGCACCACAAGAAGGAAGGACCTTATAGCTATAGCGCGGAAGAAAGGAGTGAAAGTAGATAAGGTATTGAGTAAACTCCAGTACGAAGCCGAGCTACGCATGCTGCAAGCACAGCTTGTTGAGTTGCAGCGTTGGGTAGCTGAAAACAAACTGCGGGTTGCTGTACTTTTTGAGGGGCGTGATGCGGCAGGTAAGGGCGGCGCAATCAAACGATTTCGCGAACATCTAAACCCGCGCTCGATGCGGGTGGTAGCTTTAAACAAGCCAACCGAAGTAGAGGAAGGACAGTGGTATTTCAGACGTTATATTAAAGAACTACCCCAAGCCGGTGAAATTGTTTTTTTTGACAGGAGCTGGTATAACCGCGCTGTAGTAGAGCCTGTTATGGGATTTTGTACGCGAGAGCAATACAACCATTTTATGTTGCAAGTGCCCAGCTTTGAGCACATGCTGTATGAAGATGGCATTCATGTGATAAAGTTTTGGTTTTCTATATCGAAGGATGAGCAAAGCAAACGATTCCAAGCCCGTATTCAAAATCCGCTAAAGGAATGGAAGTTTAGCCCTGTTGATCAAAAAGGACAAGAATTGTGGGATGACTATACCCACTATAAGGAATTAATGTTTTCAAAAACCAATTCAACATTTTGCCCATGGATAATTGTAAAGGCCAACGACAAAAAAGTAGCTCGCTTGCAGGCCATGCGTCATGTATTATCTCAGTTTCATTTTTCTGAGGATATGCAAATGCTGGCTGATTTATTGCCAGATCCGGACATTGTAATGCGCTATTACCGACATGTAAAACAAATTGACATTTAGTATAAAGAAAATGAGTCAGGAGCGCGTTTATACAGAAAGAGAATTGGAATTACTGAGTTCTTCCAAAGGGATGAAGTTTTTGTTTTACTCTAAAAAAGTAGACCCGGAGTGGGTAATAAAGCGAGTGGAATATGAGTTGGAGTTGGAAGCGCTGCAGGTCGAGCTTATCAAATTGCAGAACTGGATCATTCATAACGATAAAAAAGTGGTGGTATTATGCGAAGGAAGAGATGCAGCTGGCAAAGGTGGTGCCATCCGCAGGTTAACGGCGCACATAAACCCCCGACGATATCGCGTAGAGGCTTTGCCAAAGCCTACTACAGAGGAAGCAACCCAGTGGTACTTTCAGCGATATGTAAACCGATTGCCCAAGGCAGGCGAAATTGTTTTTTTTGACAGAAGCTGGTATAACCGAGCCGTGGTAGAGCCGGTAAATGGTTTTTGCACACCCAAGCAATACGAAATCTTTATGGGTCAGGTGAACGATTTTGAGCGGATGATAGTAGAATCAGAAATACACTTACTAAAATTATATTTTTCTATTAGTAAGGATGAACAGGCCAGACGATTTGAAGATACTAAACATAGTCCGTTGAAGAAATGGAAAATGTCACCTGTTGATGAACGGGCCCAGGATTTATGGGAAGAGTATACCAAGTATAAGCTACGGATGTTTGCTGAAACGGATACTGACTTAGTGCCCTGGAAAATAATCCGCGCCAACAAAAAAACAAATGCGCGCCTTGAGGCTATTAAATATATACTAGATAATTTGCCTTATAATTAGCCTTTACTTGTGGTCGATTTAATTTTTTGTCATTGGCACTAGCTGTATTTTTACAATCTAATCTATGAATACCGCCGTTATTATTGTGTTGCTGTGTATTGTGCTGTTGCTGAGTTATTTTTTTGATATTACATCAAAATTTACCAAAGTGCCGTCGGTAATATTATTGATTGGGTTGGGCTTTGCTATCGAAATGATATGTAAGTTTCTTTGGATACCCATTATCGATTTGAATGCAATTTTACCTATTCTGGGCACCTTCGGCTTGATATTGATTGTACTGGATGAGTCTTTTGAGCTTGAACTGGATAAAGACAGGATACCGATTATCCGCAAATCGCTTATTGTGGCTGTTCTGCCTATGATTATTTTATGTGGTTTAATGGCATTTATATTTTACCATTTTAGGGCGGCCCCATGGCAAAATGCAGTTGTGAATGCCATCCCGTTGGCTATCATCAGTAGTGCAATTGCCATTCCGAGCGTGTATCATCTTAGCCGAGATTTGAAGGAATTTGTAGTTTATGAGAGCAGTCTTTCGGATATTATCGGTGTGGTGCTATTCAACTTTTTTGCCTTAAATGCCGTTTTTAATGGCAGCACAATTCTTACATTTTTTTTGCAATTGGTACTGATGCTAATCATTTCGTTTATTGCATCCGTGTTGCTGTCTATGTTTTTGTATAAAATTGATCATCATATCAAATTTGTGCCCATTGTTGTATTGGTTATTTTGATTTACGAAATTTCCAAAATTTATCATTTGCCGGCGCTCATCTTTATTCTCATTTTTGGTATTTTTTTGGGCAACCTAGATTTGATTCGGAATGAACGTATTAATAAGATTGTACATCCTGAAATATTAGATAAAGAGGTGAAGAATTTTAGGCAAATTGTTACTGAGGGTACTTTTTTGATTCGGACACTTTTCTTTGTCGTCTTTGGATATTTGATTGATTTTAATGAGTTGATTAATCAAGAAACACTGCAGTGGTCTTTGTTAATTGTAGGGGGTATTTATTTAGTGCGCGCCATACAGCTTATTGTGATTGGCCTGCCCATTTTACCCTTATTGTTTGTAGCTCCGCGTGGGCTTATTACCATTTTACTTTTTTTATCCATACCGCTTGGGCTTGAAATGCCACTTGTAAATAAATCATTGATTATACAAGTTATCATACTAACCGTATTGATAATGATGTTTGGTATGCTGATTTATAAAGACAAAAAGAAAAAATTGGTAGTGGATGGCAACTCCGATGATCCGATTTTAGAAAACGAGAATGCGTTACCAAACGATGTGGTTTGAGGGGGCAAAGGCGATGGCTACGGACGGGGTGAAAATATTGCCTTCAATGAGCAAATCCTTACACATCAATATCCCTATGGTGGAGGTAAAAATGATGGATTTGCCGTTGGTGAGGTTATGAGCTTTACACCCGGACTGCTAACCAACTTTGTTAGTTATGCCGGTGGAAAGGCTGATGGCTTTTCAGCAGCAGCTTTATCAAATTTTCAGCCTGCCGCCATTCCTAATTATTACCCTTACCAAGGTGGCAATGCTGATGGCTATGCAAGTGTGAGCATTGATAATTTTATACCTGGATTAATCAATAATTATTATCCTTATATGGGAGTATTGGCTGATGGGTATGCTGCCGCATCCAAGCAAAATTTCCAGCCGGATATGATTGATCACTACTATCCATATGTAGGTGGCAAGGGTGATGGCTGGAGCAATGCTTTAAATGCCTCATACGTTTTGCCTGTGGTGCTGATGAGTTTTGAGGGTGAAGCTATGGGTGAGTATAACGATCTGCATTGGGAAACAAGTATAGAAGAGCAACTGGATTATTTCTTAGTAGAAAAAAGTCGAAATGGTACTGATTTTACGGACATCGGTAGTGTAGAGGCCAAAGGCAATACCAACCAGGCACAAGCGTATAGTTACAGAGACGGAAACGATGTGCAGGGTGTTCGATACTATCAACTCAAGATGACCGATGTTGACAAAATGTATAAATACTCGAAAGTCATCAAATTGATTAACGAAAAACCGGACTATTCAGTATTGCTTGTACCCAATCCGGCAACCGATAATGTGGCAATACGTTTTTCGCGAACATTACAAGCCGCATCAAATTTTACTGTGATGGACATGAGCGGCAAAGTAATGCTGAAAGCGCGCATTGATAAAGATGAGGCTACAAAGAATGTGAACATATCATCCTTAGCACCTGGCCAATATTTAATTCATCTGAATTTAGCCAATGATCTGATAATTCTACCTTTCATAAAGAAATAACCAAACCGTTCCTTGAAAAACGGAGGCTCGCTGTGCTATTGTGCAGCGAGTTTTTTTTGATGCATGGGGTTTGACTTTAGTGTCACCTTTCAAAACATATAGCCTTGTTTAAATTTGGAGGTCATGCTGAATCATGTAATCAAAATATTGCATACCTCCATTGATAAACGAAAAAACCCTGCACAATGTGCAGGGTTTTTAACTGTCGGGAGGACAGGATTCGAACCTGCGACCCCATGGTCCCAAACCATGTATTCTACCGAGCTGAACTACCTCCCGAGTTGTCACGCTAAGGCGTGACTTGTTCAAATTTATCAATTTCTAAACATAAGTATCAGGGAATTCCCAATCCGAATGATTAGAATCAGCGGAGAGACAGGGACTCGAACCCTGGCGACGGTTTCCCGTCGACGGATTAGCAATCCGCTCCATTACCACTCTGGCACCTCTCCATTTGAAATCTTAAAGAACAACCGTTGTAATAAACGGACGGCGAAAATAGTTTATTTTCTTAAAAAGACAACAGTTCCACCTCAAATATTAATGTAGAATTTGGCTTTATGTGTGCGCCAGCCTGACGGTCGCCATATGCCAAATGTGGGGGTAAGTATAATTTCCATTTACTGCCGGTTGGCATAAGTTGTAAAGCCTCAGTCCAACCACTAATGACCATATTTAATGGAAAACTGGCCGGTTGGCCACGTTGTACACTACTATCAAATACAGTACCATCGATTAATGTACCGTGATAATGGCAAGTAACGGTGTCTGTAGCCTTTGGTTTTGGGCCATTACCTTCTGTTATAATTTCATATTGCAGACCACTTTCTAGCTCTACTACGCCAGCTCTTTTTTTATTCTCGGCTAAAAAAGCCATTCCTTCTTCCATCATTTTTTGTTTTGTTTCGTTATTTTTTTTGTTGAGTAATTCTTTCAAATTCATCGTTCACAAAAATAGAAAAGCGGCCTCAATCGAAGCCGCTTTTAAGTGGTTTTTAGCCAATTTATCGTTGGATAATGACTTTCTGGGTGTGTGCCAGCTGATTATTCTCAAAAATCTGAAGAATATAAACTCCTTGTGCTAATGTTTGAATATTAATATTCATATCATTGATTCCTTTTTTCGAAATAACCGTGCTCTCTGCAACCAATTTTCCTGTCATGTCTGTTATTTGTGCGTTTAACTCAACTGGATTATTTAATTGTACCTGAACCCTAATATGCTCTGCTGCTGGTTGCGGATAGATAGTGTAATGATGCTCATTGTTGCCCCACACGATTTGTTTTAAGGCACTATAGTTAAGATTTCCATCAACATCCACTTGTTCCAGTCGGTAGTAATTCAACCCAAGAACCGGGGTTGTATGTTTAAAGGTATAGTGGCAGTACTGCTCTGGTGTCTTAATACCTGCTGATACTTGTCCAATTTTCATAAAACGGATACCATCGATACTGTGGGTCACATTGTAGTGTGATAGGTTTTGCTCGTTGAGCGTTGTCCAATTTAAGTTGCAGTGGTCTTTTTCTTTGGAAACGTTAAAACTATGCCATTGAACCGGCAATGCTTGATTGCTGGGGTTTGCAGCATGCACGTAAAAAGAACTGAAACCAGCAACAGGAAAAATTACCTCCCAGTAATTGGTTGTGCTATTCCAGTTCATAGAAGGCGTGATCACCGTGGCT
This sequence comes from uncultured Chitinophagaceae bacterium, assembly GCA_964409905.1. Classification (GTDB taxonomy): domain Bacteria; phylum Bacteroidota; class Bacteroidia; order Chitinophagales; family Chitinophagaceae; genus JAGNRR01. The sequence goes on along the minus strand of CAYPET010000001.1, from coordinate 23,582 downwards.
GGTCCTACGCCCAAAGGTCCGTCAACTTTGGTAATGCGAATATTGGCGATATTTGGGTCACTATTACTACCCGTAGTGGGTAATTGCGGCCAACCAATGGCGGCGGCATTATAATCGTTAAAATCGGCTTGCGATAAGAATAACAACAGGCTAGCAGGTCCATTGCTGCTTGGCGTTATCGTAAAATTGCGCCGCAAATATGGTTGGCCATTGTATGAAGGTATAGAAGGACTTACAGTTGTTGAGAATGTTACATTACCCAAAATATTACCTCCCGGATCATCTGCAAGAATGCCAATAGGATTACAGTTGTTATCACTATAATAGGCAATTTGACCATCCGCATGATAGGCTGTTTGGCTCACCGTGCCAGTATTCGAAATGGTATTACCAATATTGCTTAATGCCAGGGTGTTAGTAGTAGGGCTCGAAGTAAAAACAAATTGTATAGTATCACTACTGCCACAGGGGAATATGGCCGCACAACGAATAGTGTCAGAAGTGGGGCCGGCAACAACGCTAATGCTATCTGTGTTGCTTGAGCCGTTATATCCCGGAGGTAATAACCAGTTGAAAGCTATTGCGCCATCCTTGCCGATAGTATCAAGTGTAAACAAATAGGTACCACCCTCGCAGCCTACGGTAGGTTCTAAAATAGCATTGGGTGCCTGTGGATAGCAAAAGCGAACACCAGAAAGCAGTTTGGATGGTAAAGTAGAAGTTGATATATCCGTCCAGGTTCCGGGCGGATTGCTAGAGAAAAAGAATGTTCCGGCGCGTAAGGGCGTTTCTGATATAAATCCTGACGCCATATTATCGGTGCTCATTTGTTGTAAAGCGAAATAGAATGTACCTGCTGGCACACTGACAGGATTGTCGAGTTTTACAGTAAATGACCCGGTCGCATTGGTCCTATTTGCACCGTCTACGTAAATCGGTGTCGTTCCTGGCACACCAAGGTTGTCAGGATAGATGGCAACCCGGTATTGGCTGGGCACAGTAACGGTGTTGAACAAAACGTTGGCATGTGTAATTACGGCAGGTACGGATGTAGTAAATTTGGTAGCAACAGTACCTAAGGCAGCATTAAATCCTGCCCCTCCTGTAGACGATTGACCGAGGTTGCGATAAGCAACGTTTTGTTTGTCTACAGTTGCCAGCACGGTCAACGAATTATTAGCATTGTTAGCATCAGGTGGAATCGATACACTAACAGTGTCAACACCTTCGTTGGTAGGCGTGTAAAGATTGGTAAAAAAGAAGGTGGCAGATGAGCAGGCAGGCAAAGTGGTAATTGTTTGGGTGGCGGAAAATGTGTTTGCACCACTAATATTAAGGTTCACAACCATGTTGCTCATTACTGTTCCGGAGTTATTGGTTATTGTAGCACCAATTGGCATGTTGGCCGATTTGCCAATGGCCATTTCTCCTTGATTGTATATGTAAGAAACTTTGGCATCATTAGCTACCGCTGAACCAAAAAATGTTCAAGGCCTAAAGCTACTGGCTGACAGCGTGGTGGAATGCGTGCAGGTGACTGTGCTTCGAACATTATATAAGCCATTGGTCAGCGCTGTATTACAATTAACTGTAACAGCTGCAATAGGTGTGGAGCAATAGGTCCATTCGAATGCGACATAAACCCCGCCGCCAGTATAAGTAAAAGGGGTACCCAATGGAATTGTGTATGGCCCAATGACAGCGGGTAAGGTTGTAGCGCTATTTAGATGGCTTGTCATACTCGTTATTGCCGTAGTCCAGTTTGCTCCTTTGGTGTAGGTGACATCGTTCGTGTTTTCAAGTAATATTTCCAGATTGCCATTTACGGCTGCTGCGGGCAGTGTACTGTTTGACCAGCCGATTTCTGTAAGGGATTGGCCATTCAGAAATCCTGCCGCAGCCATTTCTCCTGGCGTGATTAAATAGACCGTTCGGGTACTCATGTACTGACCTGTAGGTCCGCGCCCAAGGCTTGATGTTCCATTATTTGTCATGACCTGTGTAGAGCTTTGAGCACCTGCCTGCAGGTACATTGCTAACAGTAAAAGGAGGGTGTAAACTTTTTTCATAATGAATGGATTATTGCATACCTAAAATTACCAAAAATGGCCATCTGTAAATCTTAATTGGCGAGATTAACAAAAGCGGGCAAAGAAATAATTTGAGGTAAAAAATTGCCGTTCAATACAAAAAATTAAACTTCCCTTAGCTACGGAATTGCATAGACACTGTCGTTTGGCTCGACTGTCCCTTGTTTTTTAATGTAGTCACATAAAATGTCGCGTAAGAGGATGTGTGTATCGTTTTGATTATAGGCCCGTAGGGCCTCACAATGATCACCGCCCTCCGCCAGATAATTGTTTGTATAGAAAATAACTGCTGGATGCTTCTTTAGTTGATTGTATGATTGAAAAGCAGGATGCTCATTATATCGCATAGGCCATCCACCATAGCCTTTTTGTTTTTGTAAAATGTCGGCTATCACTTTGCCAGGTACCAGCATTTTGACCAGGGTATTTTCAAACGGGAGCAGTTCAACTATTTTACCAATCGTTATTTTACCGGCCTCAATGCTATTCAGCCTGAGTCCGCCATAATTTGTCAAAAATATAATTGGGGAATCCTTAATAACTGTATGGGTATTTTGGACCAAGATGTATTGCCAAACTGCCGCGGTTAATAAGTTCCCAAGGCTGCCACTAGGCCTGGTTTTGGTAAATGGTTTAATAGCGGTACCAATGATCGTCTCAAAAGAATCACGTAGTTTGTTTTGATAAGGTGCCAAATATTTTGGGGTAATTGTAGGCATAATGCTGTCAGCATCAGCGCTGACCGTAATACGGTCCGAAAACATTTTTACCGGTATATAGGTAACCGAGCAGCTACTGCACCAAATGAGTATTAGATGTAGAAAACCAAGTTTAAATATTTTATGATGGCTTAGCAAAATCCGTTAATTTCGAGTTTCTAAAAGTAAAAATATTATGGCAAGTTTTGATGTAAGTGGCAAATTGATAGAAAAGTATGATGTTCAGCAAATAACAGACACCTTTAAAAAGCGGGAGTTTGTGATAGAATGCCCAAAAGAAATAAGTGGGAATATATACTATGATTATCTTAAGTTTCAATTGACACAAGACCGCGTTACGCTCCTGGATGATATGAATGAGGGAGATAACATTAAAGTACATTTTAATCTGAGGGGTTCAAAGTTCACATCTAAAAAAGATGGTTCAACTGGTTATATTACTAACCTGGAAGCCTGGCGCTTAGAGTCACAAAATGCTCAGCCAGCAGCGCCTTCTATGGAAAAACCAGCGCCCAAAACCGATGCAAATATCATAGCAGCGCCTCAAAGTGCTGAAGATGATGACTTGCCATTTTAATAGCGCATATTACGTTTTAAATCACGCTCTTGGTCTTTTTGTTTCAGGCTTTCGCGCTTATCATAGGTTTTTTTACCTTTCGCTAAAGCGATATCAATTTTGGCCTGGCCGTTCTCGTTAAAATAAATTTTCAGGGGTACAATGGTGTATCCCTTTTCTTTTTTCTTATTCAAAATTTTATTCAACTCTTGCCTGTTCAGTAATAGCTTACGCTCCCGAGTAGGTTCGTGATTATTAGACGTGCCTAATACATATTTTGCAATATACAGGTTGCGTATAAAAAGTTCATTGCCATGGAAAATACAAAAGGTATCATTAAAACTAGCCTTCCCCTCGCGCAATGACTTAACCTCAGTACCAGTTAGCACTATACCGGCAGTATAAGTACTTTCAATGCTGAAATGAAACTTCGCTGAGCGATTGGCAATAGTAGGTGCATTTTTCATGTACAAAAGCAAATGTACCAAATATTATAGGGCAAAAATTGTCATTTCTGGTTTCTAAAAATGTGAAATGCTGTGTAAATCAAACTAAATTTGTAATATGACAACGGCACAAACTATGGAATCGCATTTTGAAGAGTTTCGTAAAAACATTGTTGGCAATGAATTGACTTTTGAAACACCCTATGGAGAAAAAAAGTTAATCTATGCAGATTGGATTGCCAGTGGCCGTTTGTATGTACCTATAGAAGAGAGACTGCGCAATGACATTATGCCTTATTGTGCCAACACACACACCGAAACTACCCTCAGCGGCACCATAATGACCAGGGCGTATTTTGATGCCAAAAAATTAATTAAGCAACATGTAAATGCTAATGATGATGATGTGCTTTTGTTCGTAGGAAGCGGCATGACAGGCGCTATTTGCAAAATGCAACGCATAATGGGGTTGCGTGTACCCGAGCGTACCAATCAGTACATCAAAAAACGTAAGAATTTGTTGGGCAAAGAACTCAATGTTTTTGAAACCTTGGAGTCTGATCGGCCTGTAGTTTTTATCACTCACATGGAACATCATAGTAATCATACTACATGGATTGAAACAATTGCGGATGTAGCTATGATTAACCAAACGGCTGACGGCTTGGTAGATTTACACCATTTTGATGAATTGTTACAACAATATAACAACAGAAAACTAAAGATTGCGTCCGTTACGGCATGTAGTAATGTAACGGGTATAGAAACACCCTATCACGAAATTGCGAAACGAATTCATAAGGCTGGAGGATGCATATGGGTAGATTTTGCTTGTTCTGCTCCCTATATTGATATTGATATGCATCCGAATGAAGAAGGTGCTCACCTAGATGCCATTTTTATATCACCGCATAAGTTTTTGGGTGGGCCGGGTTCGCCGGGAGTGGTTATTTTCAATAAGGCTTATTACACTAATACTGTACCCGACAACCCTGGTGGTGGTACAGTATATTACACCAACCCATGGAACGACCATAAATATGTTCAAGACATAGAAAGTAGAGAAGATGGCGGCACACCACCTTTTTTACAGGGCATTAAGGCGGCATTGGCTTTTAAATTAAAAGAAGAAATGGGTACTGAGGCCATACGCCAAAGAGAGCATATGCTGGTGCAAAATGCGTTGTCTGCAATGGAAAAAATACCTGGACTGCATGTGCTGGCGGGCCAACATAAAAATCGGTTAGGAGCAATTTCGTTTTACATAGATGATATGCACTTTAATTTGGTTGTAAAACTCCTTAACGATCATTATGGGATTCAAATGCGTGGTGGGTGTGCCTGTGCAGGCACCTATGGCCATTGCTTGCTGAATATTGACAAAGACACGTCTTATAAAATATTAAATCGTATTGAGCAAGGCTATATTAATGAGCGTCCCGGTTGGATACGATTTTCTATTCATCCAACAATGACCAACGAGGAATTGGAAACTATTTTGGAAGCTCTCAAGAATATTGCAGAAAACAAGGTGGAACTAGCTAAAGATTATACCTATAATTCGACCAAAAATATTTACATACATAATAGTGGTCAAGGGGCGCAATTTGAAGAACATGTTCTCTCTGGGTTTTATAGCGATTTAACTGAGTTCGTAACCATCTAAATAACCCAATATGTCAAATAAGCCAACCCAAGAACAATATGACGCCTGGACAGATGACCCGGAGAATTGGCGTTATAGTTTTTTTTATTACAACCCGAAAGATGATCGATTATTGCCTCCTAAACGAAATCGTATGCTTGGCTGGACAATCAACTTTGCCAATCCGAAATCAATCATCGTATTTGCTATATTATTGGCCGCTGTAGTAGCAATACTTTATTTGGCTGAGCAGGTGTGACCTACTTCTTAAAAAAGTCAATGAGATCACTGATTTTATCCTTTAGCTCTTTCCGGTGTACTATAAAGTCAAGAAATCCATGTTCCAACAAAAATTCTGAACGTTGAAAGCCTTCGGGTAAGTCTTTTTTAACGGTATCTTTTATTACCCTTGGTCCTGCAAAACCTATGAGTGCTTTGGGCTCGGCAATATTTACATCACCCAACATTGCATAGCTAGCCGTTACACCTCCGGTAGTAGGGTCAGTAAGCAGGGAAATAAATAGCAGTTTGGCCTTTGACAGTAGGGTAAGCTTGGCCGATGTTTTTGCCATTTGCATAAGTGAGAATGCACTTTCCATCATACGAGCACCGCCAGATTTTGAAATAATCATGAACGGCAACTTATTTTTGATAGCATAGTCAATAGCACGTGAAATTTTTTCGCCTACTACACTGCCCATACTACCACCAATAAAAGAAAAATTCATACAAGCTGTTACTAACTTTTTACCATGAACTTTTCCAACAGCAACGCTGATAGCATCATTGAAACCTGATTTCTTTTTGGCCGCCACAAGACGGTCATTGTAAGGTTTTAAATCTTTAAAGTTTAATTTATCGGTTGAAACGATATTTTCATAAAGCACCTCATATTCTCCCGCATCATACAGTATTTCGAAGTAGTGTGGCGAGTCTATCCGAAAGTGATATTCACATTTAGGGCAAAGCCACAAATTTTCTTCTATTTCTTCAGATGTGGCCGTGTTGCGACATTCTGGACACTTATTCCAAATACCATCGGGCATATTCTTTTTTTCCTTGGTAGAAGTAAGAATACCTTGCTTAATGCGCTTAAACCATGATGTTGATGACATAAATTATATTTCTTTAGGCTGTAGCCGCCGACGAACAAATGTAAAGAAAAAACAAGCACTTTAATTATCAAAGCTTTTTAGCCAAGTTTTAGGGCTTAATTGTCCGCACACTGCTACGGAGGGTTTTTTATCCAATTGTTGATTTTAAAATTTCTGCTCCTTTGGAGTATAGAAAGAACAAAGGCTTATGCCGTGACGAGTGTGCCTTGTTTGTGAGTATCGGTAATTACTTTGAGCAGATTGCCGGGCTTATTCATGTTAAACACACAAATAGGCATCTTATTCTCCTGGCAGAGTGTAAAAGCGGTTTTATCCATTATACGGAGGTCTTTTTGCAAAGCTTCATCGTAAGTAATGGTGTCAAACTTTTTAGCATCCGGGTTTTTTTCTGGATCACTGTCGTAAATGCCATCCACTCTTGTTCCTTTTAAAATTATATCTGCATTAATTTCTATCGCTCTTAGTGAGCCTGCCGTATCAGTTGTGAAGTATGGGTTGCCTGTTCCGGCGCCAAAAATGACCACGCGACCTTTTTCTAAATGCCGAATGGCCCGCCTGCGTATGTATGTTTCGGCCACTTGGTCCATTTTTAAGGCACTTTGCAATCTGGTATAAACGCCTTTTTTTTCAAGCATACTCTGCAATGCCATACCATTTATCACGGTAGCTAACATTCCCATATAGTCTCCATGCGCACGTTCAATACCGGTTTCGCCTTCATTCATGCCCCTATAAATATTCCCACCACCAATAACAAGTGCTACCTGTACACCAATTTCTGCAACAGCTTTGATATCTTCTGCGTATTGTGCCAGCATTTGGGGGTCTAGGCCATAGCTGTTATGACCCATCAAGCTTTCGCCTGATAATTTTAATAAAACACGTTTGTATATGGGAAGCATTTTCAATATTTGAAGCAAATATAAGGGTTTGAAAAAACTTTGCAGAGACTACATGTGGCTATATCTTGTGCAGCTATGGTCAGTAAAAAAAAGAAAACCCCGAAGATTCGGGGCTTTCTTTTTCCTATTATGAAGAAATCTATTCTTGCTTCAATATAGTAGACGTATAAATTTGCTGATTCGTTTGCAGTTTGATAAAATAAATTCCACTTGCTTGATTTTTAAGGCTTACTGAAATGGTATTTGGTGAAATTTGTTGGTAATTATTGGGTATTCTGCGCCCTGCTACATCAGTAATTGTTAGCTCTTTTAGCAATTCATGGTTGGGTATTGCAATTGTAAACGCATCCTGAGTTGGGTTAGGGAATATCTGCAAGTTGCCTTTGTTAACAGCATTTATTGCACTTGGCCCTACAACTATTGATTTTGTGGCACTATCAATACAAGGGTTTTGTAAGGAGTCTATACCCGTTACGACAAGAACAACATTGTAAGTTCCCGCATTTGCATAAGTATGAGTAGGCGAGGAACTAGTGCTCGTATTGCCATCACCAAAGGCCCAAGCTGTGTTTAGCATCGTACCATTAGAAATAGTTGTATTGTTATTAAAACTGACTAATAGACCGGTGATATTCTCAGAAAATGATGCATTAATTGTACAACCGCCCGGAGGAGGCGGATTACCAACCATTACACTATCACAATCTGTACTGCAAATGGTATTTTGAGCATCTGTTGCTGTTGCACACACTGAGTATGAACCATTAGCAAGCCCGGTGAACAATCCAGTTGCATTGGTAATATTACCTGGGTTTAATGTGTAAGTATATACGAACGGTCCAGTTCCGCCTGTTGCAGTAGCTATAGCTGATATATTGGAGCCGACTACATTTGTTGTAATAGATGTATTGCAATTAGTAGTTTGACCAACGGTTATTGAATCACAATAAGTGCAAATAATCACACCTGGTTGACCTAATTGCGATAGATATCTTGTTAAGCAAGCATTATAAGTTCCTTGGGTAGTATAGGTATGGGTAGTAGAAGTTGGTACTGGTAAAACATGTAATGTTGAATTGCCATCTCCAAAGTCTATACGTACACTGTCTAGAGAATAAATTAATGCTAGTGGCCACAAATGATTAAATGTAACCGTAGAGCCATTTTGAGTATAAGTGTAAGCACATTGTGCATTCAATTGTGTAACCCACAAAACTGAAGTCAGGGTGAGTAGTAAAAGTATTTTTTTCATATTACTAAGTGTTAAATCTCTATTGCTATGTAAATATATATATAGAATAGAAAGGAACTATTAAATAGGCAATTCTTTAGTAAAATGGAAATATAACTTTTGTCAGCTAATGCGTCAACAGGCATATTATCTATTCAATCAAAATTGTTTGAGTGTAAGTGAAGTTTTCTTTATTAATTTTTAAATAATAAAGACCGTATGCCAAATTATTAGTATTAATAATTGTTTTCTTCTGCGTAGATTGAACTTTTAAAATAACTTGACCGTATGGATTAAAAAGAAAAATTTCCTTTGATTGGTTATCCTCATCTTCAATTATAAAAGATTTTTTGGCCGGATTTGGGTAGATACGAAGATTGCCTAATCCGTCACTCGAAATGCTACTAGGCCCAACAGTTACCATTTTAGTTGAACTATCAACACATGGATTTTGTAAAGAATCAATTCCATTAACAATCAATATTACATTGTAAGTGCCTGCAGCAATATAAGTATGTGATGGCGAAGACAGAGTGCTGGTATTACCGTCGCCAAAAAACCAGTTTGTGCCTAAGATAATACCATTTGAAACTGTAGAGCTATTACTAAAGGTTACATTGAGGCCAGTAATTGTTTCCAAAAATGCAGCGTTGATTATACAGTTGCTTGGAAATACATTGCCTACTATAATACTGTCACATCCTGGGGTACACATTACATTTTGGGCATCAGTAGCTGTTGCGCATACAATGTAAATGCCGTTAGCCATCCCTGCAAATATACCTGTACTATTAGTAATATTACCTGGGTTCAAAGTATATTGATATGAAAACGGCGGAGTGCCCATTGTGGCCGTGGCCGATGCCGTAATGGTATTGCCGGCTGCAAATGCAGTAACATTCGTTTGGCAATTTGTAGTTCCGCCTATCGTTGCACTGTCACAGGCCGTTGCACAAACAATATTTTGTGCATCAGTCGCTGTAGCACAAATGATGTATGTACCGTTAGCTAATCCATTAAAAATACCGGTGCTATTTGTAATGTTGCCAGGGTTAAGAGTGTACTGATAGGTATAAGGGGCTGTACCAAAATTTGCCGTTGCATTTGCAGTTATGGTAGTACCAGAAGCAGTCGTGTTAACGCTTGTAATGCAGCCCAATGTATTGCCTACAACTACAGTATCACAATCAGTAGAGCAAAGGTTATTCATGCCATCAATAGCTGTTGCGCATACTGTGTAGCTGCCATTTGCCAAGCCCGAGAACACACCAGTGCTATTGGTGATATTACCAGGGTTTAAAGTATACGTATATGTAAAAGGAGGTGTTCCACCTACGGCTGTGGCTGTAGAAATGATCGTATTCCCATTTGTTATTGCATTCAAATTTGTTGAACAAGGCATTGGAGGGCCTAATACAATAGTATTACAACTTTGCATGCACGTTACATTATTGGCATCTACCGATGTAGCACAAACGACATATGTTCCATTTGTTAACCCGGTAAAAATCCCCGTGCTATTCGTTACGTTGCCGGGATTAAGGGTGTAGGTGTATACATATGGAGGCATACCGCCAGTAGTTGTAGCTGTAGCTGTGATTGAGTTAGTGCCTACTGCAGTTTGGATATTTGTTGTACAGAAAAAATTAGGTAAAACAGTGACACTATCACAACCAATCGAGCAAAGTGTTTGGGTAGCATCAAAAGCTGTAACGCACACTGCATAATTGCCATTTGCCAAACCAGGAAACACACCCGTACTGTTGGTAATATTGCCCGGGTTTAGGGTGTATTGATACATATAGGGTGCCGTACCTCCGCTTGCCGTTGCGTTCGCTGTTACTGTATTACCTGTTGCACTTGCCGACACATTTACGGCACAAGATTGTGTACCTCCTATTACTAACGAGTCACAATAGGTACATGGAATAATTGTGTTTGGGCTGCCCAACTGGTGCATATATCTTGTCATACAGACAATGTAAACACCGGGTACATTTGGGTATGTATGGCTCGAAGTGGCTGTAGGTGGTGCAATAGTGGCAGATGAACCATCGCCATAATTAAACACCAGACTATCCAAAGAATAAATCATGGGTAGTGCCCAATTGTGACTAAAAGTAACGTTGTTGTTATTTTGAGTATAGGTGAAGCTACAAGAAATTTGAGCTTCAAGTTGCATAAATCCAAAACTTAAAAATAGTAGTAGGAGTATTCTTTTCATAAGGGTGTGTTTTTTTATGATGCCTGCAAAGGTAATTTTTTGAAAATATTATTCTTTGTCGATATAAACGATTGGCAATTAACTTTCGTTAGTGATTGACCCATTTTTTTTAGTAAAATTCCAGCATTTTACTGTCATAGCTAATCCCGTGGCAATCTTTTAATTTTAATAGATACATCCCTTTAGGATAGGGTTGGGTGAATAATGTTGACCTCAACTCGTTAAGTTGACCGTCAATTATTTTTTGCCCCTGCAAATTATAAAGCGAATAATGAATCGGGAGCTTGGTATTTACTGGAATCTCGATAGTGAAATTGTTTGAACTGGGATTTGGGTAAACATTCCATGCAGACTTGAAAACATCAGTTGCATCGGCTGGCATATTTTTATTAGTACAGGCATAAGGATGTTGTTCTAGAAAATCAGCTTGGAAGCGAATATTTTTAAAATCATAAGGGTTGCCTCCCATATTGGCGGCCAAAAATGCATAAGAAACTTGTACAGTGCTCTTTCTGTTGAAATCAAATGGTTTACTCGCCAATAAAAATGACCGATCATCATTTCTTGAAGCACATTGAGGTTCTGAAATTGAATGCATTATTTGTGGGTCGCCCGGGAAAAAGTATGGAGAAGTTTCTGCGCCAACTGCCAATGGATCACAACCTTTGTTAACGTATTGACCGTTAAGTAATCGAGCGGTAAGTGAATAAAAAAATTGTTGACTATTGGTAGGGAAACCCAACGGTGAGTCTGAATAAATGATAATTTGCATAAACGTTCCAACTGGTTCGAAGTAGAAATTTTTATCGCCCGGTGCGTGAAGAAGCATTGCGCCTATTTGTGGGATATTGTAGCCATAATTGCCAAATCCTTCATCGTATGCGTCTGCGTTATACATGATTCCTATTCGTCGGCTGCTATCAAAACCAATGAAGTCATCTTGAAAATTACCTAAGTCTCCTGCCGAAAATAACCCAATAACGGTACTATCATAATCATTTGAAGATTGGTTTGATATATCGATATCAAGAAAAATCACATCTTCAATTTGCTGATCTGAGCAGGCATAGGCTGAAGCCATTATTTCTATCCCTAAAGGCATAGACATACTTAGCAGATGAAAATCAGCAACATCATTCATTATCCACCACAGCATCTGGTCACCTTTCATCAAGGGGTAATCACCATGCAGCGCGTTATATTTTCCATCCCCATTTACATCAACAAATGGAGCCATTTTGCGATTCGGAATAGTTAATGGGCTATTATATGCTGATTTTGCATATGGGTTGGCTGTGCCCGGCCACTCCAATATTGGTTTAGGAATATTGATCAATGTTGGGTTGCTTAACCGCCTAAAACTATCAATATCAGATTGACTCACCTTCCATATTTTATTCCAACTACTCGCTAATTGTAAATTTGCGTGTCCATTGCTATCAACAGGCCCGGGCCAAAATTCGTTTTTTGAAAAGGCTGAAATGGCCAAATGTAGTTCTCCTGAAGTTTTATTTTTTGCAGCCACCCACAAGAAATTGGAAAAGTTGGCATGCATACCTGATGCTTTTGGGTATTCAAACATTGGAGTAAAATTGTTTGGGTCCTAAAACATGTCACCTTTGTTATGAAAAGCGGCTCTGATATTATTAATGTCCAATACTTGAATACCCGATTGTGCATATGTCAATTGAGCGCTGATAATGAAATAGGCTAACAATTGTAAGCCAATAATTTTTTTCATATCTGGTTGATTTGAACACCAAGTTCGTAATTATGTTTTTCATATTGGTCATTAGAATGTAATTCTTTCAGATGTGCTAATTTTTTTTCTTGGGACTTATTTACTTTGGCCCATGATGAGAATCAACTTACCTGACGCTGATATCACTCTTTTCGAAAATTTTTTTTCCATTGTTGAAAGCAATGAGTATCTCCAAAAACTCTTGAACGAAATCAATTGGCGCCATGATAAAATTAAAATATTTGGTAAGGAAATATTTCAACCGCGCCTAACAGCCCTATACGGCGATGAAGGTCTTGAATATACCTATTCGGGCTTGCGCATGCAATCTGAACCTTGGAATTACCCGCTCTCTTTTATTAAAAATCGGATAGAAAATATTGCCGGAGTAGCATTTACCACTTGCTTGCTTAACCTATATCGTGATGGTAAGGATAGTATGGGTTGGCATCAGGATAATGAAAAAGAACTCGGCAAGAACCCCATTATCGCCTCGGTTTCTTTTGGGGCTATGCGCAATTTTCAATTGAAACATATTCATCAACATCAACTTGGTACGATAACGATCCCCTTAGGACATGGATCTTTGTTACTTATGAAGGGGCCGACGCAACATTTTTGGAAGCATCAAATTCCAAAAACAAAAAAGCCTTTAAGCGCTCGCATTAATCTGACGTTCAGACGGCTGAGAATGGAATAAAAAAACCGCCCCATTAAGGGCGGTTTGTTCAATTATTCGTTTTACAATTAACCGATGGCCAATCGTTTGAATTCTGTAATTTTCAAATCGGCATTGGTGTCTTTTAAAAACTGCTCTACTGTTTTACTACCATCTTTTACGAAAGGTTGTGCCAATAAGGTGTTTTCTTTAAAGAAGGCTCCCAATTTACCCTCAGCAATTTTGGCTATCATTTCATCAGGCTTGCCTTCCATTTTTGGGTCTGCCTTCATGGTTTCCATAATCACATTCTTCTCGCGCGCAATTTGCTCTTCACTTACACTGTCTTTATCAAGTGCAACTGGATTCATGGCGGCAATTTGCATAGCCACATCTTTACCCGCTTCTTCTTCCTTGGCAGTCATACCCACTAATACAGCCACACGATTTCCTCCGTGGTTATAGGCTGCCACATAGTTCGCTTCTACGCGTTCGAATGTAGTTACATCGATTTTCTCACCAATTTTCCCTACCTGCTCCATAATTTTTTCTGATACGGGAATACCATCAAAATCAGCATTTTTAAATTCCTCCAATGTTTTAGCATCGGTAGCCACTGCGATATCAATTAGTCTGTTACCGAATTCGATGAAGTCTTCATTTTTTGCCACGAAGTCAGTTTCTGAGGTTACATTCAATGTAATTCCTACTGTTTGATTTTCATTGGTTTTCGCTAAAACGATTCCTTCGTTTGCATCGCGATCGCTACGTTTAGCAGCAACTTTAGCGCCTTTTTTTCTTAAGTAATCTACTGCAGCATCAAAGTCACCATTAGTTTCTTGTAGGGCTGCTCGGCAATCCATCATGCCTTGACCAGTTAATTTTCTAAGTTTATTAATATCCTGTGCTGTGATTGTTACTGTGCTCATTATATTGTGTTTTTTTATTAAAGTTTATTTTGCTTTACCGGCGTTTAGTTCATCTTGTAATGCTTTTAACTCATCCCATTTGCCTTCAGCGGCTAAGGCTGCTTGCTCTGGCCAAGAAGTTGGGTCATGCATTTTGTAACGGTTACCAGCGCTAACCAACACTTCTCTCAATTGTTCTGGTTTGGCATAGGCCATTGCGGCGTAAGTAGTTATACCTCCGTCAATCATAATTTGATTAATCTTTGGTCCGATGCCTTCAATTTTTGTAAAATCATCAGGTGTGTGTTCTATCACTTCCGGAGTTTTTTTCACTTCAACCTCCTTTTGTGCTTCTGGTGCTACAGTCGCTATTGGTGTTTCTTCTACTTCTTCTGCTGTTTCGTCTTCTTCGTCGGCAGTAATGCTTTCTGCCATTACAGTTGTTTCTACTGTATCGTCTTCTTGATCTGCTTCTTCTTGAGCATCTTTATCCATTTCTCTTTCTTTCAAGCCTTCGATAATAGCGGCAGTAAGGTAGTTTGCAATTATAGATATTGACTTTGTAGCGTCATCGTTGGCTGGAATTGGGAAGTCAACACGATTCGGATCGCTATTGGTATCCACCATTCCAAAAGTGGTCAAACCTAATTTGCGTGCTTCGGCAAGTGCGATGTCCTCAAAAGAGATATCTACGATAAAAACTGCTTGTGGCGTGCGATTCATATTGGCAATACCGCCTAATACTTTTTCCATTTTATCTTTATCGCGCGTTAAAGTCAGACGCTCTTTTTTGGTAATGCTGATGCTACCATCTTCAAGCATTTTTTCGATGCTCTGCATTTTTTTTACGCTTTTGCGTATTGTTGAAAAGTTGGTTAACATCCCACCCAGCCAACGCTCGGTAACGTAAGGCATATTGACTCGTTGAGCACATTCGGTTACAATATCTTTGGCTTGTTTCTTGGTTGCTACAAATAGGATTTTTTTACCACTTTTGGCAATTTGTTTCATAGCCGCCGCAGCTTCTTCTAATCCTTCTACTGTGCGATTTAGGTCGATAATATGAATTCCCTTTTTCTCAGAGAATATATAAGGAAGCATTTTAGGGTTCCACTTTTTGCGTAAATGCCCAAAGTGAACGCCTGCTTCCAAAAGTTGTTGTTGTAATGTATTTGCTGACATAATAATGTTTCTTGATTTTTGATTGAAGTAAATTGATTAACGTTTAGAGAACTGGAAGCTCTTACGTGCTTTCTTAAGACCAAATTTCTTACGTTCTACCACACGAGCGTCTCTGCGCAACATTCCGGCCTTTTTCAATGCTGGTCTGAAATTTTCGTCAAGTTCGCACAATGCGCGGGCTATACCAAGTTTGATTGCTTCGGCTTGACCTTTGATACCGCCACCTGTAGCGTTTATTTTTACATCAAACTGACCTGTTGTTTCGGTTATTTTGAAAGGTGATTCAATCTGATCGTGCAAATAACCAAGGGTTATATATTCTTTATAATCTTTACCATTAATGGTAATTGCTCCTTTGCCTTTTGACAAAAATATGCGGGCTACTGAGCTTTTTCTTCTGCCTAAGGCATTAATTTGTTTTTCCATTATCTAATTATTTCGTTTTTGAGGTATTTAATGTAGTTGGTTTTTGAGCTTCATGTGGGTGCTCGCTACCTGCGTAAACAAACATTTTTTTATACATTTTTCTGCCAAGTCTGTTTTTTGGAAGCATGCCTTTTACAGCGCGCTCAATGATGCGCTCAGGAGCACGTTGCAGTAATTGTTTTGCTGCTTCGCTTTTTTGGCCACCAGGGTAACCAGAGTAGGTGATGTATTTTTTGTCTTCCCATTTGTTACCGCTAAATGTAACCTTGTCAGCATTGATAACGATAACATAATCACCCGCATCCATGTGGGGTGTATAAGTTGGTTTGTGTTTACCGCGCAATACGCTGGCAATTTTACTACACGCTCGTCCAACAGTTACGCCGGCTACATCCACAATAAACCATTCGGCTTTGTGTGTTTCTTTCTTAGCGAATTTTGTTTTATAGCTTAGATGTTTCATGTTTAATTTTTTATCTCCCGAAATTTGGGAGCGCAAATGTATATTTTTTCACTCAAAATAAACGCAATATTAATGATAAATATTTTTCTATATGTTTTAAAGTATTGAAAATCAATATAAAAAACAATGCATAAATATATTAGTAATATGATTTTTTGGTTTTTACACCCTTTGTTGATAATACAATTGCATTTTGTTTACATATTGGGTACAATTAGGGTTGATTTTCAAAGGGCATCAATATACATTTGTAGGCATAATTAAAACAATAATTTATGAAAAGAGTACTCTTGATATTGACTGCTACATTTATGGTAGCCTCAGTAAATGCACAAAATTTAAGATCGAAAGATGGTGAGCGTATCCTGCCACAGGCACAAGATTGGGCTATCGGCATTGATGCCAACCCGTTTTTCTCATACCTTAAAGGTTTAATTGGCCAGGGTAATAATGCCACTGCTCCAAGTGTAAACTACCTATTGGGTAATCAAATGATTACTGGTAAATATTTCTTAGAGTCTGACATGGCTGTAAGAGCATCTTTGCGCATTGGTGTTCGCTCTAACAACCGCATCAACATGGTTGCTGATCGCACGGTTACTGGCGTGCCAACATTTCCTGCAGTTCCGGCAATGGTAGAAAATGAAATGCAAATGCGCGGTTCTACTTTGGGCCTAAGCGCTGGTATTGAAAAACGTCGTGGTAGCACTCGTTTGCAAGGATACTATGGTGCTGAGCTTGGATTTATGACTAACAGAAATAGTCAAGAGTTCAACTATGGTAACTCTTTGAGCACTAGCACTAGCAAACCAGTAAATACTGACGCTAGTGATGAGTTTGCAGGGGCTGGTAACTTAACAAATGATACTTACGGTAACCCTGCTCGTGTAACTGAGCGTGATTTGGGCAGAATGTTTCAGATTGGTGTTCGTGGATTTATTGGTGCTGAATACTTCATTTTCCCTAAAGTTTCTATCGGTGGTGAATTTGGTTGGGGTCTTGGTTATCAATCTACTCGCGGTGCTGAGGTGACTACTGAGTCTATTAATAATTCTGGTACTGCTACAGCTGCCTACGGAACTCAAACTATTGAGTCTGGTAACACTAAAGGTTTAGTTTTGGATACTGACAATGCCAATTCAATGTTTGGTCCTGCTGGTAGCATCCGATTAAACTTGCACTTCTAAATTTTATTAGAAAAACAGTTCTAAAAAAAGGACCCATTTGTTGGGTCCTTTTTTTATTATAGCTCAGGCACTTTGGCTACTTCTTTATAAAGTTTGAGTATGGCTAGTTGATACTTGATTGCATTATCCAGCCGTTTAAGTCGCACATCCAATAATTTATTTTCTCGACTATTTATTAGGAAAATAGTACTACTACCAAGCTGGTATTTCGTATTCTCTGCCTCGTACAATCTTCGGATATTTGATAACAGATTTTCGTACAAGCTAAGTTGAGATTTGGTGATGCTTATTTCGTTTAATTGATATAGTACTTGGTTTTCAATTTGCCGTTGCGCAAAATCCCTTTCAAATCCTATACCCATAAGTTGGTTTTTAGTCAGTTTATAATAACCTCGCCCTTTAGATAAACGCAAGGGTACACCCAAACTCAACCCAAAGCGATTGTTATCATCCGTGCCATCCACCGCGAAAAGATCACCCAAATTACTCTGTAATTTAAATGCACTGACACTGACATCTGGCAATAGTTCTTGCATGTACAACTTTTGTTTTATCCGCAAGTTAGCTTGTTTCAAATCATTGAGTAAAAGAGTAGGATGGGTATATGCCTGACTGAGCCAAAAGGCCTGCGAACTATCTGCCAAAGCGAAACGAGCAATGCTGGCCGAGTCGGGAATAAAAACACCGGTAACGATTTTGGTATACATGGTGCTATCCCAAACATGCTTGGATAATTTGATACCTTCTTCTATCCATTGGATGTAGCTTTCGTTTCTAAAGAGGTTGAACTGCTGTAATTGAGATAACGCCTCTGTGGTATCTATTGCCGGGGCATCACCCAAGCGCCAGGAATTCTTTACAAACTCATAGCGCGATTTGTTTAACGCATAGATATCACTGAATGTGCGAAACTTGAGGTATTGATTCAGCCATACGAAGTATGATTGATAGGCCTCAAAATATAGATCATTGAGAATTTTTTGACGCTGCTGTTCGTTTACATCTCTCAACAGTTTGGCTTGCTCTAATGCGGCACGCCTCTCATTCATATAGATACCTTTTGTTAGTGATACACTCGCGCCTGCATAGTAGGATTGTCCAAGTGTAAGCTCCTCATTGGTAAATTGTCCGCCATTGTTTTCATAACCTGCGCTCACATCAATACCCAGCCAGGTAGGAATACTCAATGAAACATTTTGATAGTTATAATAATCCTTACCGGTAAATGTTTTTTGGGATTGATAGAATCCAAGTTTTGGGTCAAATTCACCCCGTGCAATCCTAATTTCTTGTTTAGCATTATCTGCTAGTAAATTGGCTTGCTGAATGACCGGGTGATATGAGGTTAATACTGTTTTGAAATTGTCAAAACTCAGTAATTCTTCATTATTCAAGCCTTGGCTCTTTAACTGAAACGGTACTGCTAATGCGGCAAGATAGCATATGATGAAACTATTTTTTATCAACTTTCTCATCGCTCTCAGTTTTATCATTAGTGTTGGTATAATAGTTCGGAGGGAATCCGTTAATGTTTCGCCACAATTCGTACCAAATCGGCACGTCTTTTAATAGCGCAATACCTTGAGCACCGGTGCCAATGCGTAATTCATTTGGCCATGGTTTTTTGGCATTTTTTGCCTCTATCACCAACACGCGATAATAACCTTTACTGTTAGTGTTGTTCTCAATAGTCAGTACTTCTCCTTCAAAAGTTCCGTAGGAGGCCCTTGGCCATCCGCTGAATACTATTGCTGGGAATCCATCAAAAAGAAAGGCTACACGCTGTCCGGGTTTAACTAAAGGTACATCAATCGGTTTGACGAAAAGCTCTACCGTATAGCGAATGTCGTTTGGCACAATGGTTACTAGGTGTTCTCCTACTTTGATAACTTCTCCAATACCGGCCACGCGCGCATCGGTTATTTGTCCATCCTGTGGGGCTCTTACAATATATAGTTTACGGCGTTCATCGTATGTGTTGTATTGGTTCCGAAGTTTGGCTATCTCGCTATTCGTATTGGCAATTTCAGAAAAAGACTGAAAACGATCGCTTTCTGTTTTGGCAATTTTCTCGTTATACTCTTGTTGAATACGCGAAAGTTCTATGCGCATACGATCTAAATCTTGTTGTGCATTTTCATATTTTATCTGGGCCTCTGTTTGCTTGGCGATGGTTGATTGTAGCTTATTCTGCTTAGCCTCCAGGCTTGTCAAGGAGATTAGCCCCTGTTTATACAATTCGTTATTTCGTTCTAACTGTTGGGCCGCAATTTTAGCGTCAGTTTTGGCGGCATCTAATGCTGCACTTTCACTTTGTACTTTAAGCTGTTGTTGGCGTATTTTATTATTTGTTTCTTGAATTTTAAAGGCAACAGTTTGTTTGAGTGCTTCAATTTGGCTTTGGGCCGCACGCGCCTTGAGATTGTAGTTTTCAGCCTTTGATTGTTTCGCCTCTATTTGCTCAGCTGTGCGCAACATAATGTCGGGATCCAGGTAGTCTTCTTTTACCTCGGATAGTACTAAAATGGTGTCTCCGGTTTTGACAATGTCACCTTCTTTTACGTGCCATTTTGAAATTCGACCGGGTAACACACTATTGAGCTGCTGAGGTCGTTGTTGCTGGAATAGGGTGGTTACCCGTCCGCGACCGCGAATGTTCTGTGTCCAGGGTAAAAACAAAAATATAATAGCGGATATGAATATCCCCCAGAACCATCTTCGGATAGCCGTTTTTTTATTGATATGGTATATATGGTTGATGACAGAGTTCTGTGACTGATCAACCTTTATATCTTCTAACTTCTCATTGATGTATTTCATTCGGCTTTACTTTTTAGTGTTCGCTCCAAAATAGGCAACCATGCCATCATGTAGGGTGAGTAGTTTAGTTCCAAATTGTTCATAGTGATCGCTCTGAGTAGAGTAGATGACGATTTTATTTGACAAGTGGCTTTGCCAATAATTCACTAACTGCTGAATATTTTTCTCAGTCAGTTCGGCAAATGGTTGCTCAAAAATATAAATTGGCACATTGCGTATTAACACACGCATTAATAAAATCATGCGTTGTGTTTGGCGGGGTATATTCGCTTTGTTAGCCGAAACCATGGTGTTGTAACCATTGGGTAAGGCGCTAATTTCGGAGTGAAATCCCACTTCCTTGGCTAATTGAATAACTTCAGAAATTTCGCATCCCGAGCGCTGCAAACAGATATTTTCCAAGACTGTAGATTCTACAAGCCCTCCCTCCAGATAATGCACTGCAATGTAATCTCGGGATCGTAATCCATTGGCATCATTTAAGGCTATTTCGTCCAAGGTGAGACGGCCATTGTAGCTCGTGTAAATGCCTGAAATTAAATTCAGTAGAGAGCTTTTTCCTGAGCCTGATTGACCATTGATGCAGCATATGTCGCCTTGTATCAATTGAAAGTTAATGTTTTTCAGTATTTGTTTACCATCAACAGATGTTAGGCTGATTTGCTCTCCCATGAGTTGGGTGCCTTGTACCTTGGCTGAGCTCATCAATTGAGAACCCGTAATTTCCGGCAAATCAAGTACAGTAAATAGTTTTTTGGTTGAAGTCAGCAAATCATAGGCGTTATCCAACCCGAAAATGATTTTTTCGATGGCTGACAGCAATAATATGATGACGATTTCTGAAGCCACAAATTGGCCAATGTTTATCAATTGTTCTATGAGTAGATAGGAGCCAACGATGAGCATTACGGCCGTCAGTACTACTTTGAAAAGTGTAAGTGACCAATATTGCAAATTAAGTATTTTGAAATGCGAAGTTCGTGCATGGATGTAGTTATGAAGAATCTCATTAGTACGTGATGTTTTCAAGTCATCGAAAACGCCACCACGCACATCCTTTATATAATCTGCTTGTTGCTCAATCCAGTCCACTAGTTCGTATTTATGGTTGCTTTCCTGGATGCTTGTTTCCATGCCCCGAATACCAGTAAAGCGAAGTAGCAAATACAGTGTTACGAGTAAGAATATGCCGAAAAGGATAAATAGAGGATGATAAAAGGTGAGCAGTAATAAACCTAATAGAATTTGAATCGTTGAGGTCGGTATATCTATCAGTAGTTTGGAAAGGCTTTTTTGAAAAGTGAGGGTGTCAAAAAATCGGTTCATGAGTTCAGAAAGTTGGTACTCCTTATTGCGCTGTACATCTAGTTTGGACAATTTTTCATCAAAAGCTAACGAGAAACGAATGAAGATTTTTTGTTTCATTTTTTCAATAATCTTTAATTGATTAATTTGAAACAAACCATAAAAAAGGGTGGCTAATACAACTACCATTATCAGTAATACCATTGAGGTAGATAGTTGGCTTGCCATTACAAAGCCGATGATTGCCTGTATTCCTAAGGGAAGTCCCAAGGAAATCAAACCGCCTGCAATAGCATAGAAGTATATGTTGACGATATCCTTGCTATCAAGTTTTAATAACTTATAGCTATTAGTAAGATAATTGCTTTTTTTGCTCATAGATCTTTGCATTGTTTATCCGAGTGCCGAATAAACGATTTTTGTTCGTTTACGAAAATAGAAAAATTGATTGATTAAATGATTGCCTTTAAACTCGCGGGGGGCGCTTATCTGCCTCCAGAAAAGTGTAGGGGAGTAAATGAGATTGTCTCCTGCATTCATGAATGGCAATAAATTCGGATGAAGTAGACAACTTGCTCAAGTGAATAAAACCATGTGCTAGTTTGTTTTTAACGGCATCTTCATCACATTGTTCAGTTTCGCCTTCTTCAGATAACTCTTTTTTTATCGTATTTGAAGGAACGACACGCGCTTCGACTACCAGTGCTAAAGACATGGTACAAAATAGTAGTATAGAAATCCAGCGTATCACAGGGTGAGCAAATTTAGAGTACTGCATATTTATTATGCATTATACTTTGTTAATAATATATAAGATTGCCTTATGTTTTGTATAAGTGAAATATAGCGCCATTTCTTGCTGCGGAATTTCTCAGCAAAATGTTTCAAGTTTTGGAGCTAGCGGATAGTTAAAAAGAAAAATGGATAAAGCGTGTCCCTTTGTTTTTTTGTTCAACATTCAAATAAGCATTTCGGAGCGTTTGTGTCTAAATTGTGTCGGAAACAAAATAGGGTTTCAACTTTGTTTAGCTGAAACCCTTGTCTTTGTTGCTCCCCCTATTATTCAAAGATGCAGTATAGCTAAATCTATTTATGACTTAATTTATTAAATTTGTGTATCTAATTCATTCATTATGAGAACAGTAAGCTTGTTGGTTGTTTTATTTATTAGCCAAGGATTATTCGGACAAGATTTCACGGAAAGAGTTTATTCAGGAAACATTAATGGAATATCCTCTACGTTGAGGTTAGAACCAGGGAGTCTTCACAATGATGAGACAGAGAATCGGTTTTATGGAATGATTTTAGGTAGTGATGGTTCTACATATATTTTGATGGGTGACCTAAACGAATCAAGCCAATTAATAGGTTCGGCATGGGATAAGTTCACAGCACAAGAGTTCAAGTTTTTAATTGAATTCAATGATTCCGGTTTGAACTTTAATTTTGGATTGAACGATATTTATGGAACAACAATTAATTTCTACCAAGAAGGCTTTGAAGCCAAAAAACAATTCTCTAATCAAGCAGGATTAGATTCACAATTGATAGGTGTTTGGAGGAGAACAGAATCTTTTTCTGATCCAATTACCGGTTTCTCATATGTGATTGAAGAAACATTGTCCTTGTTCGGAGATGGGACCTTACAATTTAGCTCGAAGTCGGCCGGGGGAAATGGAGGAGTAACCGGAACTACTCCTGGCCAGCAGCTAAAAGGATATTGGAAGACCGATAACAAAGCGCTCTTTACCAGTGATCTACCAGCCGGCCCATGGATGAACAATGGTAACTACTTGGTAGACCCAAACAATATGATGCTTAAGCAGTCTGGCGGCAATAAACTTTGGAATAGAATCCAATAAAAAAACCGTTATACTATAACAGTATAACGGTTTTATGATTATAAGTGGCTCCCCCTATTATTCAAAGATGCAGCACCAATAATTATAATTTGTAAATTTAAA